>NZ_JADMKV010000009.1 GCF_015476545.1 Methylobacter sp. BlB1 | reverse complement strand
CTGCAACGACAAAGTCCCTCGGTAATTAGTCCGTCAGTTTCCCTCGGTAATCACAGTTTTACAGCTCATCTGATTCAAGGGTGAAAACAGCTAACGTGAAGATTATCAGCGCTGCGCGGCTTTATCTCGCACAGCCGCCTGTAATGCCGGGTTAGCCATTGGCCTGTAAATGCTCCGGGGATAATCCAGAATATGGACATCCGGTCGTTGAAGTTCTCTAATTGCGTTTCCGGCAATCCATTTCGCAGATCTGCTATGATGGGCAAGAATGCGGTTTGCCACGATTAATGCCATTTTGTTTAAGTCAACATTTCTCTTGCCAATATTGCGAAGCGCCCAGTTCACTGCCTTTTTGACATAGATTCGCTCATCATCCGCTTCTCGCTCAATGATGGGAAAGAGTTGCTCAAACACTTCGTTGCCTGCTTTTTTGTCTGCAAAGCCGTAAGCGGCCATGATGACGAAACCAGCCCTTTTAACAAACTCATCATCATTTTTCGACCATTCAAATGCCTTGGCTAAGCCATGCCTGCTTTTGGCGAAAAGTCCCATACAGAATGAATCGCATATTTCCCAGTTCTCGAATGTCATAACCCACTGATCCATTTGCTCTCTGGAAATGCAATCGGGATCATAAATTTTGCTGCACAGAATTCTCGCTTCATAAATACCCGTCTCAAACAGCGAGAGGGCAAGATTATTGTCGCGTCCAATGTCCTTGGCTATATCCTTTAAGTCTTTATGATAAATGCCTAGTGAATTTTGGGCTTTGATGCCGAACTTGCTTTCTTTTATAAATACTTTCTCAGGGTCTGCCAATGCCTGTAGCCGATTTAGAGCCTCTTGCAAGTTCATGGCTTTTCCTCAGCTTGCTGCTCCTTGCGTGGCATTGAGTTGCTGCATAGGATCAAAAAAAGGACCGATGCAGGATGGCTGCGTGATGAAACTGTCTGCCGCGGAACAATTCTATCTATTGGCAGCCTAGCCCACCAGTGGCAACAGATACGCTCCAAGAGCATTAACGCAACAGAACCATTTTTTGTGTGCCTAAGCCTAAAGGGTTGCATGCAGGATGGACATCATATTGATACCTTTATGGCCTATACTAAGACGACCAGGGGAGTCCTGCCGGCAGCTGATTTCCTTCGCCTTCCAGGTTTCATCTACACTTACTTGTCTGCCCATGCGAAAGCCGGTTTTGGCAAGATACTCAAGCCAGCGGGAGGTGCATTCATGGCGTTCAAAGCGCTGCTCTTCGGGGTGAGAAACCACATCATCGATTTCTCTGGCAAAAAACGCCTTCAGGCCATTTTTTTCGGATTCGCTGATATCGAGTTGATCGATAATGCTGAATACATTGCCATAATGCGCATAGGCATTCTCTACCCGCTGGCACCAGTCGCTCTCCATATGGTTGCTGTCCGGTTCGGTCAACAGGAGGGCATCGGGATGCAATTGGCGAATCATATCAAAAAATGCGATGCGCTCGGCTGTGCTGGGGATGTGATGGGCGATCAGTGAAGCATTAACAGCGAGTTTATTAAATTGTTTGGGGAAGGCAGAAAACAATTGTTCCGGCATCAGCTTTTCGACCAAGCAATCCAGCGGGAAAAAGATGACTTTGAACGGTACTTTCGCCGCCGCTTTGGCAATCATTTGGCCGGCATGAGTCAAAGCCTCATGAAATGGCTCGACACCGATCACTGTCAATGTTTTCAAGGAGGTATTCCCGGACATGGACTGGATAAGTTTGGCGGTTTGAATGCCCCGGCCTATGCCAATATCAATCAGTACCGCATGCGGACCATCGGCAATGACATGCTTGATGGCATCGTTAACAATGCCATGGCTCATGCTGACCAGCGGAAACTTGTTGATAAGGATGTCAAAAAGCTCAATTTGTGGAATTTCGAAGCGTTTCAGATAAATATGCTCGCGCTCCTCGTTACGGGGGGTGAACCGGTTCTGGATAGCGTTGAGGAACAGCATGTCCAGGAAAGCTTGTGGTTCATCTGCAGCGCGTTCTGCGTTGTATTCGATCAATTGCCGTAATTGGGCGAGCTGATGCGGAGCAGGATTGCGAGCAAGTTTGCCAAGTAAAGCCTTTAAATTGCCATATAGTGAAAAATCGTGAGCGTGTTGCATAGTAAGTGAACTCCTAATAGTAATATAAAGTTTTTAAATGTCTTTCATACTCTTAGCAGTCGGCAACAAAACTACGATATTAGTCAGGTTTGTTAAAGGTATATCTACCGTTCCAATGATTGATAATTTAATAAATAAAAAATCAATTTGACTGCCGACCTTTGGCTGTCGCTGTGTCCTTGTTGGTACTTCATTCAACAGATCATCACAGTAATTGCTTACTATGGTACGGCCGCTCAGTACAAGCCTCAATGAACAAACTCACATCTACGATGTGAAATATTGCACAACGTATCGTCAGAAATTTGGTTTTTTGAAACATGCGAACTGTCTGGACGCACCGGACGCGATTGATGTGCTTCATTGCTCCCGTCACATCCTGTCAGGCCGACTATGCAGAAGCGATTCAAGAGAGCCGAATTCAGAGCAATTAAAGAGAGGCTGATATAAACCGATGAACATTCCTGAGTTTATTGCCTAAAATCGGGTTATCGTGGAAGATATAGTCACTTTGGATTTTCGACTGAATGTCGGATTTATCCTTGCGACTTGGGGCGTTGAATACAGGGACGGTTATCAAATCAATTGCTTAAACATAAACAACTGGAGTTATGCGACAAATGCCTTGGATTATTGGACACTTAATGCCATATATATTACGTTAGCGCTATGGCTCAAGACGAACTTCGGAGCAAGGCGCGCGAGATAGATTCCCTATTTCGTGCCCTCATTGCGGATGTGATTGAAGTAACAGGAATATGGCAGCAGCGTGGGGATGAGCTATCCCACCGCCTGTACGTTCGCACTGTTTTCTCTGCTGTTGAGGGTATCATTCAGGTAATGAAAGCCGGGGCGTTATTGTTCGATGAGCTCAATGAGCCGCGGCTTCTTTCACCGGAGGACATCGCTTTGTTGAATGAAATTGACCCTCAGATCAGTGGAAGCGGTCAGATCCAGATCAAGAAAAAGAAAATTTCACTTCTGCCAAACTTCGAGTACGCGATTTACACCTACGCACGCGTGCGCAGGATGAATGTTGTGTTGGATAAAGGCGGTGAAGGGTGGATGGCATTGAGGGAGGCTATTGGCGTAAGGGATAGGTTAACCCATCCTCATAAGGTAGCGGATTTGGAAGTGGGGCTTGATGAACTAAAGACCATCGAAGCCGCGATGAAGTTCTTCCGTGACACAACAGGTCAGTTGCTGCTTCAGCAATGAGCGCTAACAACTCAATGAAGCCGACGCCGGAAAGCGCGCCAGTTATTTCTCGCCGTGGCAGCGGCGCGGCTTATTGAGAACGTGTGTGCCGGGCATGGCACGTTACTATGTCGGTGAAAGTCCGGCAGCCAGGTTTTCGTAGAGCCGAAGGCTAGGGAAACGGCAAGGGCGTTGTTGTGAGGCAAAGTCTGGAAGAAGCCGAACCCAAAACTGCGGGGCGATGAACAAGAACTGGATATGAGGCGTGATACATCCGGGGCGAGCGGGCACGTAACCGCGAAGCCCTCCATCTACGATTGGGATGTATTTTGTAAATCCGGCGTTCGCGCAGCGAAAGAAACGTGTCTTACCCCGGGAGGTCTCCAAACTGCTTCGGAGTTGAAGCTGAATGGCTGGAAACGGTCATTGAACCATCTGGAGAAGTCAGCAGAGGGCATAGTAGGCGGATGGCAACCGCCGAAGGCCTGAACGATGAGAGAGGATAACCCTTTGCAATGAATCAAACTATCGCATCAGACCACCTGCACGAGCAGGCTGTGGGCCAACCACAGGATGAAAGCATGATTGGAGCGCAAAGTCAGTTGGACTCCATCCAAGCTAAGGCGAGCTTGCAGGCGGTATTGGAGCGCACCAACCTGCAACGCGCGCTGAAGCAAGTACGCCGGAACAAAGGCGCACCTGGCATCGACGGCATGACCGTCGATGCATTACCGCAGTACCTGAAACAGCATTGGCCGGATATTCGCGAACAACTGGAAACGGGCTGCTATCGTCCCCAACCGGTGAGACGCGTGGACATACCCAAACCCGACGGCAGTAGTCGAGGGCTAGGGATACCGACCGTGCTGGATCGATTCATTCAACAGGCTATCGCCCAAGTGTTAAGCCTACAGTGGGAATCCCAATTTCATCGGGATAGTTTTGGTTTTCGTCCAAATTGCTCTGCGCACCAAGCGGTGCGCAAGCTGCAATCGGATATACGCCAAGGCTATCGATGGGTGGTCGACCTGGACTTACAAGCGTTCTTTGATCGCGTTAACCATGATCGGCTCATGGCCAAGCTGAAAAGCCAAGTTCATGACCTCTCGTTACTGCGACTGATCAACCGTTACCTCAAGACAGGCGTTCAAATGGGAGAAACCCTTCAGCCATGCAGAATGGGCGTTCCTCAAGGTGGGCCGTTATCACCGCTGCTAGCTAACATTGTATTGAATGAATTGGATTGGGAATTGGACAGGCGTGGCCACCGTTTTGCCCGCTATGCTGACGATTGCAACATCGTCGTCAAAAGCCAACGTGCGGGCGAACGGGTCATGGCAAGCGTAACACGCTGGCTGAGTGACAGACTGAAGCTCACAGTCAATCCGCTCAAAAGCGCGGTGGATCGCCCATACAACCGAAAGTTTTTGGGCTTCACCGTCAGTCGCAACGGGAGTAAGCTGAAAGTGGCCGACCAGGCCATGGACAAGCTCAAAAACCGCATTCGCGAACTGACCCGCCGTACTAGAGGCCGCCGTTTGGAACAGATTATCGCAGAATTAAGAAAAGCCCTGCTTGGTTGGAAAGCTTACTTTGGCATCGCCGAAGTAATGAGCCCTCTGCGTGACATCGACAAATGGATACGACGGAAGCTACGCTGCTATATCTGGAAACAATGGGGAAAATCGGGCTACCGGCAATTGCGCAAACGCGGCGTTACAGTGCGAGAAGCCTGGAACACCAGCAAGAGTGCGCACGGCCCATGGCGTCTGTCGAAAACCCCGGCGTTATCGTTAGCATTATCAGCGAAAGTATTTGCACAAATGGGGCTGCCCGCCTTGGCGGAGCGGCAGGTATGAATCATCGAACCGCCGTGTACGTGATCCGTATGCCCGGTGGTGTGGGAGGGAGGAGCCGCGAGGCTTCTTCCTATCCCGATTATGCGTAAAGAGATACTCCTCAAATGATGGAAACAATGTTTAAAGATTGGCTTTTGAAACGTGGCAATAAAGGTGCCGCAAATAGCTATCCTAAAGCCATACATCTAATATCTGAACACTACTCGACGCAAACTGGTGAGCAAATCGACATTTATAAGTTAAAAGATCAAAACAAAATTAGTGAACTTGCTCGAGATTACAATCAAACAGGCAAATTTTCAGAGTTTGGGTACGAACAACACGGTCGCTTTAGGGCGGCCATTGGCAGATATTCTGATTTTTTTTGTTGAATCGCGTGGCGAAGAACATGACATAAAGGAAGCTATCATTGGAGATGGCGAACGGGATATTCCGGATTCATTAACAAATTTTGCTTACGAAAAAGACTTACAAACTGCGCTTTGTTCCCATATTTCTGAATTGTTTCCTGATTATCATATTTATGGAGGCATAGGAATTGGAGTGGAATATTCTATTGGCGGCAAAAGAATTGACGTATTGCTAGAACATGAGCAAAGCAAGAATTTGCTTGTGGTTGAGCTGAAATCTGGTGAGGCAGATTTTAAAGTGTTTGGTCAAATATCAATGTATATCGGACTTCTTAAACGACAATTCCCTGAGCGCAATATTAGTGGTGTAATTATCGCTGGTAGCATTGATGATAGTCTTGTTCAAGCAACTGAAATCACTGATAAGGTCTCGCTAAAAACTTATCGTATGAGTATTGAACTTGAAGACGCATAACCCGGCGCTCAAGCCGACCCGTCTCCGCTACGCTCCAGCGGTCGGCTTAGCTCTACGTTAAGCTTTTTATCAAACGAGGGAAGAAATTATGACATCACGGTCAGATATTATTGATGGCTCTCAGGCTATTGGCAGAAAATATGGATTAATTTACACAAGAAAATGTGGATGGGTAGATTTAGGCCACGCCAATCCAGATGGGCCGGATGGAGCCAAGAATCTGTGGGATAAGATTCTGAACGAAAAAGACGAGGGAAGTGGAAAATCGGAGTTTTTCAGAATTACGTACAAACAGATGATGGGCAACAAATATATAAAAATGGGCATGCAAAAGAAATACGATATTAAAAAAGGCATCCAAGTAAACGACAAGAAATCGGTCGCTCTATCAATATTCTTGGACGTATCTAACGCGTTCGAGTCTATGCAGTCAGGGTGGCCTTTCCGTTGGGTAACAAATAGTGGATATAGCGCCGAAGATTTAGTGTCGGACTTGATTGGTTTTTATCGGGCTGTCAATCCAAGTATGCCATATGTACAAATATTCCAACCTGTTAGCAAGGATTTGGCGCTCCAAATTTGGGACAGATATGGACCTGTTGGAAACAATAAAAATTATTCAGCAACCCCGTTCTTATATCCAGTGCCACCAGCACAAGGAGGACCAATGTGTGGAATCTTGCCTCCCGAGTTGAACACAGTCCAACCCGCAAAGCCAGGAATTCTTTTCATGGAAGCGAAATGAGCATTCGTATTATAAGATTAGTATTCTTGGTGCTGGCAGTTGTATTTTTTGTCGTTATATATACGGTGATTGTGAGCTTTTCTGAGCATCAAGAATATTCCTCAGACAGTTTGATTAATTACTTACTCACGCCTAATGAATTGTCCGCAATATCAGAACAATGCAAGGATAAACCTATCTTCGTTTACAGCTCGGCGGATGGGCCAAAACCAACTATCGTAACCATGAACTGCACCATAGCCAAACGTGATTTTGAGAATCAGATGAACTCTAGTGGCTTTCAATATATTGACGGCCTTTACCAAAAGGGAGGCGTGCAAATTCAAGTCATCACAAGCTCGGACGGAGAGGAAGTGACGTCGGTTGCATTGATCGGGGCAAATTAACTTAACAAAGCCATCAACTCGGACATATTTTTCGCTCCCTGTGGTCGCAAAAAATGTGCCGGTTACGGCAAGCGTTAGGTGCCCAGAGCCAAATCGCGCTATGCCTACTAAATTTTTCTTCCCCCTAATTTTTGGAGTGGCAGCAAGCTTTTTTGCAAGCTCGCTCGCCGCCGCAAATGAAGACATTCCCTCGCATTGCAAGGAGCATGAGATCAAATTTCTTAATGCACGAATGCATCGGGCTGGAACAAATGATGCAGAAAAAATCCTGTCCCTATGCGGAGATAGAGAAGCCGAGCCCTTGGAAAGAATGGCTTACCGATTTGGCGCTATGGGTAAGGTCGAGTTGGAGATTATCGCATCCACTCAGCGCAAAGCCGGCATTTCTAGGCAATTTGATGAGGCATCACACGCCGGTCTAATATCAATCTTTTTTTACAATGGTCCTTATGCATACGAGGTCGCCGAGGGCATGGGAATGACAACGGGCATTCGTCTCAACGTCTACCGCCACAAAGAAGCAGTTGTTGGTTACGAATCGTATGAATATGAATCTAGGTTCGTAGAACTCAACTTCGATCAGGCCTCGTCTCCAATATTTAAATACGTAAGTCCCATTCAACCGTGGTAACTAGGCACTGCATGTCGCCAAAATTATTCAAAGCACCTACAATCCGCGCCACCGGACCGTTAAGTCAACTTCGCTGGTTGATAGTCCGGTGAGCTTTAGCGTTATGCGTGAAGGAGATTCAGGTTGCCAGATAACATCCAAGATTGGCGAAATAATCTTCAAATCAAGGCGGTCGAGAATAAGCAAGCCGCAAAAGCTAATGGGCAGAAGTATATTGGGTACAGCAGTGTCAAAAACAAGGATATCAAGCGGAAATTTTCAGAGGGCCTTGCATCTTTCCTTTTCTGGTATTCCCGTTGTAAGGTCTTGTCGTTCCCTATAAAAAGCAGGAGTCAAATATGAAACACGCATCAAAAACTAGCCCTAGCCCTTCCATCAAGCGGGACGCGCTAAAGCGAATCCCTTATGTCAAACGTTAGGGATTGCATATGCCAACCGTCTTTACGCATCCAGTTGTACCATTAGCCATTGGTCTAGGGCTAGGCCGCAAGCTAGTCCCCGCTCCCTTATTAGTGTGCGGTGTTATTGGCTCGATCCTGCCTGATCTCGACGTCATCGCGTTTCGCATCGGCATTCCATATGCAGCGGAGTTCGGTCATCGAGGGTTTTCCCATTCGCTGCTGTTTGCATTTGTCGTTGCGTTGCTATTCGCTTGTTTCTATCGCTTCCTCCAAACAAATTTTCTCCGCGCGCTCTTATTTCTGTTTATCGCTGTGAGTTCGCACGGAGTGCTGGACACACTGACAAACGGCGGTCTGGGAATCGCCCTCCTTTGGCCCTGGTCGGAGCATCGATATTTTATGCCCCTTCATCCAGTCGAAGTGTCTCCTCTCGGTATGTCCAGGTTCCTGTCGGAGCGCGGTCTAGTGGTCTTGAAGTCAGAGTTCTTATGGGTCTGGCTACCAGCAATGGCAGCCACCGCAACGATGATGCTTGCGCGCCTCGCCCTAACACTCCAGTTAATCGGACAACCGAAAGCAGGGCGCTTCTTTCCGAACGGTCCGTCTCGCGCGGTTGCCGGTTACCTAGACATTATAAGATTGTATAAAAGACGGCAATAGACAAGCTGAACGAAATACCAGGAACCGGAGAGTTATAAAATGACCTGAACGAGGCGCGGTAATTCCGCGCCTCTGGGTTTTGTTTTGCCGCCGCATGCATACGAAGATAGGCCGATGTCATGCTACTGCATGGTGTATTGCGCTGCTACGGCAGTGTGCAGGTACCGTCCCCGCCATCGCGAACATAATAGTCTGTGGAGAGATAACCGTTGGCGGCTGAGATAACATTCTGGCCAGCGCTCAGAAAGACGGGAGTATGAGGACGGGTTGAGCTTAGCTGTGTCAGCGGTGCGCCATTGACGGAAACATTGAGCAGGTAAGAGCCATTATCGAACAGGTTTACATACGGTTGCGCCATGCCGGTTCTGGCGTTCAATGCACAACCAGGCGTTACCGTCGCGTAAGATTTATTGCTGGCGGCATATTCCAGTGTGCCGTCGGCGCTGAAGGTATTGCCAGTGGTGTCCGGGAGTGCGCACATGCCTGGTTGTACGTTAAACGCATAGCTATCGGCGGTTTTTTTACTGAGCGCCACTACTACAGTGTTGCCGCCATCGGCCAGCCAGACACTAGCGGCCGGGTTATCGGTTGTGACAGTTGCCACAGAAGCACCGTTCAGCGATACGGCGGCGCTCACCCCTTGTTTTGGATTGAATAGACCGGCTTCTATTACCGGCGATTGCTCGCCGGTAGCTGGATTGGCAGCGCATTGCACCGCGCTGGATGCGTATGTCTTGCCGCTTGCACCGACTTGTACGTTAGTCGTTGCCCAAACCGGCGCACCTAATACCGCCATGCCCACAAACGCGGCTGCTCTAGAGAATAAGATTTTTTTGTTTTTCAAAGTTAGCTCCTTGTTGTTATGTCGACCTTATCAGTCAGCAATAAACATAGCAGAAACCATATTAAAAATAAGTTAATTTACCGGTGATTTCTCAATTTGACGAATGAAGCGATTCAGCAGAGCGGAACTCTGCATTCCGCCTAAAACTGCAAGCCATAACGCATCTTGTCAAAGTGGCGCGCAACCATCAGCTATCCGATAAATTCGAATAAATTTTCAATTCCAGCACCGGCTCTGCCCGGAATAAAGGCCCCGGCATTTGGGCGACCTACAAGAAACGTATAGCCAAGAAATCAGCGCTGTGCTCCGGTAAAAAACGGACAGTTCCTTGGCTGCACGCTCCCCACATTTCTATTTGCCGCTAACAGAACTTAGAGAGCCCCCAGGAAAGCATATCCAGAATGAGGCTATGCAGGAGAGCATCCGGGGGAATTCCTTATAACCTGTACCGAGCGCTGAGCAATTACAGCTTATGTAATTTTCACACATTTTTTGTGGAATATTACCGTGATATTACTTTTCAAATCACTAAAATAGCTTTCTAAGTTTAATATTATTTTATGGGTGTTATTTCGGTATTTATTGTGGTTAATTGATAGGTATTTTATAAATCCTAAAAACCTATATTGTATCGTTATGTATAAAACAAAATAAGCATTCATATTTCCAGGAATAACTAATATATAAAATATGATAGATTCCGTGCATGAGGTATTAACACAATGGATTAAATCCAATAACTATAACCTGTCAGAATTACTATCGAAAGATGTGCTGGACCGTATTTTAAACAAGAGTCATCACAAACTGAATGATTTCGATAGGCAAGTTATAGAGTATACCGCCTCATGCGCTGTCTACGACACTTATATTAAAAGAAGAGGCTTAGCCGATTATATCAGTGGATATAGCATGGGTATATTCGGTGCACTTTATGCCTCCGGATCCATTTCCTTTCGAATTCATTCGCGTTTGGCGGACATAACGCGGTAGTGCCGCTAGTGAAGTTCAAATAGACAGACGCAGTTGAAGATTTATAAACAAGTGAGGAAATAAAAAATGACCGAAATAAAACAAGAAGTATCAACTCTTGTAAAAGAATTCTTTGCCGACGAGTGCGAGGTTGATGTCAATTCCTGATTGACAGGAAATGGCCAGCGTGGAGACAACATAGCATGAGAGCAGCAAAGATAATAGGGACGGGCGCCTATCTGCCCGGCGATCCGGTGCCTTTCGACGAAATTCAGCGCTATCTGGGCGATATCCCCGAAGCGCCCAAGCGGGTGCGTCAATGGATCGACAACATGACCTCGGTCATGAAAGATATGCTGGCGATGGAGAATTACTATTACGCTTTTGATAGCAAGACCCGGGAATTTACCGACGACAATGTGACGATGTCGGTAAAAGCGGCAAAGATGGCGCTTGATGCGGCGGGGCTGAAGCCGTCGGATATCGATCTGATCTGTTACGGGTCTGCCCAGCAAAACCAGATGCCGCCGGCATCGGTGCGGATCCAGGAGGCGTTGGGCATTGAGGATTGTGCGGAATTTTCTATTTGTTCCAACTGCACGTCCGCCTACAAATCCCTTTTTATCGCATCTGAGCTGATCAAGACGGGGTATGCCAAGAGAGCGCTGGTCATTTCATCGAATATGATCTCGCCGGCCATGATGCCGGAATACTACAACCAACCCAAGCTGAACCGGGAAACGGTCTTTATGCGCTGGTTCCTGTGCGACGGTGCGGCGGCAATAGTGGTTTCGGGATATGACGCCGATAAGCCCGGCCTGGTGGTTGAAGGCAATTATCTTGAGTCCATAGGGTGCAGACGCGAATCCATCATGCACGACAATCGCCCTGCAAGGCCGATGTCCCCGCTAGTGGAATATGAGACTGCGGCGCATCACGTCCAGCAAAGCTTCAGAAATGCGCTGCATTCCGGCACATTTCAGGACGCAAGCGGGAAATCAGTCATGTTTGCAGGGATGAAACGCATGATAGCGAAGCTTAGCTTAACGCTTGGCGACATAAGGTTCATGCAAATCAACCTGCCCAGCAAGCAGATTACGGAGATTTTGCTGGAGGAAATTCTGGAGATAGGCATCCCGCGTTCGGCGTTATACACCAAGCTGAACAAGCTCGGATACTGCGGGCCTCCGATGGCGTTCATGTGCATCGACCAGATCATGCGTCACGAAAACTTAAAGAACAACGAAAAAATCCTGAGTTTCGTCACCGAGGTCAGCAAATTCATGCAGGCCGGTTATTTGCTCAGGGCCGAAGGTTATTCAAACTAAAGGCAGACATTATGGACAATCATATTGCAGTCATTGGCGCTGGACGCATGAGGATCTCCATTATCGATTTTCTGCTAAGCAAGGGATTCAAGGTTACTGCAATCACCCGCATGCCCGGGCAAGCCGAGAATTTGAACGGAAAATGGAAAAAAACAGTCAGCCGCCAGCTTAAATACGGCGCGGCCACCGAAGACCAGGCCGCTGACCGGGAGAATAGCTATTTCGCCAGTTCGAAGATGGAATCGATAAGCCATGCCGGCATTATTATCGAAACTGTCAATGAAGACATTGAAGTAAAAAGAATTGAGGAAAGCCCGGTCCCGGTTGTTGCGGCCATCAACGGCGCTTGTTTCGGCGGCGGGCTCGAACTGGCTTTGGCCTGCCATATATGGGTGCTCGGGCAAAGCGCCATGCTGCCGTCATCGGAATACATTACAGCGGACAAGGCCGTTGAAATAGGGCTTGCGCATTACGCCATCCCCAGGCTGGAAGTGTTAGATAAGGCTTTTGATGTTTTGCATCAGATGCTGGGCAATAAATCCGTCAAGGCGATCAACTACATCATGAAGTCTGTTCTGGCCGGTAGACGAATGGATCGAAAATCGGCGCTTGAGCTTGAGGCCGAGTTAGTAGTTGAGCTGGTTGAATCGCAGTACAACAAGCGCAAGATAGCGTAAAACGATTAGGGCGAGGGCGGCGACATGTTTGTCAAATTAACGATCAATGAATCTATAGCTTATATCACCCTCAATCGGCCCGATAGGCTTAATGCTTATAACAGCGAGATGCTTGATGAGCTGGACTCTGCGATTAAGACAGTATTGACAAACCAGACGCTGAAGGCGGTTGTGATCGGTTCCCCGTCCGACAGTTTTTGTACAGGGGCCGATCTAAAGGAAATAGCGCACAGGAGTTATCGGGACGTTATCAATTTAAAAAGCCGAAGAATTTTTGAAGAGCTCTACCATGCGTCGATCATCTCCATTGCAGCGGTTAAAGGGTATGCCATCGCCGGCGGGTTTGAACTGGCGCTGGCGTGCGATTTTATCGTGGCCGCCGATAATGCAAGATTCTGGTTGCCCGAGGTTGATATCGGGCTTATTCCGGCTGCCGGCGGCATCGAGAGGCTGGTCCTGCGCGTCGGGCAAAACCTCACTAAAGAAATCGTCATCTGTGGACGCAGACTGGACGCCAGTGAGGCGCATCGTCTGGGGTTGGTGACAAAAACAGTGGTTGCTGCCCAGCTTGAAGACGAAGTGACGGCATTACTGAAAATAATTATGGCCAAACCGGCCTGGGCATTACAAATAGCCAAAATTTCCATTAATGAGGCGACGTCAACGCGGAAATCAGCGCTTAATTTGTTTGGGCGGGCGTTCCTGCACGAACTAAGGGCGAGTAAGACAAATACTATTGTTGATTGAATGAAGGATGTTCAGTATGTCAGTAAATTCAGCACCATATCCGCGAGTCATTGGCTTGGGGACAGCAAATCCAAACACGCGCTATGACCAAACGATCATAGCGGACATGTTTGGCCACAAACAGGCAAGGATTAAAAACTTTTCGAAAACTCTCATATCCGGAAACGCTTCCTTTATTTCCCTGAACCGGGCAAAAATGGTTTGATATAGCAGGAAGACAGCGCTACTTTGCAGAAGAAGCATTTGAGCGGCAGTTTGAAAATGGGAGCGGCGGCCATTAACAAATGTTTGCGTGAGCAAAATCTGATGCCCGTGACATTGGCTATCTGGCCTGTGTTACCAGTACCGGATTCCTTTGCCCCGGGGTTTCTGCCCATATTGCAAAGATACTTAACTTCAGACCGGACGTAAGAAGAACCGACATTCTGGGAATGGGATGCAACGCCGGTATCAACGGTCTGCAGGTGGTCACCGACTATGTCCGGATGAACCCTGGCAAGAAGGCCTTGCTGTTGGCCATAGAAGTCTGCTCATCCGCTTACTATGTGGGCAGCAGCATGGAAACAGCGGTCGTGACTTCCCTGTTCGGCGACGGTTCGGCCGCGCTGTTGATTTCATCGGCTGATGAATATACAGGCGCAAACGGTCCCATGATCGTCGATTTTGAGTCGGAAACCATTACCGAGAACATAGACGCGCTGCGCTATAACCTGGTGAACGGCATGTTGTCGTTCTATCTGGACAAGGATATTTCTTATGTTATCGGCGCCAACATACATAAGCCCATCCAGCGTTTGCTGGAGAGGAATGACCTTAAATGCGAATTAAGAGCTGAATAGAAGCCAGTTCATACCGTTAAACTATTGAGGAAGACACCACTCACCCTCAACAAATTAAAGTAACGCATGAACTGGCAAGAGCGATTAATAACGATTTATCTCTATGTCTCCAAGCATTATCAACTATGCTTATGCGGATCGGCATTTACGCGCCTGATTTCCCAGATTACCCAGTTATGTGACGTATGTGCAGCGCTTGAATCGGGTGGCCGATGTGTTTGCGCCCTTATTGGCACTGATTCAGCAAGAACAAGAGGCCAAGAATTCAGGCAAGTCTGGCTGATTGACTCCTTCCCGGTGGCCTTGGCCAAGCCAGGTCGCCGGTTTGAAGCTTGTGTGGCGAAAGCGTTGGCTGACTCAGGCTACTGCTCAACAAAGAAGCTGTACTATTATGGCGTTCGGGTGCATGTCATAGGGCGCCGCCAGTCGGGCTCATTGCCAATACCTGGATATATCGGTGTGACGGGCGCCAGCGCCCATGAGGGCAAGATATTTGATCAGATTCGTCCGTACTTGCACAACAATGAACTGTATGGCGATAAAGCTTATCAACGGCCCGATGCCGAAGCCGTCAGGCAAGCCCAGAACCTGGCTGTCCTGATACCGGTTAAAAAACAACAAAGGCAACGCTATCTGGAACCCCTGGATCAATGGCTGTCCACCGCGGTTTCTCGCGTTCGGCAACCGATTGAAGCGTTATTTGCCTGGATTGAAGCAAAGACAGGCATTGAATGTGCCAGTAAAGTGCGTTCTTACAATGGACTGATGGTGCATGTCTTCGGCAAACTTGCGGCGGCTCTGTTTTTCTGGAATTTTTTACAAATTAGCTCTTAATTCACATTTAAGTTGTGCCACTGGATGATCAAAAAACTCCGCAGTTATCTACTCTGATTCATGCAGTGGCAACCTGTGACTACTGAGACGTTACATGGACAACGCCATGACATGGATAAGTTGTCGAGAATTGTCATTGCTTTTGACATCAAGCACTACGCCGGAAATTTGCTTTATCTCTATTACCTCTTATAATTGCCGCCTGCTTTCAGGTTCTGTCAGGTTTTTTATCTGACGATTAAACGGGAAGTCGGTCAGGTTAAACCAAAGCCGACGCTGCCCCCGCAACGGTAGATAAGTAAAAGAATCGTCAAAATGCCACTGTGCTATGCATGGGAAGGTGACGATTCAGGCTTCCGCCACTTATAAGCCCGGAGACCGGCCCGAAAGTTTGATTCGATGCAGCGGAGGGCTGTCAGCGAAAATGGCAGTGCAGCTTCGCGTTTGCGTCCTCTCTCATTTTCTTTAGTCCTCTGTTGTGTACTACAACCTTTATGCGCGGGCGGCGCAGGGGACCAACATGCAAGAACTTATCTTCGGCAGCTTATTACTTACCGGTATTACTACCCGGTTACATACGCAGAAAACACCCAAAAATCCTCCCGATAGGATGGTTGTCATGTCCAGTTTGACAGTCAGGACATGAGTTGCCATGCGTATTAAAAAACAAAACTCTAAAATCTGCTTGGCTATAGGTGGATTGTTGGGCCTGAGCTGCGCCATGGTTAATGCCGATTCTCAACCTGTGGAACTAGAGGAAATGGTCGTCGAAGCCGGGCGAGAAAATGATCTTATTGGCACGACTGGCTCAGCGTCGCAGGGCGAAGTCCGCCAGGCACAACTCGAATACCGCCCGATGTCCCGTAACGGCGAGCTCATGGAAGTAGTACCTGGGGCGTTAGCTAACCAGCACAGTGGTTCCGGCAAAGCCAATCAGTATTTCCTGCGCGGCTTCAATCTCGATCACGGTACGGATTTTACGACCTACGTCGACGGCATTCCCATGAACATGCCTACCCATGCCCATGGGCAGGGTTATATGGACATCAATAGCGTCATCCCGGAATTGGTAAAGAAGATTGAATACGGCAAAGGCCCGTATTATGCGGAAATCGGCGATTTTTCCTCAGCCGGTTATTCGAAAATATTCTTGATGGACCAATTGCCTGCAGGTCTGTTGAAGTTTACTGGCGGCGAGTTCGGTTATTACCGTGCTTTAGTCGCTAATTCCAACCAAGTCGGCAGCGGCGATCTACTTTATGCTGGCGAGTTCAATTTCTATAACGGCGTCTGGCAGCAACCGGAGGATACAAAAAAATTTAACGGCATGCTGCGTTACTCGCTTGATAGAGGCGACTGGGGATTATCGGTTAACGGTAAGGGTTATACCAACAGCTGGACGGCGACCAACCAGATCCCTCAAGCCTTAATTGATAACGGCACGCTCGACCTTTACGGCACTATGGATCCCACGGATGGCGGCAAAACCAACCGCTACAGTTTTTCAACCAATCTCTGGAACAAAGGCGATAACTGGAAAAATGACGCCAATATCTATGCGCTGTACTACGATGTGGATTTATTCTCCAATCTCACTGGCTATTTAGACAACCCGGTCAACGGTGATCAGATACACCAGTTTGAACATCGAGTACAGGCGGGTGGCAATATCGAACATACCCGCTACAGCCAGCTGTCCGGTTTTGACATGGACAACACCGTGGGGCTTCAGCTTCGCCATGATGAAATCATGGGCATAGGTTTGGATCACACTGTCGGTCGGCACTATCTCAGCACAGTCAGTCACAGTAAGGTCAGTGAGACCACTGCCGGGGTTTATCTCAAGAACCAGACCTATTGGCATGAAAAAGTGCGTACCATTGCTGGTTTAAGAGGAGATTTTATCCATGACGATGTCACGGTGCTCGACACGGCTACGCATGATCCTCATGTCAAGGCGGCAAATTCAGGCAGTCGAGGGCAAGCGCTAGTCAGCCCGAAGCTAAGCCTGGTCATCGGCCCCTGGTACAAGACTGAATACTTTATCAATGGCGGTTTCGGCTATCATTCCAACGATGCGCGGGGCACGACGCTGCAATTCGATCCCAATACCGCTACAGCGCTAGACAGCAGTGCCGCCAGGATCTCGCCTCTAGCGCAGTCACGCGGCGCTGAAACAGGCATTCGCAGCAACTTTATCAAAGGCTTGAACAGTACCCTGGCATTCTGGTGGCTGGAGAGCGATCAGGAACTGGTGTTTGCAGGCGATGCCGGTACCACTGAAGTCAAAGGGAAATCCCGTCGATACGGCGTTGAATGGACCAATGATTATAAGCCGACCGGTTGGCTGACGCTGGATGCGGACTTTGCCTTTAGTTCGGCACGGTATGTGGCGATGCCAGAGGGTGAAACCAACAACTATATCCCAAACTCCGTCGGCACAGTTATCTCAGCGGGTGCTACGGTGGTTGCCCCTAACGGCCTATTCGGCACGGTACGGTTGCGCCACTTTGATGACATGCCGCTGGACCCTTCCGGTGCATTCTGGTCCGATTCGACCAGCATCGTCAATTTAGGGGCGGGCTACCAGCAAAAAAGATATAAACTGGAAGTCGATATCTTCAATATTTTCGATTCGACCGCCAACGATATTGCTTACGCTTATCAATATGCCTATCCTGCTGGTGCTTCGCCGCAGACGGGTATTCTGAAACATCCAGTTGAACCGCGCATGGCTCGGGCAACTGTCACGATCCCTTTCTAATAAAAGCTTAATGACCAGTCAAACGTTTGACATAACAACACTCACGGGAATGTCTCTTATTAGGTTGGGAATAGCTATTCAATAATTCCCGTATTAGCTCATCGCCAGTGTCCGCTTTGCCTATACAGAAGCTGGGCAAAGCATTCAACTCTGTCATTTTTCACGTACCCTATAACTTTTCTTTTATTCAAGAGTTTGATAATACGTTAGTTTACATGCACTGCGCCTATCAGGAAGTGATCTGAGACCAGAATTTCATTTGGGCTTAATAAGTTGTCGGCATGGGCTTAGGCGTTTCGAGATAACAAATGCAGCCCAGCTTCAACAGTAAAAGTAAGGAGTACATTCAATTAACACTCCAATTAGTTTATACTGGACTGAATGATTAGGTGCCCTGGCGCGCGGTTTGTGCGTCAGGGTGAAACGGGAAGTCCGGTGCATTGAGCGTTTAACCTCAGTCAAAGCCGGCGCAGCCCCCGCTGCTGTAAGCCTGATGAATCGTTCATATGCCACTGCGCGGTCAGTGTGGGAAGGCGAATGATTCAGATGACGGCAAGCCAGAAGACCGGCCTGGTCATATGAAGGATACCGACTCCGGAGGGGAGCCGTATGCCAGTCTGCAGCTATGGCTGTATTTGCGCATTCGTATTTCCTTATGGCGGTCGCTCCAATCCCTTACTTTAATCAGGAGACCCGACATGCTCGTTGAAACCCATTCCAGACACGCTTCCGGCTTAACCGCTGCACGCCTGATTTCTGCCTTGTCCGCTATTATGCTAGGCTTTGCACTGCTACTGATCGTCGGCTTTGCCTCAATGGCCGAAGTACATAACGCCACGCACGACACCCGCCACGCAACCGGCTTTCCTTGCCACTAGCGTCGGCATGTTCAAGCACATCGTATTCTCTGCTACGCTGGCCGGCAGCGTGGCCGCACTGTTGCTATCCTTGCTACAGATTTTTTGGGTGACGCCGTTGATTCTGCAGGCGGAAACTTATGAAACAGCTGCTGAAGCGGTTTTTCATGAGCCTACCGCCGGCCATGCCCACGATGAAACGGCCTGGCAACCGGAGGATGGCTGGCAGAGAACACTCTCGACGGCAAGCAGTAATGTCGTAATGGCCGTCGGTTTTGCGCTTATGCTGACTGGGCTGTACGCTTTGCGCAAGCCAACAGGCATATGGCAGGGGCTGGCCTGGGGGTTGGCCGGCTATGCGGTATTTTTTGCCGCGCCGGCCATAGGCCTGCCGCCGGATTTGCCGGGCACGACAGCGGCAGCACTGATGCTCAGGCAATACTGGTGGCTGGGCACGGCGCTGGCTACGGCGGGCGGGCTTGGGCTGATTTTTCTACAAGGCCGCTGGCCGCTACGGATGACCGGCCTGCTGCTGTTGCTGATACCGCATCTGCTTGGCGCACCGCAGCCTGAAATGGCTGAAAGCCTGGCGCCGGCGTTGTTACAAAACCAGTTCCGCTGGGCCAGTGCGCTCAGTAATGCTGTGTTCTGGATGGCATTGGGCATGCTGTCGGCACTGATATTTAACCGTTTGCAAGACAAAAGCGAATGACTCTTTCTAATAAAACCGAAGCCATTAACGGCCAAATCTGGTTCGTCGGCGCAGGTCCCGGCGACCCGGAACTGATCACCGTAAAAGGCCAGCGCTTACTGCAGCAGGCCGGTGCCATACTCTATGCCGGCTCCCTGGTCAACGAGGCCGCTACTTTATACGCTCCTGATTCCTGCCTGATCCGCGACTCGAAGGATATGACTCTGGAAGAGATTACCGGCTGGTTGATAGAACAGGCGGGGCAGCATAAAACCGTGGTGCGGCTGCAGACTGGTGACCCCGGGCTTTATGGCGCACTGGTCGAAATGGTGCGACCACTCGATGCAGCGGGCATACCCTGGGCCGTAGTGCCGGGCGTGTCTTCGGCCATGGCCTCGGCTGCCGCGGCCGGCGAAACGCTGACACTGCCCGAGATAACGCAAACCGTGATCTTCACCCGCGTGGCCGGGCGCACGCCCATGCCGGCAGGCGAGGAGCTGGAGTCTCTGGCCTCGCATCACACCACTTTGTGCATTTTTTTATCCATAACGCTGCTGTCGGACGTGCAACAGGCTTTGCTTGCCGCAGGCTGGGCTGAAGAGGCGCCGATTCTGGTGGTGCAAAAAGCCAGCTGGCCAAACGAAGAAAAGCTCGTTCGAGGAACGCTTAAAGATATTCGCGAAAAGTGCCGCGCCGAGAAAATCAACAGCCAGGCGATGATTATCGCCAGCCCGGCATTGGGCGCTCGCCATTGGCCCGAAATTCGCCATTCAAAACTCTACGAAGCCGGGTTTTCACACCGTTTCCGCAAAGCCGTCAAATCATGAGACAGAATATCTATGAATAAGCAAACCATTTTATTGATCGGACATGGATCGCGCGAAGCGTCCGGCAATCGCGAAGTCGAAGCCTTCGCCGAACAATGGCGTGCCCGCCAACCGCAACGACGCGTAGAAGTCTGCTTTATCGAGTTTGCGGACGTGCTGATTGACGCAGGACTGGATCGCGCGGCTCAGCACGGTGGCCGAGTGGTTGTGGTACCGCTGATCCTCAATGCTGCCGGCCACGTCAAGATGGAAATACCCGAGCATATCGAGCATGCCCGCCTGCGGCATCCAGAGGTTGAATTTATTTATTGCCGCCACCTGGGCGCCAGCGAGGACATTCTGGCTATTCTCAAGCGCAATCTGCGTAAAGCCTTGGCGAGCCTGGACATGCCTGACCCACGCAACACCGGCGTTATTCTGCTGGGCCGCGGCTCGTCCGACCGGGTCGCCAACGGTGAAGTGGCTAAAATGGCTCGCTGGCTGTACGAGGACGGCGATCATCCGATGGTGGACATCGCCTTTACCGGCATCACCCATCCACGTCTGGAATCGATGGTGCAACGCCAGGTCAAGCTGGACATGCGGCAGATTGTGGTGCTGCCGTACTACTTGTTCACCGGCACCCTGATCGAGCGCATCCATCGACAGATAGCGCGCTTGCAAACCCAGTATCCGCATATCCACTTTGCCCAGGCCGATTATCTGGGGTTTGAGGACGAAATTTACGCGTTGCTGGAACAGCGCATCGAGGAAGCCACTCAGATGCAATCCCCTGCCATGATGGAATGCGACGGCTGTAAATACCGCGAATTCGCCGCTGATCATGGCCATAGCCATCATCACGCCTAAGCAGGTTATCTTATGAATAATATCGTTACCGAACAACTTACCGACGCCGGCCGCCAGATCGAGCACGACTCGTTTGCGATCGTCGACCACGAAGCCGGGCCGCACCGCTATAGCGAGCAGCAATGGCAGGTGGTGCGACGCATGATCCACGCCTCGGCGGATTTTGAATTTAACGGCCTGACCCGTTTTCATCCGGATGCGGTGGCCGCCGGTTTACAGGCCATCAGCCAAGGTGCGCCTATCGTCGCCGATGTGGAAATGATTTGTGTGGGCTTGTCCAAGCCACGTCTGGAGCATTTTGGCGTCGTCACGCATCAGTTCATCGCCGATGAGGATGTGATCGCTCAGGCCAAAACCGAAAATAGCACCCGTGCCGTGCAGGCCATGCGCAAGGCGCAGCGGCTGAATCTGCTGGATGGCGGCATCATCGCGATCGGCAATGCGCCGACTGCGCTACTGGAAGTGGTGCGCATGATCAACGACGGGCTGATCAAACCTGCCTTAGTGATCGGCATGCCGGTGGGTTTTGTCTCGGCCGCCGAATCCAAAGCGGTACTCAGTGAAATCAGCAGCATTCCCTGGATCGTCATTGACGGCCGCAAGGGCGGCTCTACTCTAGTTGTGGCGGCGATCCACGCCTTGCTGGCGCTGGCCGAAGCGCAACAGAAAGCGGCCGGCTGATCTGGCGCATGGAAAAGAAAGCCAAAGGCACCCGCAAAGGCTACACCACCGGCGCCTGTTCCTCGGCAGCCGCACGGGCGGCGGTATTAGGCCTGGTAGACGGTGCCGTGCCCGAGACGGTCGATTGTGACCTGCCCAACGGCCAGCAAGTACGCTTTGCCGTCTGTGACGGATATTGTGATCGCGATGCCGCGCACGCTGTCGTCATCAAGGATGCCGGCGATGATCCTGATGTCACTGACAAGGCGCCATTGACCGCCGATGTGCGGCTGTTGCCGGAGGCGCCCGGGTCGGTAGTGCTGAAAGGTGGCGAAGGCGTCGGTACTATCACTATGCAGGGCCTGGGACTTGAAGTAGGCGGTCCGGCCATCAATCCGGTGCCGCGACGCAACATCGAAGCCAATGTGCGCAGTGCGGCAGGCGCCTTGCTGGAGCGCTCAGGAATTGAAGTGACCATTTCCGTGCCGGGCGGCGAAGAGATGGCGAAAAAGACGCTCAATTATCGCCTCGGCATTATCGGCGGCATTTCCATCCTCGGCACTACCGGTATCGTTCATCCCTATTCCACGGCGGCGTTTCGGGCCAGTGTGATTCAGGGCATTGAAGTGGCCGCCAATCAAGGCCAGGATACCGTGGTGCTGACTACCGGCGGGCGCACGGAGAAATTCACCATGCAGGAGCTTCCCGAACTGGCGCCGGCCTGTTTCGTGCAGATGGGCGACTTTCTCAAGTACGCACTGGATACTGTGGTCGAATGCGGCATTCGCAAGGTCGTGATCGGCGGCATGGTCGGCAAGCTGACCAAGATCGCCCAGGGCGAAACCATCACGCACGCCAACCGCAGCGCGGTAGATACCGAGTTGCTGGCGGAACTTGCCTCCGAAATCGGGGCGCCGGCTGCCGTCTGCGACGACATCAGGCAATCGGAAATGGCCCGCTACGCCAGTGAGCGTATGGAAGAGCTGGGCTTGATAAGCGAATTTTACACGGCCCTGGGTCGGCGGGTCATCGCCACCTTGAGCCAACGCTACGCCGGCAAATTCCGCTTGCGGGTGTTAATGTGCGATTTTGATGGCAACAAACTGGCGGAAGTTGAAGGAGATATTTGATATGGCCCATCCTTGCCGGATTATCGGCGTACTGGACAATGGCGCTGCAGGCTTAACGCCGGAAGCACTGGCGCAGCTACGATCTGCCGATCTGGTGATTGGCGGCCGCCGTACCTTGGCATTATTTGCCGATGCAATACGCGTCGATGCCGAACGTCGTGATCTGACCGGCAATTTGCCGCAAGTCCCTGCCTGGATAAGTGCGGCCCGTGAGGCCGGCAAGCAGGTCGTGGTGCTGGCGACGGGCGATCCTTTATGCCATGGCATTGCCGGTTTTCTGATCAACAAGCTCGGCCGTGCAGGCGTGGATATACTGTCCAATCTGTCCACACTGCAACTGGCCTGCGCAAAGCTGGGATTGGCCTGGCAGGACGTTCGCATCAGCTCGGTGCACCATCGCGATGCCGGCGAATGGACTATTGGCGCCATGCCGGAACATGGCTTGTACCGTTTGCTGTCCGTACTGCGTCAGTCCGATTTAACGGCTGTCTTCACCAGCCCGGAAAACACCCCAGCCCGCATCGCCCGGATGCTGCAAATCGAGGCTTTAGAGGACGAATTCGAGATGGCCGTAGCGGCATGCTTGCTGCAGGATCAGGAGCAGGTTTCTGCCTGGCTGACTGTCAATGCGGCCGCTGAGCGCAGCTTTGCCGATCCCAATATCGTCCTGCTACGCCGCCGTCAGCCCGCCGCTCGCGAAGCCCTGTTTGGGCTGCCCGATGATCGCTTTAACCAGCGCAAACCCGACAAAGGGCTGATTACCAAACGGGAAGTCCGGGCGGTATCGCTGGCACGAATGGCTTTATCGCCGGACAGCGTGGTGTGGGACATCGGCGCAGGTTCCGGCTCGGTCGGGCTGGAAGCGGCGAGATTGTGCCCGCAAGGCCATGTCTATGCCATCGAAAAGAACGAAGCCGATGCCGCGATTGCCCTCAGCAATCGGGCCAGCCTGCGAGTCAGCAACTATACATTGCGGCATGGCCGTGCGCCGGCCGGACTGGAAAACTGGCCCGACCCGGATGCGGTGTTTATCGGCGGTTCCGGCGGCGAGTTAAACGAACTGATCAGGCTTTGCCTGCAACGGCTCCGTCCGGGCGGCAATCTGGTGATGAATTTTGCCACCTTCGAAAATATAACCACCGCGATTGGCACGTTGAAAACAACGGGGGCGCAATGGGATGTGACTCAACTGCAAGCTGCACGCAGTCAGCCTATCCTGAATATGCACCGCATGCAGGCAGAAAACCCGATCTGGATTGTCTGCGCCCACCAGCGCGATCTGGACTGCAGTGAGCAAAACTTGGAACAAAGCCATGACTAAACCACAAAGCGGCCGGCTAATCGGCGCCTCACTCGGCCCCGGCGATCCGGGACTGATTACCCGGCATGTCTGGGAATTATTGCAGCGTACTGACGCACACTGGGCTTATCCGGTACGACGCAAGGATGCCGAAAGCCATGCACTGCAAATTGCATTGCGTGCGGGTCTGACGCTGCCTGAAGCGCACTCGCCGCTGATTTTCCCGATGACCCATGACGCTGACATCCTGGCCGGCTACTGGCTGCGTGCCGCCGAAACGGTGCTGACTCGATTGCACGCCGGTCAGGACGTGCTGTTCCTGGTCGAGGGCGATGCCTCCACCTACTCGACCTTCGGCCATTTGGCCCGCACTGTGCGCGCGCTGGACGAAAGCATCGTCATCGAAACGATTCCCGGCGTGCCGTCGTTTAATGCCGTTGCGGCCCGCGTAGCAATGCCGCTGGCCGATACCGACGAAACCGTGGCGATTATCCCGGCCAGTTACGGCATCACCATGATCGAACGCCTGCTCAATGACTTCGACACGTTGGTGCTGCTGAAGGTGAAACCTTTGTTGGATGATATTCTCGATTTGCTGGAACGGCGTGCATTGTCAGCCAATGCCGCTTTCGTCGAAAAGGCCGGCACGCCGCAAGAGCGTATTGAGCGCGATGTGCTGCAATTGCGCGGGCAGAAGGTCAATTATTTGTCACTGCTGCTGGTGCGCAATCCTGATCGTCAGCGTGGCGAAATGATCCGCGGCTGCCGCAAAAAAACATCTGAATCCACTGAAGAGACTTTATGATCACTCCCTCACAGCCCCGTGTCGCGCTGGTAGCGATTACCAAGCACGGCTTATCCCAAGCCCTGCGCCTGGCCGCACAATTGCGCGAAGCGTGTCTGACCGTATCGGAAAAATTCGCCGCCGAACTGCCTGCCATCAGCAATCCTGTTGAAGTATTGCCCGGCGCACTGAGCGCCAATATGGGCAGGCTGTTTACTCGCTATGACCAGCTGGTGCTGTTTATTTCGCTGGGCGCCGTGGTACGGCTGATTGCACCGCACCTTAAATCCAAAGATGAAGACCCGGGCGTCGTGGTCGTGGATGATGCGGCTCGCTATGTGATCCCGGTATTATCCGGGCACGTAGGCGGCGCCAATGCTTTTGCCGAACATGTAGCTGCTTTACTGGGCGCCGAGCCCGTGCTGACTACGGCCTCAGATGTCGGCAAGACCATCCCGGTGGATATTCTCGGCCGTGAGCTGGGCTGGCAGGTCGAGGCGCCGAAGCTCAACATTACCCGCGTCTCGGCGCATGTCGTCAACAATGAGCCTATTGCTTTCGTGCAGGAAGCGGGCGCAAAAAACTGGTGGACACGGCCCACGCCGCTGCCTGCCAATATTCATCTGTTCGAGCGTTTCGAGGCAGTCGATTTGTCGCGGTTCAAGGCGGTGCTCTGGGTGACCCGCCGTGATATTGCCCCGGAACTGTGGACGCAGCTCGCCGAACGTTTGGTAGTCTACCGGCCACCACTGGGGCAGGACTGATGAAAGTCATACTGGGGTTGGGCTGCGACCGCAACACATCTTTAGCCACTCTGCGCACGGCCGTCGAACAGGCACTGGCTGTGGCCGGACTGGATCAATCCGCCGTCGCGGGCGCCGCCAGTATCGACAAGAAAAACGACGAGACGGCCATTCTGCAACTGGCTGACGAGCATGACTGGCCGCTGTATTTTTTTACCGCGCAGCAATTGGCGCAGGTGCCGGTGCCCAACCCTTCCGAAACCGTGCGCAAGTACATGGGTACGCCTGCCGTCGCTGAGGCGGCCGCATTGCTGGCGGCAGACGCCGATATGCGCGCACTGCTGCTGGAAAAACACAAATACCGCGGCGAGGATGGCAAGAACGCCACGGTATCAATCGCAAGCATGAAAGAGAACAACGCATGAAGAAAGGCAAAATTCTGTTGGTAGGCTTCGGCCCCGGAGCGCCGGAACATATGACTTACCGGGCCCGAGCCGCTATCGCCGAGGCCGATGTGGTGATCGGCTATTCCACCTACATCAAACTGGTGCAGGAGCTATTGGAAGGAAAGGAAGTCGTGCGCAAGGGCATGACTGAAGAGATCGACCGCTGCATCGAAGCTTATGATCAAGCCTTGCTGGGCAAAACGGTGGCCTTGATTTCATCCGGCGACATCGGCGTTTACGGCATGGCCGGGCCGACTTACGAAGTGCTGTTGCAGGCCGGCTGGACGCCGGACAGCGACATCACGGTGGAAGTAGTTCCCGGCGCTACGGCACTGAATGCTTGTGCCGCGCTGGTCGGCGCACCGCTGACGCATGACTTTTGTTCGATTTCGTTGTCGGATCTGCTCACCCCGTGGCCGACTATCGCCCGACGGCTGGAAGCGGCGGCACGCGGAGATTTCGTCGTGGCACTGTATAACCCCAAAAGCGGCCGGCGCACCGGCCAGATTGTCGAGGCGCAACGCATCCTGCTGCAACATCGCAGCCCTGACACGCCGGTCGCCATCGTCAAATCCGGCTATCGTCAGCGTCAGGCGATCCAGATGACCACGCTGGCGCAGATGGCCGATTGCGAGATCGGCATGCTTTGCACGGTACTGATCGGCAATAGTAGTACTTTCGCCCGCGACGGTCTGATGATCACCCCGCGCGGTTATGCCAATAAATACGACAACCTGACCGGCGACGCGAAAACCGGCGAACAGGCGGGTCGCTCCCTGAGCATGGGACTGACTGGCTGGCATGCCTGCGTGCGCAGGTATCTGCGCGAAAATCCGACCGTTACGCTGCGTGAAACGGCCGCGCACTTTGACGTGCCGTTAGGCGAGATTCTGGCCGCCATTGCCGCGGCGCAGCCTGATGATGAAGCGGGCGATCGGCAAGCGCGATGGACGTCTAGTGACCAAGTCGATGCGGTGCTGAACGCCGCCAAAGACTGGGGGCGGCTACGTGCCGTGATCCGCAGCGAGACCGGCGCAGTGGCCGAACTGCTGTTGGAAGCTAAGGATTTCACCCGCCGCGGGGACTGGCTGAATATGACCAACGACTATTGTCATCTGCATGTCGACCGGCAACATATTGACAGCGCCTGGTTTCTAAGCCAGGGCGATAGGCAACACGGCATCTATTGGATGGATGCGCGCGGTTCGGTGGTTTTCTCGCTGTTGCTGGTGAAGGCTGGCGAGGCATTCGATGCCGTCGCGCTCAAGGCTTACCGTAGCGCTTGTGAGCAATATGGACAAGCTATTGTCGCTGTCGAAGATACGGAAACTGAAGAGGTGACCAGCGATGACTGAGACGGTAATGCCGGAAAAACCCAAAATGGGCGACTACAGACGCCATCTGCTGGTGTGCACCGGACCGCGCTGCACGCTGAACGGTGAATCGCAGGCGCTGTTCGACAGCCTGGGCGCTAAATTCAAGGCTGCCGGGTTGGATCAGGGCGCATTGCGCGTCAAGCGTACCCGGGTGTCATGTTTCGCCACCTGCAAAGCGGGACCGATCGTCTGCGTACAACCGGATGGGGTCTGGTATTACAATGTCAACGATACCAACCTCGATCGCATCATTCATCAACATCTGATCGGCGGTGAACCGGTGGCCGAGCTGATTTTCCATCAAGGACCAGGCTGTGCAAGTGAGGGCTGATACCATCGCTTGCCAGGTGAGTGCCAGATAGGGGATATAAGGCCAAACCCCAGAAAATTCCGTGAAGCCAATTTCCGATTATTTCTCAGCAGAGTTTTCCGTAATTGATGCCAAAAACAGAAAGTTTTTGGCATCAATCATAATCAAACCAGGGTTGAAAAGCATCTTTGGCCAAAGACAGCAACAGGTTAGGGCAGCGCTTAACCCGTCACGGCTACAATGCCAAGACACTGGCTGAACTGCTCGATACCAAGCCTGCTGAAATATGCTCATTCTTGCAGGGCAATCTGACTCCAGTCCGGACACAGAAATTGCAGAACAGCCTGTTGGCGATTGGGATTCCTATCTGATTTCTTATTGGCACACAATGTGGGGCCTGAGCGATGTTTGCAGGCTGTTGGCAAATAATGCCGGCCTATTGGCAATCAATTCGGGTCGAAGGGGTTGGCTATTGGCCAGGCCGAAAAAATGGCTGTTTGCAGGTCCTGCGATTTATGTTTTCAGGCTGTAACACTTATCGGCCTCTCGCTAATATGATTTCGAAGTCAGTTTATTCATCCGAAACAGGCATTCAGACTCCAAACAATATTACTTTGGGCAGCAGTTTAATCTTCCTCAGCCTTTCCCCCCGCTGCATAAACCAACGCGGTAGCGGACTTCAGCAATCCGGCGCGGCTATCGATTTCGGTATAGCGGGCGCGGGCCAGATCCTTTTGTGCCGACAACAGCTCGATCACAGTAGAAAAGCCGTGGTTGTAAGATTCCTGCGTCGCGGCGTAAGACTCTTCGGCAGCGCGCAACAAGGCCTGGGCGAATTCGCGTTTTTCCAGCGCGGTTTTGGTGTCGGCGTAGGCCTGCCAGATATCGCGCATGATTTCCAGGCGCAAGGCTTCAACCTGGGCCTGGCCGGCCTGCTGCCTGGCTTCGGCTTCTCTGACGGCACTGCTGCGCTCGAAGCCGTCGAACAACTTCCATTCCAGATTTAACATCGCGGTGCCAACCAGATCTTCGCTTGAATAATTTTGCCGACTCGGCGGATTAGTCTGTACGTCGCCCCAGTATTGGTTGCCGACATTGCCTTTCAACGACAGCTTGGGCCAAAATTCCGCTCGTGCCTTTTTCACTTCCGCCTCGCGAGCGCGTAATTCTGAAAGCTGGGCCATCAGATCCGGGCGTTGCGCCAGGGCTTCGTCAACGATGTGCTCGACCGACGGTTCCAACCTGTCCGGTAGGGGCACTTGGCTGAGATCCACCAATTGCAAAGCATGGGAAGGCGAAACGCCGACATTGGTCGTCAATTCAGCTCGGGCCTGCGTCATCGAACCTCGCGCATCCTGTAAGTCGTAATTGGCTTTCGCCTTTTCCTGTAGTGCCAACAATAACTCGGGACGGGTAGCAAAGCCTTGTGCGAGCTTGGCCATGATCGCCTCGGCATTGGTCTTAGCCGACTCGAAAGTCTGCTGCGCCGCCGTCACTTTAGCCAAGGCCGCCTGATAGCTAAAAAAGCGGGTGGCGACCTGGAAAGCAATTTGCTGATGCTTGCGCGTCAACGCGAACCGCGCCGCGCCCAGGCGTTCAAGACTAGCGTCAACCAAGGCTTCACGCCGGCCGAAATCGAACAGCGTCCAGGCCAATTCCAGGCCGCCGAACGCTCCATAACCGTGGCTGATCAGTGCGCTTTCCACAATGGGAATGCTGGTTTTGAAATACTGTCCGAATGCCAGCGCAGTCAGCGTCGGATACCAAGCACTGCGTTGTTTGTCGACTCGCGCGGCGGCGGCTTTGACTTCTTCCCAGCTTTGCCGGGTTTCAGGATGGATTTGCAAAGCCAAATCGACCAGAGCCGGCAAATCGTAGGTTTGCCGCTGGTCCGGCAGTACCGGTTCTGTCTCGGGCTTGGATACCGGCGCCGCCGCGCCGCTCATCCGGTATGCCGACCAGCGCACGGCATGCGCTACTGGCTGTGCGCTGGGTAGGGGGGCGACGATTAACGAGGGTGGCGAACAAGCCGCCAATAAGGAAACCATGGTTAAAGCCTGAATAATCGGCCGTAACCGTATGAAGTAAACCGGTGACATGTTAATCCACCGATCATTCATGAATCGCTCGCCGCAGGGAAAGCGGAGAAATAGTGTCATCAATGGTTGCCTATTCCAGAAGAAAATGCTGACTATATGGTAATGGAACTGCCTAACCAAATTGATGCAATCAATTGACAAATATTCCTGCCCGTTAAGCGCCGAATCGCATTAGAATAGCCCCGATTTGTTTTCCTGTCTTGGATAGATACTGCATCTGCACCAATATCCAGGTATGCCGAGGCCGAAAGTTTGTGGCCGACGGCTAAACCATTAGATTTGTCTTTTTTCTGTTTTGGAGGACCGCCATGAAGCCGATTGCAACGCTGACCCAAACGGCAATGGCGTTGGTTTCATCCTTGCTACTGACTGCCTGCGATCCGATGGTGAGCCTGGAAGGTTCGTTCTGGCCGGCCTGGATTATCTGCATTCTCGCTGGGCTGGCAACCAGTATGCTGCTGATGTGGCAATTCATCCGCCTGCACCTGGCGCCGCATCTGGGACCGCCGCTGTTAATCGCGCCGAGTTTGTGGGCCTTATGCAGTTTTGTCATCTGGCTGTTGTTTTACTCCCACTAATCGCTTGGGCCCCTCGCATGGAAATGCAGCAAAATCCTGATCTTCAACGCCGTATCCTGATCGGCCGCACGCTCGGCATCCTGATCGTGTTGGGCGCGATCGTCACCGGCACGATTGTCTGGCGCATCAATTACCAACACCCCCGTACCAACGATGCCATGGTCAGGGCCAACATCGTCGGCATCACCGCCGAGGTCAGCGGCCGTATCGTCGAATTACATGTCGAGGACAACCGGTTCGTGCGCAAGGGCGAACTCTTATATGTCATAGATCCCCGCCCTTACCAGGCCAAACTGAACCGGGCCAAAGCGGAATTGATGTTGGCGGAAAAAGAGGTCGAATCGCGGCGTGCCTCCAGCAGTTCGGCGGAAAGCGCCATCGGCCGCCTGCAACACCAGCGCGCCGCAGCCGCCGCCGAAATCAAACGCATCGAGGCCGAAGACGCGTATTTGCACCATCGTTTGCAAGAACTCGAACCCTTGGCCGAAAAGCAATACGTAACGACCGATCAGCTCAGAGAGGCCCGCTCGCGCCTGGATGCGTCACGGGCCGAATTGGCGAACGCGCAAGCCAAGGAACGCTCGATGGCCAGCGCGATCGAGGAAGCCCAAAGCGAAAGCAGCCGCGCGCAATCCCTGATCGCCCAAGTCGGCGAAGTCAACGCCCGCATCGAGGCGGCCAGAGCGCAAGTCACCGCCGCCGAACTGGATCTGGAATATTGCTTTGTGCGGGCGCCGTTCGATGCTTACGTCACGAATCTGAATACCCGTGAAGGCGAATACGCCAAGGTCGGCAGCCAATTGTTCGCACTGGTCGACGATCGCCACTGGTACGCCATCGCCAACTTCAAGGAAACCTACCTGCAATCGATACAAACCGGCCAGGAAGCCGAAGTGTTCTTGGTGGGTTATCCCGGTAAACGCTTTCGCGGCATGGTCACCGGCATCGGCTGGGCCAATTCGCCCGATAATATCAAACAACAAGGCGTGCTCCCCGAAGTCGAACGCACCTTGAACTGGGTGATTCTGGCATCCCGCTTTCCGGTCCGGGTCGAAATTCTCGATCGCGACCCCGAGCGCCCGCTACGCATGGGTATGACTGCCTTCGTAACCGTGCTCGACCAATCGGCAGCGCCAGCCGCACCGTCGAACCAGAGCGGCGGCCAGGCCCCCCGGAATGAGTGAACTAGACGAGAGGCATAGCTCGGCGCATGGTCAAAGCCGATTCTGGTTCGGCACCGGTCTGACACAGTTTCTGGCGACGGAGCTGAGAGACTTTCCCGGCCGGCGAGTCGCCGCCATCCGCCTGTTCGCCGTCACGCTGATCATCGCCCTGGTCAGCCAAACCTTATACGTGCCGCCGCTCGGGGCGCTGTCGATTTTGGTTTCCCTGAGTTACGATGCCTACGCCAATGCCGGCCAATCGCTGGTCTTCGGTCTGCGCCAGTTGTTCTTCCTGTTCATCACTGTGCTGATTTCGGTATTGGCGTTGATGGTGGCCGGCAACGACGCATGGCTGATGCTGAGCCTATCCTTCGTCATCATCGCCTTAGCTTTGTTCCACGCCCGGCTGATTGCCTGGCCTACCGGCATTGCGCTTTGGTATGCGATTGCAGTGCTGTATAGCCCCAGCACACCGGACGAGAACATTTACTATGCCTTGTGGAATATCCCTATCATCGGCGGGCTGGGCTTAGGTACCTGGACGCTAGTGCATCTGAGCATTAAACCGCAGGACCCGCGCCAGTTACTGGCTGCCGGCATGGCGGAGCAACTGGCGGCGGCTGAAGCTATTTTCAGCCGCCGTTTGGCCGACAGCGGTGTTGCAGAGCAGCATAAAGCCGTCCACAAGGCGGCGGGGGTAGGCCAGTTCGGTAAACTGCAAGCCTTGCTCGGCCATGCCGAACTGTTGCATCCGTCCATACGCCGGCACCACGGTACTTACCTGGCCTTGTTGCAGGAAATCGACGGCCTGCGCCAACTGGCCGCTTGGCTGGATCAAAGCCTGGCGGCGGACTATCGCGCGCAACCGATGAACCCGGAAAAACTGCGCGTCTATCAGGCTCTGCAACAGGCCTGCGCGTTACTGCGGCAAGGCGTGAAAGAAAATCTCGACGTTATCCAACCCATCGAGGTTTTGCTGAACAACGAAATACTGCACGATTATTCGCGGTTAAGTCATCCTTCCATACTGACCGCCTTTTGGCGAGCCCTGCAAGCCATCGCCGCCTTGAACAGCCAATTGCATCATCCCGCCGTGAGCGGTGATAAACCTGCCGAACAGGACAGCAGCGCTAACGATACGGCAAGCTGGCGGCCGGTCTGGCTGGACTACGAATTTTGGGCCTCGCATGCCGACAGCCTGCAATTCGGCATCAAATTTTCCTTGGGCGCGATCTTGTGCATGCTGATCGTGCAAGGCCTGAATTGGCCGGACATCAACACCGCGATCCCAACCTGTCTGGTGGCGGCGCAAACCAGCCTCGGCGCCGACTATCGTCTGTCGCTGCTGCGTATATCGGGCGCCGCCATCGGCGGTCTATGCGCCTACCTTTATGTCCTGGTGCTGCAACCGCAATTCGACACCATTATCGGCTTCGCGCTGGCCACTGCGCCGTTCTGGGCCTTGTCGGCCTGGATTACCGCCGGCAGCGATCGCATCGCCTATCTGGGCCGGCAACTCGGCTTCTCCTTTGCCCTCTTCGTGTTGCATGATTTCGGCGCAGTCACGGATTTATACCTGTCTCGCGATCGGGTCATCGGCATTTTGCTCGGCCTGATTGTCATGGGTGTGCTCGACTATGCCCTGTGGCCCAGACGTTCCTCCGTGCTGGCGCGCCACCATTGCATCGCGGCCTTACGCACCTTGGCAAAACTCACGGTGCGTTTACAAAATTCTGATCATCTGCTGAGTTATGCCTTGCCTTTACGCTTGGCGGCGGAAAAAGATTTAGCGGCCGCGCATGACCTTTTGGCCCATGCCGTATTGGAACCGGACGCCCGCTTGCCAGCCAAGGCCTACGAAAGAACGTTGCTGCGAGAAATTATCCGCGATGCCGATACGCTTTCGACTCTGCTGCAGGTCAGAAAACGCTACCGCCTGCTGAGCGGGCAGCAATTTGACCATTTTCCCGCTGCACTGCAACAACATAGCCGGGCCTTCGACGCGGCGCTGTCGCTGGCGCTGGAACAGTCTGCGGAGATTTTGCAAGGTGGACGCCGAGACAGCGCAAAACAAGTCTCGGAATTCCAGGCCCAACTCAAGCAAAGCTATATCGAGCACCATCAGGTTGCAGATCTGCCGGCCGATTGGGCTTTGGAATGGGAATTGCGATTTATGCTGGACGAACAAATCACAACCTTGATCGAAAATATACAAAAAACCGCACTAAGGATACCGCCAAAAACAACTTCTCTGAACTGATCCAGAAATCGACGATAACAAAACGCTTTAACCAGCGAAAGATTGAAAAGCGAGTGATCGGTTACGAACAAGCCATTGACGTCAAAATGTAGCGACTTTTTACCAGCCTGTCCGAAAAGGATAAGCGTCGTTATGCCGGCATAGAAGCAACGAAACTGGGGCATGGCGGTGTTGACTATATTGCGAGACTATTTGATATCGCCCCTCAAACGATCCGGCGCTGATTGCAGGAATTAGACTTGGCCGATGACCTGGTATCGGATCGGGGCCGAAAAAAAAGCTGGGGGGCGAAAACCACCGTCGGATTGAAAGTAACTGTAGCTATTTTGGCGGGCGTTTATAAAACAGGGAAAAGTGTGCCATAGATTTCATTGCCAATATGCGGATTGTTTTCGATAAACATCTCCCGCGCTGGAATTATCGAGCCCTCCCTCAAGCCTGCTGATTTCGGGAAGTTATTTATGACGACATCCTTAGCTCATGGCTCTACTCCATTAAAAATGTTCGAAGTATTGGTTTTAAGATTTGGATTTAAATGGGGCTGCACCCCAACCAGATCGGGAGAGCTGTTATCTGATATTAGGTTCGTGAGAATTCATGCGGAAATGGGCAATAGAGGCTAGGTTAATGCGATATTTGCTCCTATAATTCCATTTTTTACAGCTCAAAATCCTATGGAACTTTGGTGTCGTTTGTTTAAATTCACCCATTAATCGAAAAAACTATGGCTAAAAAACTCATAAAGATTCAATTCAACGACTGGGCGAAGGCTCGCTTGAATGTGTTGGATTCAACACCTTTCGTTGCCTAGGCCAGAAGGGACTCAGATATCCGACCGACATAACCGTCGCCCCGTCAATCTCTGGCACCAAAGAGTCCCCTCACTATAGCAGACAATACAGCTGCCCGCCTAATAACAATGCCTTGGGCCAATGCATCATGCCTTACTCGATTCTTATTTGAGGACAACAAGGAGTGTACATTCACGAATGGCCCACACCGGCTACGTACGCAGGCAATGGAGGTCCGACTCACGGCTGTATCCATGTTAATCGGGGTAATGCGCATCTCGTATATGCATGGGTAGATCGGCCGACCCGTTTGCTCATAAACTATCCTTGGTGACCTATGGACACTATCAATTTTACCGCCCTCGTAAGACCTCGCGTGTTCATTTCGGCTTTAGTGTTTACCATAAGCTTCTTAGCACCCCCCAGCGTCAACGCCGAAAGCTTGCGTCCGGGTCTATACCGTGTGACGAGCCGAGTATGCCAGAATCAAAAAGACCTTCCGGATGAATGTCCGCGCATCCAATATATTGAATTGGTAAAGGGGATCTTTCATGGAGTGTCACCCGATCAAATAGCATTGGTCATCTGGTTGGCATCGGAACCGGCGGCGGAAAACTACACCTATAATGCCCGCCGTTTACGGGGACGTTTTGTCAAGCCCGGCGAATATGTCATCGATGAAACATCCCAAGGAAAGGAATGGATCACGGAGAATGCCAACGTGATTTGCGAATACTGGTATGTCGGTTTCGATAATGACGCACGGAAAACTGAGATCAAACGAACGCATCTGACCTTGCAGCCCGTGTCTCGCGATGATCGTATAAACCGTCGTTTGGAGTATCCGGAACCGGAGTAATGCTTGCTATGGTAAGTGCAGTCAGGATGCGTACCAACGAACAAATTCACATGTGCACAGTGAAATATTGCACAGGTATTCTGTTTTGAAATTGATGCATTGATGTGGTTACAGGAAAGAAACTGTGAATGTATTCAGCCTGGAAATATTCATGAACTGGCCGCAGCAACGTTGAGATATCAGATTTTATTTTCCTTGATAGTCAGATTTTTCCCGAAAAAAGACAAAATCTTCTTTGTTTTATGCTCATGCTTCACTTGTTAGCGTATACCTTGAGTGGCTGATGCAATGATTTCTGAGCGCGCCTGACCCGGGAGAATTCAACGCGCGTACAAGGCGAAGTGGAGCAGAACGGTTAGATTGCCGCAGATGAGCTAATTGTGTGATTTTTGCTGCTCGATGGCGAATCCGATAAACCCCGACTAAAATCTTATGACTTATGTGGAATCATTACCAGGATGCCGGTAGTGTGCGTTGAATTTTGAGCATTTTGTCTTCAATTGCAATATAGGAGCCTTTAGTTAAGTCATGCATGATTTTATTGATCATTTCTCTGGATGAACCCACCATATTGGCTAATTCCTGCTGGCTGGGCTTGTTATGGATAACATAAACATCGCCTTCTTTTTGAGCCATTTCATAGAGCAGTTTAACGGTTCTTTCATAAACATTCGACAAGGCCAATTGTTTGACTTTTTCGGTCAGGTATCTGATTTTCTCCGATAAGGTACCTAACATATTAATCGCCACATCCGGATGCAGGGTAAGCCAATGGATAAAATCCTCTTTGGAAATAACGCAGCATGCGGTTTTTTCCAGGGTTGCCACGGAAGCCGATCGGGTTTGATCGCTGAGCAATGCCAATTCACCAAAATAAGTACCAGCCTCCTGTATAAGCAAGGTAACTTCCTTGCCTTTTTCATCACTGCTAAAAACGCGCACTTTGCCGGAAAGAATAATATAAAGCGAGCCGGTTTCATCCTTTTCCGTGATAATGACTGCCTTTTTGGGAAATTTGATCGATTTTGCCTTTGCTGCCAATGACTCGAGTCTTTCATCGGACAGATTGGCAAGAAAATCGATTTTTTTTAGCGCCGGGAGGATTTCTTGTTGCATAGTGAATTTTTGTTATTTATACAGTGAAACCAATTGGAGAGGCATTATAGCAACGGCGCGCTGTTGAATAAATTATAAATAAGCTAACGCTCCGGTTTCTTGGATGCGGCAGGGCATAAGTGACACCGGCGGCTTGGAATAATTGCCCTAACGTTTTTTTTCTGCCGCCTGAAGCATAAGTAACTGCATTACAGGAAATTCAGAACAAAAAGAGGCGGTAAAGCTGATTATTTGGGGTTCAAAATCAGGTGATAATCTTTGTTTGATTTTGGCGAGAGTTTTACAGAGAAAGGCGCTTAATTTATTTAGTTGACCCTTTCCAAAGCCAAGCCGCCTATATTTCATATCCTCTAAAAATCATCATATAAATGCCAGATGCAGGGCCAGCGTTTTGAAAAACTTAATGCGATATCTTGCATGCCGATATCTATATAGTGAGCAGCCGGGTGACCGTCCGGCTTTTATTCAGCTTGCAAAATTAAATTTCTTGATTTCACGCAAATAAATATTAGTATGATTATTTAAGTATAAATACTTAGATATTATTACTCAAATATTATTTAGAAAAGCATAGAAATTTCCTCTCTGGAAAAAATAAAAAATGCATTACCTACTTGCTCTATCACTGTTTTTATTTGCGCCTGTAAGTTGGTCGGAAGAAACTGTTTCCGATAATAACTGTATTGGCAAGCCCTCCGCAAAACTGGTCTCCTTGCAAGGCAATGTATTTTTCGATCCTGACAACAAGGGACACTGGCAACGAGCACAGCTCAATGAAGCAATCTGCGAAGGCAGCCGGGTGCGGGTAGCGCCTTTCAGTCGAGCCTCATTAATGCTGCCAGACAGCATCGTCTTGCGCCTTGACGAAGGCACTGTGCTTAGCCTGAACGGCATTAATCCCGACAAGCCTACCTTGCTGGACCTGCTGAAAGGCTTCGTCAATTTTATCAGCCGCACGCCAAGGCGTTTGCAAGTCAATACGCCGATCGCCAACGCCGGACCCGAAGGCACCGAATTCGCCCTGAGCGCCGATGACACCAAGGCCTCGCTATGGGTTTACGAAGGCAAGGTAAGATTTTTCAATGAGCAGGGCAGCATTCGCATCAACCCGGGGCAGGGCGCTCAGGTCTACCGGGGACAGGCGCCGCAAGCTAAGATTGACATCAAGCCTCAGGATGCCGTGGCGTGGGCGCTCTATTACCCGCCTTTGCTGCCTTATCCCGATGACAAAATGGCAGTTGACGCCGGCATTCGCACAGCGATAGGGGATTTTCGTCAAAGGCGGGTTGATGCGGCTTTGTCCCGGCTGGATGCCTTATCGCCTGAGCAGCGGACGCCTTATTTTTACAAAATACGCGGCGCCATAAGACTCGCCGTCGGACGGGTTGAACTGGCCTTGCAGGATATCCAGGCCTTGCTGGCCGATAATCCTAACGATGCCGAAGCATTGGCACTGCAATCCGTACTGGCGCTGACGCAAAATCGCAAAGATGAAGCTCATAGCCTGGCAAGCCGGGCCGTTGTCTCCGACCCCAACTCGGCAACGGCTTACGCAGCTTTATCCTATGCCGAGCAAGGCCGCTTTGAACTGGAGAAAGCCTTGAAAGCCGCCGGACAGGCGATGAAACTCGCGCCGCACGATGCGATGGTTTGGGCGCGGAAATCAGAGCTGGAGCTCGCCTTGGGCTTGCTTGCCGAAAGCGAGAAAAGCGCAGAAAAAGCGTTAGATCTGGATGCCGGCCTGGAAAGAACACAAACCGTAGCCGGATTTGCCTATTTGCGGCGCATGGATACGGATAAAGCATTACAAACTTTTACTAAAGCCGTCCAGCTGGATTCCACCTCGCCTTTGGCGCGATTGGGCCTGGGCCTGGCGAAAATTCGCAAGAGCGATTTGAAAGAAGGGCGCCAGGATCTGGAAATCGCCGCCATGCTCGATCCCAACAATTCATTGCTGCGCAGTTATCTGGGCAAGGGCTACTTCGAAGAAAAACGCAATGCGCTGGCCGAAGATCAATTCAGCTTGGCGAAGGAGCGCGATCCCAACGATCCCACGCCGTATTTTTACGACGCGATGAAAAAACAGACCGAGAACCGGCCGGTTGAAGCCTTGCAGGATCTGCAGCAGGCGATGGCCTTGAATGACAATCGCGCGGTGTATCGCTCCAGGGAGTTGCTGGATTCCGACCGGGCCGCACGCGGGGCCAGCCTGGCGCGTGTTTACGATGACCTGGGTTTTGAACAGCGGGGCGTGGTTGAAGCCATTACTTCGCTGCAAACCGATCCCACCAATTATTCCGCCCATCGTTTCCTGTCGGATACCTATGTCAATCAATCCAGCCGGGAAACCGCGCAGCTTAGCGAACTGCTGCAGGCCAAACTGCTGCAGCCGATCAATATCAACCCGGTGCAGCCGCATTTATCGGTATCGCAAAGAGGCCTGCTGAGCGCTTCGGACATGGCCAACTCATCGTTCCAGGACTTTACCCGCAATTTCGAACGCAATCGCCCTCAGCTGATTGCTTCCGGCGTGGTGGGCAACATGGGGACTTATAGCGATGAAGTTACTTTGAGCGGGCTTCTCGATAAGTTTTCTTATAGCCTGGGGCAGTACCATTATCGGACGGATGGGTTTACCAGAGCCTCTGACTCTATTTCAATGGAAGAAGAACGGCATAATACCGATCAGCGACATGATATTTATGATGCTTTTTTCCAGGCAGCGGTTAATGATCGCTTGAATGCCCAGTTTGAATATGTGTACAGGGATACCGAACAGGGAGATTTTCGGCAGGATCTTATTACGAAAGGAAACTCATATCTGGAACGGGCTAGATTGAGAGAAAATATTTATCGGGCGGGGCTTAACATCAGGTTTTTTACTGATGACCATCTGTTGGTCTCGTACGTGCATGCAGATTCCTCAACTCATAAAGATCCGTTTGGGGCTTCGCCTGAGTTGGCGGGACTGCTAACGGCGGACACTGACAGTAACAGCGACCTTATTGAAGGGCAGTATCTGCGTCACAGTGAGTTCTATAATGTCATAACCGGGTTCAGTTTTTATTCGATAACAGAAAAAGAACAGATTAAATTCGGGATAGATGTATCGAGGAATGATGGATTTAGAGACGGTCGTAATGGAAGCAATCAGTATGCCTATCTTAACTTGAAATTACCCTATCGGGTAACTGGAACGCTTGGATTATCAAATGATTATTCCCATGCAAAAGACCAGAAAGATAAGCTGCGGATATATCCGAAGGTCGGCTTAATGTGGGACATGAACGATAAAGCCAAGCTCAGACTGGCCTATTTCAGTGGAAAAAAAAGGCCTTTAGCCGCGGTGCAATCCATTGAACCCACTCAGATAGCAGGATTTAATCAGTTTTTTGACGATTTTGCAGGGTATTCTTTTTCATTTTATGGTGGTGCACTGGATTTTGTTATACAGCCAACAGTATTTGCGGGCCTTGAGCTTTCCCAGAGAGATGTTTTTGATCCATTGCCAGGCGCTTTATTCACAAAGCAGGATTCAGCTGCAGTCTATTTAAACTGGGCTGCACTGGACCGATTTTCTATCTCCACACGGTATAGATATACATACAATAAATACCCTCACGAGTCGATCCCTCTTGATAAGCTTTTTACTCATAGCGTGCCCTTAGAGTTCAGATATTTCGATCCTTCCGGGTTTTTTAGTAAGCTCACGGGAACTTATATAAGCCAGGAAACAGGCTCATGTGAAAGCCAGGACCCAACATGTGTATATGAAGAAGGGGGCGATAATAAAGAGTCGAGCAGTTTTTTTCTTCTTGATGCAGCGATCGGCTACCGATTACCGAAGCGGCTGGGTATTGTGAGCCTCGAAGGGAAAAATCTGTTAAATAAAAAATACCGTTTTGATGATATGAGCCGGGTAGACAGCAGCAATATATTTTTTAATGCCAGCGAGTTTATCCCGCAAAGGGCGGTTTTCGGCCGTATAGTTCTTAATTTTTAGTCAATAACAAGGGGGGAGGAAGATGTTTAAAAATACTGGAAACACTAATCTTTTTCAGAGAAATAAAAAAATGCTTTTAGGTCTTATAGGTGTCAGTTTTCTTACAGGCGCGGCTGTTATTGACAAGGATGTTTCTGGCCAGGAGACCGCAGGCAGACATAGAGTAAATGCGGCTTTCACTGACAAGGATGTTCCTGGCCGCGAGATTGCTGACAGACATAGAGTGCGTCCTGACGTCCCGCTTCATCCAGTTATTCCGAAAGATAAATTACCTTTGATTGAGCCGAAGGATGAGCCAATGGCATTGCTATATGACGGGTGGGTTAGTGTAGGCAGTATCTCAGGTTATGACGTGAAATATCGCAAATTTGCAATAGGATCGGATTATATCTATCAAATTCTCGGCACATCTGAAGCAAACCAGCTTGGATTTGCCTGTTTTTGCGCAAACGTTAATACGGCAAAGACCTGGAAAGGCGCAGTAAATAGTTCATGCGACGTAGCGAATCCAAACGCTCCGGTGAAATTAGATAATGCCATTATGGGAATTTATAAAATATATAACGTCAACATACCCGATGGCTCCTGCTGTAAATCGGCGCCAAGAGTCGGGCTTACTGCCATACCGGGCTTGCCTCCATGCAGTTGAAAATCCGGCATTTCTAACTATCGGTTCTGGCTGAAGTCATATTTGCGTTTAACCTGGAAAAAGCCGGTTAGATGCTTTATTGGCCAGCCAATTGATTTAAACCCTCAATCATCGTGAATCAAACAAAAAGGTCCAGGCACAATGCGCCATTTCCTGCGGGCAATCACTATTGCCTTAATAACATTATTGTCAGGGAGCGGCATTGATTATCTGACCGGCCTGGAAGCATCACTGGGTCTGGATTCTTTATTCCGAATCCGGGGCCAGCGCACGCCGCCTGATGAAGTTGTCGTCGTGGCGATGGATGAAACTTCCGAAGCCGTTTTAGGCGTAGGCCAGGATTTAACTCGCTGGCGCGGCTTTCATTCCCGGTTAATACAGGAATTGCAGTGCCAAGGGGCGGCGTTGATCGTTTTTGACCTTCAGTTTATCGTCCCCCATCCTGATCATGATCCGGACTTTGCCGCGGCCATGCAGGCGGCAGGCAATGTGCTGGTGACGGAATGCGTGCAGGAATTGCGGCGCGGGGACGAGGACTTTTACGGGCGTGAGGAGTGTTCGGAAAGTAACAAGAAGCCCTTCGTACAGAAGGATGGGGCGCAGCGGCAGCCGCTTTCCGAACGACTGGTCGCCATGCGTGTAATCGGCTCTACGCCGCTGCTGGCCAAGTCTGCATTGGATCATGCGCCGTTTTATCTGGCTAATGACGCGGAGGAGCCTATCATTCGGGAAGGCTGGACATTTCTTGATGGGCTTGCGGAAACCCCGACCTTACCGGTACTGACATGGATGTATTACCTTCAGCGTACAGGCGCGTTGCAGGGCATGATCCATCCTGAGTATCCTTTTTCTGTCTGGCTGACGGAACGGCGCAGACAATGCCTGTCCGCCGCAAACGAATCCCCGATGAGCCTGCCGGGAAAATCCGCTCTGGCGCATCTCATTGATGAGGTGATTTGCCTGGAAGACAGGCGATACCTTGATTTCTACGGCCCGGCTCAGACCTTGCGCATGGAGTCGTACAGCGATGTCTATGAAGGCAAAGTCACCGACTTGTCAGGCAAAGTGGTATTTGTAGGGAAGGCTAACCGCAAGTTTTCACCGGGCCACATCGACTACTTTCAAACCCCTTTCAGCGACACGCAAAGCGGCAAAATGGCCGGTGTAGAGATTATGGCTACGCAATTCGCCAATTTACTCGAAGACCGCAGTATTGCATCACCGATGCCACCGGGATTACTGCTGATGACGTTCGGGCTGGTTGTCGGTTTGCTGCTGATCAGGCTCGCCGGGCTTTTCGGCATAGCGGCAAGTTTACTAGCGGCCGGCGCTTATGCGGGTCTGGCTGTTTGGTGCTTCAGCCGAAGCGGCGTGTGGCTGCCGGTGGCTGTGCCGTTATTGATCCAATTGCCTTTGGCCTGGTTTATTTCATCGCTATGGGCGCGCCGCGATCTGTTGAATGAAAGAAAGCGGATTCTGGCTTTTGTCAGCCGCGTGTTTCCAAAATGGCTGCCGTTCGTCGCGGAATCGCCGGGGCAATGGCGTCCGGAACAAGGCGCGGCGGAATCAACCTCTCGACGGGATGTCGGCGGGGTATGCCTTGCCACGGATATTGAAGGCTATACGACTGTTGCGGCGAATCATACCGCTCATGAAATGTGGAAATTATTGAATACGTATTACCAGGTGCTGGGCCGTACGGTGAGTTCGCATGACGGGATCATTCAGGATGTGGCCGGCGATTCAATGATAGCGGTATGGATTGATTTGCCTGCCGCCGACCTGCGGCTGGCAGCCTGTCTGGCGGCGCTGGAAATGAAGCTGGCGGTTGAACAATTCAATGCGACATCCAGTACCTGCCAGCTTCCCACGCGTATCGGTTTGCACGAAGGCGACATGACGCTTGGCAGGCTGGATGCCGGGGAAGGCAGTCATTTCCGCGCAATTGGCGATACGGTGAATATTGCTTCACGCATTCAGGGCGTAAATAAATTTCTGGGAACTCATATTTTAGCTTCCGCGGCCAGTGTTGCCGGCCTAGGCAATGTAATCTACAGGCCGGTAGGCGGTTTTCGTCTGGTTGGACGACATGAACCCATAGAGCTTGTGGAGATTGTGGGGAAGGCGACGGAGACCGATGTGGCTGATTACGCCAAATATGAGCAATTCGCTTCAGGATTAAGCGCATTCCGGCAAGGCTTGTGGCAAGATGCCGTAGTCAGCTTTCAAGCATTGCTGGACAGTCATGGACAAGATGGCCCGACAAACTTTTATTTGAATCTGGCTTTAATTTACCAGGAAGATCCGCCACAGCCATGGGACGGTGTCATTACACTGAGCGCAAAGTAAGGCATTCTGGAGGCATTGTGGTCGAAAAACTGAAAATATAACTGATGTTGCGCAGCTATAGGGTCGAATTAATTCGACCCGAAACGTTATAAAGCGACAGTTCAGTGCGAATGAATTCGCACCGACACGGCCGATCCGAATGCTCCTGAAGCGCTTGCCGTTGGCATTCGTCCCCGAGTGTCTGAAACGATTTGTGCGCAACATCAGTCATTAAGGTGAAACAGGGTTTGGCTTATTTATCAGTTTCTCTTTGCACGGTTCGCCTCGAGTGCTTTCAGCTTAAGAACTGACTTTTGCTTGAGCGGTCGATCTTTTTAAAAACTAAGAATTTGCAAGTTGTGGTTGGTGCTCTTGCGTCTATCATACGCCGCTTCAAATCGCATCTTCCCAGCATCCTGCAACAGCTCCATTTCCGTATTTATTCAGTATTGCAAGAAAAATAACAGGTTATAGCTATAAATTTGTTCATTCTATTTGTCTTCAAAAGATATTAAACCCCTTGTTGTCAAGTTTTTATGAATGCTGTAAAAGCACAAGAGAGTGATTATTACTTTTTATGTTTGCAACGATGAAAAGAGTGCTGAACTTTGGGTCGATCAATGTTGATCATGTTTATACTGTCGAGCATTTCGTGCGTCCCGGTGAAACCATCGGTTGCCGGAAATACCGTCGATTTGCCGGAGGCAAGGGCTTGAACCAGTCCATTGCGCTTGCCCAGGCTGGGGCGTGCGTGTATCACGCCGGTAAAGTAGGCGCCGCAGACGCCTCGCTGAAAACGTTGATGGAAGACAAGGGCGTGGACACGGGATTTGTACAGACAATCGACGGTCCCAGCGGGCACGCCATCATTCAGGTGAATGCGGAGGGTGAAAACTCTATCATAATCGTCGGCGGCGCCAATCAGCTCATAAGCGAAGCAGAAGTGCAGGGCATCGTTGCTGATTTCGGGCCGGATGATTATCTTCTCGTGCAAAACGAGGTAAATGCCGTGCCGCAGATAATCCAGTCCGCAAAAGCCAAAGGGCTGACGATCGCATTTAACCCCGCTCCCATGAATGCCCAAGTGCTCAATTATCCGCTTGAACTGGTGGACATTCTCATAGTGAACGAGATTGAGGCGCAGGCCCTCACCGGAGAAAGCGAGCCGGATAGCATCGGCGAGACTCTCAACCGGCGGTTTCCCCAAACGGCGGTTGTACTCACTTTAGGCGACAAGGGTGCCGCCTATTTCAGTCCGCAAGCCCGATTCTATCAGTCGGCGAAAAAAGTCCATGCCGTAGATACAACAGGAGCCGGCGATACGTTTATTGGCTTCTTTTTGGCTGAGCTCATCGAAACCAACAATCCAGCGGCCGCCCTGCAATGGGCTACCCGCGCGGCAGCACTATGCATCACGCGGCATGGCGCTGCCGACTCGATACCGTCCCGAAGGAAACTTGAGGCGATCCAATAACCGATGTCGGGTTTGCTGTTCCAATGAAGCGGTTGATTCAGGGCGTCATCGTTGCGTGGAGAACAAAGACTCAAAGGCCATACCAGCTTGAGAGGATACCAAACAATCTGTACTTCACTGATTGCCGAGGAAACGTTTCAAATCCATAACACTATAGCGCATGGTCATCTATGATGCTGTCGGAATGGCAGATCAATTTCAGAAAGCGACTTTAACCTACAACCGAGCCGGGAGATTTAAGCTCATGAATGCAGCAAACAAACGTATCCTTATCGTCGGCGGCGTGGCCGGCGGAGCCACTTGCGCGGCGCGTATGCGCAGGCTCTGCGAGACCTGTGAGATCGTCGTGTTCGAACGAGGCCCGCATGTATCCTTTGCCAATTGCGGCCTGCCTTATTTCGTGGGCGATGTTATCGAATCGGAAGCCAAACTGCTGGTGGCCAGCCCGGAAATGTTCAAGCACCGCTTTAACATCGAAATCCATACCGAAACGGAGGTCACGCGCATCGACCGGCAAGCCCGATTGATCGAAGTGCGCGATCTCAAAACCGGCGCCATGCGAAAAGAACCTTATGACGCCCTGGTGCTGGCAACCGGTGCCCAGCCGGTGCGTCCGCCTCTGCCGGGCATCGACCTGCCGGGGATTTACGTGCTGCGCAACATCCCTGACAGCCGGAAGATCAAGGCCGCGGTCGCCGATGCCTCGCGCGCGCTGATCGTGGGCGGCGGTTTTATCGGCCTGGAAATGGCTGAGAATCTGGTCAGGCTTGGACTTGACGTCACCCTGCTGGAATTGGCCAACCAGGTCATGCCGCCGCTGGACCCTGAAATGGCCGGCTATGCCGCCGAACGCCTGAAAGCCAATGGCGTGCATCTGAGATTGGGCGAAGCTGTCGAAGCCTTCGAACCGCTCCCTGAGCGCGGCTTGAGCGTGCGTACTTCAAAAGGCGCGACGCTAACTGCCGACCTGGTCATTCTGGGGATCGGCGTGCGGCCCGAGTCCGCGTTGGCCCGCGATGCCCGGCTGGAACTGGGCGAGCTCGGCGGCATTCGCGTCGATCCCTACCAGCGCACCAGCGATGCCGCCATCTGGGCGGTGGGCGACGTGGTCGAAGTGAAAAACAGGATCACCCGGCAGTGGCAGCTCGTTCCGCTGGCAGGACCGGCCAACCGGCAGGGACGAGTGGCGGCCACCGCCATTCTCCACCATTTTTCGTGCAGCGATGCTGAAACGCGGCCGCCCCTGGCTTTTGAGGGTGTGCTCGGAACGGCTGTCTGTGAAGCTTTCGGCCTTACCGTTGCCTGCACCGGCGTCAACGAAAAGCAGCTCAAACGCGCCGGCGTGGATTTCCAAAAGGTCTACCTGCATCCGGGCCACCATGCCAGTTATTTTCCGGGCGCCAGGCCGATCCACATCAAATTGCTGTTCTCCAAAGCGGACGGCAGGATTCTCGGCGCGCAAGCCGTGGGCGAGCTCGACGTGGCGAGAGTCATCGATGTTATTGCCACGGCCATGATGCAGGAGGCGTCGGTATTCGATCTGGAAGACCTGGAACTTTGCTACGCGCCCCAGTTCGGCGCCGCCAAAGATCCGGTTAACATGGCCGGCATGGTGGCCGCCAATCATCTGCGCGGCGATCTGCAACTGGCGAACTGGGATGAGCTGGCATCCACTGTGGCCCTGCTGGTGGATGTCCGTAGCGAGGCGGAGTACAGCAAAGATCACATTCCGAATTCCCAAAACATTCCCCTCGAGTCCTTGCGCGACCGGGTGAACGAACTGCCCAGGACGCGGGAAATCTGGCTGATTTGCGGTGTCGGGCAGCGGGCTTATTATGCGTATCGTCTTTTGCAGCAGAACGGCCTGCAGGTAAAAGTGCTTTCCGGCGGCATGCAGACCCGCCAGGCCTGGAAGAAGATCAACGAAAACGAGTGTGTCGTAAAGTGAAAAGCAGTGCATCGCGCGAAAGAACAATTCAAGCGGACGATTGCGGTAATTAACTGACGTGTAGAGTCGAATTCATTCGACCCTACATGGCATCGCGGTAAAACTAAAACAGCACAGAGAGCGATTCGTGCGTAACATCAGTGATTAACCTTTATGCCGTAGAGCACTGAACAGGTAGGACGACGATTTAAAGCAAGCTTAAGCCAGCGAATGCTACCCTCTGATGACAATGTAAAAATTGATTAGGGGGAACTATGATTATGGCTAAGTTTAAACTTGATGATGGCACTGAGTATCTGGCGGAAGATTTTATTGACGGGCATTTAATTAATCCGCTTTTGCTGCGAGGATCTACTCCGACAGAATCTTTCATTCTTCGTACAGACCATGTGATGTCAGTGCATTGCCTGATGGGCGGAAGCCTCAGATGCTGGGGCGTCTTTGATACGCTCGATGAAGCCTTGAATTGCGCCAAAACAGGTCCTTCCTGGCGTAACAGATCTTATGGCGAGAGGCAAATCCGTGGAAAGGCGTCGATGATTCGCTAGCTTACTCTCATGGCCGCCTAAAGCCAGGCAGGAACAGGCAAGCTGCGCTTGATGGCAATCAACGCGACAGAGTTCACAAAAAAGGCCGGTATACCCGGCCTTTATTCTATTTATGACAGCCAACTATTAAGCACCAAAGTTTTACGACGTTTGCTAAAGAATCCTAACCCTGCCAATGCAGAACCAAACAACCATACTGCGGCCGGTGCAGGTACTGCGCTCGGATTGAGAGGAGGCAGGGTGCCGCCGTTGATAATCAGGGATGATTTAGCGAGTGAAACGGCCCAGTTGTCGCCCAAAGCGTCTATCGCTATCTTTAATTGTAAACCGGCATTGATTTCATCAAACCAGGAGGAAGCCAGATCGAATGTGGTGAAAGACCATATGTCGCCTGCGCCGGCCAAGTTGCCCAGCAATTCCCACGACGAGCTGTCGTTACTCCAACCGTAAATATTGTCTATTTCTCCAGCATCTGTATCGGCATCAAAGGCGCTGACAGATACCGAGGCGCTGCTGATGGCGTCGGCAACCGGTCTGAACTGCCAGCTCCAGTCTTCCCCTTGCCATCTGTAATACGGGCTGCTTTCTTTGCTGGCTTCGTCTGGAGTCCAGTAGGTTGTGCCAGGACCAGGGTTGAAGAAGTCCAAGGTTTGGGTGGATGCAAAAGCTGCGCTTGTTAAATCCAATGATAAGGCAGCCAAAACTAATATAGTCGATAAAAGTTTCATAAAATTCACTTCCATATTGATGCAAAAGATTGTTGATAAAATAAGGAAGAATACAGCCCCTATGTTTTGTTCCTTGATCAACCAAGGAAATTCATTATGAATTTCTTAGAAAAGGTCAGTCATCACCCATATGGGTGATGGCAACCAAAATTTCTCAAATTTTTCGCGGCCGGTTGTGAATTTTCTGGATGCGAGTCAACAAGAAGATCAAACGGATCAAGCTACCCTGGCTCACTAGGCTCCTGGTTTATTGTCTGGTTTTATGCGCGAATCGACCTATGAGCTTTTTTAATATTACTGCGGCTGTAATCATAAATTAGCCATGAGCCCTGATTGGCCTCGATAGAGTTTAGCTCTGGGACAATAGCCTCCAAAGAGTCCAAAACAGCCCTAATGAGGCATTTAAAGTGTTGCATTAGGGCAGTTCAGTTTGATTATGCCGATACGGAACAGTGATCATGTAAAGTATTTCAATATTTCAATAATTGTTGTAGTATTCATCTATGGATAAAACTACTGCCACTTCAATTTTCGAATCCCTTTCATCCGGCGTGCGCCTGGATGTGTACCGGTTACTGGTAAAACACGGCCCCAATGGTTTGGTGGCGGGTGAAATCGCCACGGCACTGAATCTGCCGCCCACGAACCTGTCCTTTCATTTAAAAGCCATGACCCATGCTCAATTGCTGCATGTGACCCAGGAAGGCCGCTTCCAGCGTTACCGGGCCAACCTAGCGCTGATGCGGGAGCTGATCGCCTATCTGACCGAGGAGTGCTGCGCCGGGCATCCCGAACAGTGCTTCGATCAAGCGCCGGCATCCGGCTGCTGCGATTCAAGCTCATCGGTTTCATTAACCCAGACGGAATCCACTCCATGAATGTGTTGTTTCTTTGCACCGGCAATTCCTGCCGTTCCATTCTCGGCGAAGCCGCCTTCAACCATTTGGCCCCGGCAGGCTGGCGGGCCATGAGCGCCGGCAGCCTGCCCACCGGGCAGGTGCATTCGCGCTCACTGGCGCTGTTGAACCGCGAAGGTATTTCGACCGAAGGCCTGCACAGCAAGTCGTGGGACAATCTGCCGCAGACGCCGGATATTGTCATCACCGTATGCGCGGGCGCGGCAGGCGAAACCTGCCCGGCTTATCTGGGACCGGTACTGCGCACGCATTGGGGTGTCGAAGACCCGGCCCATGCGACCGGCAGCGACGAGGAAGTCGATGCAGCTTTTATGACCGCCTATCGCATCCTGCGCCATCGCATTGAAACCTTGCTGGCTTTGCCATTGGCAGAGCTGGAAAACGACCCGGCACGCCTGAAGGCAGAGCTGGATCGTATCGGCAACCTGTTACCTTGAGCTTTAAGAGGGCCAACGTGTCTGACTTATTGAATGATTTACCGAATATCGAGCGTGAACTGTTCCATACTCCGGATCTGAGCCAGCTCCGGCCTGCGGCTCCTTCCGCGCACGCCCCGCGTTTCCTGCTGTTGTACGGCTCTCTGCGCGAACGCTCTTTCAGCCGTCTGCTGGTCGAGGAAGCCGCCCGACTGCTTCGGGCCATGGGCGGCGAGGTGAAGATCTTCAACCCCAGCGGCCTGCCGCTGCCTGATGATGCGCCCGAAACGCATCCGAAGGTGGTTGAACTGCGGGAACTGACCCAATGGGCCGAAGGCATGGTCTGGTGCTCGCCGGAACGCCATGGCGCCATGACCGGCATCATGAAGACGCAGATCGACTGGATTCCGCTGTCTATAGGCGCTATTCGTCCCACCCAGGGCAAGACCTTAGCCCTGATGCAAGTGTGCGGCGGCTCGCAGTCCTTCAATGCCGTCAACCAGATGCGCGTCCTGGGCCGCTGGATGCGCATGCTGACCATCCCCAATCAGTCGTCGGTCGCCAAAGCCTATCTGGAATTTGACGACAACGACCGCATGAAGCCGTCGGCTTATTATGACCGGGTAGTGGACGTGATGGAGGAACTGTTCAAGTTCACGCTGCTGACCCGGGATGTGGCGCCTTATCTGGTGGACCGTTACAGCGAGCGCAAGGAGAGCGCCGAAGCACTGTCCCGGCGGGTTAATCAGGCCGCGATTTAGTAAAAGGCTTGGCCATAACTGTTATTGATTATTAAGTGGAGATTCCGCATGAAAACTATCCAAGTGTTTGACCCGGCGCTGTGCTGCAGCACCGGCGTCTGTGGCGTTGATGTCGACCAGCAATTGGTCAGCTTTGCCGCCGATGTCGATTGGGCCAAACAACAGGGCGCCCAAATCGAGCGCTTCAATCTCGCCCAGCAACCGATGGCTTTTGCCGAAAATGCGGTCGTGAAAAGCTTCCTGGAGCGCTCCGGCGCCGAGGCTTTGCCGTTGATTCTGGTCGATGGCGAAGTGGCGTTGGCCGGCCGTTACCCTAACCGTGCCGAGTTGGCGCGCTGGGCCGGAATCAGCAAACCGGTCATTGAAATCAAGCCGGCGGGCGGCTGCTGCGGCGGCAGTAGCTGCTGTTAAAAAATAACTTGAAGGTATCGTCATGGCTGCGCTGAAATTTCTCGACCAACCGCCGCGCTTCCTGTTTTTCACCGGCACGGGCGGTGTCGGCAAGACTTCGATTGCCTGTGCCACGGCGATACAGCTGGCGGATGGCGGCCGGCGTGTGCTGCTGGTCAGCACTGACCCGGCTTCCAATGTCGGCCAGGTGTTCGGCGTCAATATCGGCAATCAGATCACCGCGATTGCCGCAGTGCCCAATCTGGCCGCCCTGGAGATCGACCCGCAAGCCGCCGCCCAAACCTACAGGAACCGCATTGTCGGCCCGGTACGCGGCATTTTGCCGGATGGGGTGGTGAAAGGCATCGAGGAGCAACTGTCCGGCGCCTGCACGACCGAGATTGCGGCCTTTGATGAATTCACTGCCTTGCTGATCGAGTCGGACCTGACAGCCGGCTATGATCACATCATTTTCGATACGGCGCCCACTGGCCATACTATTCGCCTGCTGCAACTGCCCGGCGCCTGGAGCGGCTTTCTGGAGGCCGGCAAAGGCGATGCCTCCTGCCTAGGGCCTCTGGCCGGCCTTGAAAAGCAGCGGGCGCAATACAAGGCGGCCGTGGAAGCACTGGCCGATGCGGCTCGTACCCGGTTGATACTGGTGGCCCGTGCCCAACAGGCGACCCTGCGCGAAGTGGCCCGCACGCATGAAGAACTGGCGGCGATTGGCCTATCGCAGCAATACTTGGTGATCAACGGCATCCTGTCGCCTGCCGAAGCCGATAAAGATTCGTTAGCGGCCGCCATTCATGAAAGAGAGAGTGCCGCGCTGGCTGCGATGCCGGACGCCTTGAGAGCCCTGCCGCGCGATGAAGTCATGCTCAAACCATTCAACCTGGTCGGCATAGAACTCCTGCGTCAGCTGCTGGAGGATGCACCCGAGCTAGAAGAAGCCCAGGTGGGTATCTCCGCCGAACTGGAAAAGCCTCGCCTTGCCGAACTGGTCGAGGCCATGGCGCAAGACGGCCATGGCCTCGTGATGCTGATGGGCAAAGGCGGCGTCGGCAAAACCACGCTGGCTGCTGCGGTCGCTGTGGAACTGGCTCGCCGCGGCTTGCCGGTGCACCTGACCACCTCGGACCCGGCCGCCCATTTGAGCGAAACGCTGAACGATACGTTGGATAACCTGACGGTCAGCCGGATCGATCCGCACGAGGAAACCGAACGCTATCGCCGGCATATCCTGCAGACCAAGGGCGCCAAGCTCGATGCGCAAGGCCTTGCCATGCTCGAGGAAGACCTGCGCTCCCCGTGCACCGAGGAGATCGCCGTGTTCCAGGCTTTTTCGCGCATCATCCGCGAGGCGGGCAAGCAATTCGTGGTCATGGATACGGCCCCGACCGGTCATACCCTGCTGCTGCTGGATGCGACCGGCGCCTATCACCGTGAGATCAACCGGCAGATGGGAGCCTCGGGAATGCACTACACCACGCCGTTGATGCGCTTGCAGGACCAGAAACTGACCAAGGTACTGATCGTCACGCTGGCGGAAACCACGCCGATACTGGAAGCGGCCAATCTGCAAGAGGACCTGCGCCGGGCCGGCATCGAGCCGTGGGCCTGGGTGATCAATAACAGCCTGGCCGCGGCGACGGTCACCTCGCCCCTGCTGCGCCAGCGGGCGGCCAACGAGTGGCGGGAAATCGATGCCGTGACCAAACACTACGTCCGGCGTTATGCCGTGGTTCCATTGCTTCAACAAGAGCCTGTGGGCGTCAGCCGCCTGCTGGCATTGGCCGGCGGCAACTAGAACCCGGCAGCCTGTCAAACGGCTAACGCTCTGCTCATATAAACGAAGGAGTACTTTCATGAACATGCAAGAGATCCCTAGCTCAAGGCGATCCGGTAATCGCCCTGGCAGCCCACCTCATGCGGCTCCCAAGCGCTTGGGATTCATGGCCCGGTTTCTGACGCTGTGGATTTTCATGGCCATGGTGGCCGGCGTGGCCGTAGGCAATTTCGTCCCTGAGGTCACGACCTGGTTGACCCGCTTTCAGGTCGGAACAACCTCCATGCCGATCGCCATCGGCCTCATCCTGATGATGTATCCGCCGCTGGCCAAGGTCCGTTATGAGGAACTGCCCTTGGTCTTCAAAGACCTGAAGGTGCTGTCGCTTTCGCTGATCCAGAACTGGGTGATCGGCCCCTTTCTGATGTTCGTGCTGGCGATCATTTTCCTGCGGGACTATCCCAGCTATATGGTGGGACTGATCATTATCGGCTTGGCCCGCTGCATTGCCATGGTGCTGGTCTGGAACGATCTGGCGGATGGCGATACCGAATATTGCGCCGGGCTGGTGGCCTTCAACTCCATTTTCCAGATGCTGTTCTTTTCCGTCTATGCCTATCTTTTCGTGACCCTGCTGCCTGACTGGCTGGGCATCGCGTCCGGGCTGGAAGTGAAAATCACCATGCTGGAGGTGGCCGAAAGCGTGCTCATTTATTTGGGCATTCCTTTCTTCGGCGGCATGTTGACCCGGTTTCTGCTGGTCCGGCAAAAAGGCCGGGCGTGGTATGAGGAAAAGTTTATCCCGAAAATCAGCCCGATTACCCTGATCGCCTTGCTGTTCACGATTCTGGTCATGTTTTCCCTGAAAGGCGAATACATCGTGCAGTTGCCGCTGGATGTGCTGCGCATCGCCGTTCCGCTGGTGATCTATTTCATCATCATGTTTCTGGTCACGTTTTATATGTCCGCCAAGGCCGGCGCCGGTTATCGCATCAGCGCTACGTTATCGTTCACAGCGGCCAGCAATAACTTCGAACTGGCGATCGCCGTGGCGGTGGCGGTGTTCGGGCTGCAGTCGGGCGAAGCCTTCGCGGCGGTGATAGGGCCGCTGGTGGAGGTGCCGGTGCTGATCGGGCTGGTCAACGTGGCCCTTTACTTCAGGAAAAAGTACTTTATGCCTGTCCGGTAATGAACGTACAGGCAGACGGCGGGGAAACCGCAGGCCCGGGATAGGGTAAACTTATCCCTAAGCGCTACCTCAATAATTACACCATCGACTATTTAACAGCGAGACAGCCATGAATGAACTTGAAGTCGCCAAAGCCAAAGCGGCCATGACCTACAATGCGGCAGCCGACTATTTCGACCACCCGGTCAGTTCCTTCTGGCACGGCTTTGGCCGGCAGACGATTGAACGCATCGGCTTGCGGCCGGGAGAGCGGGTGCTGGATGTCTGTTCCGGCAGCGGCGGCTCCGCCCTGCCTGCGGCCGAGCTGGTTGGACCCGGCGGCCAGGTGGTGGCGTCTGATCTTGCTGAGCGTTTGATTGCTCTGGCTGAGGCTAAGGCGCAGGCCAGAGGCCTGGAAAACATCGAGTTCAGGGTTGCCGATATGCTGGATCTGGGCTATCCGGATGCCAGTTTCGATGCGGTCGTGTGCGTGTTCGGCATCTTCTTCGTGCCGGATATGGCGGCGGCGGTCAAAGAGTTATGGCGCATGGTGAAGCCCGGCGGCCGTCTGGCCATCACGACCTGGGGGCCCGACCTGTTCGAGCCGGCCAACAGCGCCTTTTGGGACGCCATTGCCGATGTGCGCCCGGACCTGCAGCGAAGCTTCAATCCCTGGGAGCGTATTTCAGAGCCGTCCGGACTGCGCGAAATGCTCGCCGAGGCCGGCGTATGTACTGATAACATTGTGGCAGAAACCGGCGCGCATCCGTTGAATACGCCCGAGGACTGGTGGCTGATTGCCATGGGCAGCGGCTATCGAGGCACGCTGGCGCAACTCGATGTGGAAGCTTTAACTTATGTGCACGAAAAAAATCTGGCACATCTGGATGAACATCAGGTGAAGACTATAGCCACGAACGTCATTTACGCAGTGGCTACCAAGTAAGAGGTGCAGGTCTGGCTTTATCGATTACAAAGGCTCTGAAGCCGAGAATTTTGGGTGCATTTAATCCGAGCGCATATTCATGAAATGCAAATCCATACCGATCAATGCTACAGCGGTTTGCCAGTGATTGGCAGCGGACTGTCATGGGCTGAAACGGCCAGGGTGAAACAGGCTTAAGCCGCACGCAGGACATTCCCGTTGCCAACTAATGGCGAGGCGGCGGCGATTCCGCCACCCATCATTATCAGACTGTAAACGCGGACTCTCTCACCATGCTACTCGGTGTCGTAATCCGGCGAGCAGACATTGTCGGATGCCTGCTTTTTCCGTTTCGGGCGCGCGCTTGGCTCGGCATCGAAGCCTTCCGTCTGCAGGCGCCAAAGCGTGTTGAACACGCCGCCGCTCTGGCGCAGCTCATGAGGAGACCCGCTTTCGACGATGTGCCCTTGATGCAGCACGATGATGCGGTCGAAACCGGACAGCGTCGACAGACGGTGCGCCACGGCCAGTACCGTGCGGCCGTGCATCAGCTCGCTCAGGGCGGCCTGGATCTCCGCCTCGGAATGGGTATCAAGCGCCGAAGTGGCCTCGTCGAGAATCAGGATCGGCGCATCCTTCAGGAACGCCCGTGCGATCCCCAAGCGCTGGCGCTGGCCTCCGGAGAGCATCACACCGCGCTCGCCGACCACGGTCTGGTAGCCGTGCGGCAGCTCGCGGATGAACTCATCACAGAAGGCGTGCCGCGCCGCTTCATAGACTTCTTCATCGCTCGCATCGGGACGGCCATAGCGGATGTTCTCGAGGATGCTGCGGTTAAACAGCGCAGTCTCCTGCGGCACCACGGCGATTTGCTCGCGCAGACTGTCCTGGCTGACGCTGCGGATATCCTGTCCATCGATCAGAACACGCCCGCCCTGCACATCGTCAAGACGCTGGACCAGGCTGATCAGGGTGGACTTGCCGGCACCGGATGAGCCGACGATGCCAATCTTTTGTCCGGCCGGGATATGCAGGTTGAAGTCTTTAAACACCTCGCGACGGCCCTGATAGACGAAGCGGATATTCTCAAAGTCGATGCTGCCTTGGGTCAGGACCAGCTGAGGCTCGGGATCGTCCAGATCATGAGGCGGGCTAATGATACGCAGGGTATCGGCGATCGCGCCGATCTTCTGCGTGCTGTCCACCAGTGCCAAAGCCAGATCCCGCGAGCCATGCAGGATGCGAAACGTCAGCGTGCTGACCATGACCACATCGCCGGTCGTAACGGCGCCAGCCAGCCACAGATTGATGGCCCACACCAGCATCCCGCCGGCCATCAGCGACAGGCAGATATCATGGATCACCCGGGTCAGCTCCACATGCATCCAGCTGCGCCGATGGGCGCGCGCTTCTTCGCCAAACAGCTGAGCCAGGCGTTCGCTTTCACGGTTGCGCGCCGAAAAGGCTTTGATGGTCCAGACGTTGGATACGGCATCCACCACTTCACCACCGACCTTTGAGACCTGAGTGGCAAAGTGCTGGTGCTTGGTTCGGCCACGGATGCCGAGACCCGTGATCAACGCGGAAACCGCGATCGCGAAGCCGACCAACGTCAACGCCATGCGTTGATCCACGCTCAATAGCACCACCATCGCGCCGAAGAAATCGACGACAGGCGGCATAATCCTCCAGATCAGCCCGCCATAGATCGATTCGACCGCACCGGAGACCGCGGTGATTCGGTTGCCCAGCGAACCGGTCGGCAGCTGCTGGAAGTAGCGCATCGAGTGGCCGGTCAGGTATTTGAACAAGTCAATGCGCATGTCTACGCAGCTGGCCAGTATCGTACGGGAGCCGAGCCAGCCGCTAAGGCGCAAAAGGGTATTCTCGATGACGATCAGGCTGATCAATAGCCCCAAGGCGAACCAGACAGTGGTATGGGTTCGGCCGTCGCCGGACATGGCATCGACCAGCAGCTTCATGCCGTACTGTACGGCGATCGCGCTGCTTGCAGCGCCGAAAATGATGACCATCAGGCCGCCGAAATGCCAGGGCCGCATGCGGATATAGTGCCAGAGAAAGGCCAGCGGCTTGCTGGGCAGCAGTTTAACTTTCGAATGAGGATTTTGCATAAGGAAACAACAAACTTCTTTGCGGGGATTTTAAAAATGACAAAGCCGTACTGCTGTAGCTTCAGCTTGTCGGCCAAATTGGCGCGATCGTCTTGCCAGTCATGAGGCACAAGGCTGAAATGCTGATTAAAAGGATACAGTCGGCATCATTAAGAATACCTCAGCTAGATTAACGTACGCTTAGCTCATAGTGATGGGATTGATGCCGGGAAAAGAGCCGGTTTTGGCGCGTTAGCAGAGGGAGCATTGATTCCGGTAGGCTATGCGCTCGATCAACACCGCTTAAACTATCTGCATGATCGACTTCAAAGGCCACCGATTTGAAAAAGCCGTCATTGTTTTTCAAGAAAGCCATCCATCAGCACGGTCTACCGGACAAGGTCACGGTCGACCAGAGCGGCGCCAATGCGCCGCGGCTCGAGGCACTCCAGGAGGAGACCGGTCACGCGGTCGAGATACGTCAGAGCAAATACCTGAACAATCGCATCGAACAAGACCATCGGGCCATCAAACGCATTATTCGACCGATGCCCGGATTCAAATCCTTTCGTTCGGCCAGCATCATTCTGCAAGGCATCGAGCTGATGCACACGATTAAGTATGCTTGGGCGCAAAAAAAAGCCTCTGTCGAAGAGGCCGAAAGACATCAATGTCTAGTGTTTGGCTTGAGGAGTTCACCCTTGGCTAACCAGAAGGATTTCATGATTAAAATCTGTGGGGGCGACTTTAGTCGCCTCCTGGGGCGAAAATAGGCGACTAAAGCCGCCCCACAGGCTTGCGTAAGTCCTGTTTATGAAAGCGCAGCTGATGTTTAACCGGATCACGGCAGTTTACGAACCATAGAGAATACCGTCCTGATAGGTATTGGGCGTGATCGAATAGATCGATCAGAATTGCTGTCCTTCAGAAACTGGTATCTTTATTGACATGCTCACTGCCAATAGCAGGGCTTGTGCTCAGTTATTGGGCATCCGGGCTATTCTTCTCTGCGTGTCGGATCACCGCCGGGCCTATTGCCCATGTTGACATCCGGCTTGTCGGTGCTTCCCTCGCTGCCTGAAGTTGTACCGGTGCTTTCCTGGCTACTGCCCGGTTTGTTGCCTTCCGGACTACCTCCAGGCCTGTTACCCATGTTCACTTTCGGCAGGTCCTTCTTGCCGCTACCTTGGCCTTCAATACGAAACGCTCTTCCCCATTTGCCAGGCTCTCCTTCGCTGCCTTTGGACTGCGTAGGCTCACCGCTCGCCCCTTGCTGTTCTCCTGCCTGCAGAGGATTGCCCATGTAGATCAGGCTGGCTCCGAAGACCAACGGCAGCCAGAACTTTTTTGTAGAAAATCCAGCTGTATTCGATACTTTTTCTATAGCTTTCATGATCGATTCCTCTACTGAGACTGGTTTAGTTTTTTAAGGTGATTTAAAAGCACTTCTTCAGTTGTTGGGGCTTTATTAGCCCTCCTACTGAGATTTGAATGGGTAGGCATTCTGCAAAATGCCATGATTTAATTAAAGATTAACTATAAGGTTTGTTGAAGTCAGTGCGCTTCCACACATTGATTGAGTCACTTTGAGGCGGAGGACTTCATGCGGCTCTATATTCCTATCACCAATAGCAGATTCGCCATTGTTAAAAATGGCGCAATTTCTCTAAGACTCATGCTAAATGTCAGTGCAACCTGACATTATTAGAAAACTGAAAACGGGTTCGAAGGTCTCGGGAGAGGTTCAATTTCCTGCTCATGATCGATGACCTAATACGTTATTGATCCTAGTACTACAGTTGTCGATTATTTTTCTCCCGTCGTCGGTAATGGCAGGCACGGGCCACGGCTTGATGCCGTCTTCGCCGCAACGACCAACTCATGATGTGCATGATTCTTGATGGACGCCGCTACAACAGCTTGCACTAGGTGATGGTACGTAAAAGGCGGGCTGAAAGTCTATCGAGAAATTCGCCTTGTCTATCACAAAAAATATTTTATGTATGGTATCGCACCGATGCGCAATCACTGGCCGGGTTAAATTATTGGTTAGGTTTTGACCTAAAGTACATGGCGAAGCCTGGTTTTCTATAACAAGCCGCGTGCCCATCAGGCCACGTTTGTCTTTCTAATGTTGGAGAATCCCGACCATGCCTACTGCTCAGCGTCAGCCAACTTCATGCTAAGCAATTCCATTTCTACCTTTGCACCTGTGAAGTCTGTGTTGAAATCTGCGAGGCCTGCGCCAGTATCGGGAACATGAAAGCCTGTGCATCTGCCTGCCGTGAATGCTCCGACAGTTGCAAGCAAATGGCAAACATGGCGATGCGCTGATGTTTAAAGGGGGACGGCAGGGGGAGGGAATCGGCAGGTGATATTCATTGATTAGGATGGGCGTCTTGCCTTTATTGATTCCGAAGTAAAAAGGTGGCTAGAGCTATCCGCTATGACTGGCAAGCAAGCCTAAATAACGAGACGAGCCGGCCGTTATCATTTAATTATTCATCTGGAGAATTCGTTATGAAATCAATCAACTATCGCTCAGCATTTCTTTACGCTCTGATACTCACATCAATGGCCGGTTACGGGACTGCGATAGCGGGCGAAAGGATGGAGCTGGCAGCCGGAGGCGGCCAAGCCACCGGTGAATATGTGGATGACGCCATGATTACGACCAAGGTAAAAGCCGCCATAGTCAATACCCCCAAACTCAGCGTCTTCAGCATCGACGTGGAAACACGCGACGGTGTAGTGCAATTAAGTGGCTCCGTAGACTCTGAAGAGGATATCACTACAGCGACTGAGGTTGCCCAGCGAGTCGAAGGCGTTAAATCCGTAAAAAATAACCTGCAACTTAAAAACCCAGTGTCGAAATAGGCTCAGAGGGACGGGCGCAAAATCTGGAGAGGGGATAGAGCGCCCGAGTTAAAGTGATAGCTTGGTAAAGCGGCCCAAGTTTCCAGTTAATTTCAAATGATGGCCCGTTTTAGATAGGGTCAGAGCGCGCTGCCGCTCATCAAATTGACTGGCTTGGGCCTTCTGCCCAGCCTGAGAAACTTTGCGACAGCGGCATGTATATTTCGGCCGGCAACGTATTGGTTAACCCGCATGTCGGTCTGTTGTTCGTCGATTTTCAGAGACAGGCCCGCCTTCGCCTGAACGGCAACGCTTTCATCCAGGAAGATGATCCCTTGCTCAAGCACTGGCCGGAAGCCGAACTGGTGCTGCGGGTCAAAGTGCGGGAAATGTTCCCGAACTGTCCGCGTTATATCCACAAAATGGAATTGATCGAGGAATCGGCTTTTGTGCCCAAGGCCCAGTGTGAAACGCCCGTGCCGGCCTGGAAGCGCCTGGAGGCTGTCGCTGATGTATTGCCGCCCCGCGATGCGCATCTGGCCGGAAACGAACAGGATGCCGCGGCCGCATTGAACAGAAGCTGAGAAGCCGCTGACAGAGGGCGGCAGTTTCAGATGATTGCGCCATCTTCGGCCCGAGCGGTAAAAAATCCGTTAGAGATGGCGCAGTGATGATATCCCCGCCAGCCTGTTTTTACAGGCCCAGATCGCTCAGCCCCGGATGATCATCGGGACGTCTGCCCAGCGGCCAGAAGAACTTGCGCTCGGACTCCTTGATGGGCAGATCGTTAATGCTGGCGTAGCGGCGCATCATGAAGCCGTGCTCGTTGAATTCCCAGTTTTCATTGCCGTAGCTGCGGAACCACTGCCCGGAGTCATCATGCCATTCGTAGGCAAAACGCACGGCGATGCGGTTGCCGGTGCAAGCCCATAATTCTTTGATCAACCGGTAATCCAGTTCCCTGGCCCATTTGCGCGACAGGAACTGGTGAATTTCCTCATGCCCAACCGGAAATTCGGCGCGATTGCGCCAATGGGAGTCTTCCGTGTAGACAAGCACTACACGATCCGGATCGCGGGTGTTCCACGCATCCTCAGCCATGCGTACCTTTTGGGCGGCGGTTTCAGGCGTAAAAGGGGGAAGCGGCGGTTTGTTTTCCATATCGGGTCTCCCGTAGCAGTTAGCGATAGATGTAGACAGATCTGTATACTATCAAGAATGTAAGCATAGCCTGAATATTTCACCACGAAGGATACGAAGTACACGAAGGCTTTTCAATTCAAATGCTGGCAACTATTTCCGGATGAATTCATAAAGTGACGGGAAGAAAATGACAGCACCTTGCTTTTCTTAGCGTTCTCTGTGGTTTCATGAAATATCCGGGATAGAAATTAGGCAAAGTTGTATAACCGAATCTTCGATGATATTGTAAGGCAGCAGTTTTTGACTCCCTTCACAATGACATCCGGATTACCAGATTCGACTTATTCATGGTGATGACGGCTGCGGTTTATTGACGGCATTGTAGATGGGGCGCACATCTATCTACATTCGGAGACCCGTATGCGTTACATTGATCCCAACCAGGCCGACAGCAAAGTCCATTTCAAATCCCGCTACGACAACTACATCGGCGGCGCCTGGATAGCGCCTGCCAACGGACTTTATTTCGAGAATCCAAGCCCGATCAACGGAAAGACCTTCTGCGAGGTCGCCCGCTCATCGGCTGAGGATATCGAAAAGGCCCTGGATGCCGCCCATGCCGCGAAAGACGCCTGGGGCCGCACGGCTCCCGCAGACCGCTCAAACATCCTGCTGAAAATCGCCGACCGCATGGAAGCCAACCTGGAAATGCTGGCGGTGGCGGAGACCTGGGACAACGGCAAGCCGGTCCGCGAAACCCTGGCCGCCGATATCCCGCTGGCTGTCGACCATTTTCGCTATTTCGCCTCCTGCATCCGCGCCCAGGAAGGCGCGTTGAGCGAAATAGACCATGACACCATTGCCTACCATTTCCACGAGCCTCTGGGCGTGGTCGGGCAGATCATCCCATGGAACTTCCCCATCCTGATGGCCGCTTGGAAACTTGCGCCGGCGCTGGCTGCGGGCAATTGCGTCGTGCTTAAGCCGGCTGAGCAGACCCCCGCCAGCATCATGGTGCTGATGGAGCTGATCGGCGATCTACTGCCGCCCGGCGTGTTGAATATCGTGAACGGTTTCGGCGTGGAAGCCGGCAAGCCTCTGGCCAAAAATAAGCGCATCGCCAAGATTGCCTTCACCGGCGAGACCACGACGGGCCGCCTGATCATGCAGTATGCCTCGGAAAACCTCATTCCTGTGACGCTGGAACTGGGCGGCAAATCGCCCAACATCTTTTTCGAGGACGTGCTGGTCCACGATGACGATTTCGCCGATAAGGCGCTGGAAGGTTTCGCGATGTTTGCGCTCAATCAGGGCGAGGTTTGCACCTGTCCGTCCCGAGCGCTGATACAGGCATCGATCTATGACGACTTCATGGCGCGGGCCGTCGCGCGCCTGCAGCATATTCGGCGCGGCCATCCTCTGGATACCGATACCATGGTCGGCGCCCAGGCTTCCAATGACCAGCTGGAAAAAATCCTCGCCTACATCGACATCGGCCAGCAGGAGGGCGCCAAACTGCTCGCCGGCGGCAAACGCTGCGAACTGGAAGGCGAGCTGGCCGGCGGCTATTATGTCGAGCCGACCATCTTCGCCGGCAACAACCGGATGCGGATTTTCCAGGAAGAAATCTTCGGCCCTGTCGTTTCGGTGACCTCGTTCAAGGACCAGGCCGAAGCGCTGGCAATCGCCAACGAAACCTTATATGGTCTAGGCGCGGGCGTCTGGAGCCGGGACATCAACGTCGCCTATCATATGGGGCGCGGCATTCAGGCGGGACGGGTCTGGACCAATTGTTATCACCTTTATCCGGCCCATGCGACTTTCGGCGGTTACAAGCAGTCGGGCATCGGGCGGGAGAACCACAAAATGATGCTCGAGCATTATCAGCATACCAAGAACCTGCTGGTGAGCTATAGCCCGAAAGCGCTGGGATTTTTCTGAGGTTGGCCGATGAGCGTGACCCGCGTTTCCTGCACCCCGGCCGCTGCCGAGCTGATCGCCAAGCTCAAGCGGTTGCACGGCTGCGAACTGTTGTTCCACCAGTCGGGCGGCTGCTGCGACGGCAGCGCGCCCATGTGTTATCCGCAAGACGAATTCCGGGTCGGTGATTCTGACGTGAAGCTGGGCGAGATTGAAGGCTGTCCTTTCTACATGGGCGCCGATCAATTCGAATACTGGCGGCATACCCATCTGATCATCGACGTGGTGCCCGGCAGGGGCAGCGGTTTCTCGCTGGAAGCGCCCGAAGGCGTGCGGTTTATCACTCGCTCAAGGCTGTTGACCGGGGATGAAGAAGCGGATCTTGATCGCTAACAGATCCACGGAACATTTCAAGTGCGCGTGTAGGTGCGAATTCATTCGCACTGCCTATTGCTGTTCCATATCTTGGCGGCAATTTCGGGTCGAATACCCACAAGGGGCACGAGTGAATTCGATCCTACAGACAAGCATATTTAGGCTGGGTTGGAGCTTTAGCGTAAACCCGGCGTGGGTAACCGAAATGCTGGGTTTAGCTGCCCGGCCAAAATCAAGGCGAAATCCACGGTAGGGTACGCATCGCGTACCTTTTCAAAGCTTGCCGAGCTCACTCCAACTCCAAAAGGTACGCGATGCGTACCCTACGAAGATGGACAGACGCTAAATGCTGGGTTTATCAACCCAGCCTACTCAACTATACGGCGCGATACCTTATCAGCATTGCGCCGTATAAGGGCGAGTCTAGACCTTATCCACCACTGTCACGCAAAGATTGGTCGGTTTTTTATTGGTGTCCAGTATCGGTTTCAGCGTGAATGAGACGACCGATTCCACGCCTGCATCGCCCAGATCGCTGGCGGGCACTTTTTCGACAGAGATTTTATTGTCTTCGGTTTTCCATTTGTAATCGGCGTCGAAAGCCGTGTTCTTGCCGGAATTTTCCAGGTCCACTTCAAAATTGGCGCCGGAACAGGCACCGGTCGGTTCTTTCAGATCCAGAACATGGGCATGAAATCCGGATGGCATGGCTTCATGGGAACTGTCATCGATAGGCAAGTGAGTGACCAGCACCAGCACGTTGTTGCCGCCGTCGGTCAATACCGCATAGCCGAAGGCGCCGGATTTACCGTCCGTGGGTATGTCCTGATTGGTTTTGATTTCCACTTCCAGCGTTTTCTTGTCGGCTTTGCCTTCCCATTCCACTTCCACTTCCTTGAGCGTCAGATAGCCGGCCGCCTGGGCCAGAACCATGCCGCTGGTCAGTGTCAGGCCAATGGCTGATACAAGTAACGATTTTTTGCTAATGAATTTCATAGTCAGTCTCCATCAAAAAAGTATTGATTCGATACTATTTATACATTGCATTGATGAGATAAAGCAAGTTCGGATTTCATTCGTTACATATGATTCGTGCCTTATTAAAGCCATGTAGTTCCGTAATCCATGAACTCTGATGATTTCATCGAGTCTTTAAAGTCTAATCCGTGCATAAAAATCGGGTATCTCAAGCTTCAGGTTAAGCCTTGGATCAGAGAGGGTATTTCTATGCAGCATATCTTGAAATGGGTCGGAATCATTTTGCTCGTGCTGATCGCGGCTGTCGCGCTGTTCCTGGCTTTCTTCGACTGGAACAAGCTGCGCGGCCCGATCTCATCCCAGATCAGCAGTAAGCTGGATCGACGCTTCGAGATCAAGGGCGATCTTGATGTCGATATGGACTGGACATCCCGCATTACAACCTGGACACCACGCATTACGGTCAACGAAATGGAATTGGCCAATACAAATTGGGGCAGCAAGCCGGAAATGCTGACGCTGGACCGCCTCCAATTCAGCGTCAGGCTGTGGGACTTGTTGAAAGGCGATGTCGTGCTGCCGGAAATTCATCTATCCAAGCTAAATGCCCAGTTGGAAAAGAGCGCCAAAGGCAAAGGCAACTGGGAGTTTAAAACCGACAAGAAGGACAAAACCGACCGCACTGAGATTCCTAAAATTGACCAGCTGACGCTCAAGGACAGCAAGCTTGTCTATCGCGATCCAACTACGGACACAGAACTGAATTTGACCGCTTCGGCCGCCGGGGCGGCGAAAGAGCAGGGCGTCAACTTGCAGGGCAAGGGGCGTTTCCAGGGCGAGCGCTTCACGTTGAAAGTACAAGGCGGCTCCCTGCTGGAGTTATGGGAAAAGACCAAACCCTATCCCGTCGATCTGAAAATGGCTGCCGGCGATACCTGGGTGGCGGTCGAAGGTACGTTCGCCGATCCGGTACAATTGCAGGAGCCCAAGCTGACACTTGACCTGCGGGGCGACAGCCTTGCCAAGCTGGCGCCTTTTATCGGCGTGCCTCTGGCCGAGACGCCGCCTTATAAGTTCAGCGGCCATGTGACGCGCTCCGGCGAGCGCTGGGTCATACACGATCTGAAAGGAAACATGGGCAGCAGCGATATGGCCGGCAATGTTGAATACAGCTCGCCTGAAGATCGCCCTTTTCTGAAGGCCGACATCAAGTCCAAGCGGCTCGACTTCAAGGATCTTGTCGGTTTCATAGGCGCTGACCCGACGCCGGAAGAAGGCAAGAAGAATCCACGCATTTTCCCCGATAAACCCTACAATCCGAAAGCCATGCGTTCCGCCGATGCGGATGTGAATTTCTATAGCGACAACATCATCACGCCCAATCTGCCGGTTGACGAATTTAAGACGCATCTGAAAATGGACCACGGCATGTTAACGGTGGACCCTTTGAATTTTCGCATCGATATCGGCCAGATTGCCTCCACCATCCAGCTCGATGCGAGCAAGGACCTTATCGCCACGAAGGCCGACGTCAATATCCGAAAGGTGCCGCTCAAACGCCTGTTGGCCGATACGCAATTTAAAGAAGAAAGCGACGGCATGTTCTTCGGCCAGATCAACCTGGATACGACCGGCAACTCGATAGCCGATATGCTCGGCCACGGAAACGGCGATGTTCTGCTGCTGATGGAGCAAGGTCGCGTCAGCAGGCTATTGGTAGAATTGCTTGGTCTTGATGTGGCGAAGTCGCTGGGCCTGTTGCTGACCAATGATAAAAGCACCCGCGTACGCTGCATCATCGGCAGCTTCAATGTCAATCAAGGCATCATGAAGACTTCGCCGTTTGTGATCGATACTGCCGATGCGAATATCACTATCGCAGGCCAGGTCGATCTGGGCAAAGAGACCGCCGACTTGCAGATCAATGCCCATCCCAAAGATGTTAGTTTAAGCGCAAATGCGCCATTGAATGTCAAAGGGCCGCTCAAATCGCCGTCAGTGAAGCCGGATACAACCGTTCTGGCTGCCAAGGGCGCGGCTTCGGTCGCTTTAGGCGCGCTGCTGACGCCGGCTGCTGCCATTATTCCATGGATCGATTTGGGATTAGGCAAAGACAGCGCCTGCCATGCCATGATTGACGAGGCTAAAGCGGAGAGCGACGAGACAGCACGGAAAATACAGCAAAGCAGGCCCGGCAAAGCGCCGCTGAAAGGGAAAGGCAAATAGGACGTCTGTTAGCTCGCCAAGCGGGGGCTATGGCGTCGATAAAATTCGCGCAGATGCTTGACGACTTCATCGGGCCTGTCCAGCGGCAGAAAATGTCCGCCGCGCTCGACTGTCACCATCTCGGCCTCCGGCACAAGCCGGCGATCCTGTTCTCGCTCATCGGGTCTTGCCCAGTCCTGGCTACCCCAGAGGAAGAGAACAGGAATCTTAATATGGGCATAGTCTCTGGTCGCTGTCTGCCAGCTGCCTGCATTTCGAAGCAGGCTGATGAACGCCCGGTAATGGTTTTTCCGGTTGCCCGTCAAATACATCTCCTTCAGAAGCGGCGGCGGTATGCTGTGCGGGTCGAACACGCCGCCTTCGAGTATGTTCTTCATGACAAAAAAATTCCGAAGGCGCATTATCGTCTCGCCGACAACGGGTATGGCGGCCGCCATTACCACGAGCCGGGCCAATAATGAGCTGCGCGCCATGCCCCGGCCCTGCGCATAGTCATAAGGATTGATCGCTACGACGCGGGCAACGCGCGGATTGTGGCGGGCAGCGACGATCAATGGAATGGCTCCGCCGATGGATACGCCGGCGAGCGTGGCGTCGTTTAAATGAAGCGCTTCGAGGAAACCTTCCACCGTATCGGCAAAAAACGCGGCGTCGTATTTCGCATCAGGAATATCCGAACAGCCATGTCCCGGCAGGTCGGGCGCGTAGACGGTAAAATCCCCGGCCAGCTCCGGCACGATCTTCTCGAAGAGGTCAAGCTGGGTTCTCAGCGTATGCAGAAGAACCAGGACGGGGCCTCGGCCTGTCTTGATGTAGCGAAGCCGGATGCCATTTACTTCAACATATTGGATCGGGATATCAGGTGCCCATCGCAGTTGCGCCGGAGGAAAGGGGGCTGCGGCGCAAAGCCTCGACAGCCAGGGAAAGCACCGGCAAGCCCAGGCCGGCGGCGATGAGCATGGAAAGCACATTGTTCATGATCAATCATCCCCCATCAGGCATCGATTTCCACATTGGATTCGGCTTCGGCCTGGCAGGCCAGAATGTAGCCGTCCGTTTTTTCACTTTCCGTCAGCGAATCCTCGACCGCCATGCGCACCTTGCCGGACAGCAGCTTCACGCGGCACAAGCCGCAGGTGCCGGAGCGGCACGCGCTGTCGATATAGACATCCGCCTCGTCCGCCGTATCGAGTATCGTGGCGCCTTCCAGGACCGTAGCGCTGATGCCGGAGCGCTGGAATTGTACGCGCCCGGCCACCGTTCCGGTACAGGCGCCGGCGGCGGTCGGATCGCGCTTGATGGTTCCGAAGGCTTCCGTTTTGATCTGGGCCTTCGGTACGCCAAGCGCTTTCAGCGCGGCTTTCACAGCCTCCATCATCGGCGGCGGGCCGCAGAGATGGATTCTCTGAGCGGCGGGATTGGGAACAGTGCGTTCCAGAAACGCCTTGTCGATGCGGCCGGTCGGTCCGGACCAAGGGACATCGCCCGGATTGCTCAGCGTGGCCGTGACCTTCAGGTTCGGGTTACGGGCCTGGAGCGAGTCGACTTCCTCTCGGAACAGATAGTCGCCGAGCCCGCGAAAGCTCAGCAGCATGTGTATGTCTCCCGGCCATTGGCTGTCGGTCAGGTAGCGGGCCACGCTCAGCAATGGCGTCATGCCGACGCCTCCGCCGATCAGGACGATGGACGGCGCGCTGTCGCCCGTGAAAACAAAGGTGCCGTTCGGAGCCAGCAGTTGAAGGGAATCGCCCGGCTTGAGCTCATCGTGTAGCCAGCCGGAAACGAGTCCGTGCTCCTCGCGCTTGACGGTGATCTCGATGCGGTCCCGCCAGGTCGGCGTCGAGGCGATGGTGTACGAGCGCCGGGTGGGAATGCCGCGGGGCTGGATGTCCAGCGTCAGAAACTGTCCGGGCAGATACTGGAACGGAATTTCGCCTCCGGCCGGATTGACCAGCCGGAAGGTCTTGACCTGGTGCGCGACATCAATGATCTCGGCGACAGTCAACGCGCCGTGCCATTTGATTTTGCCGGTGGCGGCATCGTTCTGACGGTAAAAGACAGGTTCGCGCTGCAGCGTGGAAGTTTGCGGCACGATTTCCGTTGGCTGGTGCCGAACGCCGGCGCCCGGAAAGCATTTGCCGAAAGCGATCAGCAGCCTGGGCGAGCCTTTTATGCGGATTTTTCCACGGGCAAACGCCCAGGCCAGGTTGCGTTCCTTGGCCAGGAAGCCGAGCCAGGTGCGAGTATCCGCCGTCACGTGCAGATCCGCAGAACCAGCCAGGCCTTCCTGTATGTGGAGCGTTCGATCCCGAATGACGACTGTCGCTTCATGATTTTCTTCGCCGGTGAAACTGAAATGATAAGTGGCATTCAGGCCCCGCGATTGATTGGGCTGGAAAACCAGGGGCATGGTGGCCAGCAGGCCTGGGATAGTGCGCGGACGAAGCGCATTGCCGACGTGCTTGACGGTTTTGTTTGGCCATTTCTTGCGGGCGAACGTATCGGCGTCGGAGCCTTTGATGACATAAACGGGTTCCGGTTTGTCCTGCAGCGGCTTGACGACATCCTGCAGGTGGGCCTTGCGATCGGCAAGATAAGGGCCGATTACCTCTTCTCCGGCCGGACAGACCGCCATGCAATAGGCGGATTTGTAATTGGCGCGATGCGAGAGGCTTTGCCACATGGCGGCGGTTTCCGGGCCGCTGATGCGCTTGCGGTAGTCCATGGCATCCTTGCTGTCCGCCACTTGCTCGACCCAATCGGTGAACCCGCCCATGAATTCCCGGTAGTTGTGCGTGAAGCAGGCCGAGAAGTTGAATCCGCCGTCGGGCGCAATGGCGCCTACCGGGCAAGCCGCCACGCAGAGCCTGCATTCCAGGCAGGGGTTGTAATCGAGCGGCTCATCGTGCGCCGTGGCCTCGGCATCGATCAGTACGGTTCCAAGCAGAATGAAGTTGCCGAATCGGGGATGGATGACGTTGCGATGGATGCCCATATGGCCCAGTCCTGCCGCGACAGCAACCGGCTTGTGCGACACCACCCAGGCACCGCCGTGGGGAAACTGGTACATTTCCATCGGGAAGCCCATCGCGGGATTAACCGCCCGGATGCCGGATTCCTCCAGACGCAGGACGATGCGGCGGCTCACTTCATCCACCAGATCGCCGGTGTTATGGAACTCGATATTCGCAACGGAACGCGCGGGACTGCGCACCGGTTCGCGCGACATGCGGACCACGAAGCTGAGCAATGTCTTGGTCCAGGGATAGTGCTTCAGAATCTCGCTGCGCTGCGGGTCCAGCGCCGGCAGGTCGAGGTCTATCAGGCCGGCATCGTCAGCACCGCAATCCAGAGCCAGCTGCCGCAGCCAATCAGCCTGCAGTCTGGGCCTGACTTTCTCGATGTCATCTTCACCGGTTTTTCGGGCGCGCAACTGCTTGACGGTAGGATGTTCATTCAGATCCATAGCGATGTCCTCTTTGCTGCCGGCTTAGGTCAAGGCATTGTATTGTCGAGCGTAGATCAGTGACCTGATAACTGCCGAAACGTTCAGTCGGTTAATCGTCATCGCCTTCAAACGCATTGCCGCGGCAGGGATCAAGTTCGCGGCAAACTTTGATTCTTGAAAATATTTGAAATGACCCCATCGCCGCCCTTCAGATTTTAATGTGGGAATTGAGTCTTCGATTGATCCGCCGGATTTGGCCTTTGAACCTTGCCCGATGCTGGGAATCGAAGATAGCGTCGTGTTGTAATACGACCGGTCAGTTTCTGTATTTTTTCTAGTGACCGTAGCTGGAAACCGCGGCCGCTTGCATAGGGAGGTTTGCTATGCTTTCTGAAGGGCATTTTTTTCAAGCATGTTTTTATGATGGGCTTTGGTTTTCTTGTGATCCATTCCTCACGATTGATTTCGAACGCTGATGCATTCGATGCTCGGCCGTCCTGCAACCGCCGGGGCTCGGTGATTACGTCATGCCGCTTCCCAAACTTCACATCATGTAGCAATGGGAAAGTCATACCATTGCCTTCCTCGACAAGCGGCATTTCGACGCGATCTGTGCTTTCTGGAGTAGGCGGAAAATGAGGTTTTCGGCTTTTTCAGTAATGCGCAAAATTTGTCCTGCCCGGATATCGGCCTGGCTGTTGCTGATAGCATTCAGTCTTCCTCTGGCAACCCAGGGCGCGGAGGTGTTGGACAGCTCAGTCAAACAGCAGCACGGACGGTATATGATGCATTCGGAAAGCGTAGTTCAGGCGCCCGTTTCGAAAGTCCGCGCTCTTCTCATGGATTATGAAAATTTCCTTCGACTCAACCCGGATATCAAGCGGGTAGAACCTATGGAGCATCTTGATGGCGGAGGAACACGGATGGGAGTAAGTTCGAGCCTCTGCATTGCAGTCGTCTGCCTGCATTTTGACTGGGTTCAGGATGTCCGGCTTCTGCCCAGAGGAGATATTGCCGTGACCATCGTGCCGAACCGGGGCGATTTCCGGAAGGGAAACAGCCGCTGGCGCCTGCTTGCCAACGGCGGCGGCACCCGGCTGATCTTCGATGCCGATCTGACGCCGAACCAATGGTTTCCGCCGTTAATCGGTTCCTGGATGATGAAACAGAAACTTTACGAGGAAGCGTCAGAGATCGCCCACGGGCTGGAGCGGATGGCAATCTCGAACTGTTGCTGATCAATATGCAAAAACTTATCAGGGAACCGTTGAAATCAGCCGTGAAAATTTATCGTTCCGGTATTTCAATCGAAGCTGTTCTGAAACTAATGAGCGTAAAGTTCAGTTGATAAGTTAGATTGTCTTCCGTCAAGGTTCTATGAAACTTAACTTTAATGGGAAGCGTTGTGCAAAGAGTGGGCTGAGACATATCACAGCATCAATGTGAAAGCTCTCGTCAGGACCATTTTCTATTTCTCTGACTATTAATATCAATTAGAACGTAACCAGTCAGCCATCAGCAGAAAGAGAATAGCGTCTCTCCAACAACAATTGATTTTCCAATAAGCTTGGCTTGCGCCGATTTTAGTCGTACTTCAGGTGTTTTGGAGAATTTTAACTGTATCAAATCGGGCTGACTAAAATTAAACTTATAGGACTTACGCAAGCCTGTGGGGGCGACTTCAGTCGCCTTTTATCTGAAAGGGCGACTGAAGTCGCCCTCACAGGTTTTAAAACCACTTGTTTCGGCGGTTGAACAGGCAAACTGCGTAAGTCCTGACTTATATTTCTAATAGGCGGTTGGTAGGTGGCTCAGCCAGGGCTGAGCTTTTTATTGTAAAGCTATAAACAAAAATGTCTGTCATCTTGTCAAAGGGTTGAGATTCAACTTATAGATACAGGAGTTCCATATGCTGCCCTTTGATCCGATCTGGGTGCGTTCCCGGTTTCCGGCGCTCTCTCAAGAGATCGATGGACGTATTCCCATTTTTTTCGATGGCCCCGGCGGTTCTCAGGTACCTGGCTCCGTAATTGATGCCATGTCCCACTGTCTTATAACGGCCAATGCTAACGCCCACGGGGCCTTTGCGACCAGTCGCCGAACGGACGAATGGATTGCTTCGGCACGGGCAGCGGTCGCCGATCTCCTCGGGTGTGACTCTGACGAGGTGGTTTTCGGAGCTAATATGACCACGCTCACCTTCGCATTCAGTCGAGCCATCGGCCGCGAGCTGCGCCGGGGCGATGAGATTGTGGTTACCCGGCTCGACCATTACGCCAATGTCTCTCCCTGGCGGGCGCTGGAAGAAGAGACCGGTACGATTGTCCGCGTCGTGGATTTCCATACCGAAGACTGTACGCTCGATATGGAAGATCTAAAGCGTCAGATTAATGAAAAAACGCGTATTGTGGCAATAGCGTATGCGAGCAATGCCGTAGGTACAATCAATGATGTGGCGGCTGTGGTACGTCTGGCCCGTGCGGTTGGCGCGTGGGTCTTTGTGGATGCAGTCCATTATAGTCCCCATGGCCCCATCGACGTGCGTGCACTCGACTGCGATTTTCTCGCCTGTTCCGCCTACAAATTCTACGGACCACATGTCGGCATTCTGTACGGCAAACGAAAACACCTTGCTCAGCTTCGTCCGTATAAGGCACAGCCCGCTCCTGAAGAAGTGCCGTCGCGTTGGGAAACGGGGACGCTCAATCACGAGGGCTTGGCGGGGCTGGTGGCGACCATTGATTACCTGGCCGAATTGGGTCGATACGTCTCGCCATCCGCCGCAAATCGCCGCGAAGCGTTGGTTGCGGCTTTGGAAGCGAGCCGACGGTATGAGCGGGAATTATGTGAGCAGTTGATTACTGGACTGCTAAAGATACCTGGGTTGACTCTATACGGTATTACCGATCCTGCGCGTTTCGATTGGCGTACGCCTACGGTCGCGATTCGGCTAGCCGGGAAATCTACATATACTATCGCCAAGGAATTAGGCGATTGCGGTATTTATACCTGGCATGGAAACTTTTATGCGTTGGGCATCGCCGAAAAATTGAAGGTCGAGACTGAAGGCGGCTTTCTGCGCATCGGACTGTTGGCCTACAACACTCGGGAAGAGATTGAACAATTATTGCAGGCATTAGAGGAAATTGCCGCTTCAGAATAGAGAACCCGAAGCGGCGTTATTTTTTGATTGCTCCTCTTTGGGACGCATGTGGTGAGTTACTGCTGCACTTATCAAAAATCCACTATCAAGCTTGGACTGGTCAATACGAATACGTCACGGGTGCCATTGCCTTCGCCAGCCGGATGCACTGGCGTCGTATAATGGAGGAACTTCCGATCGTTGACCAGTACCAGTTCTCCCGGATACAGCGTTTTGTTGAATACCGGTTCTTCATTTCTACTCGTGTACAAGTGGGTTTTCGCCCCCTCGACATTGTTCCGATCGACTGAATAAATACAGACAAAACTGGTGCCATCCCGATGTATACCTTCCGGCGCTGGATCGCCATAACTATGCGGTGAACAAGTCGTCCGTATCTGATGAACGCCTATTTCAGCGCCAGGGCGGAGCGCGCAAAAATCCCGAAATACCAGTAAAAAGGCTTTGAACATCTCTAAATTGGCAAGTTCATCGCTGAGCTCTTCAAACTCCCTTTTAATGTCGCCCACCAATGGATTATATTCCTTGCTTTGGAATAGGTAACCATGGGGAAGCTTCGTTACCCCTTCTTCGGTAACCCTGAACCGCGACAATCGTCGATAACGGTAATGCCCCTTAATATTGGGATCAACCGGAAGATCATTAAAAAATGGTTTAAATACCTCCGGATCTATGGCGTGTTCTGTTCTCATGCAAAATAGAAAACCGAATTCGAACCCGGTCGATACGAATACTTCTTGCATATTTGCGGTCTCCCTGCAGAAGATGACATCCCGCGATCTTTGCTATAAGACACAAGCTCAGCGATGAATAGGTCTTTGCCAGATTCGCTTTTGAGTCATCTTAAATTTATGGAAATAACCCTAAGGACACGGTAATGCTCTTAGTGCTAACCGTGGGTTATGCTATAAACCATAAGATCGTTTCGGTTTGGATAAAGTTTCTTATACCTCCGTTAGAATATGACTGTTTTGAATATCAAAAGGGCCCAAAGACTTTTGGACAATTAAGGGCTCGCTGGAAGCTGGGCGCGAGGCCAAATGAGAAAAACTGGTACCATCTGAATTCATTTTATAATTAACAACGTAGAAAATGGCCAAGCTCTAATAAACTTCATCAATGATTTTTAGCTTTTTCAGAAAAACACATAACCATCGAGGCTCCATGAAACAATTTTTGATTCCCCTTGTCCTGATCGCTTTATTAGGTCTTTTGGCGTATACCAATCCAACCCTTGACAACTACGATCAATTCAACAGCCAGCGTATCACCGAAGACGCGAGAAAAGAAAAGGACCCTGTCATTGGCGCGATTAATTCTTTGTTCGGCGGTTTCGCCGCCAACCTGATGACCAAACAGACGGTGCGGAAGGATTATGTTTTTTTCAGCACTTATGACACGACGATTGGCGATAAACATATGCGGGCGGTTGGGGTACTGAATAATTTTTATGTCACGGAAGATATTGTATCCAAACCAAGCAATTAAAATGCTTAGCCCGGCTAAGTGATTTCGGAAAGTGAGCATCCGGGTATTGGCAGACAGGAGAATCACATGAATGACATCGATTTCGCCCAAGGCACGCATACCGGATTGCTGCGAGAAGTAAACGAAGACAGCTGTCTTGCATCGCCGCAGCTTGGCTTATGGATAGTGGCGGATGGCATGGGCGGGCATGAAGCGGGCGAAGTGGCAAGCAGGATAGCAGTTCAGGAAATAACGCACAGTATCGAGCAGGGCCTGCCGCTGGTTGAGGCTATCGAAGCAGCCCATCGCGCGATACAAGCCGCTGCCCGGCGCGGCGAGGGAGCTGCAGGCATGGGTTCGACCGTGGTCGCTGCAAAATTGGATGGGCTGCACTATGAAATCGCCTGGGTGGGCGACAGCCGCGCGTATTGGTGGAATGGCGCATTGCACCGGCTCACTACTGACCATTCCTATGTACAGCAGCTCCTGAACGCCGGCCTGATTACCGAAAGCGAGATTCCGGAGCACCCTTATCGCCATGTTATTTCCCAGGCGCTAGGCGTAGGAGGGTCTGGCGCGGACAATATCAAGGTCGATCTGGTGTCGGGCGAATTAGGCGAGGGCGATGCCCTGCTGCTTTGCTCTGACGGGCTGAGCGGTGAAGTTGTTGACGGCGATATTGCTGGCATTCTAGCCGAAACTGCTGGCGCTCAAGCCAGGGTGGATCGCCTCATTGCAGCGGCTCTGGAAGCCGGGGGCAAGGATAATGTGACGGTGATTGTGCTTGCTCCGAAGGATTGAAGACATCCAGGAAGCAGAAATAACTGGGCTCGAAGTGAATATAGTATCCGTTCTGTTGCCTCTATCGCATCCAATGAGAAAAGGAACGGTTCTGGCAGTGAGCGCTTAATTTAGTCAATTTGCTGACAGCTGCCAAAATCAGTCGAATCTGGCCCCACAATACTGCTATCCTTAGTTCGAGCCTTTCTTAGGTCTTCTTGGGCCTTTTCCGCCCATTTTTTGTAAGTCGGATCAATACAAGCAGTTTCTCCTAGTAGTCCTGCCAGTTTCTCGCAAAGTTTCAACATGCTATTTCCGTGCATTGGAAACTTACCAGCTATTGCTAGCTCAAGCTTTCTTGCTGTAAGGAATCTTGAGTGAGGCACAGCTAGTTTTCCCTTATTAATTACGACCCCTGTTACATGTTTGGGCTTATCTTCATCAAATATCTTTGTTTTATGAATTGATAATTGATGATTATATTTACCAACTATTCGAGAAACACGCCTTTCTAAAGATCGTGGTATTTTCTTTCCAGAAAAAGTTAGATCATCGATGTAGCATGTAAAAATAAGATCATGAAGCTGTGCTAGCTTCGATAATTCATCAAGCATTGGCTTGGCTGCATGCAAGGACAGAAGCGGGCTTAATGGGCTGCCTGTTGGTAAGGCATTTCTAAAAGTAGTTAACTCTGTCAATTTTCCTGCAATATCGGGAGAACATTTTAGATTATCCAAGAAGAAGGAATAGACCAGATAACGTTGCGTTGATCCGTAAAAATTTTTTAAGTCAAATGTAGCCATTCTTGCTGAATTAACATGAGTAGCGGCATTTGATCGATAAGAGCGCCCTTTTACTGCGGCATGGGCATAGTTTGGTAATTCAATAGGTTCAAGTAAATACAAGATACGCTCATGTATCCTTCTTAATTCATCGGATGGAGCTTGAACTTGCCGAGATTTTATGAACTTTGAAGAAAATGGGTTGGTTGTTTCTTCGATAGTAAATTCTCGATATTTGGCTGAACTTTTCAAAATTGAATCTAATCGTTGTTTTTCTACTCCTAAAATTTCAGATAGCCTCTTTGCGGACCTTACTTTATAAAGAGAACATTGATCTATTGAGTATCGTTTAAGGCATTTTCGCTTTCTTTTTGTTGGTTTCTTTAGCATTAATTCGACTCTCATTCCATTCGAGAATTGTTATTATTTTTTCCGCAATATTTTTTCTGAATTTATCAGAAGGTTTTGGCGCTTCTAGATTTTCAGAGAAAAATAGTATTGAGGACAATGGAATATCGAATTGTTCACTATACTTTTTTAGAATTTCTAGTGAGGGTTGCTTTTTACCTGACTCAATCTCGGAAAGATAGGAATTGGAAAGACCAAGCTCAGAGCAAAGCTCTGTCTGAGAAAGATCATGATAGGTGCGTATAAGTCTAAGAGCTTGATTTAACATTTTAGTCCTCAAGATAAGGCAGAGGTAACTACAGAGGAGTAGATTTATTCCGGGCCACCATTAAAGAAATCTTCGATCTTTGGCCAATATTTATCGATTAGCGAGAATAAGTTTACAAAAAATCTAACAACGCCAAACAAAAACCAAAAATCAAATTTGGGTTTCTTTTTAAATTTTCCATCACAAATCGAACACTGCTCTGCGGCTTTTACTCTATTTTGTCTCATATATGAACCTAAATAATTTATGAATCTAACTAATTACGGCGCAAAAATTGCGCCTCTCGTACGTAATTAATCAAACAAAATAGCAGTGTTGAGCAGTATTTTTCCCCCTTACTGAATCACCCGGTTCCGACCTCTCGTCGGAACCGGCTATCCCATGTACATCATAGATGAGCACAACACGTCACGCTCAACGCTTCACAGGACAATGGTCAGAGACAAGGCGAAACCAAGCCTCCACAGAGCCGAAGCTCTAACAGCTACGAGATTTAATCACTGACCGCAAAATAACTATAAAGAAAAATTTCGCTACTGTCAAAATAATTTCGCTATTTGCGAAATTATTAACTGAATTTGGCGCTTTGGTCGATATAAATATGAAGATTAATAGCGCAGTAAGATGCGGTGAGGTACGAACCATTATCATTTGGGATAATGCTTTAAATGCGATAGGCAAGTTTTTGGTAGCGGTCTGGGCTGTGAGGAATAGTAGAACACAATGAGCCTAAAGTGAGTGCAGCAAGAATTACTGCTCAATTAAGCAATTTAATAACGGCTACGAAAAAGGGCGATCCTGAACAACAGGCAATAAAAAAGGCCTTTAGTTTGCACTAAAGGCCTTTGGAATATGGAGCTGGCGATGGGAATCGAACCCGCGACCGGCTGATTACAAATCAGCTGCTCTACCGACTGAGCTACACCAGCGAATGAGTGTTATTATACAGCGTTTTATTATTTTGCCAAGCGTTTTTTTAATTTTTGTTTATTTCCTGTTTTGTTTTTGTTGCCGGACGGGCGAATCCCGCTGCGTTTGTTGTCCAGGCCGGTGTGTTTGGTTTTAAATGGCAGGGTCTTTTTTTCGGCAGGCTCAACGGTGCCTTTGGGCTGGAATGAAGGCACCAGATGATGTTTGCCGTTGCCGATCAGATCGCTGCGGCCCATGTCTCTCAAAGCTTCGCGCAGCAGCGGCCAGTTTTTCGGGTCGTGATAGCGCAGGAAAGCTTTGTGCAGGCGGCGCTGTTTGACGCTTTTGGGGATCGGGATGTCGGCGATTGTCCGGCTGACTTTATGCAAGGTGTCCTTGCCCGAGTGGTACATGGCCGTGGCGATAGACATCGGCGAGGGCAGGAAGGCCTGCACCTGATCGGCCCTGAAGCCGTTGCGCTTCAGCCATAAGGCCAGGTTCAGCATGTCCTGATCGGTCGTGCCGGGATGCGCGGCGATAAAGTAAGGAATCAGGTACTGCTCCTTGCCGGCTTCCTTGGAAAATTTGTCGAACATGGCTTTAAAGCGGTCGTACGTACCCATGCCCGGCTTCATCATTTTCGACAGCGGGCCTTTCTCGGTATGTTCCGGGGCGATTTTCAGGTAGCCGCCGACATGGTGTTTGACCAGTTCCCTGACGTACTCGGGCGATTCCACGGCCAGATCGTAGCGCAGGCCGGAGGCGATGAAGATTTTCTTGATGCCGGGCAGGGCGCGCGCACGCCGGTACAGCTTGATCAGCGGAGTATGGTCAGTGTTCAGGTTGGGGCAGATGCCCGGATAAACGCAGGACGGTTTGCGGCAGGCCGCTTCGATCTTTTTATCCTTGCAGGCCAGTCGGTACATGTTGGCAGTTGGCCCGCCCAGGTCGGAGATATGACCAGTGAAGTTGGGCGAAATGTCGCGTATCGCTTCGATTTCGCGAATGATCGAATCTTCCGAGCGGCTTTGAATGATGCGGCCTTCATGCTCGGTGATGGAACAGAAGGAGCAGCCGCCGAAACAGCCGCGCATGATGTTGACCGAATGCTGGATCATCTCGAATGCGGGCACGTTGGCGTTGCCATAAACCTTGTGCGGCAGACGTGAATAGGGCAGGTCGAAGACGCCGTCCATTTCCTTCGTGGTTAAAGGAATCGGCGGCGGATTGACCCAAAGCAGCCGCGAGCCGTGCTTCTGCACCAGAGGCCGGGCATTGCCGGGATTGGTCTCGCCGTGCATGACGCGCGAAGCATGGGCATAGAGGATCGGGTCGTCCTTGAGGTCTTCATAATCGGGCAGGCGGATCACGGTCTGCGCGCGTTGGCTTCTGATCAGGTGCTTGTCGAACTGGACGACTTTTTCATCGCTTGGCTCGGCCGTGTTTTTGACTTCGCAGGCGGGCTGTTCCTGATAAGGATTCTGCTGCGGCGCCAGAGGGCCGGGTATGTCGAGATGCGTGGAATCCTTGACGATCCAGCCTTCGGGAATCTGCTTGACGAAATGCGCGGTGCCGCGGATGCCTTTCAGGTCGGAGATGGACTCGCCGTTCGCCAGCCGGTGCGCGATCTCGACGATTTGCCGTTCGGCGTTGCCGTACACGAGCAGGTCGGCTTTGGAGTCGAGCAGGACCGATTTACGGACCTTGTCGGACCAGTAGTCATAATGCGCGATGCGCCGCAGGCTGGCCTCGATGCCGCCGATGATGATCGGGACGTCCTTGTAGGCTTCGCGGCAGCGGTGCGAATAAACGTTGACGGCGCGATCGGGGCGCTTGCCGGCGGCGCCATCCGGCGTATAGGCGTCATTCGAGCGGATTTTCTTGTCCGACGTGTAGCGGTTGACCATCGAATCCATGTTGCCGCCGGTCACGCCGAAGAACAGGTTCGGTCGGCCGAGCTTCTGGAAGTCGCGGGCGCTGGTCCAGTCCGGTTGCGAGATGATGCCGACCCGAAATCCCTGTGCTTCCAGCAGCCGGCCGATCAATGCCATGCCGAAGCTGGGATGATCGATATAGGCATCGCCGGTCACGAGGATGACATCGCACGAGTCCCAGCCCAGGTTATCCATTTCCTCCCGGCTCATCGGTAATTCCGGTGCTACGCCGAAACGTTGCGCCCAGTATTTGCGATAGCTGAAAAGGTTGGGTACGGAAGGCAAAGCGAAAGACGTCATGGTTTTATCAGATTAGTCAGCGTGTGGGGGTTGTGCGTATTCAGATCTCTCAGGAAGACCGGAAATTCGATTTGATACTGCTCTTCAAGGGCCAAAGCTCTTGCTCTTAAATCTCTCATGGAATAAAAGGCGGAATGATCATTAAAGGCGAGGGCGATAATATTGCCTTTGCAGCGTACCGGCAGAAATAAAAGTTTCCACTGGAAAATGCGGCCCAGCCATTGGGAAATTTCCCTAAACTGGGAATTTTCGGTGCCCCAAAGATTAATGACCAGCATGCCGTCTTTTTTCAGCAGCCGCTTGCAGGCCTCGAAAAAAGCTTCATTACAGATGGATTCGGCCATGCCTTCATGATCGAAAGCATCGACAAAAAGCAGGCTGTAATGTTCCCGTTCGGTTTCGGTCCGCTTGCAAACGTAGCGTCCGCCGTCATCGATAATAATTTTCAGGCGCGGGTCCAGCGGCAGGCCAAAATGGCTGCGCGCGATTCTGACCACGCTTTTCCTGTATTCCACCGCTTTCAATTTGCATTCGGGAAAATAGTGCAATAAATGCTTGGTGAGTGAACCCCCGCCTAAACCGATAATCAGAGCATCGTCGGCTAACGTTTGCTTGAATAAAAGCCAGCCGGTCATGGCGCGCACGTAAGTCAATTGCAGTATGTGCGGGGCGGCCAGACGCATGCTGCTTTGTCTGGGATGGGAGCCGAAATGCAGGGATCTGATGCCGTTGAGTTCGACCACCTCTATAATGCCGTCATCGTCGTGGCTTTGGTGGATCAGGCGGCCATCATATTTGTACATAAAGATTGCTGGTGTTTAATGGTAACCGAATATTATACAGAGGAATGACGGCCGGCCGGTATTTTTGGATAAATAGCCATTCCGTCATACTATGTTATTTATCATGGACAGCATTGAAAAAATGACATCTGCCCCGATTTAGATGTTGATTACTTATTTTTTAACCAGTTCGCGTAAAATTAAACGTTTAATATTGAGGACTATCATGAAAAAGCTTTTTTTCCTGACTATCTTGCTCTCAGCAGTAACCGCTTTCGCTGACGATGCGAAAAACGAATGGCACAACACCGTACTGACTGAAGCCACAATGAAAAAAATTCAGGAAGCCAAATACGACTATAAAAAATGCGTCGTGGACGAAATGAGAAAACCGGCTTATCAACAAATGGAAAGCCGCAGGGCCACGGAAGACCTTATCAAACAGTGTGAGCCGGCTTTAGCGAAAATGCGTGAAGTATACACGGAAGAAAACGTGCCCGGCGTAATCGCCGACCGCCATCTGAAACAGATGCGCATCCAAACCACTCGTACCGTGCTTCAGGAACTGATGTTTGCCGAAGCAGCCCGTAAAGCGGGTCAACAATAATAATCGAAAGAGCTCCTAATTGAATGAATACTAACTACGCAATTGATTTGACGCTGGTGCCGACCACGTTCGACTTGTGGCATGTATACTTGGCCGGCGCCGTGGCGCTGTTGTCACTGATCCTGATCATTTTGCTGCTGGCCATGGTGATCAGTCTGGCCCGCGGCCGCAAAAAAGCGGTAGCGCCGGTTGTCGTGCCAGCCGCACCTGCACCTGCGCCTGAACCCAGAGTCATCGAGAAAATCGTCGAAGTCGAAAAAATCGTTCATGCCCCGGCGCCGGAACCGGTGATATTGAAAGAAGCAACGCCCGATGCCGCCCTGCAATTACTGGGACTGCTGCAAAAAGAGGCGCGTTTTATCGATTTCATCAAGGAAGATATTTCCGCCTATGGCGATGCCGATGTGGGCATTGCCGCGCGCGTCGTACACGAAGGTTGCAACCGGGCTATCAACGAGCACTTCAGCCTGGCGTCCGTACGCAGTGAGCAGGAAGGTTCGAAGCTGACCCTGCCGCAAGGCTTCGATGCCGCCAGCGTGCGCTTGACCGGCAATATTGTCGGTACGGCGCCGTTTACCGGCACGCTGGTCCATAAAGGCTGGAAAGTGACTGACGTCCGCCTGCCGAAACTGACTCAGGGCCATAATGCCCATATCGTTGCACCTGCGGAGGTCGAGCTATGAAAGGGCTGTTCAGTCATATAAAGCCGGATGCGTTGAAGAAAAAGGATGAGAAACCCGACACTTCTGCGCCTGCGCCAGAGCCGGAAAATGCCGCTCCTGCCGCTACGGATTCAGCGCCTGCAGCGAGCGCAATGCCGGAAACTGAAAAGGTTGAAGCTGTAGATCAGCAGGCTAGCGATACTTCACCAGCGGGTGAGAACCTGCAAGCAAGGGATGAGCCGCAAGAAAGTGATGAGATTGCTGAAATGACCGCTCACGACGGGCCAAGGTTTTCCGTCGGTATCGACTTGGGCACGACGCATTGCGTCCTGTCTTATGCCGATCTCACCAAAATTGATGATGAATTTTACCAGCAGGTCATGGCCATACCGCAATTGACCTCGCCCGGTGAGGTTGAGGAAAAAGAGCAGTTGCCGTCGTTTCTGTATCAGGCGCACGAAGCCGAACTAGCTGAGGGGTCGACCTCACTGCCATGGGCGCCCAAGCCGGATTACCTGGTCGGTGAAATCGCCCGTAACCTGGGCAGCAAAACGCCGATCCGCCTGGTCGCCAGCGCCAAGAGCTGGTTGTGCCATGCCGGCGTCGACTGCAAATCACCCATCCTGCCGGCCGAGGCACCGGATGAAATCGAGCGTGTCTCGCCTTTCGAGGCCACGACGGCTTATCTGCAACACATGCGCGATGCCTGGGAAAGTCTGCATCCCCATGCGCCGCTGGATGAGCAGGATCTGGTCATTACCGTGCCGGCCTCGTTTGATCCGGCGGCGCGCGAGCTGACCGTTGAAGCGGCCCGGTCTGTGGGCCTGAATCAGGCGATTCTGCTGGAAGAGCCGCAAGCGGCTTTGTACAGCTGGATCGAGAAAAGCCACGGCGACTGGCGTAATTACGCCACTTGCGGCGATATCATCCTGGTCATCGATATCGGCGGCGGTACGACCGACTTGTCATTGATCGCTGTCACCGAACAGGACGGCAATCTGGAACTGACCCGTGTTGCGGTCGGCGACCATATCCTGCTCGGCGGCGACAACATGGACCTGGCGCTGGCCTACACGGTCAAAGCCAAGCTGGAAAAGGACGGCAAGCGCCTCGAGCCCTGGCAGATACAGGCGTTGACGCACAGCTGCCGCGATGCGAAGGAAAAAATCTTCAATAATGCCGAGATCGATACGATTCCGCTCGTCGTCGCCAGCCGCGGTTCGTCGCTGATCGGCGGCACGCTGCGCACCGAGCTAACGCGCGAAGAAGTCAACCGCGTGTTGGTCGAAGGCTTCATGCCCAAGGTTGCGGCCAGCGACCGGCCCATTACCCGCACGCGTACCGGTTTAAGGACCGCGGGCCTGCCTTATGCGCAGGATGCGGGCATTACGCGGCATCTGGCGGCGTTCCTGGCTAAACAGCAGGGCGCGGCAGTGGATTTGAAAGACGTCAATCTGCCCGAGCACGCGTCATTCCTGCACCCGACGGCCGTGCTGTTCAATGGCGGCGTGCTGAAAGCGCAGGTGCTTGCCGACCGGTTGATGGAAGTCCTGAATTCCTGGCTGAAGGCCGAGCAGGCGCCTGAAGCCAGACTATTGCCAGGCGTTGATCTGGATCTGGCCGTTGCGCGCGGCGCCGCTTATTACGGTTACGTGCGCAAAGGCAAAGGCGTGCGCATCAAAGGCGGCACGGCGGCCTCTTATTATGTCGGCGTCGAAAGCGCCATGCCGGCCGTACCGGGCATGGCACCGGAAATCGAAGCCTTGTGCATCGCGCCGTTCGGCATGGAAGAGGGCACTCAGGAGGAACTGCCTCATGATGAATTCGGCCTCGTTATCGGCGAGCCGGTGCGTTTCCGCTTCTTCGCGTCCAACACGCGCCGCGATGATCAGGTAGGCACGCGCCTCGATTATTGGGCGCCTGACGAGCTTGAAGAGCTGGATGAAATCGAGGTTACGCTGCCGGAAGAAGGCCGCCGGCCCGGTGAAATCGTGCCGGTGCATCTGTGTGCGGCCGTGACCGAAGTCGGTACGCTGGAATTGCAGGCCGTATCGCAAAAAGACAATGGCCGCTGGAAGATCGAGTTTGATGTCAGGGCCGGGGAAGAATAGCAGGTTCCCCTGATAACAGGGCGGCCGGTCGGTCGCCCTGATGATATCGGCTGAATCCGGCAAATATCATCCCAATGACTCATGGAAGAGGCTAATTTAAATAGCCTGGATCAATTGGACTCTTGAAATCATATAACACCGTGCAAAATCAATCCGCCAAGTATTTAGTCGGCATCGACCTGGGCACAACGCATACCGTTGTTGCCTTTGCCAGAGCCGATAAACCCAATTCCGAAATCGAAATTTTTCAGGTCGAGCAGCTGGTCGCTCCCGGCCAGGTTGCGGCGCGGCCTTTGCTGCCGTCCGTGCGTTACCATCCGGCCGCCGGCGAGCTGTCTGGGGCCGATGTCGCTTTTTCGCCTGCTGGCGAGACGGCCGTGATCGGCGAGGCCGCGCGTCTGTTGGGCGCCAAGACCAAAGGCCGGTTCGTGACCAGCGCCAAAAGCTGGCTGTCGCATCCGTCGGTCGATCACAGCGCCGAAATCCTGCCCTGGGGCAGCAGCGACGACATTGACAAAGTATCACCGATCGATGCCAGCGCCAGTTATCTGGCGCACATCCGTACGGTCTGGGGCCACCGGTTTCCCGATGCGCCCCTGGAAAAGCAGGACATCGTCATTACCGTGCCGGCCTCATTCGATGAGGCGGCGCGCTCGCTGACGCTGGAAGCGGCCAGAATCGCAGGCTTCCCCAATGTCCGCCTGCTCGAAGAGCCGCAGGCAGTGTGCTACGACTGGCTGAGACGCCACGCCGGCACAATCGGGCAGGCGCTGGCCGATGTCCATCTGCTGCTGGTCTGCGATGTCGGCGGCGGCACGACCGACCTGACGCTGATCAAGGTCGAACACGGCGAACAGGAGCCAAAATTGACCCGTATCGGCGTCGGCGAGCATTTGATGCTGGGCGGCGATAATATCGACCTGGCCCTGGCGCACTTGGCCGAGAGCCGGCTGGTCAGCGACGACAGGCGCTTATCGGCGGCCGATCTGTCGCAGCTGATCGAGCAATGCCGTATCGCCAAAGAGCGGCTGCTGGCCGAGGATGCGCCGGAGCGGGTCAATGTCACCCTGCTGGGCGGCGGCTCCAAACTGATCGGCAGCTCGCGTTCCGCTTCACTGAGCCGCGATGAGGTCAGGGCCATCGCCCTGGACGGATTCTTTCCGCTGTCGGGGCTGGATGAATTGCCGGACAGAAAGCGCAGCGGCGTGGTGGAGTTCGGGCTGCCTTATGCGGCCGAGCCGGCGGTCAGCAAGCATATCGCCGCATTTTTGAAACTGCACCGCGAAGCCTGCCGTGAAGCGTTGAAAGGCGAGGGTGTGGTGCCCGATGCGTTGCTGCTCAACGGCGGCGTGTTCCGCAGCCGGCCGCTCACGCAGCGCACGATCGAGCTGATCAATTCATGGGCCTCCAAGCCGCCGGTGCTGCTGGAAAACAAGCACCCTGAATTGTCTGTGGCTTTGGGCGCGGTCAGTTACGCCATCGCGCGCCGCGAAAAGAAGCTGAAAATCGGCGGCGGCGCAGCGCGCAGTTATTTTCTGCTGGTCGATACCGACAAAGCCGTGCAGCAGGGCGTCTGCATCCTGCCGCGCGGCAGCGAGGAGGGCGACGAGGCGATCCTGAAAGACCGGCAATTTGCCTTGCGTCTGGGACAGCCTGTGCGCTTCCATTTGGCCTCGCTATCCGGCGATGCGCCGTTCAAGCCCGGCGATCTGACCGACATTACCGACCAGTTCCATTCTCTGCCGCCTCTGGCCGTGGCCTTCGGGGCTGACGAGGAACAGGGCAACCGCGAAGTCATCGTGCAGCTGGCCGCGACCCAGACCGAAATCGGCACGCTGAAAATTCAGTGCGTGTCCGTGGCCGACAGCACGCAGCGCTGGGATGTGGAATTCCAGATCAGAAAGAAAGGCATGGCGGGTCTGCAAGCCGATGTGGTCCTGCCGGCCCAGTTTAATGCCGCAGTCGAGAAGATACAGACGGTCTTCGGTTCAAAGTCCAAGCAGGTCGATCCCAAAGCGGTCAAGAACCTGCGCGCCGATCTGGAAAAGCTGCTGGGCAGCTCGCGCAATGAATGGGAAACGCCGCTGCTTCGGGCCATGTTCGCGGCGCTGCTGGATGGCCTGAAGTATCGCCGCCGTTCCGATAACCATGAAAGGGTTTGGCTCAGCCTGACCGGCTTCTGTCTGCGTCCGGGATTCGGTTATCCGCTCGACGACTGGCGCGTGGAACAGCTCTGGAAAACCTATCCGCAGGGCATCCAGTTTGTCAACGAAGCCCAGAACTGGAGCGAATGGTGGACGCTGTGGCGCCGTATTGCCGGCGGCCTCAGCAGCGAGGCGCAGGAGCAGATCTTCAACGATATCGCCAAATATATCGATCCGACTGCCGCCAGGCAGCCCGCTGTCGTCAAACAGCTGAAGACGCGCAGCTATGACGACATCGTGCGTCTGGCGGCAGTGCTGGAGCGCCTGCCGGTCGACAAGAAGATACAACTGGGCGAATGGCTGCTGAAGCGCTTGCAGAAAGCCGGTGAGTCCAGCCAGACCTGGTGGGCCGTCGGACGTATCGGGGCGCGCATGCCGTTTCATGGCAGCAGCCATAATGTGATCCCCGCCGATACGGTCTGCCTATGGCTGAAACAGATGATGTCGGAAGACTGGAAGAAAAATCCTCAGGCCGGTTTTGCCGCAACGCTGATCGCGCGCATGAGCGGCGACCGCGCGCGCGACATCGACGAGGCCGTGCGCAGGCAAATCATTGACAAATTGAGGCTGAGCAAGGCACCTTCATCCTGGGTAGACATGGTCGAGCAGATACGCGAGCTCGATGAAAAAGAGGAGAAACAAATTTTTGGCGAGGCACTGCCGCCGGGGCTAAAATTAATCAATAATAATTAAAACTTAGCAAACTAAAGATGAAATCAGTCGGCATTGTCATGGTGGTGGGATTTATCCTGCTTTATTTCGTAAATGCGGCCTTTAAAGTGGATATATGGCACCAGGAGATTCTGATCCACAGTGCCATCCGATTCTTTACCGGCTTTATCGCTATCGGAATCTGGTTTTTTTTAAAGCATAAAATCAGATTCATGAACGTGTTATATGTCATTTTAGCCGTGGCATTCGCCGATGATATCTGGGATTATTTTAGAAATATCAACAGCTTTAAGTTCGAAGCCGAGCTGCACGGCGCTTATATGCTGCTATGGGGGGCTCTGGCGGGTTATGTGTTCGCGAGGCATTTAAAGAACAAGAGAGATAAACGGTGGGAGCTCTAGTCTGGATATTTCATAAAACCACAGAGAACACGAAGAAAAGCAAGCCGTTGTCATTCTCTTCACTGATCACTTCATGAATTCATCTGAAAATATTGGCAAGCATCTGAATTGAAAAACCTTCGTGTACTCGATTGCTGTTCCAGACGCAATTCTACCTTCTGCATCCATGCAGTCGTTCGTGGTGAAATATTCAGATTAATGACTACATCATCAATCGTTTTCTTAAGCAGCGCTCTTAAATCAGGTATCGAAATGTGTGTCTGAGGCAATTCACTGCACATCAACTCTTCTTCGACCCTTTCTGGCCCGGTTTCTGTGTATTTGCACAAAGGCAACGGAACCTCAGGCTTGAATCAGGGTCTAACAGGCTTTTGTTCAGCGCACTCATGCTCCGGCCCCGGAACATGACTAGCGCCCGCTTTGAGGTACTTTCATGTCAGATTTGTCGAAATCCAGCGATGCAGCTCCGGCCGCAACGCGTCTCAGGCTCGCCATCAAGAAGGCTGCCGGCCGGCTGCAGGACTGGTTTGTAATCCAATCGGTGGCCGTCAAGCTGACGGTGCTGGCCGTTGCCCTCCTGATTCCCGTCACCGGTATCTATTCGTTCACACTCATCCAGAAACAGGCTGTCGTGGCCGAGCAGGTCAAGAGCATGACGACGGATGAGGCGGCGTGGACGCTCAACGACAAGCTGCCCGTAGTGTTCGGTACTGGTTCAGTGTTGAGTTTTCTGGAAGCGAACCCGGTCGAGCGCATCACCGTGGTCTACGAGCCGCTGCTGTGGAACATATCGGAGCGCATCATCCTGGTTGAATCGCAGGGCAAACTGCATGCGTATTACCCCAGCGACATGGAGGCCAAGATCTTCGCCGACAAGGCCGTCACTGCGCCGTGGGGCGGCAAGCTTGCCTTCATACCGCGCGCAGAGCTCAATCCCGGCAGCCTTGAATTGTTCGAGCTTCTGGACCAGCGCTTTGCCAGCGCCCGTCCGCAGTCCGAGAACGACGACTTGAAGGCCGGCGTCAGCGGTGTAGTGTCGGTCCTGCTGACACTCGGTGTGCTGGGCTTCCTGTACTTCCAGCTCAAGAGCCAACACAAGTCGCTCAAGTTCGTCGAGCCGGCACAGGTGGACGGTTCCATCGACGACCTGGTGGGCATGGATGACATCAAGGCCGAGGTGGCGCAGATCAAAGATCATTATGAACGCCGCGCGGAATATGCCGAGTACGGCATATTCAAACCCTTCAATGTGATGTTCAGCGGTCCGGCCGGTACCGGCAAGACCAAGCTGGCCAGCTATCTGGCCAAGGAACTGCAGCTGCCCATCCTGTTTCATTCTGCAGCCAACCTGGAAACGGGCTTCGTGTCCGGCGGCTCGAATACACTCAGCCGCATTGTGGCCATGGCCAAGCGGCGCAAGCGTTGCATCGTCTTTCTGGACGAGGCGCAGGATTTGTTCATGAAACGCGGCGGCCGCCGCAAGTTTGACGACGACACCGCGAACACGTTTCTGTCTATGCTGGACGGCGTGCGCAGCAAGAACGAAGCGGAGATCATCTGGATCGTGGCCAGCAACTTCAACAGCGAAACCATGGAAATGGACGAGGCCATGCTGCGCCGCTTTCAGATGAAGGTGGACTTTCGCATGCCCAATCAGTCAGAGCGGCTGGCTATCTTCGGCCACTACCTGGGCCAGCGGGCCGACAAGGTACTGCCCGACCTGGACCTGCGCCATCTGGCGGAAGTTACCGAAGGCCGCAGCCCGGCCGACCTGGAGACCATCGTCAACCAGGCAGGTATCACGGCCGTGAAGACGGGTGGGATGATTGGTGCCGATACCCTGATGCAGGCTGCCGAGCGCGTGCTGGTGGGCAACGTCAACACCAACACAACGAAGGAACGCGAGCGCGACCGCCGCATCATCGCCGTGCACGAATGGGGCCACTTCCTGATGGATCTTGCACGCGAACGCCAGCTGACCAACGACAACTGGGAGCAGATCCTGGCCGACATGAAGACCATCAAGATTTCGCTCAAGGCCAATCCACGCACCAACGCATTGGGCTTTGTCTTCCACAAGCAGGGGACCAACCTGCTTAAGACCAAGGGCGACATCGAACACGATGTGCGCGTGCTGCTGGGGGGTATGGCCAATGAGGAACTGTTCTTTGGCGAAGATGGCACGACCAACGGCGCGCACAACGACATCACCCGCGTGACGCAGTTGCTGCACCACGCCGTGGGCGAGATGGGCATGTACCGCAAGACCCGCCTGAACTTCGGCGCGCTCTCCCGCGAGAGCCGCGAAGTGGACGAGGAAACGCGCAGCATCATGGAAGCGCAGAGCGAGCGCATGTATGGCGAAACCAAGGCCGTGCTGGCTAAGCTCAAGCCGCTGACCGAGCATCTGGTCGGCAAGCTCCTGGAAGCCAATGAAATGAGCCTGAGTGAGGCGCTGTTCGAGGTCCGCAGCTTCGAGGCGGCCTGTAGTGTGCAAGAATTTCAGATTGAAGCTGAGATCGAAACAGTTTGACACTTGCAGCATCACATAAAAATGCGCTCAAGGCTGACAAGCTATTGCGTACAGCGACGGCAGGCGCTTGCGCCACCGGGTTTCGATAATCACGGCCTAAAATTTAATATTCATATAAATTATTGAAGTAAATCAATCATAAAAAACAATGACTTCTAGAAATAATCTGATAACTCGTGAAGGAAGAACTCAGTTGGAAAACGAGCTGGATTATCTTTGGCGGATAGAGCGCAGAGCGGTAACGCAATCCGTCACAGAAGCTGCAGCACATGGCGATCGATCAGAAAATGCCGAATACAAGGAAGGGAAGCGACGGTTAAGAGAAATAGATCGTCGAATCCGTTTTCTTACCAAGCGGTTGGACGTTTTAAAAGTTGTTGATTATTCACTCCAGCAAGAAGGTAAAGTATTTTTTGGAGCTTGGGTGGAGCTTGAAAATGAGGCGGGGGAAATCGTTCATTATCGAATAGTTGGCTCAGATGAATTTGATCCACACAAAAAGGCGATTAGCATAAATTCGCCTATGGCCAGAGCGCTTATTGGAAAATCAGTTGATGATGAGATAGTGGTTATTACCCCTGAAGGGAGAAAGGAGTGGATTATCAATGCAATTCAATATAAACCTTTTGATTGAGGCTGTTGGCCGGAAATAGCTTTATCAGGATTTACGCAGTTCGCCTGTTCAACCGCCGAAACAAGCGATTTTAAAACTTGTGAGGGCGGCTTCGCCTAGAGCGCCCACAGGCTTGCGTAAGTCTTGATTGATTATCTCAAATCAAAATAACCAGCCGCCAATTGGAAATTGGCGAGCGTATTCGTGGCCGGTTTTTTTCGATTCCAACACGCCAGACTGGATGATCACAGTCCGGCGGCAGCCACCGGCTTCGATCCAGGCGACAGGGCTTTAATTTCGCGGGAGATCCGCGAGTAAAGCTCCGGAGTCCATGCCGGGAGGCCTTCGATGTCAGCCTTCAGAGGGAAAATTCTGGGGTCATGCGGGGCAATCACAACTTTCACATTTTCAGCGCCCGTGTGTGCGGTCAGGACGAAAAGTTCCTCTATCGTTTCGTCTTCCATGGCCAGGCAGCCGAGGGAATTGGCTTTGCCATGGATAAAAATATCCGACCCCGGATCAGAGCGTCCTTCCTGCCATGCATGGAAGAGGTCGAATTCGTTGGGGTAATTTAATTTCATCGACAAGTGGAAATGGCTGTTCGGATTCAGTCCCGCGATCCGGTAAACGCCCTCCGGCACCTGCATGTCACCTTGACGCAGCTTGGGGCCGGGCACACCGCTGGCGGCGCGGATGCGATAATTGCGGATGAGGCGGAACTCGCCGCTGTCTCTGGCCCAGAGCTCCAGCTTCATTTCCTGTTTCAAGGCGATGAACGTCACTTCCCGGGGCGGATAGGCCACCTTCGCCTTGTCGAAATAGGGTTTGAGTTTGCTCGTTGCATAAGCGCCATAAGTTTGCAGAACATCCTGCACGGTCCGTTGGCCAAGCAACTTGCTGGGCGGGATGTCATGAGTTTTCCTCGCAGCTTGAGTCTGCGGTTTGACGACCATGGCGCTGGCGGTAGGAGCGGTGGGCTTGTGGCCGGAGCAGGCGAAGAGGAATCCTGTCGCGGCCAAGCCGACGATGATTTTGGCAGTTGATTTCATTATAAACGCTGGAAATGAAAGGGGAGCGACATAGTTTAGGTAACCCTCAATCTGTCCGCAAGCTCAAGATTTATCCGGCGAAGGGGAATAGTGCAGGATTTACGCATTTTACCTGTGATTGAGGCAGCCGCCAGCGTGATATGTAAGAATTCCTCATGGCTGATTTCAATCATAGGATTTTGGCTTTGTCGCTTATTTTTCCAGACAAATGCTCGATAAATCGATATGATAGCCACCTTTTAATTCACGAAAAAGGTTTCAACATGCAAGTAGCAGACAATATGGCTGTTTCTATTCACTACACTTTGACCAATGATGCCGGCGAGGAGTTGGACAGTTCAGTTGGGGATGAGCCGTTGGTTTACCTGCATGGCATGGGAAACATCATTTCCGGCCTGGAAAAAGCCTTGACGGGTAAATCGGCAGGGGACAAATTCAACGTCCACATCGAGCCGGCGGATGCTTATGGCGAACATGAAGACGATATGGTTCAGGTTCTCCCTCGGGCGATGTTCGAAGGCATAGACACGGTTGAAGTCGGCATGCAGTTTCATGCCGATGTCAGCTCAGGTCCGGGCATTGTCACAGTGGTCGATGTCGATGGCGATGACATTACCATCGACGGCAACCACCCGCTGGCCGGCGAAGCGTTGAATTTCGACGTTGAAGTCGTAGCGGTCAGGCCCGCAACACAGGACGAGCTCGCGCACGGGCATGTGCACGGCGCCGGTTGCCATCACTAATTTATTAGAGATACCGGTTCCGGCATCAGCGGAACCGGTTTGCCTAAAGCCAGTTTTTCTTCTTGAAGTAGCCGAGCAGAAAGACCGAGATGGCGATAAAGACGCCCCATAAGGCCGGATAAGCCCACTTCCATTTCAGTTCCGGCATATACTCGAAGTTCATGCCGTAGACGCCGGCGATGAAAGTCAATGGAATGAATATCGTGGCGAACACGGTCAGGACTTTCATGGTTTCGTTCATTTTGTTGCTGACGCTGGATAAGTAAATGTCCATCATGCCGGCGATCAGATCGCGGCAGGACTCCATGGCTTCGATGACGCGTATGGCATGGTCATAGACATCGCCGAAATAGCGCTTGGTGCGCTCCTGCAGCAAACCCGACTCGCTGCGCTGTATGCCGGCCAGCAATTCCCGCAGTGGCGAGACGCTTCTGCGCAAGAAAATCAATTCGCGCTTGATGATCTGTATGGTCGCCAGCGTTTTTGCCGAGGGCGATGACAGCAATTCATCCTCGACGGTTTCAATCAGCTCATCGAGCTTATCCTGCAGCGTGAAATACTCATCAACGACAGTATCCATGATCACGTAAGCCAGGTAATCCGTGCCGAAATTGCGCAAGCGGCCTTTCTCATTGTTGAGCTGGGCCAGAATCGGATCGAATATATCGTCGGGTTTTTCCTTGAAAGAAAAAACGAATTTGTCGAGGACCAATAAGCTGACCTGTTCATAGGCCACGTCAAATACGTCGTCACTGAGGGACAGGGCTTTCAGGACGATGTACAGATAGTCCTCATAATCCTCGAATTTGGGCCGTTGATGGGTATTGAGGATATCTTCAAGCACCAGTGCGTGAATACCGAAATGTCTGCCGATAGCCTCGATGGCCGAAACGTCTGTCAGACCTTCGATATTAACCCAGGTTACCGTATCGGTATCTTTATACGGCAGAATGTCGTCGATCGATTTGACGATGCGCTTTTCGAGCATGGATTTATTGTAATCCACAACCGTGATGCGGTTTTCAACCATGTGCACTTCGCCGACATGCACAAGCGATCCGGACGGCAGGCCGGATTTTTCAGACGAATAACTTAATGATTCAGACATGATAAAAAATAATCAGGTGAGCAGTATTGCAGGTTTCAGCCGGCCAATACCGGGAATAAGCCTTTCAGGCCGCTGGCGATAAATTCAACAGCCAGCGCTGAAAGAATCAGCCCCATTAGCCGGATGAATATGTTGATGCCGGTTTGGCTGATATGCCGGACCAGCCAGGGAGTCGTTCTCAGCACGATCCATAAAATTATCATGACGGCAATGATATCCAGGCTCATGAACAAATAATGATTGATATCGGTGCCCCGGTGCGAATACAGGATGACCGTGCTGATGGCGCCCGGCCCGGCCAGAAGCGGCATCGACAAAGGCACCACGGCAATGGATTGTTTGGCTTCGCCTTCTTTGGCTTCCTTTTTGGTGTGCACGGTTTCGCTGATTTTAGCTTGCAGCATGGAAAGCGCCATCAGCATCAGCAAAATGCCGCCGCTGACCCGGAATGAATTGAGGCTGATGC
>NZ_JADMKV010000099.1 GCF_015476545.1 Methylobacter sp. BlB1 | reverse complement strand
GACAAAGTCCCTCGGTAATTAGTCCGTCAGTTTCCCTCGGTAATCACATTTTTACACATTAAGTGATGGCAGATTGCGGTTATATAAAACAAAGAATTGCCCTAATTTACGGCATGAGGTGGGGCGATTGATATTGCCCGGCAAGCTGTTCGATTTCCGTCATGTATCGTTCATAATCCGGCGAATCCGCACGGCTGTAATTCCAGTTTTTATAAAGCCCGGTGATTCGGGTAAAAAAATCGCGCGCGGCATCTTTGTCCTGAAATTTAAATTCGGCCGTCAACAGCTTTTTCAATAAGCGAAAACTGGCTAACTGTCGCTCGCGCGGCATGTTGGCATCCACTTCGTCAAAGGCGTCCTGCTGCAGATAGGCCATGTCTAAAAGCACCGATTTCTGCCATTCAATGAAATCTTCCAGGGAAATCCCTTCTTCGCCGGTAACCTGCATGACCTGATAAATGCTGTCGCCGCGCTCCAATAAAGCCATCATGTCTTTAACATCGCTAATCCATTGCGGGTCAAGTTCGCTCTTGAACCATGGCGCCAGCTGATCCAGATACCGGGACCACGACAGCAATGGATCAATGGCCGGATAAAAGCGTTTATAGGCGCGGTCGGCGGACAAACCCAGAAAAGTTTTGACGGTGCCTAAGGTGGATTGTGTGACGGGTTCCTCGAAATTGCCGCCCGCCGGGGAAACGGTGCCGATCAGCGTCAGCGCGCCGGTGCTACCGTCGGCGCAACGGATAACGCCGGCGCGTTCATATAGATTTTTAATGGCCGAATCGAGATAAGCCGGAAACGCTTCCTCGCCCGGAATTTCCTCCATCCTGCCTGATGTTTCGCGCATTGCCTGCGCCCAGCGCGAGGTTGAATCGGCGATGAGCAGGACGTGATAACCCATTTGCCGGAAATATTCCCCTAGGGTGATGCCGGTATAGATGGAGGCTTCACGCGCCGCAACCGGCATTGAAGATGTGTTGCAGATAATGATCGTCCGGTCCATCAACGTCCCTCCGGTGCGGGGATCGGCCGTTTCAGGGTATTCGTGAATGGTCTCGACAACCTCACCGGCTCGCTCGCCACAAGCGACGATGATCACGATATCGACGCTGGAATAACGCGCGATCAGGCTTTGCAGGACCGTTTTACCGGCGCCGAATGGCCCGGGAATACAGCCGGTGCCGCCTTGGGCGATGGGAAAAAAGGTATCGATGATACGGGTTGCCGTAGTCAGCGGTATGGCCGGAAACTGCCGTTCGATATAGCGCTTGCGCAGCAGGTTTTCCGGGATAGGCCGCCGGATCGGCCAGCGCTGGGCCAGGGTTAATTCCCGCTCCTCTCCAGCAGGCGTTTGATAGCGTGCGACAACCTCATCGATGCTGTAACTGTCGCTGCGGAGCCAGGTTACCTTGACCGGTTCCGCCTCATTGAAAGGAATCATGATCTTGTGCTTGAAGGGCCCTTCCGGCACCGACCCCAGGACGCCGCCGGGCGGCAATGTGCCACCAATTTCTATCGCCGGCGTGAACTGCCATTTTTTATCGGGGTTCAGCGGCGAAATTGAAACGCCGCGCGGCAGGAAAAAGCCGTATTTTTCCGCCAGCACATGCAAAGGATTCAACAAGCCGTCGAAAACCTGCCCAAGCAGGCCGGGACCCAGAGTGGCCGACAGCATTTCGCCGGACAGTTCCACCCGGTCGCCGACCCGCACGCCGCGGGTGTCCTCGAATACCTGCATGTCTGCGGTCCGCCCGCGAACCCGGAGAATTTCGGCCTTGAGCCGTTCATCGCCTACGTGCACATAACCGACTTCGTTTTTCATCACATCGGCAGCTTCATCGAACTCGATCAATATCAAACTTTCCTTGACGCCAATCACGGTCGCAAAGACGGCGCCGGTTTTTTCACTGGACATGTTTAACCTCATCGATCAATTTTTTGAAGTGGTGTTTCGCGGCATCGGCATCGCGAAGCAGCCAGGCTTGCAGGATATCCCACTGAAACACATAGGCGACGATCGGTTCAAAACCGAAAGGATTGGTATCAGCCAGGCGCGACAGGTGTCGCCATACGACCTCCATCAACAAGCGGTCCAGAGCGACGGCATCGGCAGCGGCTATAAGGCGGTCGGCTTCGAGTAGCCACGGATAGACGTGGCTCAGATGGAAATCGGGGACATCCCAGTTCGCTTCGATCCGTCTGACATGGCTGCCCATGCCCCAGATTTCAGCGCCGGGGGGGCTTCGCTGGGCCTGCCTGATGCGTAACGCGGCAAGCAGCGTTTGCATATCCAGACGGTATTCCACGAATTCCCGTAACACCGGTTCACTGATGTCCTGAAGGCTGCGGTTTATCCGCTCGATGGCTTTGGCGCCGCTGCCAAACTGGGCGGTCGACGATGGCCGCCAGCCCACCAGTCTTTCGGCCAGATAGATTTGCCGGGTTTCGCTTTCGTCAAGCATGCGCAGGCGCTGTTCCAGGCGCAAGCGGGTCAGCGGCAAGCGCTCGGCATCGGCAAAGTAGGGCAGGTGCGGCAGACTCGCGACGACGGTATAGTAATCCTTCATAATCCGGCTAGCCTCTACTCGATGCCCGCCAATATGGCTTGTAAACGCGGGGACAGGCGCTCTGCCAGCATTTTGGCGATCGCCTTGTCAGATAAGTCGATTTCCAGCTGTTCGTTGACCAGACGCACTTTCGCGCCGCCCGAGATGCTGCTGTCCGGCCGCAGTTCAACACCTTGGCGCAGCATGTCGCTGGATAAACTCAATATGACCTGTTTGCCTAAATCCCGAAGCTTTGGATCGGATTGCCCGGCCAATACGGCTTCAGAGAGCATAATTTGAATGTCTTTATCCTTGATGAACTCGTCCACGCTATGACCGGCCAAAACTAAAACCAGATTCTTGAGCAACTCCTGGTCTTGCGTAGCGGTTGTCACCAGGCGGCGCACAAAGCCTTCGAAGGCCGTGGACACCAGATTTTTCAGTTGCAGCACGGTATCGCGTGCGGAAAGTCTCAAGGCTTCCGATGCCGCGGCGCGCTCGGCTTCAATTTCCGAAGTCGTCTCGGCGCGCATCTGGTCGGTCTCTTTTTTCGCATCACTGATGAGTTGCGCCGCTTTGGCTTCCGCTTCTGCGAGAATGCGCGCGGCATCCTCTTTGGCTTTTTGCACGCCCTGGTCGCGGATTCTGTCGATTAACGCCTGTACACTGGTAGTGTCGCTGATATGTTCCGACATAATTTGCCCCCCGTCAGCTTATTTGGGAATGCCGCCGGACAGCACCAGCGCAAAGACGAATGAGAATACCGAAAAACCTTCCACCAACGCGGCCGGTGCCAGGGAAATGCCGAAAACCTCCAGTTTGTTTTTCGAGGCATTGATGGCCGCGGCGCAGGTGCTGCCTTGAGCAAAGGCGCTAATCATCAAGGCCAGTCCGGTGAGGATGCCTATGCCGAAAATGCCGGGCGAATTGTCGATGGTCAGATCGCGCCTGAGCGCCATGGTGACGACAATACCGTAGATAGTCTGGGAGGAAGGCATCGCGGCGACACCGATAAACCGGCCGTATCCGCTTTCCAGATCCAACAGTGCGCCGCAAGCCGCCATGCCGGCGCGGGCACAACCGATCCCGCTGCCGATTGCGCCCAAAGCCAGCGGAGCGAACATGCCCAGCCAGCCTAATGATATGATGATTGAATCCACTGCGAACCTCCTGTCGTCTAAAAGTTACAGAGAAAACCGAAGTAGTCTTGTCGTGTGCTATGGTCTCATCTCTCGTTGCGGCGGAAAGGCTTGAACTGCCATCCTTCCTCCTTCAATCCCCAATTAAAAAACTCAATAACGTTAAGCCGCAAACCGTGAATGACGGCGCTCGCCAGTCCCAGCACGAGATTGACCGTATGACCCAGCAGCAGTACCAGAAAACCGAAAACAATGCCTACCCCCGGCATGGCGTCATAGATGCTTGTGGTCATGCGGTTAAATTCCAGCGCCAGGGCGCCACTGGCGAGGCCCAGTGCGAATAAGCGCAGATAGCTGAGCACGTCGCCGAAAGCGCCGGTCACTTTGGTCAGGCCGAGAAGGCCTTTCAGCAGTCGGCTCAAGGGCTTATCGTAAGGCGCTGCAAACAGCAGCACCAGGAGTGTGCCCGCTCCGGCGAGCAGCACTGACAGCGGTTTCAGAACGCCAGGCGCATAAGCCGTAGAAATCAGGAAAATCAGCCCGGCCGTGACGACGCAGGCCCAGCCGATTGATTCGAGCCCTTCTATGGGATTCTTATGTCGCATCGCATCCATCGAGGCTCCCAAAATGACGTGTATGCAGCCGATAAAGACTGAAATAGCCATCATCAGGTTGGTATTGCTCATATCCAATACATGCAGCGCCGCCAGCGGCGTACCGCCAGGCGGTGCGATGCCAAAATAACTGCCGATCAGCATTCCGTACAGCAGCGAAAGGACAACGATGGTCAGACATAAAGGCCGAAAGCGTCTTCCTGCCTGTGATGCGCCCATCTTGCGCCAAAAGAAGAGCAGCAGAATGCCCAGCAGCAGCGCATAGCCGGCATCGGCCAGGATCATCGCAAAAAACAGCGCGAAAGAGATGAAGACGACCGGTGAAGGGTCCCAGGTACGGTAACCCGGCGTCATGTAAAAATTGACCAGATCCTCGCCGGCCGAAAGCCAGGACGGATTCTCCAGATAAGTCGGCGGGTTTTCCTCCGGCTCTGCTTCACGGCTATCGATATGCACACGGTGGCGGCGCGCATAATCGGTCAGCTGCGGGAGGCGATCCTGCGGCGCCCAGCCGCGCAACCCGAACATTTCATGGCGCGTGTAAGTCTGATTCAGCGCGGCTGTCAATGCGGCTTGATCTTCCAGGGTGGCGATATTGTCTTTGAGCAGTGTATACCAGCGGGTCAGATAGGCCCGTTCCGCCTGCACGTCCTCGATAGCCAGCTCCACCTCTTCAAGTAGAGCCTCCAAAACATGCCGGGGCTGGTAGCCTGTATGCGTGCGATTGACGGGCATGCCTTCAGGCTCGCTTTCGGAAATAACCACGACATAATTATTACGGTTATCCTTTTTGATGATCTCATAAGGCAACCCCAGTTCCGCCACTCTGGGCATATCGCGGTGCGGCACCACATAGAACCAGAAGCGGAGATTGCCCATTTCAGGCAACGGCGAAAAAACGAAATCGCCCCACGGACGCATGTCCTGAATGCGCTTGATCAGAAAATCGCGCTCATCGGTGAGCTCCAGCAATCGCCGCCGGACATCGAGCGTCTTGCCTTCGATTTCCAAGGCATCGAAACGGCTGACGTCCCGGCTTTGCCGTCTTCGATGCGGATATTCGCGTAAGAACTGCAGCGCTTCCCGCGCTCCTCCGCTAGGGCCGACGGCGGTGGCAAGCGTCTCGCCTTCCGGGGCCAGCGGTTCGATATGCAGACAGCCCAGATTCTGTAAATCCTGCAGCAAGCGTTCCCGGTCTTCCGTCAAGCCGGCAAAAGTGACCTTGTTCAGGCGGGCGATGCTCATTCCGGGCCCTCCGTCAGCACGTTCCGCTCCTTCAATTGTTTCGATTTGGCGAGTTTCGAAGTGACTACGGCGGCGCGTTCGGCTTCACCCAGATAAATCCGGATGCGTTGAATATTGCTATGCGCGGTAGGAATCAGAATTTTCTCGAACAGATTGACGCGCTGGGTCACCCGGCGCAACTGCACACGTAGAATCTCCAGCCGCTGGCAGGCAATTTCGGCGCGCAGACGGCTGGTTATGGCATCCTTCAGGCGTTGCACCAGTATGTCGATCCAGGGCGGCGTGATTAAAGGAGAATAGTCCGCGATCCGGCAGTCGAGCGATTCCAGCACCGGCAGTCTCACACCGACGACATTTTGTTCACCCAGCCGGTAACCCGTTACTACGACCAGGTCCCGCAAGCGTAGGCTTTCGTCAGCCAGCATCGGCAATTCTTGGCCGATACGTGTTTCCAGCGCTTCGCTGGCGGATAGCGCTTCAGTATATTCGTTCTGGGCCTTCTGCGCTTCCATCGTCAGTTGCCGGCGTTTCAAATCGAGCGAAGGCAGCAGGCGCTTGTACAGCTTTAACTGTTCCTGCTGTTGATGCAACGCCTGCTTGCTGAGCTTCAACTTGGCCATGGAGGACTACTCCCGGTTCGTTGCGGAAACCTGCTGCGGGAAATATTTGTCGACCAGATTCTTTTTCATCAGCAGTTCCTCGGGCGTGAAACATTCCGCCAGCGTCTGCCAGCATAAATCCAGCGCATCGATGACGCCCAGGGAAACGCTGATGTCCATGAAGCGTTCTTTAAACAGCTTGCCGAACTTTAATAACTTGTGATCCAGAGGCGACAATTCGAAAGCCATTGCCTGCTTCTTTTGCGCTTCGACGGCGCCGGAATAAAAACGGATCATGGTATTCATGATCTGGCTGTGGTCTTCGCGCGTCGCCTTGCCGACGACGTGCTGCTTCAGGCGCGACAGGGAGCCGAACGGATCGATAATGCCGTCATGCAGATAAAACTGGCCTTCGGTGATATAGCCGGTATTGTCCGGTACGGGATGCGTCACATCATCGCCCGGCATGGTGGTGACGGTCAGGATGGTCAGCGAGCCGGCGCCTTTGAAATCGCAGGCCTTTTCATAGCGCTGCGCGAACTGCGTGTACAGATCGCCCATGTAGCCGCGCACCGCCGGAATACGTTCCTGGGCCACGCCCAGTTCTTTCATCGCATCGGCATAGGCGGTCATGTCGGTCAGCAATACCAGCACGCGCTTGTTTTCATCCACCGCCATTTTTTCGGCCACCGCCAACGCCATGTCCGGTATCATCAAACGCTCGACCAGGGGATCGGACGCCTGATTGACGAACATGACGGTACGGTGGAATACGCCGTGGGTCTCGAACGACGTGCGGAAGAAATGGTAGTCATCGAAAATCAATCCCATGCCGCCGAACACCAGCACGTCGGCGTTCGCCTGAAAGCCGATGCGGGCCAGCAGTTCGTTATAGGGTTCACCGGCAACCGAGAAAATAGGGATCTTTTGGCTTTCAACCAGACAATTGAACAAATCGATCATCGGTACCCGAGTCTCGATCATATGCGATGGCATGACGCGCATCGCCGGATTGACGGTCGGCCCGGCCACCGGAATGCGAGGATCTGTAGTCAGGTCCGGGCCTCCATCGATAGGTTCGCCGGAACCGCGGAAAATCCGTCCCAAAATATTTGGAGAATACACGACGTCCAGGCTGCGGCCGAGGAAGGTAACCGTGGCGCCGGTCGATAAACCTTTGCCGCCGGCAAACACTTGCAGGCTGACAATGTCGCGGTCTAAATCGACGACTTTCGCCAGGGACGTCTCGCCGTCGGTGTTTTCAACACTGGCCATTTCGCCGAAAGCCCGTCCCTTGGCACGCACTCTCACGGTATCGCCGACGATCTCCAGAAGGCGGGTATGGCGGGTAAGATTCTGAATCTGATTCATCACAAAGCTCCAAAGTGAGTACCGGAGAACGATGTCGATAAAGGGCGGATATTCCATTCCTGCCTTCACGCATTCATGCACTGAATCATTTCCCTCAAACCGCACAGGAAAGACGCTATTGAGAACGCTACGCCAGCAGAAAGTTTCCGAATCACCGGAAAAGTTAAGGTTTCGCATCAACTCCGTATTTGATTGCGCGTGGATAGGCCCATGCGAACTTTTTCTTAAACTGAGCATCTATTTCGTTATTAATGCTGCGAATTTAATGCGTATCCTTCATCATTCAGTGACAACCAGGGTATTTGTTATGACCTCGAAGCAAGTAAATAGTAGCTGTTGCCAAGGTAATAGAATATTGCTCCGGGCTATATTACTACTCCTCGTCATGCACGCAGTCGGTTGCGGCAAAGAGGAGCAACAGGAAGCTAAAACGGCGGCACAAGGCCCTTCTTCCGGAGCGCCAACATCTTCCCAAGCATCCAAAGCCGCACCTTCCGGCACCGCATCACCGCCCGCCGTTACAACATCACCCTCTCCACCGCCAGGAACAAAACCCTTAACGAATATTGAATCATTGGTGGCGCCGATCGCCCTCTATCCCGATCCACTGCTGGCGGAAGTGCTGGTCGCCGCCACGTATCCGCTGGAAGTGGTGCAAGCGGCCCGCTGGCTCGAAACCAAGCCGGACCCGGCGACAGTGCGCGACAAAAACTGGGATGCCAGCGTTGCCCGGCTGACGGCAGTTCCTTCAGTCATTGCAATGATGGACAAACATTTGGACTGGACCACTCAGTTAGGCGATGCCTTCCTGTCGAACCCTTCGGAGTTGATGGATGCGGTCCAGGCGCTGCGCAAGCGAGCCTCCGATGCCGGATTGTTAAAGGATTCCGAACAACAAAATGTGGAAGCCAAGACCGTATCGCTCTCCGAACCTGCCGAAGGAACGGAAGCCAAGGCGACGCCGGCCGTTGTGACGAAGGAAGTGATCACCATCGAACCGGCAAAGGCCGATACCCTGTCGGTCCCGAGTTACAACTCCAAGGCGGTGTATGGGGCACCGCTTGCGTCACCGCCGGCAACGACGACGGGTTATGCCGCGGGGGCGGCGCCAAGCTATTATCCGGCCTATTACCCGCCTGCCACAACCACCACTTCTTCCAGTGACCAATGGATCAACTTCGGGACCGGTGCGATTGTCGGCGGGCTGTTGACTTGGGGCATTATGGAATGGGCCGACGATGACTGGGACGATTACCATGTTTCGCATTATTATGGCGATGCCGTATGCCATGGGGGGAATTGCTGGCATGGCGGCGGGGGAGGCGCTTACGGCGGCCGGTATGGCAATGTGAACGTAGACCGGGGCGACATCAATCGTGACGTCAACATTTCCGGCAATGAAATCAATATCAACCGGGAAGGCACTTTCAAGTCGGACCAACTGACGGCCTTGAAAGACCAATCCAACCGCTGGCGGCCGGATGCGCGCCACCGCCGGGGGCAGCCTTACCCGCCGGCGGCACAGCAACGTCTGGGACGTCTGCAGCAACCGGCCCTGGCCGGAAGCCGGCTTAGCGGCGCAGAGAACCTTCCGGCGGAAATGCGCGGATACGGCAACAAGCAGGCGGCACAACTGGCTGCGCAACCCCGTCCTTCCAGCAGTGAAATCCAGCAGCGGCTGGCTACAAAGCCCGGCAAGAAATCCCCGCCAAGCAAAGCCGAGGCTAGGAAGCGCCCATTGCCAAAGAGCAGTGAAAGCGCCTTGGCAGACTTACGCGCAAGCGGGCAACGCATCAAGACAGAAAGCAGGCGAGGCGCATCAAGCGTAAATTCCCGATCGCCGGAAGTCCGCAAGTCCACCGGCAAGCAAGGCGCTGGCGTCAGCCGCCAGCGACCTGAAAGAACGTTGGCAGAAAGTCGCAGACCGTCGCAACAGGGGGGACAAAGATCGGCCTACGATACCCAAAGATTCCAAGACCGGCGGAATCAGGAAGTCCAACGCTCCCGAGTGCAGCAACGCCGGGAAGCGTCGCGCCCGAGTGCATTTGAAAGCGTTCGAGACCGCGGCCGTTCCCGCGATTTCAGCAGCCGCGGCAATGCCAGCCGCGTGAGTGCCCAGCCCAGCAGACAAATCGGAGCCTCTGGCGGCGGCCGCGCTGCAGGTGGAGGCGCTGCGCGAACCCGCGGGGGAGGCCGGCGATGAACGGGTGCCGATATAACATTGTTTTGAATTATTCGGATGCGATACGCAGGCAAGCCGGTTGTTTTTTCAGCGTGCACCTGTCATCGACCTTTAATCATGCGAGGATTCAATCGTGATATCTTTCAAACTCCGCCATACCTTTTCTGCATGCTTATTTGTAACCTCAGCGCTTTTTTTTACTGCCGTATCCGCTGCCGACTCCGCAGCTGAAGCTGAGGGGCAAAGTTTCGCATCGCCTGAAGAAGCGCTCAAGGCCCTGCTCAATGCCGCGCATGACGGTAGCAGCGAGAAAATCTCCGCCATTTTCGGCAGCAAATACGCGCAAATTTTCTCATCGGGCGACGCAACGGAAGACAACAACAATCGCTCGGACTTTCTCAACATGGCCGAAGAGAAATCGTCAGTTGAAATGGAAGGTGCAGACAGAGCCATTCTGCATTTTGGCAAGGATGACTGGGCGTTTCCGGTGCCTGTGGCAAAGCATGGCGAGCAATGGCAATTCGATGCCGAGCAAGGTGAAAAAGAAATTCTCAATCGCCGCATTGGCCGCAACGAGCTGCAGGCGCTGGGTGTAATACAGGCTTATGTAGAAGCCCAGGTCGAGTACGCAGCCAGTGATCGCGACGGCGACGAAGTATCCGAGTTCGCCGTTAAATTGCGCAGCGAGCCGGGCAAATACGACGGGTTATTTTGGGAAGCTGCGCCCGGTCAGCCTGAAAGCCCGCTGGGTCCGCTCGTGGCTCAAGCCAAAGCGGAAGGCTACAGCACAAAAAGCGCCGCCGGCACGCCGACCCCTTACCATGGCTATCTGTACAAAATTCTCACGCAACAGGGCAGTCATGCACCTGGCGGAAAGTACAATTACATCATAAACGGCAATATGATCGCAGGCTTCGGCCTTGTGGCATTTCCCGCAGTATACGGTTCCTCAGGAATCATGACGTTCATAGTCAATCACCAAGGCAAAATTTACCAGAAAAATCTGGGACCGCAGACGGCGAAAACGGCAATGGCAATGAAGCGCTATGACCCGGATGCGTCATGGCAACTCGCGAACACAAACCCGGCCGAGTGAAGCTATAAGGTATCCATCATGAAACGATTCGAACTTCTCAAGCAAACCCGCCAGAGTACCGAGTATTCCTGCGGCGCTTCAGCGCTTCAGACGGTATTGAGCTACTGGGGCTGGGACGTAGATGAAGCGGAGCTGATGCAACTTCTGCACACGACTCCGGAAACCGGCACTTATCCGGAAGATATTGTGCGAGTCGCCCGCTCCTTGAGATTCGAAGCCGAGATAAAAGAAAATCTCACTTTAGAAGAAATCGAGCAGGCCACAGCTGTCGGCAATCCCGTGATCATTCTGGGACAAGCCTGGCAAAGCCGCCAGGATTCGGATCAATCGGCAGCCTGTGTAGGCTGGGTTGGAGCTTTAGCGGAAACCCGGCATGGGCGGCCGAA
>NZ_JADMKV010000098.1 GCF_015476545.1 Methylobacter sp. BlB1 | reverse complement strand
CCTGTCCTGAGCGCAGCCGAAGGGCTCACCACGAACGGCTTAACTTAACGGCATTAGGGTAGTGATGCCTCCAAAAAGTACGATGCCTTGTAAGTGCTTTGGAGAGTGGGCTAATAGTTCATAGCGATCAGCGAATCGAACCGGTGTTGCAGATTCAGATGATGGGCAATGTGCCAAACCGCATCCTGTAACGGCGGCGCCAATTCCTGCCGGCGGGCGATCAGGCCGATTTCCCGCGACAGTTCCGGAAGCAACGGCAGGGCGGTGACTTCCTGACGCATTTCAAACAGGTTCAACAGGCTGTGCGGCACCACGCTGTACAGCGTGGCGCTGCGGACATGCGCGTATAAGGCGAATACCGAGTCGGTTTCCAACACCACATTGGGAATGATGTCCGCTTCGCGGAAGGCCGCATCGATCAGGCGGCGGTTTTGCATGTTCTGGGTCAACAAGCACAAAGGCAGTTCCGCCAAATCTCGCCAGCACAAGTTGCTTTTGATCAAGCGGGGGGCCGGGCTGCGGGCCAGCAGCACATGCCGTTCACGGTATAGCGGTAAAGTTCTGAAACCTTTGAGCCTGGGGTCATCCAAATAGGTCAGGCCCAAATCCAGCTCGAAACTATCCAGTTGGCGGATCATCTCATCGGAGCTCAATGAAATCAGTGTGACGCCAACGCCGGGATAATCATGCTGGAACGGTCCGGTCAATAACGGCGTTACGGCCAGCGTCGTGGGAATGGCGCCGAGGCGGAGCGTGCCGGTAAGCTGCCGGTGACACTGCGCCGCCTCCTGTTTCATGGATTCCCAGTCTTGTGCCAGCATTCGTGCCCATTTTAACAGGCGCTCGCCGTCAGTGGTAAAGCCATGAAAGCGCTGGCCGCGTTGAACGATGGTAATGCCTAGTTCTTCCTCAAGATGCTGGATGGCGGAGGACAAGGCCGGTTGAGAAACGTAACACGCTTCCGCCGCACGGCCGAAATGTCCGGTTTTCGATAGCGCCAGCAGATAATGGATTTGACGGATAAACATAATGCATTGGTTTGTTGAAAGACTGAGAACTGTCGGTTATTCAAGCAATAAGCCACCGCTATTGGCCGCTCCGGTTGCATCGAGGTAATAGTGTCCATCGCCATGGCTGACCACTCGTTGATGGGGCAGTGCGTCAAGCTCGGTGAGGTAGGTAATGGAGTGGGTTTTGATCAGGCAATAGATAACTTCACCCTCCTGCAAGGCCATATCCCGACATGCGAACGGCGTAATTTCGGCCAGCAGCGTGTTGCCGCAATCGACTTGTACGATCAGGCTTTCTCCGCTGGAAATCAATGCACAGATGCGTCCCTTGATTTGATTTTGAATCGATATGCCGTCGATATAGCAGCGCGATAAAGCTATGTCGTTGGCGCGTATCGATACTTGGGCCTGACTGCCGACAGCCAAATGCGGCCGTAATGGCAAGGTCAGCGGCAGGCCGAAGCTGTGGGCCAGGCTGCAACCGCCCAGATAATCGTGACGGCTGATCGTCACCGGCAGAATGTTGTCTATCTGGCGGATACCCAGATAACGCATCATGCCTTGATGTTTGGCGACTTCGAGCAGCGAACCGTTGTGCAGCACCTTGCCCTGTTCCAATATGATCAGCCGGTCGGTCAGTTCAAGAATCTCGCCCAGAGATTGGCTGGCATACAGCACCGGCAAATCTAGTTCATCCCGCAAGCGATTCAGAATCGGCAGCAACTGTAAGCGGTAACCGTTGCCGATCGCGGCAAAGGTATCATCCAGCAGCAACAGCCGAGGCGATTTGAGCAGTGACCGGGCCAGTGCCACCCGCTGGCGTTCACCGGCGGAAAGCTGTTCTATGGCATGATCGAGGATAGGTCCCAGTTCCAGCAACTCGATTAAAAAATCCAGTTTGAAAATACGGCGGTGTTTCAGCGTGTGATTATAGGCGGCGCTCAGATTATCGCGGACGGTTTCCGCCGAATCGGTGCAGTCGGCCTGCAGCACGGCGCCCACAGGCCGCTGTTCGCGCGGCATCATGATGCCTTTGCGGCTGTCGAACAGAATCTTGCCGTCCAGCACGATATGCCCGCTTTGCGGCTGAATAGTACCGGCGATCAGACCGAGTACCGTGCTTTTGCCGGCGCCGGATCGGCCGAACAGGCCGGCGCTGGCGTCATTGATCGACAGGCACGTGCTCAGGTTGAAATGCCCGCGGCGCAGTTTTACATTCATTTCTAGCAGCATGATTACCTCCATTAATTAACGGAACAACCCAGTCGCAACCGAAAGTTGGTTTGCGGCCGGGGCGTACGAGACATCAACCGGCGGCGGACAGAATCACCGACCCGGCTTTAAACACCGCGGTAGCCGGCTGACCTGCGCGCAAACCCAGTTTTTCGACACTGTCGTTGGTGACGGTGGCGGCGATTTGTTCGCCGTCGGCTAACTCGATGTCGACTTCGGCATTGACCGCGCCGGGAGTAACCCGGGTTACCGTGCCTTGCAGCTGGTTGCGCGCCGAAAGCCGGTAGTCGCCGAAATCGGTGACGATGATGATGTGCGGGGCCTTGACCAGCGCGATAACCTCCATGCCGGTCCGGATTGCCAGCGTTTCGACGGATTCCTTGGTAATGGATGCGACGATCGCCTCTCCACCTTTCAAGGCGACATGAACTTCGGCATTCACTGCGCCGATGCGCACTTCGCTGATAGTACCGGTAAACTGATTTCGTGCACTTGCTTTCATATAAATACCTCGCGGATCGGTTATCACTACCGGCAGGCGATGAAAAAACGGTTTCTTCGTATCCTCAATGACCTGTCGCATAAATTGAGTAACTGCTGTATGGATTTTTCGACTTACACAATTTTCATGTGGAAACACTCCAATAAAAGATGGTCTTTGTTGAGTTTTGGATTCATGGTCCAAAGCTCAACGGTTCTGTTGCATCGCCTGCCGGAGCCTGAAACGCAGCGTTTATAACGATTCCAGAAAGCGGATAACCGCCCGGCGTTTTTGGGCTGTTAATCCTGCGAAACGTTGCCGGGCAGGCAACGCCTCGCCCCCATGCCATAGCACGGCTTCCGTCAAGTTGCGTGCGCGGCCGTCATGCAGAAAATAGCTGTGTTCGTTAATGCGTTCGAGCAAGCCGATCCCCCACAAGGGCGGCGTGCGCCACTCTCGCCCGCCAGCTTGATAGTCGGGGCGGCGGTCAGCCAGGCCATCGCCCATATCGTGCAGGAGCAAATCGGTATAGGGATGGATGGTTTGTCCAGACAGCGCCGGCAGATCGGGAAATTCTCCGGTCGTCAAAACCGGTGCGTGACAGGCTGCGCAGCCAATGGCGATAAATGTCTGTTCGCCTTGTCGCACCATCGGATCGTCGGCATTCCGCCGGGCCGGGACTTGCAGCAGGCGCAGATAGCCTAGCACGGCATCGAGCTGGGCATCGGTCAATTCGGGCTGCCGGGCTGATGGCGACTGTTTACAGGCGATTTGAGCCGCTGTGCAATTCTCCTTGGGATGCAACGATGAGGTAATCCCCATGTCGCCGATAAAAGCGCCGGCAATTTGCTGCCTGAGCGTAGCGACATTGGCCTTGAGCCCGAAGCGCCCGATTGCCGGACGCTGCCGTTCGGCATCCCAGACATAATTGGGATGGCCGTTGACGCCCTGCTGCCGGCCTGCTTCAGCCAATTGCAGGATGGTCTGGTCAGAGACGGCTTCCAGCAAGCCCAGGCCGAAAACCGGTGGTCCGACGCGCGGGGAGAATTGGACGTCGCCGCCTAGCGGCCCGTATTGCAGGTCGGCGAATTGGTACCGCGGCGTTCTCAAACTGACGGTTTCGCCATCCGGCAGCGTCACGCGCTCTTCGCGATAATCGACGCGCACCGATCCTTCGCCGGATACGCCGGGAACGCCTTGTTCATTCAACTGATTGCCGTAGACAGGGTGCGGCAAGGAGCCTCCATGCGAATCGAGCCCCGGCAGGCTCAGGCGCACCAGCATCGAACGCATGGCCTGCTGCGGATTTTCCGGCGGCTGCCCGCGCCCGTTCTTGGGATGGCAGGACAGGCAGGACAATTGGTTGTAAAGCGGGCCGAGCCCGGCGATTTCAATATCTTGGGCCGGCGGCACAACCCAGCTCTGCCGGAGCAGGCTGCGGCCGCGCAACGCTTCGGCCCGTTGTTCGCGCGTTACCTCCGGATTGATCCGCGAGTAGGCCTCGCGCGTGGCATCCGCTATTTCGAAACTGCTTGCGGCTTGAGCCGCCTGCAGGCTCGTCAGAGAGCCGCTCAATGCCAACAGGATTACCAGGGCGCGCGTCATTATGGCTCCAACTGCTTTAGCAGGTGTTCAGCTTCGGCATAACGGCTGTCGATCTCCTGGCGCCAGGATTGTTCCAGCATCCGAGCTTTTGCTTCGGCTTTCGCATCGGTCGATCGGTCGGCGAATATCTGTTGCATGGCCGGGTTTTCAGCCGTTTTCGCATCGACAGGCACGGCCGTCAGCAACTGTCGAATCTTCGCCAGACGTTCGTCCTTGCCGGCGGCTTCATGCGTGCGCAGCTTCTGCCAGAGAGTTTGCAGGCGCGGATGATGATCAGTAAACAGCCGGTCAAACAGCGCATTGTTCAAAGCCAGGCGCGGCAATGCGTGGACCGGATCGTAAACGACCGGATGCAGGTCCGCCGCTGCGAACGGGTTGTAGTATCCGTCAGGCTTGTCCGCGTAAACGGCGGCCCGTACCGGCAGCTTGCGGATGTCGGGATGGAACAGCCGTTTCTGGCCGGCGTCCGATAGCACGAAAGCCACAAACTGACGGGCGGCATCGGTGTGTTGGCTGGCGGCCGTGATCGCGATATGGGCCGGCGAATAGGCGGCCGGTTCGGGATAGACGAATTGCAGCGGCGCGCCGTTGGCGATGGCCGAGGCCGTGAAAAAGTCGATGGCCGGTCCAATGCCGCGCTCGCCGGAACCGATGCTATCGGTGATGAAGGTGGCGCCGGATTCGGCCAGGCGGGCATTGGCGGCGATGCCGGCCAGTATCGCCCAGCCCTGATCCCAGCCATATTGCTGCAGGACGCTGTCGATCATCATCGGCGCAAAGCCGACCCTGGACGGCACCGGCAAAGCCAGATGCCCCTGATAACGCGCATCGGCTAAGTCTTGCCAGGTTTTCGGCGTCGGCAGGCCATGGCTTTGCAGATAAGCCGGATTCACCGCGAAGCCGTAGCCGGCCGTTTCGGTGGCGCAAAAAAAGCCGTCCGGGTCGGCCAGCGGCAGGGCGCCGAGCTGGTCGGCCAAGCCTTGGCGACTGATGCCGAGTTTTTGCCAGGCCCCCTGATTTTTCAGAACCATAAAGTTACCCAGCGAGGCGGACCAGTAAACATCGACGCCGCCTTGCTTGGGCTGGCTCAAATACGGCAGCGCGTCATGCGGCATACGCCATAGCACCACCAGGTCGATGTCCGGATAGGCGCGTTCGAACGCGGTTTCGAAACGGGACACCACGTCTTCAGGATAGGCGGTCAGGACCGTCAGTTTCTCCTTGGCGACGGCCGGAAAGGCGCTCAGGCTAATGATCAGTCCGAACAAGAGGCGTAAGTTTTTCATTGTTGCTCCCGATGCTCAATAACTCAGATTAAGGTTGGCGAAGTAATTCCGGCCCGGTTCCGGGAAGCCTTCTTCATAGGCGTAATTCTGATCGGCCACGTTGTTGACGCCGAATTCGGCACTCAACTGTTCAGTGGCGATGAAGGTGGCCTTGAGATTGCCGACCACAAAATCTTCCGCGATGCGCGTGCCGGTGGTATTGCTGTAGCGCTTGCCGTTGTATTCGGCGCTGGCGAGCAGGCGCAGGTATTGCACCGGCTGATATTCCAGGTACGTGAAAATCTTGTGCCGGGGCGTGTCGGTCGGATAAATGCCCGGATTGCTGATGTTGTTGCGATCCAGCCAGGTGTAATTGGCATGGGCCCGCCATTGGTCATTGATTTGCGCGGTCGCGAACAGTTCTACCCCAAGGTTTTCCTGCTGGCCGATATTCTGCAGTTGAGAGCAGGGCGGGCGGCTGCAGCTGTCGTTGGGCAGGGTCACGCTTTCGATGGTGTCATCGATCTGGCTGAAAAACAGGTTGCCGCCGTAATCCAGCCAGCCCAACGCCTTGCCGTCCAGGCCCAGTTCATAGTTCAGCGCGTCTTCCGGCTGCAGGGCGGGATTGGGCAGGGCGGTGCCCAGCCGGTAGGAAAAGCGGTCCTTGATGGTCGGAAACCGGGTTTTCCGGGCGAGGCTGGCATGCAACTGCAAGTCATCGGCAATTTGATAAAAGGTGCTGCCCTGGACGTTATAGGCGTCCTTGGTGCCGCTGAGCGGGAACGAAACCAGTTGGTTGTCGATCAGGTTCTGCGCCTGAATTTGTTTCTGCTGGTCATAGCTGGCGCCGACGACGAATCTGAGGTTATCAAGGGGCGTGTAGCTGTCTTCGATTGCGTAAGAAAACAACTCGTCGGCAAAACGCTGCTGCGGCTGGCCCTTATTGCCGACTTCGCGGTGCACATCCTGCTTGTAGCTGAATGCCAGCTTCAGGTCATGCTGGTCGAACCAGGTATTCCCGTATTCGATGCCGCCGCCGAACGTGTAATCATCATAGCGGCTGTCGAAGGCATACGGCCGGCGCATGCTGTTGTAGCTGGCGTCGTCATAGGATTGCAGGCTGTTCTCAAAGGTATCGTGGTAAGCGCGCAGTTTTACGGTATGCGCATCGCCGAACTGGGTCCGCGACAGGAAATACACGCTCTCCTTGTCCCAGTATGGCCAGCGCCAGAAACGGGGGCTGACGGTTTTGTCGGTGCCGGCGTAAGGCGGCGTGTCCTTGCGGCCGTTTTGATTGATGTAGGTGAGGGCGTATTCGTCAGTAGCGTTGGGAGTGAGGCCAAGCTTGATATTGCCCTTGTAATCGGTATTGCCCGAATTCTCGCGGATGCCGCCGTCCTCGCTGGCGGTTGGCTTGAAGTCATCGGAAAGCCGCCAGAACTGCCGGTCCAGATAGGACGCACCGCCCTGGATATACCACAGGCCCTGGTTCGAGCCGAAGTTCAACGCCGTCTGATAGTAATTGGCATCGAACTGCGAATCCATGCCCATGCCGGCCGTCAGATTGGCTTCCAGCTTCCGGGACGGGCGCCGGCTGACCAGATTGACGCTGCCGCCCAGCGTGTTCGGGCCATACAGAACCGAGGCATTGCCTTTGCTGACGTCGATCTGGCCAATGTCGAAGGTCGTAAACCGGTTCAGGTCGACATTGCCGTCGTAAGGCACATACACCGGAATGCCGTCCATGAACAGCGGCACTTGTCGGGAATTGAAGCCGCGCAGGTAGATCAGGCGCTCGTTGCGCGCGCCTAAATTCTGCACTGAAACGCCGGGCAGCAGATCCAGTGCTGAAGCGACATCGTTACGGTTATTGCGCGCTATGTCTTCGTAGGTGAGAGTTTCCTTGTCGGAAGGCTGTTCCACTTTGGCGTTAACTTCAATAACGCCTAAATCAAAAATATCATCGTCGGCCAATGCTCCTTTGGAGAAAGCTGTGATCATTAACAATAAAGCGGTTGTGCGCATGATTTTTTCTGTTAGATGCTGATAGAATACGGAAAGGGCTTGTGCACGCGAATGGTTATAATCGCGGTTTTACTTGCGCATCGATGAATATGGCAGTGCAAAAACAAGACTTATTCGTTCCCATCCGATAAGAATAAGGCTATTTTAATTCGTTATGTATTTATGTAAATAACGATAATTGACAACAGTCTGTTTCTATTCAGGAGATAATGTTCAACTTAATTTTTTGCGAGGCAACCAACACGACAATGATCGGCGATTCAAACCACGACGATTTTCCAACCGCCTGGATCGAGGGCGACTTGCGGCTGGCCGGCATACTGGACAGCCGTATGATCGGCTTGCTGAAGGCTATCGATGAAAGCGGCTCCATCAACCAGGCCGCCAAGCAGGTGGGCTTAAGTTACAAGGGCGCCTGGCAGATGATAGAACGTGCCAACAACCTGGCCCCCAAAGTGTTGATTGCCACAACGACCGGCGGCAGCAAGGGCGGCGGCACCCGCCTGACCGCCTCCGGCCAGGCGCTGCTGCAGCTGTTTACCCGGCTGGAGCAGCAGCATCGGCAGTTCTTGCGGCAACTCAATCAGAATCTGGCGGACGATCCCGAGATGCTGCTGCTGCTTAAACCGTTGGCCATCAAAACCAGCGCCACTAACCAATTGTTCGGCACGATCACCCGCATTCAGCCCGGCGCCGTCAATGCCGAAGTGATCGTTGAATTAAAAGGCGGTGAACAGGTTGCCGCAGACTTGAGTTTGTCAACGCTTGACCGGCTTGAACTCAACATTGGCAAGGATGCGTTGTTGCTGATCAACGCTCCGGAGATTGGCATCGTTACCGATTTCAACCGTCAACAATTCTCGGCGCGCAACTGTCTGCCAAGCAGAGTGATTCGCTTGCAGCGGGACGGCGTTGATTCGCAGGTCGCGCTCCGGTTGCCTGGCGGAGACAGTCTTACCGCCACGATAACCCAAGCCAGCGCTGAATCCCTGGGACTGAAGTGCGATATGCCGGTCAATGCCGTATTCAAAAGCAATGCCGTGATGCTCGCCGTGGCGGTGCTTGAAGAATCTCATCCGCTGACGCAGTAAGGTTTATGTCTGGAAACGATAAGAGAATCTCGGTCTGAGAACGGAATAGGGCGACTGAAGTCGCCCCCACAAGCTTATAGCTTCCGGAATCGGCAAAGAATGCGGCAGCAAGGATGTGCTGCGGTTTGGGCCATGAAGTTCAGCCATATTATTAGCAAGCCACATGAGATACAATCTTGCCAAGATTTTATAATTCATGCGAGTCATCGCTAATAATGCGGGGGGTATTTAATAATGATTTCTAAAAGAAGAATAACAGCTTCTTCCACAGCCCGTTTTACCTGGACTGCAAGGCCCAAGTATTTTTTTCTGTGTTTATCCTTTACCGTGCTGATCGGCTGCCAAACCGACCCCGGTACCGATCTCAACAATTCTAGCGCGACGGAAGGCTTTTCGCCGAAAGATACCGACAAGCTTTTCGTCGTCGATTGTTTGCTGCCGGGCCAGGTCCGCAAGCTCGGCACCCAAATGACCTACATTTCCAGCCGTCGCCCCATCAGAACGACAGCCGGCGAATGCGAAATTCGCGGCGGCGAATATGTGGCTTATGACCGCGCCAATTTCGCATCGGCTTTGAAAGTATGGCTGCCGCAGGCGCAACAGGGCGACGCGGAGGCGCAGGTGACGCTGGGCGAGATTTATGAAAAAGGCCTGGGCGGAATGGCTGATCCCGCACTGGCTGCGCAATGGTATTTGAAAGCGGCCGAGCAGGGCAATTCCAGAGCCCAAGTCAACCTCGGTTATCTTTATGAGAAAGGCCTGGGCGTAAAGAAAGACATTCCGACCGCATTGAACTGGTACCGCAAGGCATCAGGCCTGGCGAACTCGGATCTGCAGTTTGCCTCGGTGACCGAAGCGGCCGTGGCCGATACCTATAAGGCGCAACTGGAGGAACTGCGCCAGGAGTCGCAAAGCCATGCGGAAGAAGCCAAGAGCCTGCGCAAGGAACTGGATGAGACCCGGCAGCAATTGTCCAGCCAGCAGCGCAAACTGTCGGATCTGCGCAGACAGCTCGACAATACGCGTGACAAACTGGAACAGGAACGCGGAAAATCCAATCGCAATGACGCCCTGATCCACTCTCTGGAAAAAGACCTGGAAGAGAAATTATCCAGCCTGAATGCCCAGCAAACCAGAGTCTCTCAGCTTGAAACCCAATTCCATAAAGAACAGCAGCAAGCCAAGGCTGGGGTCGATGCATCCGGTGCGGCAAATGAGTCAGGCCGCCAGCAGCAGATGGCACAGTCCAGGCAAAAGCTGGAGCAACTGCAGGAACAATTGAAATCGCTGGAAGCGGAATATCACAATACTTCTATCCGCATCAAAAGCGACATGAGCGCGCTTGAAGGCAAGGCATCCGAGACGGGCTCTACGCAGGAAAAGCTGGCTCTGGAAAAATTGCGCGGCAAGCTCAAGCAGGACAAGAGCGAGCTTTTGGCTCAGGGCTTGCAGATCAAGGAATTGAAAAAGACGATCGAGCAGGAGCGACAGGCGCTGGCAAGCCTTGAAGACACTTCGTCTAATGTGTTGGCGCAAAACGGTCCGGTCATCGATATCATCGATCCGCCGATGACGCTGACCCGCGGCGTACCCAGCTATCAATTAAGATCCATTGACCGCAGCAAGAAAATCGTCGGCAAGGTCGGCGCCGCAGACAGCCTGAAAACACTGCAGATCAATGAGCAAGACACGCCGGTCGACGCCGACGGCACATTCCGCACCGATATCGCCATTGAGAGCGCGCTGACGCCGGTCAAGATCGTAGCAGTCGATAAACAGGGCAAACACAGCATCGTCACTTTCAATCTGCTGGCTAAAAATCAGGAAGCAGTCGCCGATGAAAAAACCTTGCCGGTCAAAGCCAGCTCGAAATCCTACCCATCCGTTGATTTCGGCCGGTTTTACGCCTTGATTATCGGCAATAACGACTACAAACAACTGCCGACGCTGAAAACGTCGATCAATGACGCCAAAGCGGTCGATGAAATGCTGCGGACGCGCTACGGCTATAAAACCACGCTGTTGGTCAACGCCAGCCGGCATCAGATCATGACCGCTTTCAACGATCTGAGAAAGGTATTGACCGAAAAGGACAATCTGCTGATTTACTATGCCGGCCACGGCGAGATCGATAAAAACGATCAAAGCGCCTACTGGCTGCCGTCCGATGCTGAACCGGACAATAACGCCAACTGGCTATCCAGCCATAATATCACGCAGTATTTGAGCATTCTGCCAGCCAAGCATATTCTGGTCATTGCCGATTCGTGTTATTCCGGCGCCATGACTGAAACGTCCATCGTGCGCCTGCCGGATGAAATGCCCGAAGAAAAACGTGAAAAATGGCTGAAATTCATGAACAACCGCAAGGCCAGAACCGTCATGACGTCAGGCGGCGTCAAGCCGGTGCTGGATTCAGGCAGCGGCGGCCATTCGGTATTTGCCAATGCGTTTCTGAAGGCGTTGGGCTCCAATACCGGTCTGCTCGAGGATTATGAGCTGTACAGAATCCTCTCCGGCAAAGTCAAGCAATCCGCGTCACAGATCGGCTTTCAGCAAAGTCCGCAGTATTCCGCCATGCAGCATG
>NZ_JADMKV010000097.1 GCF_015476545.1 Methylobacter sp. BlB1 | reverse complement strand
CTTTGGTTACTTTCTTTTGGCCGCGCAAAAGAAAGTAACTCGCCTTCGGGTGCGATGAACCCGATTAAATAAAACCGTCGCGTTAGCGACACTTTGCTAAACCAATCTGAATTCAACTTACTGCGTAACATCAGTAACATAATAAAAATTGATTTGGATTGTGCTCAATAGGCTGCGTTAGTTATTTTGTTTTTTTCACGGACAACTGATTCGGCATCAACAATCTTTGTTTAGCGAGCGCTACCGATCTTCATTGCTAGATCTATCTTTCATTGTTACGGATACCGGACGGACATTCCAGATCTCGTCGCAATACTCACGGATTGCACGGTCAGAGGAAAATTTGCCCGCTCTGGCCGTATTCAGAATGGACATCCTCGTCCAGTTTTCCGGATCTTGCCAGACGTCGGAAACCTTATCCTGACAGGCGACATAATCGGCATAATCGGCGAAGACAAGGAATGGATCATGCTGGCACAGATTGTCCACTAAAGGCCGGAATACCTCCATGTCGCCATTGGAAAAATGCCCCGATGCGATCAACTGAATCACTTCGGCCAATTGTGGATTGCCTTCAACATAAGCGTAAGGCCGATAGCCTTCCTGCTGAAGTTTGGCGGCTTCCTCAGCGGTCAGGCCGAACAGGAAGAAATTTTCCGCGCCGACTTCCTCCCGTATTTCAACGTTGGCGCCGTCCAGCGTTCCAATCGTCAATGCGCCGTTCAGCGTGAATTTCATGTTGCCGGTGCCCGATGCTTCCTTACCGGCCATGGAGATCTGTTCGGACAGGTCGGCTGCGGGGTAAATGATCTGGGCGATCTCCACGTTGAAGTTGGGCACAAACGCGACGCGCAAATATTTATTGACGTCCGGATCGTTGTTCACCACATCGCCCACAGCATTGACGAGTTTGATAATGCGCTTGGCGATAAAATAGCCCGGCGCCGCCTTGCCGCCGAAAATGAATGCCCGCGGTGCGACAGAGAGCGTCGGATCGCGCTTCAGGCGGTTGTACAGCGTAATAACGTAAAGAATATTCAGATGCTGGCGCTTGTATTCATGAATGCGCTTGACCTGGATATCGAACAGCCAGCTTGGATCGAGTTCGATGCCGGTCTGCTTACGGACATAATCGGCAAGCCGTTGCTTGTTTGCCTGTTTGACGGCCCGCCATGCCTTACGGAATGCCGCATCTTCGGCCAAGGGCTCAAGCTGCAGGAGCTGCTCGGTATGGGTAATCCAGCTTTCGCCGATTGAGCGCGTGATCAAATCGCAAAGTTTAGGATTCGCCAAAGCCAAAAAGCGCCTGGGCGTTACGCCGTTGGTTTTATTGCTGAACCGTTCCGGCCACAGTTCATAAAAGTCCTTAAGCACACTGCCTTTAAGCAGTTCCGAGTGGAGCGCCGCTACGCCGTTTATCGCATGGCTGCCTACACAAGCCAGATGCGCCATGCGCACTTGTTTGCGCCCTGCCTCGCCGATCAATGACATGCGCGCCAGACGCGCCTCGTCGCCGGAATAGCGCAGGCGCACTTCGTCCAGAAAGCGCCGGTTGATCTCATAAATAATTTCCAGATGCCTCGGCAGCATTTCGCCGAACATCGGCAGATCCCAGGTTTCCAACGCTTCCGGCAGCAGCGTATGGTTGGTATAGCCGAAGCTGTCCTGGGTGATGGTCCAGGCCTCGTCCCAATCCAGGCGGCGCTCATCCACTAAAAGCCGCATCAGTTCTGCCACGCCGATCGAAGGATGGGTATCGTTGAGCTGCACGGCAAAGTACCGGGAAAAGTTCCGCGTCTGACCGCCTGCCAGATCGAGAAAATGCAGCATATCCTGCAAGGAACAGGAAACGAAAAAGTATTGTTGAGCCAGCCTCAGCCTCTTGCCTATTTCAGGCTCATCGTTGGGATAGAGCACCTTGGTGAGCGTCTCCGAGCGCACTTTTTCGCCGACCGCCTGGTAGTAATCGCCGGTATTAAAAGCCTGAAAGTCAAACGACTCCGTCGCCTCAGCGCTCCACAGCCTGAGCGTATTGCAGGTATTGACCCGATACCCTTGAATGGGCGTGTCGTAAGCTGTGCCTTTGATTACTTCATTGGGAACCCATCGAACCCGATAGCGGCCTTCTTCATTCTTCCAGGACTCCGTATGGCCGCCAAAGCCAACATGGTAGACTGTCTCAGGCTTCTCGATCTCCCAAGGATTACCGGAGTGCAGCCATTTGTCGGTGATTTCAGACTGCCAGCCGTCGCGAATCTCCTGATCGAAGATGCCGAATTCATAACGGATGCCATAACCGATGGCCGGACGCTCCAGCGTGGCGAGGGAATCCAGATAGCAGGCAGCGAGCCGGCCCAAGCCGCCATTGCCGAGGCCGGGCTCTTCTTCCTGCGCCAACAGCTCATCCAGGTTCAGCCCCAGCTCGGACACCGCCTGGCGCACCTCATCCTCAATGCCCAGATTGACGATATTATTGCCGAGATGCGGCCCCATCAGGAACTCCGCAGATAGGTAGCAAGCCTTCTTGATATCTTTTTCGAAATAAATATCGACCGTGTGCGCCCACCGGTGCTGCAGACGGTCGCGCACCGCGAGCGCCAGCGCCCGATAAAAATCATGCTTGCTGGCAACGGAAGGATGTCGCCCCAGGCTATAAATGACATGATCGCGAATCGCCTCCCTCAAGGCCATCACACTCAGGCCGGTGCGCTCATTTTCTGCGGAAAAAGGAAGCGCTTCAACCGGCGCTATGCTTGTTTTTGGAACATTCAAAGAACCGCTATCGTAGGTCATATGCGCCTCTTGTCAGATATCAATAAGGCCACTTCCAGTTGGTGATTTCGGCACGGTCGGTGCCCTGCTCGTGAGCGTAATTCAGATTCAGGATAATCTCGTTCTTCATTTCCTCCTTCAGATGCGCGGCCTTCGCGGCGAGCCCCGGCACCCGGTCGATGACGTCGATGACCAGATGGAAGCGGTCCACTTCGTTGAGGATGGCCAGTTCCATGGGCGTATTGATGTTGCCCTTCTCCTTGTAGCCGCGCACGTGCAGATTCGCGTGATTCTTGAAGCGGTAGGCCAGCTTGTGGATGAGCCAGGGATAACCGTGGAAATTGAAGATGATGGGCTTGTTGGTGGTAAACAGGCTGTCGAACTCCCGCTCGGTGGAACCGTGGGGATGCTCCGAAGCCGGTTGCAGCTTGAACAGATCGACCACATTGACGAAACGCACCTTCAGGTCAGGCAGCCGTTCGCGCAGGATAGCAGTGGCTGCCAGCGCTTCCATCGTCGCCACGTCGCCGCAACTGGCCATTACCACATCCGGCTCAACCCCCGCGTCGTTGCAGGCCCGCTGCGCAATGCCAATGCCTTTGGCGCAATGTACGATCGCTTCATCGATAGTCAGGAACTGCAAGTGCTTCTGCTTATCGGCGACGATCACATTGATACAGTCGGTGGAACGCAGGCACTGGTCCGCCACGACCAGCAGCGAGTTGGCGTCCGGCGGCAGGTAGATACGGGTGACCGAAGGGCTCTTGTTGGTCACCAGATCGATAAAGCAGGGGTCCTGGTGGGAGAAACCGTTGTGATCCTGCCGCCACACAGTGGAAGACAACAGAATGGTCTGCGATGACACCGAGGCGCGCCATGGCACATGGTTCTTGCTGATATCCAGCCATTTGGCGTGCTGGTTGAACATCGAATCGACCACATGGGCGAAGGCTTCATAGGTATGGAAGAAGCCATGCCGCCCGGAGAGCAGATAGCCCTCCAGCCAGCCGATCAGGGTGTGCTCGGACAGCATTTCCATGACCCGCCCGTCCCGGCTGAGCTCGCTGCCGTCGGCATCCTCCGGCAACAGGTCCGCCATCCAAGTTTTCTTGCTTACTTCGTATAACGCCTGCAAGCGGTTGGAAGCTGTCTCGTCCGGGCCGAACACACGGAAGTTGTTCGGATTCATTTTCATCACGTCGCGCAGGAATTCGCCGAGAGGCTTGGTATTCTCGTACTCGCTGGAACCGCTCTGCGGCACACTGACCGCATAGTCACGAAAATCCGGCAATTTCAGTTCCTTGCGCAGCAACCCGCCGTTGGCATGGGGATTGGCACTTATGCGCCGCGGGCCCTGCGGGGAAATAGCGCGCAGTTCGGGGCGCAGCCGGCCGCCGTCATCAAAAAGCTCCTCGGGCTTGTAGCTCTTCATCCAATCTTCCAGCAGCTTCAGATGGGAGGGATTGCCGATCACATCCGAGAACGGCACCTGATGCGAGCGCCAGAAACCTTCCGCCTTGTGGCCGTCGATGTCCTTGGGTCCGGTCCAGCCCTTGGGACTGCGCAGCACGATCATCGGCCAGAACGGGCGTTCGGCGTCGCCTGTCTCCCGCGCTTGCTGCTGGATAGCGCGGATTTCGGCGATCGCTTCATCCAGGGTAGCCGCCATCTTCTGATGCATCTCAGAGGGGTCCGATCCTTCGACAAAATAAGGCTTGTAACCGTAACCCACAAACAGCGCTTCCAGTTCCTTAGGGCTGATACGAGCCAGGATCGTCGGATTGGCGATCTTATAGCCGTTCAGGTTGAGGATCGGCAGCACCGCGCCGTCACGCACCGGATTGATAAATTTGTTGGAATGCCAGGCTGTGGCCAGCGGGCCGGTTTCCGCTTCGCCGTCCCCGACCACGCAGGCGACAATCAGATCAGGGTTATCATAGGCGGCGCCGTAGGCATGTGAAACACTGTAACCCAGCTCGCCGCCTTCATGTATCGAGCCGGGTGTTTCCGGCGTGACGTGGGAACCGATGTGTCCCGGAAAGGAAAATTGCTTGAAGAACTTGCGCATGCCATCGATATCTTCGCTTTTGTCGGGATAGACCTCGGAATAAGTGCCTTCGAGATAGGTCGGTCCTAAAACGCCCGGTGCGCCATGGCCCGGGCCCGCCATGAATATCACGTTAAGGTCGTCGCGCTTGATCAGCCGGTTGAGATGCGCCCAGACGAAAGACAGCGCCGGGCTCGCCCCCCAGTGCCCTAGCAACCGGTGTTTCACATGCTCGGCGGTGAGCGGCTCTCTGAGCAACGGGTTGTCCTTGAGGTAGATCATGCCGACGGAGAGGTAATTACATGCCCGCCACCAAGCATCCATTTTGCCGAGTTCTTCGTCGCTCAGAGGGGTCTGCGGATTTTGGCTGGTATCGCTCATCATTTTTCTCCTCACAGTCTGATTGTCAGGATTATCGTGGCGCCGACATGAGCGATAGGACTGTAGTACGCTCGCATGCCGAGTGGATAGCAACTAGCAATTCGTCCTCAAAATCTCCTTTGTGACTGTATGCATTTTGCCGAGTTCCTCAGCTTGCCTACGCTTACCAATCCGGCGCGCGCCAGCGTTTATCTTTTTCCTTGGGCGGCAGATCAAGCTGATGCGGGCCGATAATATCGCCCCAGTCCGTCCGATCGCGCATTTGCCGCTTGATGGATTCGTCCACAAAATCTTTCTCCTGCCGGGTTTCCCAGCCGCCGCCCATGGCTTTATAAAGCGCAATCAGGTTGGCGGCGATATCGCCGTAAATACGCACCAGCGATTCCTGCGAGGCAAGCAGACTGCGCTGCGAGTCCAGAACGCGCTGATAATCCACCAATCCTTCCCGGTATTGATACAACGATAATTCGGTCGAGCGTCTGGCCGCCTCATAGGTTTGTTGCAATTCATCGCGCTGTTCCTGCGCCTTGAGGAAAGCAATGGTAGCGTCTTCAGCTTCTCTGGCGGCATTGAGTACAGTATTGCGGTAATCGGCGATCAATTGCTGGAAACGGGCATCCTCGACGCGCACCTGGTTAGTGATGCGGCCGTAATTGAAAATGTCCCAGCTTAAGCTAGGGCCAATAAAGTATTCGAAGCTCTTGGCGTTGAACAAATCGCTAAGTTCGCTGCCGCCGGCCGAGGCAAAAGTCAGCGCGGCGTCGCTGGCGCGCAGGTTGATCGAGCCGAGCAGCGAGAAATGCGGATACAAATCGGCTTTGGCTACGCCGATCAGCGCGCTTTGCGTTGCAAGCTGACGTTCGGCGAGACGGATATCGGGACGCCGGCGCAACAAGTCGGCGGGCACGCCCACCGCAACCTTCATCGGTGCGGCAGGCACCGGACGGGCATGCGCCAAATAAGCGTCTATATGCCCCGGCGGCTGGCCGAGCAATACGCTCAAGGCGTTTTTCGCCTGACGCGCGCTGGCTTCCAGCGGCGGAATGGTGGCCAGGGTGCTGTTCAGCAGGCTTTTTGCCTGGAGGTAATCGAGTTCGGTGATCAATCCTCCGGCAAACAGCGTGTCGGCGATCTCCAAGGTGCGTTGCTGTATTTTCACGTTGTCGCGGGCAACCTGGATGCGGGCCTCAGTGGTGCGCAGCAATACATAGGTACGCGCCACCTCGGCAGTGAGCGATACCAACGCGTCATCGAAACCCGCGATCGAGGCGTCCAGATTGGCTTGGCTTGCTTCCACGCCGCGGCGGAATTTGCCCCACAGATCGAGCTCCCAGGCGACATCGAAGCCTATGCTGGCGACGCCGAAATTGCGGTCGATGATGCGGGTCGTGTTAGGCGCGTGGGCGCTGATTTGCTGGTAGCTCAAATCGCCGTTCAGTTGCTGCGTTTGGGGATATTCAAAACCCGTGGCAATGCCCAACTGCGCCCGCGCTTCCAGAATGCGCACGCCAGCCGACTGCAGCGTCAAATTCTGTTGCCGCGCTTCCCCGACCAGCCGGTCCAGATCCGTGTCCTTGAACACTTTCCACCAATTGCCCAGTTCCGCTGCACGCCGGCTGAGCCGGGGATCGGCTTGGTTGATCCAGTTGTTTTCCACGGCGGCTTCAGGCCTGGCATAATCCGGCCCGACCAGGGTGCAGCCGGCATTCATCAGCAGTACCGCAGTAATCCCCGCCACGCCATGAAGGGCGCGAATAGCGCTGAAATTGGGTTGCATGCCGCCTCGCTTCTTGCCTTGTTTGATCATTACACCTCCTCTCCGCCCAGATCGCGACGTTCGGTTTGCGCTTCGTCTACTTCCACCTTATAAAAAATGGCGTACAGCACCGGCACCACGATCAGCACCAGCAAAGTGGCAAAGCCCAGTCCGAAAACGATAGTCACCGCCATGGCGATAAAGAAGGCATCCGTGAACAACGGGATCATGCCCAGCATGGTGGTGCCGGACGACATGGTGACCGGGATCAGACGGCTGACGCCGGAACGCATCACCGCCTGGAACGGCGTCGCGCCTTGGGCGAGCTGCACGTTGATCTCGTCGATCAACACGATGGATGCCTTGATGATCATGCCCGAAAGGCTCATCAATCCCAGCAGCGCCATAAAGCCGAACGGCTGGTGAAAAACCAGCAATCCGAGAGTGACGCCAATGATGGCCAGCGGCACCGTCAGCCATATGATCAGAGTCTGTTTGATGGAATTGAACAGCACCAGCACCGTCAGTACCATCAAGCCGAAAAACACCGGTATCGAGCTGGCCAGGCGCGAATTGGCGCGAGAGGAATCTTCGGCTTCGCCGCCCCAGGCCATGTAATAGCCCGGCTTATCCTTGAGCGGCCAAAGGTCGTTATCGCCGACTTTAAGCGTTGATGAATCGAATTCCTCAATCGGTTCATCAGCGGGTTTGCCAAGCGCTGCGGCTACATCCACGTCCAGGGCTTGTTCGATTTTCGCTTTAACCCTAGCGAAGACCTCACTGGGCAATCCTTCACGCGGATCGGCATGAATGCGCAGCATTTTTCGCCGGTCCCAGCGCCAGACATGGGCATCTTCGAACTCAAGCGGAAAATCAGAGACCACCTGCCCCATCGGAATCATCGTCCGCGCGGCCGGGCTCCAGATCTGTACGGCCGTCAGACTATCCAGATCAGCGCTTTCAGCCGATGGCGCGCGTGCCATCAGCGGAATCAGTTCATCCTGCTCGCGGTAAACGCCCACCGTTTTACCCTCGAATGCCATTGTCAACGCATCGGCTACCTCCGGCCGGTCGATGCCGGCCCGTCTTGCCTGGGATTCAGATAATTGCGGCCGCAGTACTTTGACCTTGTCCCGCCATTCGCTGCGCACCGCCTTGGCGGTCGGTTCCGCTAAAAGGACAGCTTCGGCCTGGTCTCCCATACGGCGCAGTTCCTCGGCGTCCGGACCATAGATGCGCAGCTGGATCTTGCCGCCGGTCGACGGGCCTAAAATGAACAGCCGTGTGTTGACGACGGCGTCGGGAAAGGATGCTTCGAGTTCCTCCTGTACCTGCGGGGCCAGCGCGGCGATGCGGGTGTAATCGTCGACATCCACCAGAATCTGGCCGAAGCTCCGGTAATTGTGTTCCGGCGTATAAGTTAGCAAAAAACGCACCTGCCCGCCTCCCAACTGACTGGTGAGATGGGTGACGCCTTCGTGTTTCTTGATGAGCTGCGCGGCCTGCTGAACGCGCCGATCGGTTTCATGGATGTCCGTGCCTTCGGGAAACCACAGGTCGACATAGAATTGCGGACGGGTGGAGTCCGGAAAAAAGCTCTTCTTGACGAAACTGAATCCCAATAACGCCACGACAAACAGCGCCACTACGATGCCCACCACAATCCAGCGGAAACGCAGGCAGAATTTCAGAAAACGCTGGTATTGGGCATAGAACCCGACCGAGTAAGGGTCGACGCTGTCACCGGCAGCGGGCGCGCCGGTTTTGAGAAATACCTTGCACAACAGCGGCGTACAGGTCACCGAAGTCAGCCAGCTTAGGGAAAGCGAGATCAGGATGACCGAAAACAAACTGCGGCAGTATTCGCCGGTGGAATCCTGGGAAGTGCCGATAGCGGCAAAGGCGATGATTGCCACCGCGGTGCCGCCCAGCATCGGCAGCGCATTCTGGCCGACGATATCGCGCGCTGCATCATAGCCGTTTTGCCCTTGGGCCATGCGCATGCGCATGCCGTCGGTCACCACGATGGCGCAATCCACCAGCATCCCTAGGGCAATAATCAACGCGCCCAGGGAAATGCGTTCAAGTGTGATATCAAAGATATGCATCACGATGAACGTACCCATGATGGTCACCAGCAATACCACGCCGAGAATCAGGCCGCTGCGCAACCCCATGAACAGCAGCAGCACGCCGATTACGATGGCTACCGCCTCGATCAGGTTGACGATGAAGCCGCTCAAAGCGACCATTACCGACTGCGCCTGATGGGAAATAATATGGATTTCCATGCCCACCGGGCGCATCGATTCGAGTTCTTTCAAGCGCTGTTCCAGCGAATCGGCCATGACGATGACGTTGCCGCCGAGCACGGTCGATATGCCCAGCCCGACGGCGGGCTGTCCGTCGAAGCGCAGCATTGTAGCAGGCGGCTCACGATAGCCGCGCCTGATGTCGGCCACATCGCGCAGATAAATCAGGCTCTGGGATTTCGGTCCGCGCGAGGTAATGAGCAAATCGCCGAATTCCTGTTCCGATTTGTATTCGCCGGTTGGATTGATGGGAATGAATTCCTGCCCCAGGCTGAGGTTGCTGGCGCTCGCCACAACGTTTTTCGCCTGCAGGGTGTTGTAAATATCATGCGGCGATATGCCGAGCTGCGCCATTTTTTCGCGGCGCATTTCCACGTAAATCGCTTCCTTTTGCTCGCCGTAAAGGACGACGCGCTTCACATCAGTCGCTTTGAGCAATTCTTTTTGCAGATATTTGGCGTATTCGTATAGTTCCTTGTAACTGTAGCCCTCGCCAGTGATCGCCAGGTAAATGCCGTACACATCGCCGAAATCGTCGTTGACCAGCGAAGGGCCTGCCTTGGGCGGCAATTTTCCCTGCGCATCATTGATCTTGCGGCGCAGTTCGTCCCATACCTGCGGCAACGAGTATTTATCGTATTGGTCTTTCATTTTGACTTTTACAATCGAAAGATCACGGTACGAATGCGATTCGACCTTTTCCAGCTGACCCATTTCCTGTGCGGCTTTTTCGATCACGTTGGTGACCTCTTCTTCCACTTCCGCCGCTGAACCGCCTGGATAGGGCGTTGAAATGACGGCTTCCTTGATTGTGAATTCGGGGTCTTCCAGACGGCTCAGGGATTCATAGGATTTCCAGCCGACCACCAAAACAAGCACGATCATCACCCAGGTGATGATACTTTTTTGTATGCTCCATTCCGCCAAATTCATTTTGAGTCCTCTTGTCTAACTAACAATTAGAATGAGCCGCATAATTCAATTTTCTGGCAGGCTGCCGCCTCTTAATGCGATGACAGTTATTTGAGCGCCCGAACCGTTTGGCCTTCGCGCAGTTTGCTGACGCCGCTGACGGCAATGGTTTCATCCGCGTTCAGTCCGCTTACGATGCGAATGCTGTCGCTTCCGGTCAACTCGCCGGTTGTTACGGCGCGGCGATGGACTTGCCTGGTTTGCGGATCGACAACCCAGACCTGTGACCGGCCTGCGTCGTCGGCGAATACGGCAATGGCCGGCACGATCATTTCCGTGCCCGCTTCGGCATCTTCGGCAAATTCGATCCCGACATTGACCGTCATGCCCGGCAGAATGCGGATACCGGCAGGCGCCGGCATCACTAACACCACGCGGTAGGTTTGTGTAGCGGGGTCGGCTTGCGTGGCAAATTCCTTCACCTTCAAATCGAAACGACGGCTGGGATCGGCGGCGAATTCGGCATAAAAATGCGGTTTTGCTTTACGGATCGGCGCAATCATCAGTTCCGGCACGTCCATCAGCACTTCCACGTCGGTTACATTTTGTAGGCTTAATACCGCCTGCTTGGCCTGCACTTCCTGATAGTTGTCGACATACTTTTGAGCGATCAAGCCATCGAAAGGCGCTTTCAATCGGGTATATTCCAATTGATCCCTGGCGGCGGCAACTGAAGCTTTCGCGGATTGCAGATTGGCGCGTTCGACCTTTTCGGCTGCTCGCTTAAGCGCCACCATCGAATCGCTCACAGCGCCGGCATCGGTTTCTTTCACTTTGACATAACGACGGTATTCAGCAATGGCATAGGCAAGCGCTGCCTGAGATTTCGCCAGCACGCCTTCCGCGTTGCGCAGATTGGTTTCATAGTCCCGGGGATCAAGACGCGCGACGAAGGTTCCTTTCTTGACTTTTTGGCCTTCTTTAACCGGCAGTTCAATCAGTGTGCCAGGCACCTGAAACGCCAAATCCGCTCGGTCGGAAGCGCGCACCGTGCCGGGCAGTTTCCGGGTTTTTCCCGCCAGCGAACCGCTGACCTTCATCAGTTTTACCGGACGGACCGGCTCGACGGTTTTGACGGGCTCTTCGCTCTTCCCGCAGGCAGAAAACAATGCCCCGCAGGCAATGCATAGCATGATGCTCACTGCCGCTTTTGAGCTTTTCCGTATTAAGGCATACAAAATCATTCAGACTCCTTACCCAAGCATTGATTTTTTGACTATCGTCATCCCCTGCCCGAAACATACGCTAACTCATCGCTCTCAATTTACTGACTGATGTTACGCACGGGCGGTTTCATCCCGTTTGCCGCGTCGGGCTCCGCAGCTTTTAGCGGCGGTGGGATGGGTTGATAAACCCAGCATTTCGGCCGCCCATGCCGGGTTTCCGCTAAAGCTCC
>NZ_JADMKV010000096.1 GCF_015476545.1 Methylobacter sp. BlB1 | reverse complement strand
AGATCCCGGGCTACGTTAGCGGTTGACATATGATCAAGCACACTGCCGCCGTTAGTTTTGCATGAACTGGCCATCGTCCTGTCGAAATCTGCCCGTAAGGCTTCTTCTTCAGGATTACGGGGAAAAGAGAACGGCAGCGCAGTAACTGGACCGTTAAAGCATACGAGAGGACTGCTTAGGCCTATGCCTCGAGGGTCGAAGCCGATCACGTCGAATTTTTCGCGGATTTCTGGCCGAAGCGATGAACCAATGCCGAGCACGAAGTCGACTCCGGAATTACCAGGCCCGCCGGGGTTGAAAAAAAGCGATCCAATTTTTCCTGTGCTCGCGGTTGCCGACAATTTAATCAAGGATAGGGTAAGTTTTTCCCCTTCAGGCGCATTATGGTCGAGAGGTACACTGACAGACCCGCAAAAATATGGCAGGCCGGATTCTGGATGACACGCTTGCCAGTCAATAGTTGGCGCGCTCTGATTTGCCATAACCATTCCTGGAACTAATAATAGGATACTAGACCGATGAAAGTATTTAAGAAACATAAAAAACACTCCTTTCTTGTAAGTTTGTTTTTTAACAGGTCCCGTTGCGTTAATTTTAATGGGCACAGATGGACTATTGACTGGCAGAATCAGACCGATACCGCATTGGTGAAATCATCAGCTCAATCTCGACTACAGTGTTAACCAAGCCAACCTTAAATTTCCATAAAACCAATCTGAAAAAACACTTAAATCTGAAGAACTCATCAAGAAATAATCAAGCGCTGATATAAGACCCTTGTTATTCCTGATGCCTGACTTGAGATTGCGCCCGTTCAGGCTGTCTTATAAAAAACAATCTGAACCCGAAGTTTTACAGCGCACTTCAGTGAATAACGGGAAAATACTGATGAATCGGCTGGAATCTTATGAAGCGCTATCACAGCGCAGTTGGCGCGTATTCTTCCATGGCCTTGCAGCAGCCAAGAAACTGGCTAAAAGAAAGCTACACCTTGAAGACTTCAGTCAGTACCTTAGCTTGCTTTGTCCGCCAGATCGAGCCGGCAGAAAAGACAGTCCATGCCAGTAAACAGGGCCGCGACGATCCAGCCTACAGCGGCAAACTGGAAACTGGGGCGATGCCATTGCGATGCATCCCGGCTGATGCTTCTGGATGAAACCAGTGCGTCCACTGATATGGCCGTGCTTTGAGTGGTGCACGTTGTAGGGATGCTGCGCCAGCGGGGCATTGGTAAACGATAGCCTTGATTGCCGGTTTGCCTGCCGACCGATTTACGGCCCCGTGGCGCGCGGATCAAGCCGAGCGGAGAGAGTTTTAAAGAATACCTGCGTTGGCAGCTGGGACCGGCCTTAAAGCCCGGCGATAGCGTCATCTGTGACAGCCTGCCGGCGCATCAGGTGGCGGAAGTTCAAGGGTAATGGTAGCGTTTCATGCGTCTCGGAGGCGAATCCAACGGCAGGCGTGCCAGGAAAATTCGAATATGCCGTGTAGGGTCGAATTCACTTGTGCCCCTTGCGGGGTATTCGCACTTCAAAGGCCGGTACGCAGGTGTTTGCTGCGGGCCGAATTCCCAAAGGACACAAGTGTACCCAAAAGGCATAAATGAATTCGACCCTACAACGGCGTAACATCAGCGACAGAACACTGATATTCAGCCGACATCAAGCAAAAATCAAGGCTGAGCTGCCGAGGCAGAGTCAGTCAAGAATGTATTGATCTTTGCCAAATCTTCGTACTCGAGAATACCTGCGGAGCGCTTGAGCCGCAGGGTGTTTAACAAATAGTCATACCTGGCTTTGGCGTAGTCCCGCTGAACCCGGTACCATTCGCGCGTCGCCACGACTAGATCAAGCGTAGTGCGGCTACCGACTTGAATACCGGACTCTATCTCTCTCATCGACAATTCTTGCGACTTGAGAGTTTGCCGTAATGCCTGCACACGACTGACACCGGTCACTACGCCATAGAAGGCGTCGCGAGATTGTCTTTCCGCACTGCGCTGCTCTTGCTTCAGGGTAGCCAGGGTTTCGTCATGCCGATGCGCCGCCTCCCGTGATCGCGAGGTCATTTGGCCGCCTTCGTATAGCGACATATTCATCTCCAACCCGAAACTGTTATAAAAAATAGTAGTGTCGCCGAACTGGCCTCCGGTTTGCATCCAGCCATTGCTTGCCTTGAAATCGAGAGTGGGCAGATGCGCCGAGTCAAGCCGGCTAATCTCATCGCGGGCGATATTGGAGGCTAGAGTGGCGGCCACAATGCGTGGGTTCTGCGCCAGCGCCTGATCAGTCCAGTTCTTTTCGTTCAAAGGCTCCGGTTTGACTAACGGAATATCCTCAGCAAGCGCTGAGAGACTGTCATAGTATTCGCCGGTAATTTCCCTTAATGCCGCTCTGGCATCATTGAGCTGTTGTTGGGCTTCGATTTCATCGGCTACTGCACGATCATAACCCGCATTGGATTCTGACACATCGGTGATGGCAATTTCGCCATAGTTGAAGCGCTGCTGAGTCTGTTCGCGCTGCCGGCCTAGCGTGTCCTTCTGAGCTTCGGAATACCGCAGGTTGTCAAACGCGCCCAATAAGCCAAAATAGCGCTCCGCCACTCGCAAAATCAAATCCTGATGGGTCGCATTCAACTCCATTTCGGACTGTTCCACGCGCTGGCCAGCCTGATCCATGGCTATCAGCCTGTCATAGTGAAACACCGGCTGATAAAGCGTGATATCGTAACCATCGCTCATAAACAGATCTTCTCCGCCGACACCGATTGCCTGCGGGTCGTTTAAACGGATATGCTGATGATTGCCGGTGACATTGGCGGAGAGGTTTACTGTCGGCAGCAGGGCCTTGGCCTTGGCCTGATTGCGCTGTTCTTCGCTAACTTGGCGGATTGCCTTTCCCTTCATCAGTTGCGGGTCTTCCTCTATTGCCTTGTTATAGATATCCAGCAGATTACTGGGCGGCAGCTCGGCAGCCAGTATCGGACATGAATTCCATCCCAGCAAAACCAGTAAAACCAAGCCTCCAGAGCGAAAAATGGGCGGCATTAAGCGATAAACTATCTTCTGCGCTATCATAACTTTCCTTTATTATAGTTGTGGGACTTCCTCTGTTGCTTTGTGACAGATATCCAGCAGATGACTGGGCAGCCGACTCAGCAGCCAGTATCGAACATGAATTCCATTCCAGCAATAACTAAGCTCCCAAAGCGAAAAAATGGGCGGCATTAAGCGATAAACTATCTCCTGCGGTATTCTATAATGGCTTCTCTACCGCTTTTGATGACACAACGCTGTCTTGCTCGTCAAGCCCTGAAATCACCTCAATATTAAGCCCGTCGGAGAGACCGGTAACAAGCTTCTTCTCGACGATCTCGCCAGTCGGCAGCTTTACTTTAGCATAGGATTCGTCCCCGCGAAATATCAAACTGCCCTCGGGAATTGTCATGACTTGTTCATGCCGGGAAAATACGATTTTGGCTGTCGCGCTATAGCCAGCCCTGAGAAATACCCCCAACTTGGGCTTGATGGCTGCGCGAATTTCGAATACTTTCCGGCCTTGATCGGTTTTCTTGGCTTCTGCCGCGATAAAATCCAGTGTGGCCTCGAACTGTTCATCCGGAAGAGCGCCGACATTCAGGATAAGGGGCATGCCCTCCTGCAAGCGCCCGGTATCTGCTTCTTCCACTTCGCCTTTGAAAATCAGGCTATGCATGTCGGCAATGGTGAAAACCGTCGTGCCTTCGGAAAGATCATTGGCTTTAATGATGAAATCGCCAATCTCCACAGGCTGGTCCAGCACCATGCCGTCCATGGTGGCGGTAATCAGGGTCGAGGTGGTTTTGAATTGCTGTGAGGCACCTTTGAGGCGCAGTTCCAATTCGCGTTCGGCCTGCTCCAAGGTCGACTTTGAAACATCGTATTTCAGTTTGTCATCCTGATACGCAGCGTCGGAAATCAGATGTTGGTCATGAAGATGACTGCGCCGCTCCAGTTCGGCGGCCGCTCGCTGGTGCTCAAGGCGGGCTTTTCTGATTTGCGCCTGGACGGTATTAACCTCCACCGGATCAGCACGCAGCCGTATGTGGGCCAGCACATCCCCGCGCTTCACCCATTGCCCTTGCTTAACAAGCACTTCTTCGAGCACACCGTTCGCCTGAGATTTGATCTTGACTTTCCGATTGGGAACAATCTGCCCGGTGGCGACGGTATAATGCTCGATGGTCATACGAGATGGTTTTTCTGTCCGCACGGTGATTTCATTGGCGCCGGCTGAAACAAACAGCCAGAAACCACTGCCAAACACGAAGGCAGAAACCAATAAAAGCCAACTGGTACGGACTACAATTCGACGAAAATTATTCATGTCTGAGTGCCTCAATAGGTGATACGCGCACCGCCTGACGCGCCGGCAGATAGCCTGCGATAAGACCAGCAAGTATCAAAACGCCTAGCGCCGAAATAGCGATAGAAAGATCGACTTGAGGATCACGAAAGTAATCCGATTCGATGCCGGCCTGGCTGATCAATTCGACAAGCCCCACCCCTGCAATCAACCCCACATAGCCTGCGGCTAAAGTAATGACCAGTGTCTCATGCAATACCATGAAAAGTATATCAGCCGAGGAAGCGCCGATGGCTTTGCGAATACCAAATTCACGCGTGCGCTCCTTGACAGTAACTAGCATCGTATTGCTGACCCCGACACAGCCCGCCATCAATGTACCGGTTCCGACAATTATCATGAAGAGCCTGATGCCGCTCATTAAGGACTCCACTTTTTTTACTTCATCACTGATATCGTAGATCTCCAGAGCGGCAGAATCATTCGGGTCAAACCGATGCCGCTGGGATAGCAGCCGAATGGCTTCCGGCTTCAGATCCGGCCAGCTATAGCCCGGCGATACCGTCAAGGCAAGCATATTGACTGTCGGGGCAGGGTCAAACACTTGCCTCAAGGTGGAGTATGGAATGTAGACGCGATTGGGCGACTGCTCTCCCAACGCTTTGTTGTATACGCCAATCACAGTAAACGGTGTTTCTCCTACGTAAATCGTTTTTCCTACTGGACTGAGTTGATTTTTCATCAGCACATCGTTAACCCTGGCGCCGATTATGGCGACTTTACGTGATTCGCGCTCATCCAACTGGTTAATCTGGCGTCCGCTCAGCAAGGCCAGTTTTTGAATTTCAGCATTGACGGCGCTAATGCCGTTTATCTGGAATGAGCCGGTATTTTTTCCATATCTCATAACATATCCTTTATCCAATAATTTGGTAGGCCCAACGGCCTCCACCCCTGGTAGGTTTTCAAGCAAGGCGACATCATCAATTTCCAGGCCTACCGTCCGGCCTGGGGTTAAGCCTTTATACGATTGAGAGGTTTTGCCACCTCCAATCCAGACACTATTTAGCGCCGTATCCTGGAAAAGCGTCATCGTGCCGCGCTCCAACCCCTTCCCCATTCCTAACAGCAGAACCAGCATAAAAATGCCCCAGCTGACGCCAAAAGCAGTCAAGCCTGTCCGCAATTTGTGCTTGCTAAGGGATTGACCGAGCTCGGCCCAGCGTTCAAAATCAATCATGAGTTGTATGGTCCATAGTGAGTAGTTAGTGCCTGATTCGCCCGTCTTGCAGATGGATAACGCGACGAGTTCGTTCAGCGACTTCTTCATCATGCGTGATGACGACAAGCGTCTTGCCTTCATGGTTTATTTCGGTAAACAATTCCATCACTTCCTCTGAAGTCTTCGTATCCAGATTGCCGGTCGGTTCGTCGGCTAAGATCAGAGGCGGGTCGGTAACCAATGCGCGCGCAATGGCTACCCGCTGCCGCTGCCCGCCGGACAACTCCGAAGGCAAGTGATCCATCCGGCTGGCCAGCCCCATGCGTTCCAATAGCTTCCGCGCTCTTTCTTCCCGCTGCTTACGAGGAACCTTTTGATAATAAAGCGGCATGGCCACGTTATCGATAGCGGTCTTGAAAGGCAACAAATTGAATGACTGAAATACGAAGCCTATCAAATGATTACGATGCCGGGTGGCCTCCGTTTCGGAAAGCGGCTTTATCAGGGTTCCGTCCAAAACATACTCGCCGTCGTCGTAACGATCCAGAATTCCCAGCACATTGAGCAAAGTCGATTTACCTGACCCTGATGGCCCCATGATAGAGACAAACTCTCCTTCTTTGACGGATAGGTCGATGCCCTTCAATACGGGAACTGTCATTGATCCAATATGATAGGATTTCGTGAGACTCTGGACACTTATTATTGGCTTTTCAAAAGAAACCCCCAGCGCATCAGCAGCAGCCAATTGCCGGTTTTTCAATTGGTCAATTTGCTTCTCCCGGAGAGAGCTCGAATGGTTAGGACGTATATCAAGCATGAACTGCCCCTATCTCTACGGCTTCAACAGCCTGCTCAAAACGATCCAGTATTTCGCCGGCATCGGCTTCCGTCGCTATGAGAGGCGGCAGAAAACGAAGCACGCAGCCATTGCGCCCCCCGGTTTCAATGATCAGTCTGTTTTTAAAACAATTGCGTTTTATGACCTTGGCGAGTTCCCCGTCCGGAGCACCTGGCTGGTCGTCGGCGCCCGGTTTCACAATCTCAACGCCGATCATTAGCCCAAGCCCCCGCACATCACCCAGGACTGGATTGTGTTGCGCAATTTCAATCAGGCCTTTTTTCAGAATATCGCCAATCTTATTGGCATTGTCAACAAGTCCATCTCTATCGATCACCCGCATCGTGGTGCTTCCTGCGACCATCGCCAACTGATTGCCTCTGAACGTGCCCGCGTGCATGCCGGGCGTCCAGACATCGAATCGTTTATCGTATACCACGACTGACAACGGATAACCGCCTCCGATGGCCTTGGACAAAACCAGAATATCCGGCGTTATGCCTGCGCGCTCAATGGCAAATAAGGTGCCTGTCCGTCCAAGTCCTGTCTGAACCTCGTCGATGATCAGCGGCACATCGAATTCAAGCGTCAATTTTCTTAGCTCTTGCAACCAGTAAATGGAAGCCGGAATGGCGCCGCCCTCTCCTTGCACAGCCTCGACGATGATAGCGGCTGGCTTTGACACCCCGCTCTCGGGGTCCGATAAAATCGTGCGGATGTAGTTGATCGACAGCTGGTCGGTTTGAGCGCCATTGGTTCCAAATGGGCACCGGAAACGGTAAGGGAAAGGTGCGAATTGCACACCGGCCGCCGCCAGGCCCACTCCGGTTTTAGGGTGTAAATTACCCATGAGGCCGAGAGCGCCCAAAGTCATGCCATGGTAGCTGCCATGAAACGCCATGATGCCTTGCCGTTTCGTATAAAATTTCGCCAGTTTGAGTGCGGCCTCGACTGCATCAGACCCGGTAGGCCCACAGAACTGTATCCGCCCATCGTCGCGCAATTTCGGCGGCAGCCGCGAGAACAGATCCTTGACAAATTGAATCTTGGCCGGAGTGGAAAAATCAAGCGCCTGTTGAATGCCATCCGATGAAATATACTCGACAACAGCTTGTTTAATTTCAGGATGGTTATGTCCTAGCGGCAAAGCGCCGGCAACAGCCAGGCAGTCTATGTACTCATTTCCTTGGGAATCCCGGACACGCACCCCATGGCCCGTTGAAAACACTTTGTTAAAGAATCTGGCATAAGTTCTTGCGTTTGATTCCAGGAGTTTCAGGTAATCGTATGACATGCTATTTCTCCTTATTTTTTATTTTTGATTGCATTTTCTGCCGGGAAAACCCGGCTCATTATTTTTTCAAACACTTAGGACTCATTTGAGCCAGGTGCATCCGGCACGATCAGATCCAATCGGCGCAGTCTTGTTAAAAATCCAACCAGTGAAATGAGTACCCCTATAAAGCCGCTGATAACAAACATAAGCCCGATGCCACGCCCTTTTCCTGTTCCAATCCAGGGGCCTAGCGTCTGTTCTAACAGACCACCTTCAGATAGAGCAGGTTCAAAAATCTGATCGGCGGAAAACCCGCCTGCCATGACGACGATGCTTATGGTCAGCAAAGCGGCAACATTAATGATCGAGAAGATTCTGCCTTGAAACTTATTCGGAATTTTTCTCATCCACAGCGAATGATTACAGCCTTGAGCAAAGCCGCCCACCAGTAAGGCGGTAAACACCGACACGCAATAAAGGTTGAAGGAGGTATTGACGCCAACCAGCAATATGCAAAGCGCCAGTATCACATCAGCCGCCAGCGCCCAAAGCATCAAACGCTTAAGCTCTCCCATCACTGTCAACAGGATTGAGCCAATCAGCCCTCCCACGCCGCCGACCGTGAGAATGACGCCCAAGTCGTTTTCGGAGTAATGGGAAAGCACCAGAGGCATAATCATCGTCGACGCGAGCGTCACAAAACCTTGCTGAAGAACGGTGTATACCAGCAGCCACAGCATCAGCGGCTCCTTCTTGAAAAACACTAGCGCCAAGGCAACGCTGCCGCTTACCGCTTCCGTATCATCGGCCCTGATCTTGCCGATATTGCCGCTGGCTCTACCGGTGTAAAAAAAAGCGTTCAAAATCAATATGGAGCCCATAGCAAATGCAGTGATGTCGATAAAGACTATGCCCTGCAGCCCTATCACCGCCATCAAGCTGCCCGCGACCAAAGGCGCAAACATGCTTAACACATTGGAACTCACTCCCATCAAGCCGCTGGCCTGCGTATATTTTTCCTTGGGCAGAAGCTTGCTGACAGACGCCGTATAGGCAGGCGTCCTGAACGCCGCGATCAGCGACATTGCAACATTGAAGACATAAAGATGCTCGATATCAAGGCTGTTATGCCAAAGAAACCAGGCCAGCATCAACAATAACGCGACAGCCGTCAGATCGGCCGCAACCATCACGTAGCGCCGATCAAAGCGGTCAACGATGCCGCCGGCAATCGGCATAATGAACACTGCCGGTAAAATAGCTGCCACCAGCACGCCGGAAAAATCAAGAGCCGAGCCGGTTTTTTGATAGACCCACACGCCTAATGCGAACTCCATCAGCGAGGCGCCGATTAACGCGACAGTCTCGCCACACCAGAGTAGATAGAATGGCCGCCCCATCATCGTCAAACTTGCACTTTGATAAGTCTCTTTTTCCAATTCGTTTGCCGTGTTCATAGGATGATGTCATTTGTTGATTTAAGGTTAAAAAACCGAGATGAATTTATTGTCCGAACCCAACCCGACATAAGCCGCGCTAAGCTCGGGCGCATCGAGCCGGTTCCCTAAAAACGGAAATAGCCGACTCGGCGCCTCAATCACTTATGCCTCCCCAATTCCAGCCAATCCGCTAAAGCGTTGACATAAGGCGCCTTGATAACAGTCATATGATTGCCTTTACTTTGCCAGTATTTGAGATCATTAACCCAATATCGCCATTTTGCGACGACGGCTTCGTGGTCAGATTGATCAGTCTGAGCCAACACGAGCCGCAGCGGTCCGGCATAGTGATATTCCGGGCAGTAGCGGGTTCTTAATGCCGTGCCAAAGGTGCGGAATGTGCCGGCCAGCATTTCGGGCTGAGATTGTTTAGGCATCAGCCCGACGCCTACCAGGCGTTGATGCAGCAGCTTCAACTGTGCATCGCCGTCAAGCCCGTCCAGATCGGCGGCCTGTATTGCCAGAGATGCATCGATGGATTGCTCATAGATCTCGACCAGTTTCATCAACACTTCGGTTTCCGTATATTCTCGCGCGACGCTGTGCGGCTCATGCGGCGCATCGGTATCGATCAAGGTCAGTGACGCTACGCTGCGTCCGCTCTTAGCCAGTTGCAGCGCCATATCGAAAACAACCCATCCGCCAAATGAATGGCCGATCAGATGTAATGGCCCTTCCGGATATACCGACTGGATCGCTCGCAGATAGGCTTTGGCAGCGGCGGGTACGGTCGCATGCGGCACCATTTCGCCGTCCAGTCCCCGCGGCTGTAAGCCATAGACAGGTCTTGAAGATCCCAAAGCTAACGTCAAATCGGTGAACGCGCTCACACTGCCTCCCGCACCCGGTACACAGAATAAAGGCGCCACAGCGAAACTGCCGGAATGAAGCGCCACTAACGGATCGTAGCCGTTGCTATGATCCATCGGCTTTTCGGCACTTGCCTCCCGAATTGAGGCGGAAAGCGCCGCGCCCAGCGAATCGACATGAGGCGATTCCATCATAGTCTGATGCGAACCCGTCACCGGTATCAGCCGTATTTGCTGCTTCGGCAATACCGAGTCCCAATTCCGGAAGGGATTTTCTTCAGCGTGCTCAGTGGTGGCATATAAATGGATTGGGATCGGCAACTTGCGGGCGCAGTATTGAGCGTCCGCTATTCTATGGTTGTGCCAGCGATGCAGAAACTTCTGAAATTCGTCGGCAGTCAGATGAGCCGGCAGCAGAGATAAGGACTGGCATTTGCTCACCAACTCCGCAAAATCCATTGAAGAAGCTGCCGATTTTATTTCATCGGCCATCGCCGAAGGCATATCGTCTGCCAACACGAAATCCAGCAATAAACCTGTGTCATCGACATCCGTCATAATGTCTTTTGCATTCGCGTAGTTATAGTATGAATCCAGCAATCCTAGAAACTCTACCGTCTCATCTTCTCCAATAAGTTGTGCGGCAATTTCGTAAGCAATCGTCCCGCCAAGGGACCAGCCGGCGAGGCGGTAAGGCCCATGCGGCTGTACTGCGCGTATCATCCGCACTAATCTGGCGGCCATTGCTTGCATGGTGTGATAAGGTGCTTCGCTTAGCGGTTGTCCGGGCAAGCCGTAGACGGGTATATCGCTATCGATATGTGGCACGAGATTAGGGCCATAGAGCATTTCTCCCGTGACCTCATGAACTAAAAACAGCGGAGCTTGATTACCGGTTTTCCTCAGCGGTATTGCGTTTGCTTCTGTAATCCGGGTGTCTTCACGAATCGCCCAGGCTAACGATTCGATAGTCGGCTTTTCAAACAACATCGCTATGGAGATCTCAATGCCTTCCTGTTTCAACAGACTCAACAATTGAACCGCCGATAAAGAGTGCCCGCCCATCTCGAAGAAATTAGCCGTCACGCTAATAGACTCAACCTGGAATAATTTGCGCCAAACTGCGGCAATTTTCGCTTCATCGGTAGATCGCGGCGGTACAAAGTCCAAATAGGCATCCGGTGCCGGCAGGGCCTTGCGGTCCAGCTTGCCGTTCGGGGTCAACGGCAGCGCGGCCAACTGCACGAAGGCGGCCGGCACCATGTACTCGGGCAGGGACTCGGCCAGATACGCGCGCAAGTCGTCCACGGCCAGATCGGCGTCGCCGGTGTAATAAGCCACTAGCCGCTTGCCGCCAACGCCGTCCTCGCGCGCCAGCACGGCCGTTTCCCGGACCGCCGGATGGCCGGCCAGCCGGGCCTCGATCTCGCCCAGCTCGATGCGGAAGCCGCGGATTTTGACCTGGAAGTCATTGCGGCCGAGGAATTCGATGCTGCCGTCTTCCCGCCAGCGGCCCAGGTCGCCGGTCTTGTACAGCCGCACCTGGGGATCGCGGCTGAACGGATCTTTAATGAAGCGCTCGGCGGTCAATTCGGACTGGTTCAGATAACCCCGTGCCAGTCCGGCACCGCCCACATACAGCTCGCCCACGGCACCGACCGGAACGGGCGCGAGGTTATCGTCCAACAGGTAGACGCGGGTGTT
>NZ_JADMKV010000095.1 GCF_015476545.1 Methylobacter sp. BlB1 | reverse complement strand
CTACATTTGGGGCATCTAACCATGATCACTGACTCGGTAAAAATGGATTAGCTTAACCCATGCCATACTAACTTAACAATGCCGGGTCGAGAACTGGCGCACGCACTTTAGGTTCCGGTGGCTTATCCATGACTAAACCTATGGGCAGTGAAGATGAGGAAAGGAGAAATGAACAGAATTTTACGGGTTGGAGTGAATCCGCGAGGTCGAAACCGTAAGTTTCTGTTCAAATGCCCCCGCTGGTCCATTTATTAACGTTATAGGATTTTTTGGGTTAGGGCTTAGACTTCATTACACCTAAATTTGGCAATTATCGCCCAGCCTGACAGAATTTGCGACAGAACCAGTTCCATCTGGCGACTCGACCAACTCCTTGATGGGGTATGGTTCATCGGGAGAAAAAGCAATCCTTCTCACCAAGAAAAAATCGTGATAAAAAAGCCGATGGCTAGAATCCCAAAATAGATTAATAGTGCCACCGCTATTAACGTCCAAATCGCGTTGGTAATCTTCTCTCTCGCAGGCTGTGGCGAGGCCGTTGGCAAGGCCTGCCCGCATTCGCCGCAGAAACGTTCGTCCGATTGGCATTTGGCGCCGCAGTTCGGGCAGACTCCCCTATTTGCAGGCAAAGGTGGTGCAGCAATCGCCCGGGGGTGCCCGCAGCTGCCACAAAACTGATCCGCGGGCCCCAGCTCAGCATGACAATTGGCACATTTCATAAGACTTTATCTCCTCGGCGGCCACTTTGGCAGCCTCCATAGGCGCACCGTTTTGTCGCTGCTCCCGGAGAGGGCATATCGGCCATCCGGGGAAAAGGCCACGCTGTTGACGTTCCCGGAATGGCTCTCGAAGCGATGGATTTCATGCCCGCTTTCCGTATCCCACAGGCGTATCGTGTTATCAATGCCCAAATCTCTTAGGAGATCGGCGTCGTAGGCGTCGGTGCCGCTGCCGGAGAGAAAGCTCCGGCCGTCTGGTGAAAAAGCGACGCAAAAAACATTACCCGCATGCCCTTCATAACGACGCAGTTCGTAGCCGCTCTCCACTTGCCAGAGGTAAACGTTGCAATCCAAGGTGCCTGCGAGGGCGCGGCGGCCATCCGGTGAGAACGATACACTTACAACCAGCATCATGAGCCGCTCAGGGCGTTGAAGTTCACTGCCCCTCTCCAAGTCCCACAAGATAACGGCATGGTTACTATAATCGGAATCACAGGCGCCAGATAGGGCATAGCGTCCATCGAGGGAGACTGCGAGACATTCCGCCGGACTCCTGTGGCCCTCGAAACGGCGCAATTCGCGCCCGGTCTCGAGATCCCAGAGACGAATGGAAGTGTCCCCGCTGCCCAACAGGGCATGGCGGCCATCAGGCATGAAGGCCATGCTGGTGACGAGCCCTTGCGCCTCGAGGCCAGTGACGAAGTGGCGGATTTCCCGTCCACTCTCCAGGTCCCACAGATGCATGGTGTAGTCGTAAGAGAGGGCGCGGCGGCCATCGGGCGAGAAGTCTACGGCGGTAATGGCCTCCCCTCCCAGAATGTGGCGGAGGGCGTGCCCACTTTCTATGTCCCAGACGTGAATAACCCCATCCCTGCCGGCAGAGAGCGCACGGTGGCCGTCGGACGAGAAGGCCACCTTGATGACCTCCTCCAGATGCCCCTCGAACCGGCAGATTTCGCCGATGGAATCAGCGGATTGCAGCCTCGGTGTCGCGGTGGTGGCAGCAGCCCCCAGCTCAAATCCGCATTCACCACAGAAACGATCGTCGGCATCTACTTCAGCATGACAGTTTTTGCATTTCATTAAGCCACCTCAGAATCCACGTGATTGCCCATAGGACCATCGCCTGCAACGAATCTGCAGGCGTCATTTTCACCCTTGTCTCTCTTTCCCCGCCTGCCACTTCTTGCGCGAATTAATCGTTCCAGGCGGGTTATAGACCGCACATATGCAGGTGGACAGCTTGAGAGCGCCGGACATATACCGCCAACCGATCACCTGGGGTAGGTGGCAAACGCGGCGGATCTCGCCGCTTGTTATCTTGAGGCCAATGATGACTTCGCAACCCTCGTGGCTCTCCGAGGGCATAACGGCCTTGAGGTTCTTTTTCGGTGTCAGATGGACAAACATCACCATCGCCGTCCTTCGGCTAACAGCATAAACCTTGTGGCGACGGGATAATACCCAGGTCAATCATCTTCATGCGGCCCCAATGGGTAGGTGTGGAAGATAAAGCAAGACCCTTCCCGTTCAGCCTTCCGGTAACACGCCAACCCCGCTTCCGAATCCGCGTAATCTTCCTCGTATATAGCATGATCTTCCTCCTTGGCTTCCACCGTCCAGCCAAAACTATCGATACCCTGGCGGGCGATCTCTTCAGCCTCTTCGTGTTTTTCGCTGTTGATCCAACAGTTGACATAGGCACCGCCGTATTGATCGTAAGAATCGTTCCCCGGTTTTGGTTGCGATAGAAATGTGAAAAAGTACATTAGAAACCTCTTGTATTCAGCCGGCGCCGCGTGTGTATGATTAACATGTAAAATCCATGCTTTATCTTTATATAGTGGCTAAGTAATTATGCGCAGGTGCTTACCAATAATAGGGGCCAAATAGCTCCTCCATGAAGCCGATCATTATGATCACTAGCCCGACTAGAAATGCCGTGCCTACGACCAGCAGGACGAAAAGCTCCCCTGAGGAACGCTCTTCCGGCTTCTGCCCCCGGAAAAATTGGTACCCTACGAAGCCTAACCCCACTAGAAACGCAATGCCCACGATCAGTATTTCGAAAAAAACTCCAAATAAGCCTAACATCCGAAGGAGCCATAACCATCCAAAAACGGCGACGCCTATGAGGGCTTTCAATGCGTAAGGCCAGCGACGGCGCTGCGCCGCCGCTTCCGGGGTTGGGACGGGTGTTTGAGACTGCGATGGGACAGTTGGCAGGGCCTGCCCACACTCGCCGCAAAAGCGTTCGCCAGTGTCTATCTCGGCGTTACACTTGGGACATTTCATGAGATTCTCCTTAATTCTAAAGATGCCAAGTCGTCAGGAGGAAAACAAAAAAGCACAAAACGGTTATCCACTACAAGGTCCTACGCTTGCCCCGGCTCACTCAAAAAATCCAAAGATCTTGACAGTGACATTGAGATTTCAGGTAATCAACTGACCACATCCCGTACAAAACTTCTTGCCGGCCGCGACGGGTTGATTACAGTTGGGGCAACGCCGTGCCGGCTGGAACAAAGTATTACTCTTCACCGGACCCTCTTCCTGCTTCCGAGGTATCGTTTCACTCGTTTTAATGAGGCGCATCAACAGCGCTCCGAGTTGTGAGCCTGACAACGACTTGAATAGACCGGTTCTGCTGGTGAAGTCCGTAGCGACATTGCTGGGAATCGAAAAGGTGTGAATTGCTCCACGCAGTGGAGGAGGTGGCGGCGCCACCAATCCGGAAGGCCAGGGTGGCGGCTGCCACATTTCGGTCACTTGCTCTATAGGAGCGATTGTTTCGGATCTCGGAGGGGGCAGCGATGTCGACGGAACGGTGGCGGCCCCACACGAGGAGCAGAATCGCGCATGCTTTCTTAAAGAGGCGCCACACTGACGGCAGCTTGTCTCCGAGTAAACCGGCTGCGGGGATGGAGGTGATACCGGCGCCCCACAGTTAACACAGAACTTCCGGCCCTCTTTCAATGCGGTCCCGCACTGCGGGCAAGTTCCTTCAGACTGAACAATTGAAGGCGAGGAAAACGAGACCCGCGTCCCGCATTTCCCGCAGAATTTCTTGTTCGCTCGGAGTTGTGCACCACACTTTTCACAAATCAGTGACATCCTGGCTCCCCTCAAACATCCATTGGATGCTCACGATAAGGCTGGCCGCATGCCGAGCATAATCGATCGCCGCGTTTCCCAAGTTGACCGCATCGACCGCAAACCGGCTCTTCGGCAAGCGGCGGCGGAGCGTCTTTAGGATTCGCACCGGGAAGCGGAGGCGGCATGCCGGGGCCAGCGAGCTCAACGAGTTCGGTTTCCGATGCTGGCTTCCAGTCCGTCTGCGGCCGATGCCACACCAGAGTGGTCCAAGGCAGTACGCCTTGTTCCAATAACTTCAGCAACTGGCTCTGCATTATCGGACCCTGGCTCTGATTTCCCCAGGCATAGAACCACTGCGGCTCTGCTGCCGCCTGTCGCTGAGGCTCAAACAGTTCTTCCGCAACAGACTCAATGGAGTGAATGATCTCGCCCGCGGTCGTGCCTTGGTCATGAGGCCCTTCTCCCTTATCTGACGACGCCTGCTCGTCGGCCTGTTGCCCTTCATTCGTTGCCGGTATGCGAGTAGCCGACGTGCTGCCAAGAAGAGATTGTTCCAGATCGTTCCACTCGCGCTCGGAGGCGGCAGCAAGCTCCGCAACAGTGGGCATTGCGGACGGAGGGATTTCGCTGGAGGAGGCGGCTTGCACCTCGGCGTTGATGGCCTGCATCTCGGCTTGCAGCCGGTCCCATTCCGCTTGGAGGGGGCCGAGCTCGTCTTGCCAGTTGATTGAGGATGACGGGTTGATTGGCATTGGATCTCTCATTGTAGAAAATCGTCCGACGAACTGAGTTTGAAGCTTTCTTCAGTTGCGGGCAGGAAAAGCGAGGCGTGGATAGCAGCTTGCAGCATCACCACGTCACGCGGATAGGCGGTGGTGTAGCAGTAGTAGCCGAACAAGCTCGGGATCAGCCGGCCCACGGCGGCCACGGCCGAACCGAGCGATGCGGCTGTCAGCCAGGCTCCTGCCGCAATCCAGAGGCCCATGCCAGTCCACCAAGTGAAAACCGCAACCAGCAGGGCGACGAAGCGGAAAACCCAGCTGAAACCGAAGCCGATCCAATCAGCCAGCGTATCCCAGTCCACCGAGGTCCATTTCGGTTTCTGCCGCAACCGGCGAAAAGACTCGGTGAAGCGGGCGTCCTTTTCCTTGGGCGAGGCATCCTCGAACGACTTGAGAAACTGGGCGATGTGATTCTCCAGCCTGTCGACACTTTCGCCGGCAATTTTCAGCGAGTTGTTGGGCATCAAATCCACGGGCGGGGCCTTGAGGGTTTCGATCGAGAGCAGCGCCTTGCAGAGCCGGTGGTAGCAGTCGCGAGCCTCGCCCAATGCGCGCGGGTAGTAGTCTTCGTAGCCGGCGCGCAGAGTTTGGTCCATATACTGTTCCTCCCAGCGCAACTGATCGACGTCACCCTTGCCGCACGCCTTCCATCGATCGAAGAGCTGAAACTCCAGGTAGGGAAACGTGAAGAGCTGTGAGCCGGATGCGGCGTCGGGATTGGCTGAGCCGGTCTTGCTCAAGCACGTGCTGCCCGCAACGTAGGCTTCCGGGCGCAAATAGGTAATGGTGCTGTAGTTGGAGCGCGCAAAATCCACCATAGCCAGGATGGCTTCGAACATCTTCGCACCCAGCAGCGCGACCAAGCGCAGCACGAGGTTGACAGCATACATCAATAGCCAGAACACGAAGCGAATCAAGTCGGGTAACCGGCTGAGCTGCCTGCAGGCCCATGCCCAGGCGCCCTTGAACATGCTGGCGAACCAGTCCACCACGTCGAGACATCTGTTGATCGCCCAGTCGAGCCAGCCTGCATCCACGCCTTCGGGTTTTTGGGCGGGAGCTCCATCTTCGCCGCTACTGGCCTGAGTTTCATCGAGGAATTGGAAGAAATGCTCCTGGCCTGACTTGACGCCATCGGAAAGGTTTTCGGCCATGAGGTCTTGCTGAGCTTTCCAAACTGTGGTGAGGCCTTCCACACGGCGTTGTGAATCGAGGCGCACGAAATTGGCGGCATCGTGAAAGTTCTTCATCGCCTGAGTGCTTTTTTGCTGAAGGTGCGAAACTTTCTGAAGCTCGCGTGAAAAATCCACCGCGGGACCGGTTGGAAGGCGCGTGGCTGGAGGTGTGCGGGAAACCCATGTGTCACTGTCACCGAGGGCGCCCAGTTGCCTTAATCCATCGGCCTCAGCGGCTACGGTCTGCAAACCTTGCGATGCTCTCTGGCAATCCGTGGTGTAATCAGTCACCAGCGCCCCGGCCTCGCTGTGGAGCGCTTGCAGTTTCGTCGCGGCCTCACTGGTCATAGCTTCAGGCTGGGGAGCTTTCAGTGCCGTGAAGGCGGATTCCATCTCCCCCTTCACCTTCTCGAGCTTGGCGCCCTTGATGACCTCGCCGACCTCGCTGGTCGTGGAGGCTTCTGGCCGGAGCGTGAGGTTTTCGGCCTGCTTCATCGAGGCAGCAGCTTTCTTGACATGTTGGTACTGGGCCTTGATCGCAGAGACTTCCAGCTCCGCAGTGGTCTTCCTGGCCTGGAGGAGCATCTTCTGCCTCAGCAACGTTTGCAGACTCTCGGGAGAACTAGCCTCGCTGCTGAGATGCTTGTCGACCAGCAAGCCAGCCCTTGACCACTCCTGCTTGGTGTCGGCCGCCTGACGCATCAATTGGTGAGCCCGCTCTTTGAAGCTCTCTGAAACGGCGCGTTGCTGTTCAGGAGCCAGAGCCCGGAACTCATCAAGCAGGTCGCGGCCTTGGTTGCTTAACGCGACGAGATTGTTGCTGTGCTGCTGGAAATCGCTTACCGCCTGCGAGAACTCTGTTTCGGCGCTGACGATTTTGGATTCGAGGCTGGCGAGGTCGCGCTTGTGCTTGTCCAGAGCACTTGTGAGATCCTTCCACTTGGTTTCGAAAACAGACAAATAATCATTGAGGATGCGCATGAAAACGCCCAGCATCGAGCGCAGCACCGTTGTCTGGATGCTCTCGTGCAGCAGCTTGATTTTTCGAACCTGGCTGAGGTCTATGCCGGTCTTGTCCTTGATCTTGGTGAGGACGCCACCGAAGCGGTGGTTAATGCCTTCCGCCACCTCGTCACAGTAAACAAAGTCGTAGAGAAAGTTGATCGAGTTGTCTATGGTGCGCTTGTAGGCGAGACGGTGGAGTTGGACGGCATCGCCCAGGATTTTCCAGGAGCGGCGCATGGTCGGCAGGTATCCCGCGGCAGCCATCAACGTCAGGAAGGTCGGTCTGCACTGAGCCACCAGATCAGCTTGGGCACGCGAGGCGAAGAGTTCCACTGCCCGCAGGCGAAACTCCGTCCCCAGCTTGGTAAATTCGGTCGGCGGGCCGGGAATGCACGTGTCCACGGGAAATGCGGTAGAGTTGAGGAACTTGTCATCCATCGTCCCAGTGATGGTGGTAATGTCATTGAGCAGCTTGGCAACGTCACGATGCAGCGGCGTCCTGAGCTTTAACGTCAGCTCGACCGGCTTCGCGTTGAGCTTCATCGCGCGCGGCGAAACAGGGACTTCGATCTTGCGCGGGCGGATAGGCTCCGAGGTGTCCGTGGCGCCGCTGTCAGGGCTAACCGGTTCCATGCGTACGATCTCGGGCGACTGCTGCGAACCGTCCGAGCTTTCACTGCCAACGATGAGCCGGAAATCCTTCAGCTCCTTCTCTTCACTATCCGCCTGGTTTTCGCCGATCGGCACGACAGGCGCAATGGTCACGGTGCCGCCGGTCTGAAACAGTTGCTGGTAGGAAGTCTTCTGCGTTTCGTTGAGGACGAGGGGAATAGCTTTGACGTGCTCCGCGTCCGGGACGGCCTCGGGATTGAGGCTGGTTTCGGCAGTAAAGTAAGGAAGTTTGAAGACTTGCAGGTCGAACTTTGGCGCCCATTCGAGTACGAAGCTGGGCGCCTGCTTGTCCTTCGGAGTATCCGCTGAGGGGATTTTGCCCTGATCATCCGGAGCGGCACCTGGCACGGTTCTCGGAGCGCCGGGCCTGGCTTCGATGAGGTCAAACTCGCCGTAATAATACTGGTCATTCTTTGCCGCCAGAAACAGCGAGTTTTCCTGCTTCGGACAGAACAGGAAGGTGATGCGGCCCCGGTCGTCGGTCTGCCACGTGCCGTGCGGCTGATCCTTGTTGTCGCCGCTGCGGACATCTCCGCTGAATTTGGGCTCGCCCGTATCGCTGATGGTCTCGCCTGCCGGCCGCAGACGCCACTCGACTTCCTGATTCCTCATCACGCGGACTTGGCCCGGGCTGGAATCGTCAAAGATCTCCACTTCTACCTCAAATCCTTCTTCCCACGGCCGTTGGCACTCAAGCAATACGGGCAGTTCCTTGGGGTCGGGCCGCAGGACGCGCGCCTTCCATTTTCTCACTCCGAGCATGAGTGGGATTTCGCGCGTGGCCAGTTGCGCGGCGTCGGCAGGGTTGGTGAGCGGCTTCTCATCCCTGCGATGGCGCACGATGCTGTGTTCGGGCCAGGCGAGGACGCGGATCGTCGTCTCGATGGGCAGTTCCTTCAGTAAGTTGGCGTCCTCTTCGAGGTTCTGGGTCCACCAGGTGGTGGTGACCTGCTGATTTTCCGCGGGAGCCAGATCCTTCCACGGGATCTTCTCCGGCGCGAGCACGGCGAACGTCACCCGGGGTTCTTCCGGCGCCAAGTAGTGGGTGAAGTCCGATTCGGCCCGCAGGTAGCCGCTCTCCTGCCGCTTTTCGAGCCACAGTTCGAGCTCGAAACCCTGGCTGTTCGTTCCGTCCACCGGAACTTCGATGGGAGTGTTTTCCTCCGCTGCCCCTTTCTCTATGTTGCCATGCTTGTCGCGAACAAGCGGAGTCCACTTCCAGCGAATGCTGTTGAGGTTAATGGTGACGATACCGCGGCGTTTGAACAGCTGCTTGGGATGGGGCTCGGCTTTCGCCGTCAGCAGAATCGGATGTTCCTGTTCTGCTTCCGCCGTCAGCAGGATCGGATGCTCCTGCTTCGCAGCAAACTCCACGGAGCCCCAAAACGCGAGGATGCGCTCGATATCGAGCTCCATGCGGAATTCAATCTTACCATCACGATACGCTTCTGTTCCAGGACGGATGTGGACAACACAAGGCTCCATGCCCGCCGCCTTTGCAGGGTCGCTCGCCCACAAAGTGGATAAAGTGCTCGGCGCGTGGCCGGCCAGAAGCTTTCCCGACTCATCTTCGGGAGCGCTCACATCCAACTTCAGCGTATCGCGCTTGATATTGCGGTTTGTGATCTCTACTCGAATGAGACGGCTATCCAGTGCCTCGGAGCGGTGGGCTGCTTCCTTGCGCTCCGCGTCAAAGTTTAGTTCAATCCGGATGGGGGGAAGTTTGGCCATAGGTCACCCTAGAATCGAAACCTTCAATTGCGGCTCATCTTCCAGCCGGATCGTCACAGGTCCGCTGATTCGCTTCGTCTCAATAACCGCTGAAACCGTTACTTTCGCTTCACCCTCGGCGAGTTGGGCGTCTTCCGACGGCGGCCAGGCGCGAACCGGCACGGCCTTGAATCCGTTGGTGCTCTGCGGCGCACCCAGGAGCAACCACTTGGAATCGGTGCCTTCGGCGGTAAAGGCCAGGCCCGAGGTCAGGGCCTCGGTGTTGACTTCCGGCTTGTTGCATCGAACCTGCGCGTAAACCCAAAGAAGATCCTCGCCGTCAGTAGTGAGGTTTGTTCTGTCATCCTGCGTGCGGATGTCCAATTCGTATTCCTTCGGTTCCTCCTCCCGTTTTTTACGACCCTTTCGGGCCAGCTTGTACAGGACCCATCCGATGCCCGGTATCAGTATCCATGGCACCCACGAGCCTCCGGCTGATGGGTCCCGCACGTGGACGATGGGACCGCCCTCGCGGTTGAGCCGTACTTGGTGGTTTAACTGACCTGATGCGAGCGTGCCTCCCCACTGTCGCTGTATGCCGGTAAGAATGTTGGGATTGTCCTTGTCCCAAGTTAGCTCCCAGGAATAATTTTCTGGAGTACAACCCGGCACCGAACAAAGCTTGAAGGACAAGCTGAGGTTTAAGGTGGTGCCGTCGAAGCTTGCCGCTTGAATAGGTATTGTGCCATCACTGTTTATGTTGGCGTCGGGAGCATCATCCGGTTTCGGTCTCAACCAGCTAGAGAACGCCCCGTAAAAGTGGCCTGTGACTTCCCCTTGCGCTTCGTTGAGCGTCAGCCTGGATCCTCCCGGTGCCGGTCCACTGCACTGCGACTCACTTACTTCGGTCCAACACTTTCCCGCGTATTCGACTGTCCAGACACCAGTCAAATCGGCGGCGCTGTTTGTTGAGAAAAAGGTGAAGAACAAACCAAAGATAGCAAGAACGATTTTGGATTTAATGCCTGACTTGCTGACGAAGTGAACGAAGGCACCGAGATTGACAGGAACCTGCGTTTGACGTGCAGACTCCAGGCCCATCATAGCCATGCGCCTTTTTCGATCAGGTGATCTTGCTGCGCGGAATCGACGGAGACAACGGCCGAAGCTTCTATCATGGAAAGTGCTGTGAACGCTGACAAGAGAAAAAGCTTTTCAATGATTTTCATTTCAGTTCTCCTGGGCATGATATTGCGCAGGAAGGATATCATTGGCAAAATTAACCGCAGCAATCAAGCTTAACAATTATTACTGTGCTCATAATCTCTCCCTCAACTCTTAATTAGTACTTGAGCTGAAGACATAAACATAACCTGCCATATCGGAGACTGTCGGATTTAACTTTTCAATAATCACTATTGATTAATAAACAAATTTAAATCCATTTCACGTAAAACTAATAAAAAATTAGATTTTGTATATTGAGGAAGTTCCCGAATTTTTAGGTTCTGTTGCAGCATGATGAATCGCCATGCTGGTAAGCTAGGCGTCCAATGAATTGCATAGTAAGCCCGCATGATTAGCTTCAAAGGCCATCGCATCGAAAAAGACTCCACAATCCCATCCGCCATGACTTTCCTCCACCGTTTTAAAGAGTGGAAGATTATTGCTTAGAGTGGGAACGATTTTAATGCGTAACCCCTAGGATCTACCCCCGTACAAAATGACATCATTTGGAAATTAGGTGCCGCTAACTGATCATCGTTTAATTCAGAAATTGCAAAATATTACCCCAGACCGATAGACTTTGCGACACAACCCATTTTTGTCATGTTGGACTTTAAACCCCTATTCCCAACCAAAAACAGCAATTAAATGATTGAGAAAGATCGATAATATTGCACTGCTTACAATGAGTGGAACAATGGCTGCAATTGAGCCAATGATTTTTTTGACAAAACCCCACTGCTGTCGTCGTATGACGATAATCCAGGCTAAGGAAGATAAAAACATCAAAACAAACCAACCGACGAAATTAAGTAAAGGAATGTCATAATAAATTGTTCCTTTAACGAACCAAATCCAGTATCTGGCTGCCACTGCGATCGGGTCGATAAAAAGATCCATCACCACGGCAACTACCCCAGTCAATAGAGGAGCCTGCCATAAAAGATTCTTTTGCGTAATGAGATCAAGTTCTCGGCGGGCTAATATCCCTTCTGATAGGAAAAGACAGCTACCACACATGCTGGTCCAGCCAAACAAAATAAAGCTAAAAACCCAAAGGCGGGATTGGCCCGGATATTCATAGTTATGTATCGCAAAAGCGGAAATATAATCCATGATTGCTGGAAAACCGCCGGAAATGATGAAAAAAGAGATCGCAGCGGCTCCGTCAAAACGCCACCCAATATAACCTACAACGATAACTGCGAAGACGATTGTGGCTATTAAAAGAAGTATAAAATCAGGGAGCATTAGGTCCCTCTCCGGTCCGGACTACATAGAGAGCCAGAACCAGTAATGGCAGCAACACTAACGTATGCATCCAGCCCTACCATCTAGCGCTATTTCTGCTTTAGCGTTTCAATAAA
>NZ_JADMKV010000094.1 GCF_015476545.1 Methylobacter sp. BlB1 | reverse complement strand
CTTCTTCTTGTAAACCAGAACGCCGTCTTTAAGGAAAGGGCGCGCGCATTGCATGTTCACCGAGGCGCAGCCGCGGCGGTGCGCCTCGGCTATCGAAAACCAATAGCAAGCTGCGATAGTGCCTGCCTTGAGCAACTCCTTGTCGGCATTGAGAACGCCAAGCACATGCAAAGTATAACAATCGTTGGTTTGTAAATTCAGGTTGCCGGCTACTGGCAGACCCGCCTTGTGAATCAGCAGCAATTCCATTTTTTCATAAGCCAGCCTGAAGGCGTCCCATGGAAGAATATCAGCGGCGTCGCGGTGTCGATCCTGGATAAATGGCCGGAGCATCCGGTGATAAAAGAAATCCAGTTGTGCCGGGTCTTGGGTGACTTCATATTTAAATTCAGCGTCTCGGATTCTCTTCAGATCGCGCCGGGTTGTAGAGTTATAGAAGAAGGCCAGCAAGTCGGCATCCGGGGGGGGAAGATCAATGGATTGCGCGACATAGTACGGCATGATCAGCATGCGGCGGGCAAATGCGCCTTGAGGCCGGAATTTTCTGTGCCGAAAAATAATGACATCCGCTTTCTCTTGCCAATGCCGCATCACCCGGCTCAGACTCCAGATCGGCACAGTGCCGATTCTTATAGGCTTAAGATATTCAGAATATAATAAGTTTATTAAATAGTGATCGCACGCCTGGTGACCAATCAGGATTGCCGTTAATTCGGGTTGCTCAATTCGATAAATCGGCAGCCAGATATCTTTTATAACGAGACGGATAATCCCTTTCAGCGGCCTGATGAAGAACCGTCTGAGCGGTTGCTGAAGCTTAGCTGGCACGTATTGATTAAAAGCTTTCTTGATAAGTATCATTATTCTCTTCTTTAGTTTCGTGATCGCAGATTTTTAATGCTCAATCAAAGTTCGACAGACGCCACCTGATCCGAGAGCATCTCTGCTATGGCTTCACAAACTTCCTCGCACTGCGCTTGTCTTAACTCGGCGAACATAGGAAGGGAAAGCACTTCATCGGCTGCCCGTTCTGCATGAGGAAAATCCCCTCTCGTATAGCCCAGGTCGGCGTAGGCCGGCAGAAGATGCACGGGAATGGGATAATGGATTCCAGTCTGAATCCCTTTGGCTTGCAGTGCCTGCTGCCATTCACTTCGTTGCCGGGTGCGAATCGCATAGATATGGTAGACATGCCGCGCATAAGGCATTGCCTCAGGCGTTGGTACGCCGCTGCCGGATAAGAACTCGTCATAATAGGAAGCAACTTGCCGTCTTGCCTCGGTCCAGTTATGCAAATGGCGCAGCTTGACTCTGAGCACTGCGCCCTGAATGCCTTCCAGGCGGAAGTTGTACCCTTTGAGGACATGCTGGTATTTCTGCTCAGCGCCCCAATCGCGGAGCATTCGGATGGTACGGGTATATTCGGTGTTATTGGTAACCACCATGCCGCCTTCCCCATAAGCGCCGAGATTTTTGCCGGGGTAAAAACTGAAGCAACCCATATCGCCTAGACTGCCTACGCGCCGCCCCTTGTATTCACTGCCGTGGGCTTGACAGGCATCCTCAATCACGATCAGGCCGTGTTGCTTGGCAATGTTCAGAATGGGGTCCATGTCCGCCGGATGACCATACAGGTGCACGGGAATGATAGCTTTAGTCCTGTCGGTGATTGCGCTTTCGATCGCATTCACATCTATCGTAAAGGTACGCGGATCGATGTCCACAAACACGGGCTTGGCGCCGGTATAGTGAATGGCCGCCACAGTCGCCACGAATGTGAATGGGACGGTTATCACCTCGTCGCCGGGACCAATCCCGGCCGCGAGAAGGGAAAGGTGCAAAGCGCTGGTTCCGGTGTTCACGCCGATCCCGTATTGAGCCTGACAAAAGGCGGAGAACTCCTCTTCAAACGCTGCCACTTCGCTTCCCAGGGTAAACTGGTTGGTTTCCAATACCCCCTGAATGGCGGCGTTGACTTCATCCTTAATCCCGGCATACTGGGCTTTAAGGTCGACAAATGGAATCATGCTACTACCCTTCCTTGCCACATGGGCGTTCCGTTGATCTTGACGGCTCGGCCGCGCTCGTTCATCGAGCGGGTCGCCGCTTCAATTAATTCCACCACGCGCAAGCCCAAAGTGCCGTCAGTCAGTGGTACTTTGCCGTTTTCGATGCAGTCGACGAAATGCCCTCCTTCGACGAGTAAGGCCTCTGTTGTGTCTAACTGTGGCGCCCACATGTCCCCGGTGCGATAGCCGACCCGCATTTGGTAGATTTTTTGAGGGTCATCAGTGAAGCTGACGCCCTTGTCGTAAACCTTGATCTTTTCACTCGGCTCAAGATCATCGTAAGCGATCATCTTCTTGCTACCTCCGAGCAGGATCTGACGCACCTTCACCGGCGCCAGCCAGCTTACGTTGCTGTGCGCGATCATCCCTGAATTATAAAACAGCGAGATGTAGGCCAGATTCTCCGGCGTACCTGGAAAGTGATTGGTTCCGGCGACCGACACTTCCACCGGCTGTTCTCCGAGTAAATAATCAAGAATGGAAAAGTCATGCACGGCCAGGTCGGAGATTACGTTGACGTCGCGCTGAAACAAGCCGAGATTGATCCGGGTCGAATCGTAGTAATAAACGTCGCCAAGATCTTCTCTCTGTATGATTTCCGCCATCTTGCGGATTGCTCCCGTGTAGATAAACGTATGATCAACGATCAACACGCGCTTCCGCATCTCGGCTTCGTCGACCAGCTTGCGTGCCTGCAACGATGACTCTGTCATAGGCTTTTCTAGCCATAAATGCTTGCCGGCCTTCAGAGCGGCCATCCCCAGTTCGAAATGGGTACTGACTGGAGTCGCTACCGCAATGGCATCGATGGATAGGTCCTCAAGCAGGTCCTGAAAACGAGTTGTGGTTTTGACGCCCGGATAGCGTTTTTGAACGGTTTCGAGTCTTTTCTGATCCAGGTCTGCTACGCCGGCCACTGCAAGCCCCGGTGTTTCGGCGAAATTTCTCACCAGATTGGGCCCCCAGTAACCGTAACCGATAATACCTATTCTTAACATGCCTGCTCTCCTTGTTGGATGGAAATAATTGCATTGCTTTCGGTATTGCTAAAAGCTGACCAATTTGCTCAGCACCAACAAATCATTGAATCACTGATAAAGCCTGTGATTCGCAAACAGCCTTAATCTTATATTTTTAACTTGTACCTCTCAGGGAAGAGCAGCCAGGCACTTTTCAATGCCGAGATGCAGTAATTGTTTATAGCGGCTGTCATAATCCCCATGGTCATGGCCTAGACCAGACTGGTCGCCGCCGCGTCGCCTTTATCCCGCACCCGTATATCCCCAACAACTCGGGCAGGAACGCCGGTGACGATCGCATAATCAGGCACATCGCGGGTTACCACGGCGCCAGCGCCAATCAGGGCGCCTTCGCCTATCGTGATGCCGCAAAGAATGGTTGCATTGCTGCCGATCGACGCCCGAGTCTTAATATGGGTTTTGACTACCTGCCAATCCTCCTCAGTCTGCAGGCCGCCATTCGAGTTAACAGCGCTTGGGTAAACATCATTGGTGAACATAACGCCATGGCCTATGAAAACACCGTCTTCGATGTCGACACCTTCGCAAATAAACGTGTGGCTGGATATTTTGCAGTGGGCTCCCACGGAAGCGCCTTTTTGTATCTCAACGAATGTACCGATCTTGGTATCTTCTCCAATCGTACAACCGTAGAGATTTACAAGCTCGGGGTGATATATAGCAACCCCCTCGCCTAAAACTACATTCTCTTTAATCATTCTTTTTCCTCTAAGTTAGCCTGTCTATCTACTGAAAATAACTTAAAGATGAGAACTGTCAGGTGTTGTTGATTATGTTTAACCTCTTAACCCGCACGCTCTCATAGAGATTAAGTTAATCAAACAAGACAACCATGAGTTAGGCCATCTAAATATTTCGCCGATATACTCTTACAGACAAGCTAATGCGCATAACAAGTTTGTTAGCGAGTCAATACACTATTACGTCTTTCCCAAGTATTTGGCTTAAAGCCCTGAATCGATTCTAGTGGCTTTACATTACACAGCACCTCTGCACTTTAAGACTACCTTGACGGTTCTTAATAAAATCTTTAGATCGAGTATTAGAGACCAATTCCGAATATACCGAATATCGAGCCTCACCGTATCATCCCATCCTGTCTTGCTCCGCCCCTGCACCTGCCAGAGTCCAGTGATTCCAGGCTTCATTTCCAATATTCGCCTCAGGTGCCAGGCCTGGTATTTCTCAGCCTCATAAGCAAGTGGCGGCCTCGGCCCTACCAGGCTCATATCGCCCCTGAACACATTAAAAAACTGCGGCAATTCATCAACACTGGTTTTTCGGATAAATTTTCCGACCTTAGTGATCCTGGGATCGGATTTAATTTTAAAAAACGGTTTTTCCACATCGCCCTGATTCACTTTTTCATGATCACCGTTGATCAGACTTCGGACATATTCACGATGTATTTGATCATCCATATTCACATGCATGGATCGAAATTTATAGAATGTAAAAGGCTTTCCTTGCTTGCCCAAGCGCGTCTGCCTGAAAATGACAGGCCCCGGAGAAGTGGCTTTAATGGCTAGTGCCGTAATTAACATTACAGGCATAAAAATGAGCATGCCTGTAATCGAGCCTACGATATCGATACCTCTTTTTAACAAGAATTTAAACCATAAAGTGCCTGTTGCTTTCTCCAGCTCGAAAGGGAAAGAGCTTGGGTGGATGCTTCCGTTTTTTGCCAGGCTCTCAAATATATGGTCAGGATAAGTTGATACGGTAGAAAAAAATTGTGGATTTTTATTTTCATAAAGCAGCTTGTCGCAGAGTTCTTTAGCGCCTCGCTCGTCCGTATCGGGCAGGAGCACGCCTATGGTTTTATGATTGACAAAGCCGCAAATATCAGTGTTTCGTATTTTTTCCCGAACAATATCTAAAACCTTGTTCATATTAACGAATTGATCGTCAATCTCTTTATCAAGCGTCAGCAATAGAATTGACAATGTGGATTTAGACCGTTGCGCCCGCTGCTTCTCAAGACGCAGCAGCTCTATAAAATTAGCATCGTAAAAAAATTCATCGAAATTAGCCTGATAAAGGGCTGGATTATCGATTGGGTCGGGAAATGGCGCTGACTCTACAAATAAATCTTCGCTCTTCTTCATTTTCATCCCCATGCTAGCTGTCTGAGCAACGTTTAAATAATTTATTCCTCTTAAATCCAGATGTTCAGGAATAATGACATGGAACATTGCTCAAGATACATATCGAATAAGTATGTATAGACTCCTAGTCTCTCTAATAATCCTCAATTGCTTTCGTTCCACATACTTTTTGCAAAATACATGCAACTACGACTTAAATCTTGATTTTGGGATCGCCTTCCCAATTAATTTTTACTGTTAGATATATCCATCGGTTACGACTTAAATACATTAACGTTGATAGGAAACCCACTCTGCTTAATGTATTTTGAGTACGCTACCCAAGGGTTACTGCTTCTTGCTGTTGGTCATCATATTCCTAGTTTTTGCCTAACATCACAACTTCGTACAACTACCTAAGTAGTAACGCATATTAGTATTTAGCAGTGCTCTAATGTAAGCTGCCGGTCAATTCACTTTGTTCAGGCGAAGGCCCAATGTTCCCTTTCTAACGAGGCATTCTCTATCGCTGACGGGCTCAGTCATGAGTTTTTACACAATTCGCGGCCGAACCGCACTTTCTCGAATAAAGCAGCTCGTCTTATGGCAGACCCGCATAAAGGCTATATATACTGCAATTAAAATATCTAAGTTCCCGCTTAATCTGATAGAGGCTATTTGTAAAACTGCCACTGTCAGAATTGAGAGCGGTAAGAGCGCTGATAACACGATGGGTACGTAAACAATTACTCTCCCCGGACAACCAGCCACTTTTCTTGCCCAGTCAGAAATAAGTAATCAAGAAAAAACATCAATTGACCATAAACAGTGAGCAATAAAATGAAAATCTCGATTGCTACGTTCAATGCAGAAAACCTTGTCACGGCAGATAAGCCAATTTATGAGGACTCCCACCCTCATTACAGCCAGGCTCAATACCGGAAGAAAACAGACTGGATAAGAAATCAGCTTTTGAGAATGAATGCCGACATTATCGGCTTTCAGGAAATCTTTGAGGAACAGGCGCTCAGGGATTGTTTAACAGGAACCCACATGGAAAACTGGCCTCTCTATGTAGCTAATCCTACAGGCAAAAACCCTGTGAATGCTATTGTAAGCAGATTCCCTATTGTTAAAACGGAGGTGATTGAGGATTTGCCGTTCGTTTTTGATTTCTTCGATGACAAGAAGATGACTGAGCCTTTCGACAGCATTCCGGTCAATATCCCTTTGAAAAAGTTTTCAAGAGGCGTTTTAAAGGCAGAAATCAAAATCAATGAAAATCTTCTGGTTTTAGTGGTTGTTCTGCACTTAAAATCAAAAAGACCTCTATTGCCTGAAGGCATTGATCGTGATACAGCGACTTATCCTGAACTGGCAAAAGGCAATGTGCGTTCTCTAATCAGAAGGGCAATTGAATCCTGCGGCGTCAGGCAAATTTTGTCAGATGAAATCGATCAAGACGAGACAAAACCGATTTTTATTTTAGGCGATTTAAACGATAACGACACCGCCGTGACCAATCAAGCCATCATTGGCGAAGACCCTTTCCATAAGCTTCCGAGAGAGGAAAGAGTAAAAAGATGGCAGCACGTCTTCCAAAACTGCAAGGATATCCAGGCGCGCAAAAGCATTGAAAATTTTCATTACACCTATATTCACAACGGACATTATGAAAGCCTTGACAACCTATTTGCCAGCAATCATTTCGCCGACCTGAACGCCAGGAAAATAGGCCGGATAATTGATGTCCGTTTATATAACGACCACGTTATCGATGACAAAACGTCAATGGATAAAAAACCGATCTACGTGACAGACCATGGACAGGTTGTGGCCAATATCTACGTACCTGAACCGAACCCGCCGGTTCCGGCCATGCGGGGTGCCTCGTTATGAGGAGACGATGAAGCACGAACTCGATTCATTGCTTGCAATCATTGCTGCTGAAGCTCGCAGGCATCCCGATCTTTACAGCCTTGCGACAGAATGCCAATACTTTTACCCGAATAGTTTTTCGTGCTTATGCTTTAAAATGAGAAAATGAAACACACAGCATCCAAAACACGACCGGGACCCTTTAGCTCGAAATCAATCCAGCCTGACTCCACCCGACACCTGTCTTCCCTGAGGGGGCTGTGGCCGTTTCTCCGCCCTCATCGGGGGCGGATGGCCCTGGCGTTTATTCTGCTGTGCCTGGGATCGGCCACGATCCTGCTGGTTCCGCTGGCGTTTCGCGACCTGATTGATGCTGGCTTCGGGCAGCGACAGAATGCCGGCACCGGACTGTTAAACTCGCTAAGCCTGAACGGACGCTTCGCGGTTCTGTTCGGACTGGCGAGCCTGTGGGCAGTGACAATCTCGACGCGTTATTACATGGTAAGCTGGCTGGGTGAGCGGGTCACGGCGGATTTGCGCAGTGCCGTGTATGCTCGCGTGCTGACGCAGACCCCGCAGTTTTTCGAGACTTTGCAAACCGGCGAAGTGCTGTCGCGCCTGACCGGCGACACCACCCTGATCCAGACTGTGGTCGGCAGCTCTGTTTCGATGGGCTTGCGAAGCCTGTTCCAACTGACCGGCGGCATGGTCATGCTGGCGGTGACCAGTTTTTATCTGTTCTCGCTGAATCTGGGCCTGATGGCCTTGCTGATGCTGCCTATCCTGGTCATCGGCCGTCGGGTGAAAAAGCTCTCGCGCGAAGCTCAGGACAAAATCGCTGACGCCTCGGCGCTAGCCGGCGAGATCCTCAACGCGGTACCGACAGTTCAGGCCTATACCCAGGAACAACAGGAAACCCGCCGCTTCTCAGACCGGGCGGAAGTCAGCTTCATGACGGCTATCCGGCGTACCCGCGTGCGGGCGCTGCTGACGGCGCTCATTATCATGGCGGTCATGGGCGTCATTATCTTCGTGTTATGGATCGGCGTGAATCAGGTGCAAACAGGCCTCATGACAGGCGGTCAATTGGCTTCCTTCATCCTGTATGCGGCTTTGGTGGCGGGCGGATCAGGCACTTTGGCCGAAGTATGGGGCGACATCATGCGGGCGGCCGGCGCCACCGGGCGCTTGCTGGAACTGCTCCATGCCAAGCCCGCCATTGTCGATGCCTATCCGCGTCAACCGCTGCCGCAGCCCGATAAAGCAGAAATTCAATTCGAAAACGTCACTTTCCATTACCCGTCGCGCCTGCAGGTGGCTGCACTTGACAACATCACGCTCGACATTGCCGCCGGCGAAAGCGTCGCATTGGTCGGCCCTTCCGGCGCCGGCAAGTCCACCCTGTTCCAGCTGTTATTGCGTTTTTACGAGGCAACAGACGGCGCCATTCGCTTCAACGGGCAGGATATCCGTCAGATTTCCTTGCATGACTTACGGGACAAAATTGCCATCGTGCCGCAAGATCCGGTGATCTTCTCGGCCAACGCCCTGGAAAATATCCGCTACGGCCGCCCCACGGCCAGTGATGATGAAGTCATGGCCGCCGCCCGTTCTGCGCAGGTGGAAGAATTCGTCCACCGCCTGCCGGAAGGCTATCAGACATTTCTGGGCGAGCGCGGCACGCGCCTGTCCGGCGGCCAGCGCCAGCGCATCGCTATCGCCCGCGCGATTTTAAAAAATGCGCCGCTGTTGCTGCTCGACGAAGCCACCAGCGCCCTGGATGCGGAATCCGAAATTCTTGTGCAAGAGGGATTAAATGCTGCCATGCAGGGCCGCACAACCCTGATCATCGCCCACCGGTTAGCCACGGTAAAAAAGGTCAGCCGCATCATTGTGATGGACCAGGGGCGTATCGTCGAAATCGGCGCGCCGGAAGATTTACGCAAACAGAGCGGGCTTTACGCCAGGCTTGCGAGCTTGCAATTCGACGTTTGATCATAGAAAGCTCACTAATGAAAATCCCTCTCTTTGCCCCATCTCTGCTATTTGACGCATTATCAAGCAAGGAAATATGGCGAAATCCATCTCATCAGTTCATTAATGCAACGGAATCGGTTCTGTTCATGTAAATAAATCACATATTGCCTGTGTAATTTTTCACAGATTCCAACGATCCATTTCTCCATACTATCTACAAAGTTCGATGTTCAACGGAACTCGATCACATGGGTAATTTGAATGGTGTCGGTTGGGGTTGCATGGCTTGTCTTGTCGAAACATCAGAACCATAGCCGTTCTGAAAGCCGGATTGGCCCCATAATAGTTTGTGAGGCTTATGAAGCATGCATATACATATTCGCATTGCACATGAATCATCTGTAGTTATCATATGCATTGATTATCAAGAAGAAGCCGAAGAAAGCCATAGAATCACTCAATGCATATAATCGGAAAAATTATTTTAATTGTGCGGCTTATGGCGATCTGAAAAATGCAGCGCAAGCCCAAGACAGAGCCTAAATGAGCATAAATAATTGATAATTATAAAAATTTTAAATAAGCTCAACTATTAACTATCAGGTAAATAATAAAAATATTTATATATAAAATTAATGTCACTTGCCCAATACAGTATTGGGCATAATTAAAACAATAAATTCCTTTATTTAAAGATAATTAAATAAACGATGTCTGAGGAAAACTAAAGTAAATTTTCGTACTAATTTTCAGGCGTCAACAAGGAGCGAAAATTTGATAGGGTAATTTTATTTAATATTCTTTACCTAAAGGAAATACTGTTATTAACTCAAATCGATAATGGATAAAAATGAAAAAATTTACACGCACAAAAATTATCCTGGGCATTGCGGCATTGGCTTTCAATATTAATGTGGCCCAAGCCGATTCCATCAATGCAGAACCCAAGAAAGGCATATTGCCTGACAACTTCAAATCCATGATGCTTTTTATGGCAAACGGTTCTATTCCTCTCAGTGAAGCGGGCCCTGAACCCGAAGAAGTGGCCTGGGATTTTCAATACAACATCATGCACCGTACCGATGCTGAAGTTGAAGAAGTCCGCCAAAAAGCGCTGACCTTTTTCAAAGAGCAGTTTGGCATCGATGCCGAGAACGACCCAGGCATCTGGTTTCACCCTTACCGGGTCGAGAGAGCTTCCCATTATCGCGCTTATGTCATTTCCGGCGAGAAAATACCATCCTCCGGCTGGGAAGTACGCGATGGCGGCTGGGAAGCCCGCGTGATCGATCCTAACGGCAAAGTTTTAGGCGGCCATCTGGCCGGCCATTTTGTGCCGCCCGGTACATTCTTTGTTGACGGCAACTACAACATCCTGACTGATCAATGTGAGAAGAATCATGGCAAGCACTGCGAAAAGAAACGGGAAATCACCATGTCCTACCGGTCGAAGGAGCCTATGATACCGGCGGGGCCAAACATTCCAGGCATCATCACGTTCCCTATCATGTGCGAGCTGGGAAGTGAAACCTTTGGAATAGGCGTCTCCGGCGGTTTCAGCCAGCCCACTTTAACCGACGAGGGCCAGACATTACAGTACAACGTGCGCAATGTGCTGACTTTCTCTGATAAAAACGGCAACTAGATTCACCTGAATCTAATTTTAAGCGCTTACCCTGACGCCTGGTAATCATTCGATGATGATCAGGCGCTCTCCCTTTTAATTTAGGATTCGATTTGAAACCTGCCTTTATTTTCCCGTCATGTTAAGGAATTGATTATGAATACCCCCAATGTACGTTCCGTACAAAGGAACTCTGTGAGTTATCTTACGGAAATGTTTGGTTTTATAAATAATCCTTTGAATGGTTTTTTGCATTCCAAAAACAGATGGGGAGATATAGTGCCTCTGCCGCTACCCGGCATCCGCGCCATTCAGTTTTTCCATCCGGCGCATGTCAGCGCGGTACTCAATCTGCCCCGCAAAGACGCCACGACGGGCTCCATATCGGACATCATGGGCGATGGCCTGTTAACCAATAATGGCCCTGAGTGGAAAAAACACCGCCGTCTCATTTCGCCTGCATTCGCGCCGCGCGTTATCGAAGGGTTTATCAGTACGATGGCCAAAATCACGCAGGACTGGATGGCTACGGTAACGCCTTCCGCCCATGACCTTAACATCAGCGCCTCCATGTTGAGCCTGACGCTTGATATTCTGATCAGCACGGTATTCGGTTCAAAAATTCCGGTGGACAGGACTATCGTTGCCAAAGCGCTGGATGAGTACATGTATGAATTTTATCTGGATACCAGCAGCTGGCGGCGCTTGTTGCCCAAAGCTATCAGTACTCCTGGCAGAAAACGGCGCCAGCAGGCAATGCGCGAACTGGAGAGTATTGTCTATCAGGCCATAGACAGACGCCGGGAAACCGAACCCGATAATGATCTGTTGTATCGCCTGCTGACCGCCGGCGATGAAAAAGGCGAGCACCTCACCGACAAACAACTGCGCGATCATGTGCTGACCGCTATTCTGGCGGGCCATGAGACCACGGCATTAATGCTGAGTTATTCTTTATGGCTGTTGGCGCATAGACCGGATTTCCAGGATGAATTGCGGCAGGAATTGCTGGAAAAACTCGGCGGCCGCCATGCCGATATGGATGACATGCCCGCGCTGCAACGTCTGGATGCGGTCCTGAATGAAGCCATGCGCCTGTACCCGCCCGCCTATGTCGTTGCTAGGGAGGCTGAAAATGACATGGAAATAGGCGGCTTTGCGGTCAAAAAAGGCGATCAGCTGCTGGCGCCGGCCTGGGTGATCCACCGCGACCCGCGCTGGTGGCAGGCGCCGGAGGCCTTCAGGCCGGAGCGCTGGCTGAACGGGGAGACCGCGCACCTGCCGGCCAACGCCTTCTTCCCGTTCGGCGGCGGGCCGCGCC
>NZ_JADMKV010000093.1 GCF_015476545.1 Methylobacter sp. BlB1 | reverse complement strand
CGGGCTCGCCGCAGTCAGCCCAGGTAACCATTACGGCCATGGATGATGCGCACGCGTTATCCACGCCCGTAGCCATCGACGTGAATTATTGATCACCAGGCTCATGCCTGAAAAACGGCATCGGAGGCGTTCAGCTGAGGATGCCATTTTTCGTTATTCCATGCGGAAGAGCAGGGGTGGGCCAAGTTTCTCGCTACCTTATTGGCCTTTAAAAATTTTAAAAATAATAGCATCCAGTGCCCTTGCGTTTTTTCCGAAATCAGGAAAATAGGTTGTAACGCAAAACAAGAAAAAAGGGGAGCAACAGTGAATTTCAGCATCAATCGAGAGCAGCTTCTGCCGTCATTAAGCCAAATTGTCAGGGTGATCGAGAAGAGACATGCCATGCCCATTTTAGTCAACGTCTTGGTCCAATGCCGTGATCAACAACTGGTCCTGACTGGCTCCGATCTTGAAATACAGGTTGTTTCGACGATTAATCTCGACAAAATTGGGGGACCGTAAGGATTCCTTCGTAAATGAGTAACATCCCCGAATTCCGTTACATCTGGAATGTTACGCCATAGTCAATCGGCTCCAAATCCCGTTCCCGAAGCTCGTATGTGCCAAAACGATTGGCGTGATGCGTCCGATATGGACTAAACGCAGCGGCCAATTCTGGCGTTAACTTCATCCCCTCTGCTTCCAGTTCCTTGAATGCCTGCGTCATCGTATGGCAGTTGTGAAAAATCATCAGATTGGCAATCAGATGATTGTACTTGATTATCTTCAACTGATCCTCGCGCACGTTTTCCTCGATGGTGTCCGATCCGAAATATGCCCACTGCGCAAAGTTGTTGAACCCTTCGCACTTGTTTTGCGCTGCCTGGATGACCTGGCGTAACGCATCGTCGCTGATATATTCCAGTAGGAATATGGTGCGGACGACCCGGCCCAACTCACGAAAGGCGAAATACAGTTTGTTTTTCCGGCTTGCAGTACCGAGCTTGCGCAAGATGGTCGATGGTTGAATACGCCCGGCACGAATCGATTGCGCCACTTGCAGCATGTCCGGCAAATGACAGGCAATCAAATCCCAATCTATGGCATCCTTGGTAAACAGGTCATCAATGTGTTTATACACTTCGTTGGCGCTCGGGCGAAACCATTTCAGATCTTTCCAGTTGCGAATACGTGGCATCAGTTTGATACCCAGCAAGAATGCCAAGCCATAAACCGGTGCGCTTTGCGCCTGGGTATCGCCATGCAACGTATCGGGCTGAATATCCGACTTGTTTTTTGTCAGCCCATCCAGGATATACACGGCTTCCCATACACCGCAGGGAATGAAATGCGAGAACAGCGCAATATACGTATCACTGATATGGTAATAAGCAATGCCACCATAACCGCCGTAACGGATATGCCGTTCCGACAGCAGATTATTTTCATACAGATTCCATTGCGTACCGTCTGCCGCCGCGCGTTTTGTATCGCCCCAATAGCGCGGCAGTTGAAATTGGTTGTACGCATTGATGGTCATATAAATAGCGGCCTCCAGTTTTTCCGTCGTGACTTGGCGTTGATTGACGAATGACACCTGCCGCGCACTGACATCGGCAATATTCTTGGCAATTTGTGTCGGCCCCAGGCCAGTACCATAGGCAAATACCGTCAGAATCTTGCGCCGGTCTTCCTCCTGTAGCTTGCCCTGGTGTCCACTCAACGGGCCAAAATGCTTGCCCCAGCCAATCCATTGCATGGTATCGGCAAGCACGTCCAGCAACGAAAGGCCCATGCCATCGAGTTTGCGCCTTAAGGCATCATCCATCTGCTTGAATCCGGTCGGCAGCTCTTTTTTTTCTTGCCGGCCAAGCTTCGGCCTGCCATTAATGATCTTGAAATAGGGATTGTCCTGATAGGTTTTGTCAGCCTGTTGTGCCGCCTCTGTCAGCAGGGAGCGAACATGCTTGATAAAGGCCGCGCTCTCGATTGGCAAGCCTACTTTCTCGCCATAATCCGCGCGTGTACGTTCGCATTCCTCCATCGGCACCAGTTCCTTCCGGTGGTCTGAATACGCATCGCTGCCGATCACGCAAAGGTCACCCGATTTCAGTTCCCCAACCATTTGCAAACAGACGCAGGCCTCGAACTGGCGGCGGTTGATTCGGGTCGGAACCGTATCGCGCTTGATCTCACCCGTTACCAACTTCCACCATTTTTCGGGAATCCAGTCCAGATCATCCTCAGTTAATATTATTTTACCTTTGCCCTTAAGCGTTAGCCACTTGCTCTGCCGATGGCTGTTCTCCAATATAAAAGCCAATGACTGCTCAAAACTGGCGTCCTGGCTGGTGGACTCCAGCTTTAACTTGCTCAAAATCCGTAGCAGCGCTGCCCGCCGTGGTTTGAAGAACTGCCAGACAAAACGGAACTCATTCTTCCCACCGTATTCCGCATGCAAGCGCGAGAATTCGCACAAATCGGGGCGAGCCGTGACCGCTTGGCGAACGCCTTTCAATTGTTCGTCTGCCGATTGGCTGGAATTCAAGAGCGTTTCCAGCATCGCAAACCGGCGCAAAATCTCATCGGTCTTTTCTTGATTGTCAGCCAGATATTTTTCCAGGGCTTCTTCGGCGCTGTGCAACGCACGCTTCATCTGCCTGCAAAAGATATGGCAGAGATCATCGGTCACAAGCGCCAGACGTTGCCGGATCAAGGCCAAGGCAACAGCGTAGCGTTTGGCGGCCGCCATATCCACCATGCTGGCGGCATCGAGACTGTTGCCTTCCAGCGCCCATTGTTTGATTTTGATGACCGGTATGGTTTTTAACAGGTCCGCATGACAGGCCAACTCAGTCAGACGGTCATAGCGTTCGACCAAATCGCGCATACCATTCAGGGTGGGTTTGGCGGCATCTTTCTTGATATCATGCCAAGGACTCACCCGGCGCGGATCATCACCCACGACAAAGAGTTTATCGAGAAAAATCCGGCCGGCATCTCCCAGAGCATCGTGAATTTGCAACTGCAGCGACTGATTCGTTGCAATCCGCTCCGCACGCGCTTCCCGCAGCAAGGTGTCGAATGCCGGCAACTCGTACCGATGACGCACCAACGTTTCAATGCCGATATTGATAATATCAATGACATCTTCCTTGGTCAGTGCCGCTTCGGCAAAAGCTTGTCGCATCAGCGCCTTGCCATCGTCGCCGAAGGGTTTGACCGCCAAAAACTCCCGTACCGCCGACAAGTGTTTGCGTCTGGCCTGAGAGACATCGTACTGCCGCAAATTCTCCCGATCATAAGGTTCGCCCAGGCTGGATACTACATGTTCGGCAATGGCATTCGGTACTTGCTCGGAGGTTACAAAATAGCCCAGCCGTTGATAGGTTTTTAAAAGCAGGGCAAATCCCGAGCGCGTGGTGCTTGAGCGAGTGGCGCTATCGCAATATGCCCGTTCGGTATCAGTTACCGTGTAGAAACGTTCCAATTCCGATTGCGCAAGTCGACTTTTGAATCGGGGATAGGCGGTATCGCTGGGTTGCAATGTTGAAAACCGGAAAGTGATTTAATACAAGAAAAACGTCCGTTTATCTTGTACGCTAAAAATCGCCCAAACACAGCAAAAAATATACAAGAAAACTCATTGAGAAAATCTGCGCAACATTGTACCCTTACTTTTATCTTTTCTTGCACATTGAAATTCATCATGCTTGTTGGTTATGTCCGTGTATCCAAGAACGATGGCACTCAGACGCTATCGCCCCAGCTTGACGCTATGCTGGCAGCAGGTGTTGAGTCAAACCGGATTTACGAAGATTTGGCATCAGGCCGCAAAGATGACAGGCCAGGACTCAATGCCTGTCTCAAAGCGCTTCAACCTGGCAACACACTGGTCGTATGGAAATTGGATAGGCTTGGCCGCGATCTGAAACATCTGGTAAAGACGCTGGATGACTTACGCACACGTGGCGTCGGCTTGAAAGTATTGGCGGGCGCCGGAGCCCAAATCGATACAACCACCTCAAACGGGCGGTTGTTCTTTGGGATTTTTGCAGTTCTGGCTGAATTTGAACGGGAATTGATTGTTGAGCGCACTCAGGCTGGACTTGCTGCGGCAAGAGCACGAGGTCGAAAAGGTGGCCGCCCCCGAAAGATGGACAGATCAACTTTGATGATGGCGATGTCGGCTTTGTCCGATCCCAAAGCTAATGCGTCTGAAGTAGCCAAAAGGCTTGGGATCACGACTACGACACTTTATATGTACCTCAACGGCGATGGATCGTTAAAAGAGGCGGGGCAATCCATCATGAGATAAATTGATTTTTGACAAAAGCGGTCATTGAATTATTGAAGCCTATTGCAGCCATCGACCCTATACTGCCAGATGACATTGACAAGAGTGATAGCAGTTCCTTAATCGCTTTGCAGTCATTCTGGATTTTATAATTTGCAACTTGCGAGACAAAGACAGTGTGCATTAATATATCAACACGCTGGTTTGTCAGCTACCTGTAGTGGCTTGCATTCGAAAATGGCCGAGCTCGCAATTATCTCGCTTTTGGGCTCGAATTAATTGCCACTGAAAATCCGGCTCGGCTCAAAATAAATGCCACTGAGCTTGCATTTACCCGCATGGGCTCGCATTCCATTTTCATGGGCTCATTCTAATTGCAAATGAAATTCAGGCTTCAGTAATCCATCATTGACGCGAAGCGGTAAACAGGCTTTCGCTCAGCCGAGTCTAATGATAGAAACTCTCATTCCTAGAGTTCCTCACATAATGGATAGAGGGAAGAAGCCGATTTATTTTTTTCGATGCATTGAATAACCTTTAACCAGCGCATAAACCGCCGGAATGACCACCAGGGTCAACAAGGTCGACGACACCATGCCACCTACCATCGGGGCAGCGATGCGGCGCATCACTTCCGAGCCAGTCCCCGTTCCCCACATGATGGGCAGTAGCCCTGCCATAATGGCGACTACCGTCATCATCTTGGGTCGGACCCGCTCTACCGCCCCTTCCCGAATCGCATCGTACAGATCTTTTCTATCCGGAGATTGACCTATCGCCGCTCTGCGGGCCTTGCTCTTGTCCCAGGCATGATCCAGATAAATCAGCATGACTACGCCAGTTTCTGCAGCTACGCCAGCCAAAGCGATAAAGCCGACGATGACGGCCACACTCAGGTTATAGTTCAGCCAGTACATGAGCCATACGCCGCCCACGAGCGCAAAGGGCAATGACAGCATGACAATGAGCGTTTCGGTAAGACGCTTGAAATTCAGGTACAGCAACAGAAAGATGATAAACAAAGTCATCGGCACAGCAATGGCGAGCTTGGCTTTCGCGCGCTCCATGTATTCGAACTGTCCGCTCCAGGTGACGTAATAGCCAGGCGGAAACTTCACCTGATCCCGTACCGCGCTTTGCGCATCGGCCACATAACCGCCGATGTCGCGGCCGCGGATATCGACGAAGATATAGGCAGAGAGCAAGGCATTTTCGGTACGGATTGACGGCACACCCTTATCGAGATTGACCTGGGCCAGCTGTCCTAATGGAATCATCGCACCGCTAGGCGTGGGCACTAAGATCTGCGTAGCGATCCTATCGGGCGAATCGCGCAGCTCACGCGGATAGCGCACGCTCACATTGAAGCGTTCCCGATTTTCCACGGTGGTGGTGACTGTCTCGCCGCCTAACGCCGCGGCGATCACATCCTGAAAATTTCCAACACTGAGTCCGTAGCGGGCTAACTGCTTCCGGTTCGGTTCGATAGTTAGATAATAGCCGCCGGTGATTCGCTCCGCATAGGCACTGGTTGTGCCTGGCACGGTTTTGACGACCGCTTCAATCTGGGTAGCGAGCTGTTCCATTTGCCCCAGGTCATTGCCGAACACTTTAATGCCGATCGGCGTGCGGATGCCGGTCGAGAGCATGTCGATGCGGTTCTTGATCGGCATGGTCCAGGCAATGGTCACGCCGGGCATCTGCGTGGCGCTGTCCATTTCAGCGATGAGCTTGTCGATGGTCATTCCGGCTCGCCATTGCGCTTCGGGCTTGAGATTGACCACTGTCTCGAACATTTCCAACGGCGCCGGGTCGGTAGCGGTTGAGGCTCGCCCCGCTTTGCCAAATACGGATTCAACCTCAGGGAAGCTTTTCAGAATACGGTTATGGGTTTGCATGATTTCCGCCGCCTTGGTGACGGAAATGCCGGGCAGACTCATCGGCATGAAGAGCAAGGTGCCCTCGTTCAAGGTCGGCATGAATTCGCTGCCCAATTTCGATGCCGGGTAAGCCGTGATGGCCAGGGCGACGACGGCGCCGGCAATCGTCAGCTTTTTCCAGCACAACACGCCTTCAATAATCGGACGGTACAGCCAGATCAGTGCGCGATTCAGCGGATTGCGGTGTTCGGGAACAATGCGCCCGCGGATGAAGAGCCACATCAATACCGGCACCAAGGTCACGGACAAAAAGGCCGCTCCCGCCATCGCGAAGGTCTTGGTGTAGGCCAGGGGCTTGAACAAGCGGCCTTCCTGTTCTTCAAGGACAAAAACAGGCAGGAAGGACACGGTGATGACCAGGAGGCTCAGGAACAAGGCCGGGCCGACTTCTTTAGCGGCCTGGATCATCAGGTCCAGACGATTGGCACCCGGTTCTGCGCGTTCTAAGTGTTTATGGGCATTCTCTATCATCACGATGGCCGCATCCACCATGACGCCGATGGCAATGGCGATACCGCCAAGGCTCATGATATTGGAATTGATGCCTAGCCCGTGCATAACGATAAACGCGATCAGCACGCCGATCGGTAGCATCACGATGGCGACCAGAGCACTGCGCACATGATAGAGGAACAGAATACAAACGAGAGCGACGATCAGGCTCTCCTCGATCAATTTGTCGCGCAAGTTCGTGATGGCCTTGAGAATTAACACAGAGCGGTCATAGACAGGCGTTATGGACACACCGGCTGGCAAACCGGACGCTATTTGCTGGAGTTTGGCTTTTACGTTATCGATCACGTCCAGCGCATTCTGCCCATAACGGGCAATCGCAATGCCGGAGACCGCTTCGCCTTCGCCGTTCAGTTCGGTGATGCCCCGCCGTTCGTCCGGGCCCAATTGCACGCGTGCCACATCGCGAATCAGGACCGGCGTGCCACCCTCGGTTTTCACGGCCAGATCCTCAATGTCGCGAATGCCGCGCAAATAGCCTTTGCCGCGCACCATGTACTCGGTTTCCGTCATCTCGACCACACGCCCGCCGACATCGCGGTTGCTTTCTGCGATGACCTGGCTGACCGTCAATAACGGGACACTATAAGCCTGAAGCTTGCGCGGATCGACGATCACCTGATATTGCTGGACAAAGCCGCCGACGCTGGCGACTTCCGCCACCCCCTGTGCTTTGGTGAGCTGGTAGCGGAGAAACCAATCCTGCAAGGTTCTGAGCTCTGCGAGCGAGTGCTGGACACCGAGCACGGCATATTGAAAGACCCAGCCAACGCCGGTGGCATCGGGGCCGAGGTTTGGCGTGATGCCTTTCGGCAAACGACTGGACGCAAAATTCAGGTATTCCAACACCCGTGTGCGAGCCCAGTAGACATCGGTGCCATCCTCGAAAATCACGTACACGAACGAGGCGCCGAAAAATGAAAAACCGCGTACCACTTTCGAGCGCGGCACGCTCAGCATGGCCGTGCTCAGGGGATAGGTTACCTGATCCTCGACGACTTGGGGTGCTTGGCCAGGATACTCGGTATAAACGATAACCTGCACATCCGACAGATCGGGCAAGGCATCGAGCGGGGTTTTCCAAATGGCATAAATGCCCAGGATGACGATAAAGACGGTGGTCAGCAGCACGACAAGCGCATTGCGTGCCGACCATTCAATGATACGGCCCAGCATCTCACCTCCCTCCGTGATGGCTATGTTCACCAGCAGGTGGCGGTTCAGCCGGAGCGGGACCTTGGGTTTCTGAACCGGCGGGTTTAAAGGCGCTTAAAGCCGCTTTCAAATTGCTCTCGGAGTCGATCAGGAAGTTGGCGCTAGTGACCACGTGTTCCTGCTCACTCAGACCCTCCACTATCTCGATCTGGTCTTCGCTGCGCAGCCCTAGCTTGACCGGACGCGGCTCGAAGCGACCTTTGCCTCGATCGACCAGCACCAGTGCGCGTCGCCCGCTTTCCAATACCGCCGATCTCGGCACCGCTAATGCCCGGTGCGTCTGCGTAGCGATTTCAAGCTGGGCATACATCATCGGCTTGAACAGGTAGTCGGGATTGGCCAGTTCAATACGGGCCTTGGCGGTGCGTGTTGCGGGGTTCAGCGTAGGATAGATGAAGCCCACTTTGCCTTTAAACGTGCGGCCGGGATAGGCATCAAATGTCACCCGAGCGGATTGTCCGGACTTGATCAAGCCGATGTCCTGTTCATAGATTTCGGCCATAATCCAGACTTGAGACAGGTCGGCAATCTTGAACAGTGTCTCGCCCGTCATCACCCGGGCACCGGCCACGGCCAATTTTTCCAGGACAATGCCGGAGGCCGGCGAACGAACGATCACGGCATGAGTAACCGTGCCCTGTTGTTGCAGACGATCCAGTTCAGAAGCGGAGATCCCCCAATTGCGCAGGCGCTCCAAGCTGCTGTCGGTCAGGCTTTTCATGCCGGATTGCAGCCAGGGCTCGCCATTGCCGAGCGCCGCTTGACCACTCTTGGCCTCCAGATATTCGCGCTGGGCAGAAATCAGGTCCGGGCTGTACAGTGAGAACAGGGGCTGACCACGCGTCACCGATTGCCCCGTGGCGTTCACATAGAGCTTTTCGATAAAGCCATCAAAACGGAGGGTCACGTCATAGCGCCTCCGCTCATCGGCTTCGACGCTGCCGACGCTACGAACCGGGTGCGCGATTTCAGTGTATTCGACCGGTGCTGTTTTGACGCCGAGTCGCTGGATCTTTTCAGTACTGATGCTCAGCACTTGAGCTTCGTTTCGATGGTCTTCTTCCGCATAGACGGGGATGTAATCCATGCCCATCGAGTCTTTTTTTGGGACCGGCGAGGTATCCGGCAGCCCCATCGGATGACGGTAGTATAGAATTTTGCCGTTCGGCTGCTCAGCGCTGCCTGCCGGCGGTTGAGTTATTTCGGCCTTAGACCCTTCCTCATAGACGGGAACGTAGTCCATGCCCATGTCATCCTTGGCCGGCACCGGTGAGGTGATGGCCGGATTCATCGGATGACGATAAAAGGCCGGTTTCTTTTCTGTTTGGGCCGGAGTTGCAGTACTTATGTGCTCGGCACTCGGTGCCGTTGTCGCACTCCCTCCCTCCCGGGAGGAAGCCAGCCAATAACCACCCATTGCGCCTAAGCCGGCGGCCGCGAGCACTGCCCATAGAAGGCTTTTATTCATAATGCGTCCCTCCCGACCGCCGCCGCTAACTGCGCCAGGGCCTGATGCGCCTCGGCCAATGCCTGCCAATACTGAGTCTGGTAATCGAACCAGGCATTTTGGGCCTGGATCACGCTCTGAAAATCCGCCTTGCCGACCTGGTAGGCGCTCAGCGAGGCGGCGACGTTCTGTTGTGCGAGCGGCAGCATGTCGTTTTTTAACAGCTCAAATTGTTCAAGACTGCCTTGGTAGAGAGCCAGGGCAGCGTTGATTTCGGTTTGGATTTCCCGGTGCGCTTCATCCAGTGCATATCGCTCCTTGAGCAATTCGCTTTGACGCTGATTGACGGCTTTTGCCTGCTTGCGGCCGGTGTAAATGGGCAATGTCATGCTTAATTGCACGCTGGCAAAGTCGCTGCGGCTCTGGCCCTCCGGCGTGTTCTGGCGAAAGGCATAGGCCGTGCCTACCGTGAAATCTGGGTAATAATCCTTTTCTGCCAGTTCCAGCCGGCTTTGGGCCGCATCGATGGCGTTCTTCCGTTCGGCCAGGCGGGGGCGGGACTTTTCGCTCTGGGCTTGCAGATCCGGAGCAGAGCCGATAGCCGGCAAATGCACATCCACGCTATCCGGCAAGTGAACAGCTTTGTCCGCTGGACGGTTGAGTAAGGCGTTCAAGCGTGCTAGTTCAGCCCTGTGCATGGCGAGGTGTTGTGCCTTTTCCTTGGTGAGTCGGGTCTGCGCCAGCAGCGCTGACAGCACATCCTGCCGGAGTCCTTTGCCGACCCGGTACTGAGTGTCGGCAATCCTGGCCAGTTGCTTAAGCTGTTGCTCGGTATCGCTGATGATAAGCAATGAACGGTGCACGAACATCAGTTGCCACCAGTGAATGTTGACATCGCGGGCCAGTTGCAGACGCGCTTCCTCCACGTTATGGGCGGCGGCTTCGGCCTCGAAAGTCGCGGCTTTTTCTCGCAAGGCCAGTTTGCCGGGAAACGGTATGGGCTGACTGATGCCCACTTCCAGCATGGTCATATCCTCTTTTTGCAGGTTGAGGCCGTTTGCCGTAGGCAGATTGAGCGCCCCGAAATTCAGGGTAGGGTCGGGCAAGCTGCCTTCTTGCAACGGAATCGCCGCCATCGCCTCGCTACGGGCCTTGATCTGGGCAAGACTGGGATTGTCGGCCAAAGCCATACTGATCGCCTGTTCGAGCGTCAGAATGGGTTCATCGGCTAAGAGCGTGCTTGAAAACAGGGTCAGCCAGCAGGCTACCGGCATCCAAGACACACGGCAGGGCCGCCAACGGGATAATAGGGGAGACATAAATTTTTCCTTTCTCAATCGAAAAAAAACAGGTTCCGCCAGACGCGGTAACCCCTTCGCGCGTTAAAGAGCGCAGATCGGCTTCGAGAGAAAGGCTAATTCAGCAGCGTACAGAAACGATAAATCAGCAGAATCCGTCTGCCGATTGGAGGCGCCGTTGCGCGGGCAATGCGCGGTTGTCGGGGAGCGTAGGGCAGTAAAAATCCGACCAAACCGATCATGCATAGCGCGAAGATCGGCATCTGGGGGTTATCCATCTTGAACTCAAAAGCCGGGTTGGGCGGCGAGTCAAGGCAGGGCTGTAACGAACAGTCTTGATCGGGCATAGTAATATGCCCAATAGGTTGCGAAGCAACGTGCTCCGATTCCGAACAGCCTGCCGGCATGGCGCCGGCAGACGAGAGAATCCATGGGCTTGGCATGGCACAGGTTGCCGAAACCAGCATGGCAAGCCAGCTCACCAACAGCGCACACAGCAGGACGTGCAGGCAAGGGCGATGTCTTGGAGAACGCAACGTAGTTAGCACAAGGGATTCTGTCCAGTAGGAATTCTTGAGATCAATTCTAACTCACAACGTGTATGTCTTGAAGTAGATAAAGCCATTGCCTTATCGAATGCAGCTGACAGAACCCCCACCGTTAGCTTATGTGAGATGCTACATTTGACGGTGCAGCTTGGCCATTTCCAAGTTTTCTTCGGCCGCTTTTTCATAAGCGTTAATCAATCCGCGGCAATGCGCTTGAAGATCTAGCGCCTGCTTACCGTAGAGATAGCCTTTTGACTCATAGTGCCTAAGAAGCTTTTTATGCTCGTCAGCTTTAAGCTGCATGTCTCTCGCCACTTCTTCATAATGAGCTGCTATCGCCTCATGGTCGGCCTTTGATTTTGCATTTTCCTCAGCTTGGCTCATATCCATCGGATGAGGACTCATCTCACTACAGGCGACTGTTAGACCCATTGCTAAAAGTAAAGTAATCAGTAACTTTGTTTTCATGGATGTTCTCCAAATTTATTGTAAAAATGAAAAAATGATTGTTTTTTCTTAAGTTTTTAAGCTCATGGAAGCATGGGATTAAGCTACTGTAAATCCTTTCTTCTTAAGCACAAACTGAGCCATTATTTAAATGGGTAAAGTGGATGTTTTTAACTTATAGTTGAGATATGCTGCACAATGATGGTGCGTTAACAGGCATTAAACGCACCTCATTAAAGCAACTGTGAACTATCTGGCGCAACAGGAGGTTTGTTGTTGGATCGGCGGGCATTTAACCGAACCGTAAGAGCAAAACACGCAGCAATCCCCCGGCTTCGGTTTGAGCAGTGCTCCGCAGGACTTGCATTCATAGAAAAACTGGCAGGTATCGGTCGGCATGGTTTTCGTTTCGGCATGTCCGCAGTGGGGGCAGATGATGGTCGATTCGAGGATGATGGCGTTCATTCATTCACCTTCTTGATAGAGGATGGGTATCCGACTGCCTTGGTCGCTTCCGTCAATTTATCCGCTGTGGTCACTGTATCGTCGAATTGCACCGTCGCG
>NZ_JADMKV010000092.1 GCF_015476545.1 Methylobacter sp. BlB1 | reverse complement strand
CCGTGTGGGTCAGGTACTCGCGCAGCTCCCGGGCCAGGGCCGGCAGTTGGTCTTTGCTGAGCCTTCGGACATCGGCAGGATAATGGATCGTATCCAGGATAGGATAATTACCGGGTTTGTACATGTATAAATCAACTTCCTTTAATCGGCATTTCTTTCAGGCAATTGCGGGATTATGCAGATTAATTCCTGAGTAATCAAATCGGTAATTAATGATCCCGCTGGATGATATAAAGCGACAAGTCACGCAGTAAGTCGGCTTCTTTGCCGAAAATGCTCAGGCTGTCAATGGCCTGTTCATGCAGTTCCTGCGCTTTCTGTTTGGCGCCGGACAAGCCCAGCAAGGCAGGATAAGTGGGTTTGTCGTTGTCCCTGTCCTTGCCTTGGGTTTTGCCTAAGGTAGCCGTATCGCTTTCTTCGTCCAGAATGTCGTCCTTGACCTGGAAAGACAAGCCGATGCATTTGGCGTAATGGTCAAGCTTGGCCGCTACATTATGATCGATGTCGGGCTTCGCCAGGGTCGCCATATTGACGCTGGCACGGATCAAAGCGCCGGTTTTGTGGATATGCATGTTTTCCAGCTCCGGCAGGTTCAGCTTGGTGCCCACGGATTCAAGGTCTATAGCCTGGCCGCCGACCATGCCTTGGGAACCGCTGGCTTTTGCCAGCATCGTGATCATTTTGAGGCGGCTTTCGGCATCGACAGTCATGGTAGGGTCGTGCGCGAGTATTTCAAATGCCAAAGCCTGCAAGGCGTCGCCGGCCAGAATGGCGGTCGCTTCGTCAAAGGCGACGTGGCAGGTAGGCTTGCCGCGTCTGAGTTCATCATCGTCCATGGCCGGCAGGTCGTCATGGATTAACGAATAGACATGAATGAATTCGACCGCGCAGGCCGGTCCGTCGAGCGCTTCCGGAGCAATGCCCAGTGTTTTGCCGGTACAATACGCCAGCATCGGGCGCATGCGCTTGCCGCCGTCCAGCGCGCAATAGCGCATAGCTTCATGCAGCTTCTTCGGCAGTATGTTTTCGCTGGGAAGACGCGCTTCCAGAGCCCTCTCTACACGGTTTTGGCAAAAGCTAAGGTATTCTTTTAATGCATTACTCATCAGTAAAGGGCTCCAGGGTTTGAGTGCCGTTTTTTTCCAGTAAGATCTGAACTTTTTGCTCCGCCTCCTGCAAGGCTTTTTGACAGGTACGGGTGAGATTGACCCCGCGTTCAAATGACTTTAGCGATTCTTCCAGCGAAATCTCGCCTTGTTCCAGCTGCGTAACCAGCTGCTCAAGTTCCGCAAGCGAGTCTTCGAATAAAGTCGAGCTTTTCTTTTTCGGCATAGGGATAAAAATATTTTAACGATACGGTGTACAAATTAAGCCGGGCATTATATATGAAATTGGCGGGCAAGTGACCAGGAAGAATGCGCCTCGTCCTTGTTAAAAACCTACGTTGGAAAGATAGTGTTGGCAGAAAGCGAGCAGGGGCTTTGTTTGGGGTGAGTTTGCTTTTATCGGTTCAAGGCTGGCCCGGATATTTCTTAAAATCAGAGAATTCATGAAGAAAATCATGGTCTTGATATTTTTTATAAGCTCATGAATTTTTCAGAAAATATCTGCAACCATTTGAATTTCAGAGTCTTCGTGTTCTCTGTGTACTTCGTGGTGAAATATTCATGTTAATGGTACGATGTACGGTTAACAATGGCATTAAACTCGGATGTGAGTGATTACGAAGTATGAGTAATGAATATAACGCGGCGGCCATAGAGGTCTTAAGCGGACTGGAACCGGTGCGCAAACGCCCCGGCATGTATACCGATACCACCCGGCCCAATCATCTGGTGCAGGAAGTCGTTGATAATAGTGTTGACGAAGCGATAGCAGGGCATGCCGACAGCATCGATGTCGTTTTGTACAAGGACGGCGCCGTTTCGGTCACCGACAACGGCCGCGGCATGCCGGTCGATATCCATCCCGAGCAAGGCATACCCGGCGTCGAGGTGATCTTGACCCAGTTGCATGCGGGCGGCAAATTCTCCAATAAAAACTATCAGTTTTCCGGCGGCCTGCATGGTGTCGGTGTTTCGGTCGTCAACGCCTTGTCACAGAAACTGGAAATTGAGGTCAAGCGCAACGGCAAAGTCTATCGCATGGAATTCACCAATGGCGACAAGCAGACCGAACTGACCGAAGTAGGAACGGTTGGTCGCAACAATACGGGCACTTCGGTGAAGTTCTGGCCCAATGAAAAGTATTTCGACTCCAGCAAGGTTTCCGTCACCCGGCTGAAACAGGTGCTGCGCGCGAAAGCGGTGCTGTGCCCGGGTCTGAAAATAACGCTGAAGGTCGAGCAGCCGGAGGAAGAGATTGTCTGGTGCTACCAGAACGGCTTGCAGGAATATCTGCTGGACCGTGTCGGCGATATCGAGTTTTACCCGCAGCAGCCGTTCATGGGCAATATGTCCGCGAGCCATGAAGCCGTCGAATGGGGCGTCGTCTGGGCTATCGAAAATCCTGGCGAAATGCTGGCCGAAAGCTACGTCAATCTGGTGCCGACGGCGCAGGGCGGCACGCATGTCAATGGTTTGCGCGCCGGCTTGACCGAAGCGATGCGCGAGTTCTGCGACTTCAGAAACATCCTGCCGCGCGGCGTCAAGGTGGCGCCCGAGGATGTGTGGGAAAACTGCCATTTCGTGCTTTCGGTCAAGCTGGAAGATCCTCAGTTTTCAGGCCAGACCAAGGAACGGCTCAGTTCCCGCGAATGCGTAGCGTTCGTGTCCGGCGTGGCCAAAGACAGCTTCAGCCTGTGGCTGAACCAGCATCCGGCCGAAGGCGAGAAAATTGCCGAAATCATTATTTTCAGCGCCCAGAAAAGGCTGCGCTCGAATAAAAAAATAGTCCGCAAGAAAATTACGGCCGGCCCCGCCTTGCCGGGCAAGCTGGCCGACTGTTCGGCGCAGGATATTGCCAGAACCGAATTGTTTTTGGTCGAGGGCGATTCGGCCGGCGGTTCGGCCAAGCAGGCGCGCGAGCGCGACTTTCAGGCGATCATGCCGTTGCGCGGCAAGATCCTCAATACTTGGGAAGTGGATTCGAATCAGGTCATGGCTTCGCAGGAAGTTCATGATATTGCCGTGGCTTTGGGCATCGAACCCGGCTCCAATGACTTGCAAAACCTGCGCTACGGCAAGGTGTGCATTCTGGCCGACGCCGATTCCGACGGCAACCACATTGCTACTCTGATCTGCGCCTTGTTCTATCAGCATTTTCCGGCGCTGGTGAAGGCAGGGCACGTGTTTGTGGCCATGCCGCCTTTATATCGCATCGATATCGGCAAGAAGGTGTTCTATGCCCTGGACGAGTCCGAACGGCAGGGCGTGCTGGACCGCATCAAGGCCGAAAAGCTCAAGGGGACGATCAACGTCCAGCGCTTCAAAGGTCTGGGCGAAATGAATCCCAGCCAATTGCGTGAAACGACCATGAACCCCGATACGCGCCGGCTCGTGCAATTGACGGTACAGGAAGAAGACGATACCAATGCCCAGCTGGATTTATTGCTGGCGAAAAAACGCGCGCAGGACAGGAAAATATGGCTGGAGACGAAAGGAAATCTGGCGGATATACAGGTATAGCCGCTTATAAGGCCGGCGAATGGAAGACAGCCATTTTCTCGATCTGCATATCGCGGAACGTACAAGGAATGCCGCCGGTTCCAAGGCCGGACTCACGCAGGCCCGCAAACGGCATCCAATCCACACGGAAAGCTGTGTGATCGTTAATCAGAACGGTCGATGCCGCCAGATGCTTGTAAGCGTACAGGGCGGTATCGATGTTTTGCGTGATCACTGAAGCCTGGAAGGCATAAGGCAGGGCATTGGCCTGTTCGATGGCGTCATCCAGGCGGCTGTATTCATAAACGCACACGATCGGCCCGAAGACTTCCTGCCGGCTGATCTTGCTGTCCGGCGACGCATTCAATAACACCGTCGGCCTGTACAGCGAGTCCGAAAGCCGCTTGCCTCCCGCGATCAGTTCAGCATTCTCGGCAATGGCTTCATTCGCCCAGGCTTCAATGCGGTCAACCTCGCTGTGCCGGATCAGCGGACCGCAATCCGTGTCCGGATAGGCCGGGTCGCCGACTATCATCTTGTCGGCCAAGACCGCCAGCCCGCTTGCTACTTTTCGAGCTATCGATTCATGCGCATAAATGCGCTGTACCGACACGCAAACTTGTCCGGCATGATAAAAGCCGCCTTTGGCCAGCAATGGCAGCACGCGTTCAAGATCGGCGTCTTCGGCTACAATGACTGGGGCCACGCCGCCATGTTCCAGCGCGCAGCGCGTGCCGGGCGGCAGTTTTGAGCGCAGCATCCAGCCGACACGGGCGCTGCCGATAAAACTTAAAAAGGCGACACGCGGATCGGTCGCCAATTGTTCGGCGACTTTGATGTCATTTTCTACAACGGGCTGACACCAGAGATCGGGCAGACCGGCTTCGCGCAAGGTATCTACCAGCGCAAAAGCCGATAGAGGCGTGTCGCGCGCCGGCTTGATAACGGCAGGGCAGCCTGCGGCGATGGCGGGCCCAACCTGATGGACGATCAAATTGATTGGATGATTGAATGCGCTGATCGCCACTACAGGGCCGATAGGCTCCCTGTGCGTAAAAGCCAGCCGGTGCATGGAGGCCGGATTTAATTGCATCGGAATTTCCGTGCCGCGCTCTGTGCGGATGCAATCAATACAGATCCTGAGGCTGTCGAGCGCTCTCGCCAGCTCGACTTGAGTATCCTTGTAAGGCTTGCCGCCTTCAGCTACGGCCGTGGCCACGAATTGCTCAGTACGTTCCTGCATGAGCGCGATCGTACGCTCCAGGATGACGATGCGTTCATGGGCCGGCAGCCGGTTTTTGCGGTCGCGGAACAGCTCATACATGTTTTTTAATGCCTGCTCGGCCCCTGTCTCATCAATGGTTTCAATGGAACCTACGCGTTTGCCGTCATAAGGCGAGAATACTTCGATGATGCCGGCAGGTTTGGCGCCAGCTACTTTGATGGGATAGTGCATAGTAAATTCTTTTGAATCAGTGAATTGCTATTTTTTCCTGCCAGCGGGTCAAAATCAATAAGTGGGGCTGCTTATGACTGGGAATATTTGACAGGCCGCTTTTAATGAACTGGCGTCCAGCTAGAAAATGATTAAAATGTCGGCTTTTTTCCAGTCTGGCTGGAATCAGCCATAACAGTAGAGAAACACAAATTATGAGCAGTGACCAAGCAATCAACAGCGCATCCTCCACCGATATTTTTTCTTCGGCTTTTATGATCCCTAATGTGGGGGCTCCTTTCATCATCGGCCTGGCGGTCGGCTATTTCGCCAAAAAAATGCTGAAGGTAGCGTTGTTCATGGGCGGTGGGGCGGTGGTGCTGCTGTTCGTGTCCGAATACTACGGCATTGTCAGCGTCAGTGAAGCCCAATTGCAGGGTGCGGCAAGCGCGGCAACCGAAGTCGCACAGCAGTCCGGCAATTTCCTGATCAATCGCTTATCTAACATTACCAGCAAGGGCGTCAGTGGCGCTGCGGGTTTTTATGTCGGTTTGAAAATGGGGTGATAGCCTAGGTCAGTCGAAAAGATATTCATATCGTCCGTGCAGTTCAGCGTGTTTCCTCATTCATATGTCTCATCAGCAAGGCGGACGATGAATGCTATAACCAAGCGGTACTGTATGCCCCATGCAACGCCGGATAACCGCTTGATGGATGGTTATGAGATGCTAAGTTGGCTGGTGCTGGTCTATGAGCTTGGCAACAGCTTGAGCCGGCGTTGCTAAGGTATGCAACTGCTGCCAATGTGAATTCACAAGCGCATTTCCTGAAATTCGGCTTGTGCAAAACCGGCCGAACTATTGCCCCCGTCCGCTGCAAACCGTATAAAAACGAATATTATTCAGATTTGTCTGTCGGACAACCCTATATAGTCCATTCGCCTAATGTCGTTTTTAAAGCCAAAAAATGTCATTTTTTGGGCTTTTTGTTGCTTTATCTCTCTCTTATCATTTCCTTAAAGTATTAAGGAGAATGAGCGGATGGAACGAAATGTCGAATTTTTTCTGATTGATTGTTGCGATACTTATCGAGCGCATCGTGCCAATTTGATGCTGCTGCTGGCCATGAGCGCACAAGATGAAGCAGTACTGGGCTTTGATGATCGCTTTACCGGGAGCAATGTCAGTAGATATGCGGACAGCCTGGAACATGAAATCGCCTTGGGCACACTGCAATTGGTTCTGGGAAGAACATCAGACCAGCTTGTTTTTTGCTGCATGCTTAAAAGAAGCCATCAACAAACGACTCAGCACATTTGTGATTTACAAAAAGGATTCATTCACCCTGAACACAGGGGCAAGATTCTGAAGAGGAGCCTTGCTTACATTGCGCAAGTTTGCATAGAAAATGGGGTTGAGCTGATTACTCTTGACGTTAGAGCAAATACCCGCGCCCATAAAACATGGGTGATGTGTGGTTTTGAAACCTATGGCGTACTGCCGGATTATAGCCGTTATCAAGGCATCAGCTATGAGGGGCATTTTATGAAGCAATCGGCGTACGATCTTTTGCAGCGATTTAAGTTATATATTTAGTGAGGATTTTTTACCATGATGGACAAGAAAGAGTTCAAGACAGCCATGACAGACGAATTGAACGGACATTTAACCGTTGGGCACCCTTTATTCAAATATCTTCTGGATGAAAATAAACCTGATAAAGAGTTGCTTAAATTCACTACATTGCAAGGTTATCAGTTAACCAAACACTTTTTGGCTTACATCGAAAACCTGTTCTTCCACTGTCCCTTGGAAAAGCACAAGAAGCATTTACTTCACAATATGTACGAAGAAGAAACGGGCAATCTTTCCAAGACAAAGAATCATGTTGTTTTGATGGAGGATTTCATACGTGCTATCGGCATTTCGGATGAAGAGCGCGACCGTGCGACTGCATTGAAACCGACTCAGGAACTCATCAGTTATCGAATGAGCGCCTGCCTGGATAAAGAACGTTACCATATTGGCGCGGCAGCGGTACTGGTAGCCAGTGAAGGGCAAAACTTGGAGACCGTTGCCGGGGAAGCGCGCCATACTCTTTTTGGCAAAGTATACAATTTGAAAGAAGAAGACTTATTGTTTTTCTCCGTGCATCAGAAAGAGGATGTCGGTCATGTTCGTCAGGGAATGGACTTGCTTGCTGACCTGTGTACAACGGAAAAGATGCAGCAGGAGTCCTTAGAAGCTATTAATACGACATGTAAATTATTTTATGGCATGTATCAGGGCGTTCATGATCACCTTGGCTTGGGTCAAGCTCAATTAGCGGAAGCATAAAATGAACATATCTCGAAAACATCGGATAGTGGCCGTAGTCATTGGCTTTTTTGTCACTTTTCTGGCCTCTTCTATTAAGGGCAGTTATCAAGTTTACTTCCTTGACCTGGTAAAACTATTCGGTCAAGGGAGGGATACCTTTGCATTGACAGGCGCTGTTTTCGGGCTTGTACTGGGGGTGGTTTCGCCATTTGTAGGCTGGGTCTGTGATCGATATGGCCCCGCGAAAACAATCCTGACCGGCGCGTTTTCAACAGTATTGGCGTATTTAGCGTTAAGTATTACAGTGAACTTCTGGGGCTTCATGTTTTTATTTGGCGTATTAGCGGCTTATGCATTAGCCGCTATGACATTTGTCCCTCTTGGCTTATTGATTGACAAAATATTCCAGGATGATCAAAAAGGCATGGCGTATGCAGCCATCACTAACGGAACGTCAATAGGGTTCATGGTGTTGTCTCCATTGTGGGTTTGGTTAAATACCTTTGTGCCGTGGCAGCAGATCAGCTTATGTATTGCTATTGCGTTTCTGTTGGTAGTTGTCCCCGGCGTCATGTGGTTATCCAGACTATTCCCTAATAATGCGTCTCCTCAACCTGGAGCCAGAATTCCTGATAATAATGTATTAAGCCAGCTTCGGCGTCCTATTTTCATACTGCTGGCTATATCTTTTGCCGGTTGCGGCGCGTCAATGGCTTATATAGATGTCCACTTGGTGCCTATGATGCAAGAAAGATTATCCGGTGAGCCCACAGGTGCGGTCTTGGTCGCTTCAACCTTGAGCATTCTAGGTGCCGCTGAGTTAATTGGCGCGTTTGTTGTAGGATGGCTATTGCGTTTTTCGGCACCCGCTATGCTTTTGGCTATACTTTACACGCTTCGTACCTTTTCAATGCTGATTCTGCATTCTGCAAGCGATACATGGCATTATTTAGCTTTTGCAACTGTTTTTGGTTTGACTTATATGGGCACAGTAATCATTACTTCCGTGATGTGCCTGCGCTGCTACGGCGCGGAAATTAAAGGGAAAATGTTCGGTTTCCTGTTTACCGTCCACCAATTAATGGTGTTTCTCACGGCCTGGCTTGGCGGCATGACCTATGAATTCACGCAAAGTTATGACCTCGTCACATTATCTGTCATGGGATTCTGTATGTTATCTGTATTTGTAGGCCTGATATTGAATAGGTTTGAGAGGAAGGAAGTTGCTCCATCCATGGCATAGAGCGGTTTACAGCGTATATCGGCTCAATAAGCGGAACCCAGAATTCACCGTCCCCGGATTTCTACAAAGATACTCAGCACAGTCACTGTTATTCGTCGAATAATGTTCCAAAATTACAACTTCCGTCGAGGAAAACATCACCAAAAAACATACAGGCAACTCAGAATAGAAGTAGGAATATAAAATGGTATTAACAATAGCAATTTTTAAATTACGAGTTTGAATTGCAATTAATATTTTTAAGTTAAAAGGATGCACAAAATGGAAACAACAACCCTAAGTATTCATGCCCCTCTTCCAATGATGTCCGATAGCCACTCGGAAGCCATTGCAATAACATCGGGTTATGACTTCAGTTCTGCTGAAGAAGCCAGTGCTCGATTCAGCGGTGAGCAGATTGGCAATGTCTACAGTCGTTTTACCAACCCAACCGTTGAAAGTTTTGAACAAAAACTGGCTATTATGGAAGAGGCAGAGTCCTGTGTTGCGATGTCATCGGGCATGTCTGCTTATTTAGCTATTGCCATTACATTTTTAAAGCAGGGCGACCATGTTGTTCTGGCAAGTGGAATTTTCAGCACGACCAGTCATTTATTTCGCCAATATTTTGGACAGTTTGGCATTACTGCAACATCCGTCTGTGTTGATGACATGAACGCATGGAAAAATGCCATGCAAGACAATACCAAGTTAATGGTTGTCGAATCGCCAACAAATCCGATGATGAAAGTCGCCGATTTATCTGCTTTAGGCCAAATAGCCAGACAATTTGGCGCACTTTTGATTGTGGACAATACATTAATGAGTCCCACATTCCAGAAACCCCTCAGGCATGGGGCTGACCTGGTGCTGCATTCCACAGGCAAATTCATCGATGGACAGGGAAGATGCGTCGGAGGTGCAATTGCCGGTAGTAAGAAATTGATTTCTCCCTTAAAACAATACCTGCGAAGCTCCGGCACTTGCTTGAGCCCGTTTAACGCCTGGATTTTCAGCAAAGGTCTGGACACACTAAAAGCCAGAATGATGCTGCATGAGTGCAACACAAGAAAAATTTACGAATGGTTGATATTACAGCCCGAAGTAGAAGAAGTGTATTCAACAATGGATGAGCGCCATGCGAGTGCAAATGTGATCAGGAGCCAGCAATCGGGTCATACTCCAATCATAAGTTTCACTCTTCGAGGAAAAAAGGAGGAGGCTTGGGCATTTATTAATGCGCTGGCTCTTGTTTCACGTTGTACCAATATAGGGGATGCAAAATCGATGATTACGCATCCTGCATCTACCACTCACGGCAAATACAGTAGAGAAGAAAAAATAAACAATGGCATTACCGATAATCTCGTTCGGCTATGTGTAGGTCTTGAGGAACCTGACGACATTATAGCGGATATCAAACAGGCATTAGCCATTGCATGCAGGCCTTTGACTTATATTGAATCTAAACCGTTTTTCTTGGAATCTGCTTAATATCTGCTGAGGGCGACTGATAATTGAATAAAGAGTTGATCAAATGAAGCATAAGTATTTATTTATTCTAAGCACCTTGGCATTTTTCTTTTCACCGATAATAAGCGCTGATTCTATAGCTCACGCTCCCCGCATTAAGCACAATCGCGTCAAAATCCATTCATCTGATTCTGATGATAGTAAATTTACAGCGCCTGCAACCGGCGATGACGCGCCACGCATTAAGCACAATTACGTTGCATTCCCTTCATTTGATCCCGATGATAGTGAAGCCATACCCCTTACAATTAGCGCCCGTTTTGCAATTCCTACCGGTATGGAAGGACCGGTGCCTGCTGTCATTGTCGTACATGGCTCAGGCGGTGTGGACGAGAGAGGGGAACTCTATTCCTTGCACTTGAATCAAGCAGGTATTGCTACTTTGGAATTAGATATGTGGGCTGCTCGAGGACTGGACGGAGGCTTGTCTCGCCCCGCTCATGTACGCGAAACGCTGCCTGACATTTATGGGGCCATACAATACCTGCAATCCCGCATCGACATTCAGAAGAACCAACTAGGATTGATTGGATTTTCCTGGGGCGGGGTAGTTGCCATGTTAATGGCGGGAGAAGACACGCCACAGTCAAATGTACTGCATGGCTTGGTGGCAAATTACCCTGTCTGTTGGGTTTATAACAAAGTGCCGGGATACACTTTCAACCAAATTCAGGATGGCCGACAGGTGCTGATTATTTCAGGCAAGGAGGATGTGTATGATGCTCCAGACGATTGCACGGCCCTGGCATCTAGTTTGTCTGACGAAGACAGGAAACAGGTTCAGGTTCTGGAACTGGAGGACGCTACCCATGCCTTTGATCTTAACAGGCCGGACAGTCTGTTCTTTGATCCATATGCTTATCAAGGAAAGGGCGGGGACGTTCCCATTCGATACAATAAGGAAGCCGCCGAGCAAGCTGTAGAATCCGCAATAGGGTTTATGCTCGAACAATTTGGCTCGGCGGATACTTATGAATTGGATGCTCCAAATAGACGAGACTGATTATCTAGTCAAAGTCTGGCTGGGCAGGCTGTAATATTTTCTTTTCCAGGCGGAACGAAGCGATGACGCGGCATTGAAACCAGCTTGATGCGCGGCTCTTTCAATCGTTTCGCCTCTGTTAATAATATGTCTGGCTTCTTCAAGCCGCAGCTCTGCTATGTAATCCCGCACTGTCATGCCGGTATATGTTTTGAACAAACGCTGCAGGTGGCGTTGAGATACCCGGAACTGCGAAGACAGCCGGGCGAGCGACAGTTTTTCATTGAAATGACAAGCAATATAATCCTGGACGGAATGAACAAATGGACTGATATGATTTCTGAAGCTCAGATGGCTGGATATTTGGGGATCATTGGCCATTCTGCGTCGGCAAACCACCAACTCTCTGGCAACCGCAATCGAACAATAGGCGCCAGCCATGTCTTCAATTATGTCCAGACAAAGATCGATACCGGCAGTAACCCCGGCGCTCGTGCATACCATTCCGGATTTTACATGGATTCTGTCCGACACCACATTCGCTTTCGGAAAATCCCGTTGAAGCTGAGCGGTCAGGGTGTGATGAGTAGTGCATTCCCTTCCGTCCAACCAGCCTGCCTTGCCTAACAAAAAAGCGCCTGTGCATAGGCTGGCTAGAGTCGTGTCTTTATGCGGGACATTTTTCAACCACGTAATGCTCTTCTGGCTGGCGGGGTCGCTATAGATATCAACATGGTAGCGGCTGGCGCAGGCGATAACAATTGAATGTGGCGGCAATTCCGCGGGCGGTAATTTTAGCCCGCTGATTCCCATGCCCTGCCGGCTCGTTACCTCAGAATCAAAACCGACAAAATGGATAACAAAACCACTATGGATAAGCTGTGCTTCATGAAATGCCTGGATAGGCCCGGCCAGATCCAACAGGTGAACTTCTGGTGTGACAAGGAAATAAACATGAATCGCGGATTGAGCGACTATTGCTTTGTCTTGGGCATGATTCGGCTGCATAGGTTGCTATATTCCACTAAGTACGAAGTTACATTGTCATTAAGGCGTTAAGAATAGTCAAAATGGATTTTAATGTTGAGCTCAAATTATAAGTGAGAAATATTACAAACAGATGCGCGGCTTTATATGAGAGAAGTGGACCCCACCAATTGGACAGCCATTTATCATTCTTAAGTGATAACCCTG
>NZ_JADMKV010000091.1 GCF_015476545.1 Methylobacter sp. BlB1 | reverse complement strand
ATGCCGGGTTTCCGCTAAAGCTCCAACCCAGCCTACACAGGCTGTTAAAAGCAAGCAATTCGCCTTCGGGTGCGATAAACCCGATCAAATAAAACCGTCGCGCTAGCGACACTTTATTAAACCTCAACTAACTGCGTAGCATCAGTTATTTAATTAAATAAATGACGACAATGGGCTTAATACTGGAAAAAATCGTACCGTGGGGGCGTTCCTATGAAGAATATATCGCCATGTTCGATCTTACGGAGACCGAATTAAAACTTGGCATTCTCGGTTGCGGCGACGGCCCGGCCGGCTTCAATGCGGAACTGACCCGGCGCGGCGGCCGCATCATTTCAATCGATCCGATCTATGCATTTGACGCTGCGCAAATCAAAAACCGCATCCTGGCGACTTATGAAACGATAATGGCGCAAATGCGCAAGAACCAGGCCGACTACATCTGGAAGGCCATCGCTTCGTTTGAAGAGCTCGGGCGCGTCCGCATGTCCGCCATGGACACGTTCCTGTCGGATTACGAAAGCGGCAAAAGTGACGGCCGCTATATTGCCGCGGAATTACCGTCTCTGCCGTTTGCAAACGGCAGCTTCGATATCGCGCTGTCATCGCATTTCCTGTTCCTGTACAGCGACCATTTATCGCCCGAATTTCACCTTCAGGCTTTAAAGGAAATGCTGCGCGTAGCCCGCCAAGTGCGAGTATTTCCATTGCTGACGCTGGCCGGAACCCGCTCACCCCATCTGGAATTCATAATGCAATGCCTTGAAAGCCAAGGCTTTGGCGCAGAGCTCAGGCGCGTTCCTTATGAATTTCAACGGGGCGGCAATGAAATGTTGCTTATCGAACCGGTCTAATGGTTTTAACAATCTGGGCAACCAAACAGCAGGAGGTTTGCTATGAAGATTCTGATTGTACTCACGTCCCATGACCGGCTCGGCGATACGGGCGAAAAGACGGGGTTCTGGCTGGAAGAGTTCGCCGCGCCCTATTACGTGCTGAAGGATGCCGGCGCGACGATCACGCTGGTATCACCCCAAGGCGGCCAGCCGCCGGTTGACCCGAAAAGCGATCTGCCCGAGAACCAGACAGAAGCCACCAGACGGTTTCATGCAGATGCCGCCGCACAGGCCGAACTTGCCCGCACGCAAAAGCTGGCCGACGTGTCGGCGGGCGATTTCGACGCCGTCTTCTTCCCCGGCGGCCACGGCCCGATGTGGGATCTGTGCGACAACGCCGACGCCATCGCACTGATCGAGAATTTCGTGAAGGCCGGCAAGCCCGTCGCGGCAGTCTGCCATGCGCCGATTGCGCTGGTGAATGTGCATGGAAAGAACGGCGAATACCTCGTCAAAGGCAGGCACGTGACCGGGTTTACGAACACTGAAGAAGAGGCAGTAGGTTTGACATCCGTCGTGCCTTGCCTGCTGGAAGACCGGCTGAAAGAGCGGGGCGCCGTTTACGGCAGGGCTGCTGACTGGGCGCCTTATATCGAGGTGGACGGCAAACTCGTGACCGGCCAGAACCCGGCCTCGTCGGAACCTGCCGCGGAAGCGCTGCTGAAGCTGCTTCGTGCGGCTTGAATGACGCCTACTCGGCCGGCTCGATCCGATAGGCTTCCATCATGAATTTGTTCGTGCCCGGCTCATCGGAAGCAATATAAAGCTTATTATCGTGGATAATGGGCATGGACAAGGGACGGCCTGTGCCTTGCATGATGCCTTTGGCTGCCAGCGCGCCGTCTTTCAGGCGCACGCCGTAGATGACGCCATGCCGTTCAATATCGACCACCCAGACATAGGGCTCGCCTTTTTTACCTGACGAAGCGATGGCCGGTAAACTAGGATGACTCCTGAAAGCCTGCACGGCTTCCGGCATTTTCGGATCAGGAAACTGCCAAAGCCGCCTGAATTGCGGCCGGCCGTTTTCGAGCACGATTTTCAGGGCAACCAAACCTGCCGGATGCGTTTTGTCGGAGACAAACGTGGCGATAACGACAACCGGCGCCCGGTCGATATAAGCCATGACCGGCTGCGTGACTATCATGCCTCGCCAAGGCGCTGTACAGCCATCGTCCAATGTGCCGCACAGATCGACGATCTGCAAACGATCGTACTGCATGCCCAGATGGTCTGCGTCAATCAGGTAGACGCCGCCGTCCTTGGCCGGCTGCACCAGCACCGAAGCGCCGTTTTGCAGCTCCGCCTTTATCGGCGCGCTTGAACCCAGATCATAATCCATGCGCGCCAGGCACTCCCAAAAGGTTTTATCGTCGCACTCGCCGCCGTGCGGCCGCAATGGAGCGCTATGATCCGGCAGGCGCGGTATGAACAGATTCTTGCAGGATGCGATGCAGTCCGCGGACGGATTGCCCGGATTGAAATTGGCGCACAACCGGGTATCGCAGCCGGGGTCGAACTGCAGTCCCGGCTTCAAGCGCATCACGGCATTGGCGTAGTCGCGCCGGGCCAGATCCACCTGCCCGTTGCCCGTCGGCGCAAGCAGTTCGAAGCCATCGCCGGTCTGATAAATCTGCGGGCCGGCCGGCGTCCAGATGCCGCCGCCGCAGATCATCTCGGTTGTTCCTCCATAAACCGTCGTGACCGGGCATCCCGCCTCCGGCGTTGTCACCAGCACACTGCTGACTGCCGGCTTCACGCCTTGTTGCTGCCAGGCATCCATGTCGATTTCGAAAATCCAGCCGTGAAAGGGCTGGGCATCGCCTGCATTGCCGAAGGATGCATAAACAAAGCCCAGATCGGCCCCCGGCTTAACCGCATGCTTGACCGCCGCATGCGAATAAGCCGTAGGCGGATTGAATTTTACGGAAGCGGCGCCGTCAGCTGTCGGCAGTTCTGCCGATAAAGTCAGCACCGGAAAATTTTTGTGTACCTGTCGCCGGGACAGATCAATAACGGCGATACGGTGGCTCGTGCGCCGACCTTGTTCAAGACATTGATAAAGCACGACCAGCTTGTCGCCGATCAACGCCGGCGTCGAAGCGATCTCCACCTGCTGGCCATCGGGAACAGGCACTGCAATCTGCCACGCCAGCGCGCCTGTGTCGGCATCCTGAACCGCAACAATGCCGTTCGATGCCGCGACAATCAGCAAAGGCCTGCCTTGAGACATATCCAGTAAAGGCGATGCGAGGATTCTCTCGTCAAAAGCCACTGCGGTACGGGGCTCGGACGGGAAGATGCCGACCAGCTTAAAGGATTCAGGCTTGTCTGAATCACCCCAATAAACAGCGCTATAACTTATAGCCGCCAGGCTCAGGACAGTCACTGCAGCTGCAAAAAAGCGATAAGAATATGCTGTCAATGGTATCTCCTGTAGCGTCGGTTCGGCTCAATACAACGCATCGCTGATCAGTCGGCCTACCTGCGTATGATGTAGAATTCCGGCAAAAGGTTTCATGCCGGCTTCCGGCCCCTGCGCAAACACATAGACCGGGGTACTGGTATGCGTGCCGCTCGCCCAGACCACTTGCTGACTGGCCGCGACAGCGCGCGCCAGCAGGTTTTCGCGATTGTCCTGCTGATAGACGAAAAACGCCCCGTTACTATCCATCCTGGGCACGCGCCTGGAGCCGAGGACGCCATGGCCGGCATGAAAAAACGGATTGTCCTCGGTCGCCAGAATGTCCACGGCTTGAGCCTCGGTAATCTTGAATTCGGTGTAGCGATTGACCAGTTCGGCCAGTTTTGACGGCGTCTGCTGCGGCAAAGGCAAGGCGTCAAACTGTTTAAAAATATCGTGATAACTGAGCTGTTGCGCGTACAGTTTATCGAGCACCTCGGGGCTGCCGAAATTAAAGCCGGGCTGGAACTGGCTGTTTGCGAAGACGGCGCCGGGCAATTTGCGCGGCTGCGGAATGTTCTCGGCCGAATAGCTGAAACCGAAGCCGCCTGTTTCATGATCGGCCGTGACGATGATCAGCGTGTCCTGCCGGTTTGCCGCCCAGTCCAGCACGTAATTCAGCATGTCATTGAAGCGCAGCATTTCATGCAGCAGCAGGCCCGTATCGTTGCGATGCGAGGCCCAGTCGATCTGCCCGGCTTCAATCATGAGAAAGAAGCCGCGTTCATTGTCGTCCAGGATATCCAGCGCCTTGGCCGACATTTCTCGCAGCGTGGGCTGCGCATGGCTCGCATCCTCTCTAAGCCGCGTCTCGGTAATGCCGTCCGGCATGGCGGAGCCGGCGAATAAACCCAGCGTTTTGCCTTTGGCCTGTTGCAGCTGAGCTTTATTGAAAGCCAGCGCATAACCTTGCTGCTCTGCCTGTTTTAACAGGTCTTTGTTGTCCTTGCGTTTCGATTTGACGGCAAGGCCATTGCCGATCAGTTGCAGCCGCGGAGTCGCTCCCTGATGCGGAATCCAGTAATCCAGACCGCCGGACAGCAAGATATCGGCCTGTGCGGCCAGCAGATCTTCGGCGATATCATTTTCCTGGCTGCGGTGCGCCTGATGCGCGGCAAATGCGGCAGGCGTCGCATGCGTCATGCGTGTGTCCGAGACCAGCCCGGTCGCCTTGCCCATACGCCGGGCTTTTTCGATGATGTTTTCCTGGCGATTGCCGTCCTGGTCCAGCCCCAGCATTTCCGGGCCGGCCGGCAGCCCTGTCGCCAGCTGCGTGCCCGATGCGGCCGAATCGGCCACCAGGGCATTGGCCGTATAGGTCATGGAGATGCCCAGCCGGCCATGTTCCATCATGCGGTCTAACGCTGTAATCCGGTCGCCTATCACGCTGTGGGGCGCCTGCCGCGCATACGACAACAGCAAGCCGACCTGCTGCGGGCCCATGCCGTCGCCGATAATCAGAATCACGTTTTTGACCGTCGCCCTCTCCGGCCTGATGTTTTCCGCCGGAGTGCAGCCTGACAGGACAAGGGTTAATAAGCAATAAATCCAGACTTTCAGCATGTGATACTTTGTGGTGCTTGTGCGTTAATTGAGCTAGACAGTGGATAAGGCATTTTTGCTGCAAATAGCATGAAGAAACTCCCGTGTCATTGCCAATTGCTCAATGCGGTCGTATCCATTACGTCCATATAGATAGTTAGCAGTCTTAATAAGATTTTGATGGGTTTCAAAAAAGCATCAGCCTAATTGTGAGCCATAAACTGCTGAGCGATGCTCATAAAGGCTATCAATTGACCGTAAATCAAACCGAAAGCGGCGGCAATGACAAATAGACCGGTAAAAATATCTTTTTGTAACTTATTCATCTGTCTATCCTCGCTCACTGTAAATCCAGACAGAATAATCACTTTACGAGTAAATTCCGTGACAAACAGGTGACAGTTTTATGACAGATTTACAGGACTGCTGAAAAGATGCCCGCTGTGATGCATGGCTGCTCTTACCCTAATATCTCTTATCGTCTGCTCCATTAAATAATAATTACCCTATTTTCAATATTTACTGATTCCTTGTGTTAGATATTGCTTACTGAGGTGGTTGTACAAACTAATTGAATTATGAAATCAATTAGGCAAATAAATTAATGTGAAGCTCGTCACAAAAATAATAGACGAGTATTGACTAAGCTGATATTCTCCTATTCAGCCTACTAAGACCAAAAACAAATAGTGGGGGGTTAAAGTTATTGTTTATTTAGGGCATTATAATGAAGAAGATATTTTGTTCTGTTGTACTCTTTTCGACTCTATTCGGGATAAATGCCACGCAGGCTGCCGTTATTGATTTCGATGTCGACCTAAGTTCCCATTTTGGAAATGGCAATCCTTACCAAGAGGATGGCTTCCAAATATCCAACAGTAAAAATAACCATGATGGCCTCGTGTTCTGGGGTAACGATATAGGTAACTGGTGGTCTCAACATAATGCTGACCCGGGAGGCAATACCCTTAGCCACAATTATGGCGGCTCAACGATGACCCTCACAAAAATCGGCGGAGGTCTGTTTGATTTTAATTCCATTGATTTAGCGGATATCTACAACAACGGGGTAGAAGAAGATGTTCAGTTTAATTTCCTGTTTGGTGATTCTTCAACTCTTCAAACCACTGTTACCCTGGATAATCTGGTAGGTTTGCAAACTTTCACATTTAATCAATTCGGTCTTTCACAGGTTTCCTGGACGCCTCTAACTACACCCGGGCCATTCCTGCAACTGGATAACATCGTTGTTGATGCCTCAGTGTCTCAAGTTCCGATTCCTGCGGCTGTCTGGCTGTTTGGTTCGGGCCTGGTCGGATTGCTGGGTTTTAATCGCAAGCACGCTCAAGCTGCAGCATAACGCTATTGCCGCACCATATACCCGCCTGGCGGGTAATCCGCAGGCGGTTTTTTATGGTCTTCCCTGTCCGCTGAAGCTGGCGACTATCCACAGCCCTTCAATTTGACGCCACCCATGGCCCGTCATCCAGCGGCAGGTCATGACCGACCCAAAGGTGGCTACAATACCGCCAATGCCATTTCCGATAGATATCGACCGAACGCTCGGGCGCTCTTTCTGCATGTTCTCCCAGGCCGTAACGATAACGCATTAAACATCGAATCGAATACGCATAAAAAAAGTGATGAAATACCGGCTGAGCTGTCTAAACGGCTTGTTGAATGAACCGATTGCTTCGTTACGTTCAAGCTGCCGGATTACGTAGGGTTATAACGAATAATTCAATACCAGGAGAAGAAAAATGCCCAAATTCATTGCAAAAAGTGTTTTGATTTTCATCTTTTCGGCGACTTCGTTTGCCGGACCGGCGGATAGCGAAACGGATCAAATGCTGGAGGAAAGCCGCAACATCGCAAAGGAATTCATGCAGACATTGGGCGGCACTTTGAAAAAACAGTTGGAAGCCGGCAACGCGGAAAGCGCGATCGGCATCTGCAAGCGTATCGCGCCGGAGATGGCGGCCGGCTATTCGAAAGACGGCCGGGTGGTCAAGCGCGTCTCCCTGAAGAACCGCAATCCGTTAGTAGGATTGCCGGATGAGTGGGAGCGACAAGTCCTGGAAGATTTCGACAGAGAATTTCACGATGGCAAGCCCGCCGCCGAGATAGAAAAGGTCGCCATCGTTCAGGCGCCTGAGGGGCGCTGGTTCCGGTATATGAAAGCGATACCGACTCAGCCGATGTGCCTGCAATGCCACGGGACGCCGAACGACATACCGGCAGGCGTGAAGGCGGTACTGGCAAAGGAATATCCGGAAGACAAGGCGACCGGTTACAAGGCCGGCGAAATACGCGGCGCCATATCGATCAAGCGGCGCATGTAGTTATAGGCCGCTTGGTGCAGATAATCTTGCCGCCAACAGGATAAGCGCATCAATTGCCGTCGATGCGCATTCTGACACTGGACCAGGCCATTCAATCAAAACAGCCTGGTCATCAAGCCAAGTGATACGGGCGTAATGAATGCCGCTCCCTCAGTATCAGTCAGCCTGGGGTTTCGGGGTTTTGGCGGTAGAAGCGGGAAGCACCGGGTAATGCACGTCAGGCTTCTTGCCGGTGAGACTGTCCAGGAAGGCGACGATGCTGTTTGCCTCCTGGTCAGTAAGAGTGATGCCCAGCTGGGTGTCGCCCATGATTTTGACCGCCTCGTTCAGATCCCATACCGCGCCGTTATGAAAATAGGGGCCGGTTTCGGCGACGTTCCTGAGCAACGGTACCTTGGTCATCCCGCTGGCATCTCCTACGAAATCGCCCAGGCTGGCGTATTTATAGGGTTTGACGGCAGGGAATTTTTGCAGGGAGCCGCCGCCTATGCCCACGCCGTTATGGCACGATGTGCAGCCTTTATCGATGAAGACTTTAAGGCCTTCTTTCTCTTTGGCGTTCAAGGCGTCGTCGTCGCCGTGCATAAAGGCGTCAAACCGGGAGGGGGTGACCAGCGTGCGTTCAAACGCGCCGATCGTTTTACCGATATTTTCCAGCGTCACCGGATTTTGCTGGCCGGGAAAGACCCTCCGGAAGCTATTCACATAATCAGGAATAGAGGAAATGCGCTCTACGGCCAGTCCTGCCGGCATGGCCATTTCCGGACCCGCTTCAATAGGGCCTGTGGCCTGTTCTTCCAGGCTCGGGCTTCGCCCGTCCCAGAACTGCTTGACATTGAAGACCGAGTTATAGACGGTCGGCGAGTTGAGATGATGGGGATTATGCTGCCATTTATGTCCGATGGCCGCCGGGATGCCATCAACACCGCCCATGGCCAGGTTGTGACAGGTGTTGCAGCTGATCAGGCTGCTCTTGGAGAGTCTGGGATCAAAATAGAGCTTTTTGCCCAGCTCAAGCTTATCCTTGTTGATCGGATTGTCGGGGTTGTCGATCAGCTTGAAGAGTTCGGCATGGTTTTGCGGGATAGGCTTAAGGCCCGCGTCGCTTGCTTTCTTAACCAGATCCTCTGCCGCAACGGCATTAACGCTGAGTCCAAAAAGAATTAAGGCTGCGCTCTTGAGTAGTTTCATGGTGCTCTCCCTTGTGTTGAGGTTAAAGTGTTTGATCAATTCTTGCGGCGCTGGTTCAGATGGCAAAATTCGATGAAGCGATCCAGGTCGTCACTCTGACGGCAACTAGGCTTAATGCTTGCGGCCGCCCTCCGGCACGCTGGCGACGATATTCATATGGGTGGCAATATCGACGCCCGGATCGACCAGAATCCGTTCGCCGCCATGCTGAAAGGCAAATCTTTTCAAGGCCTTGAGTTCCAGAAAATAGCCTAGGCAGCTGGCTCCCGGCTCAAGTTCCTCGGGCATCATCGCATTGCAGCGAGGATCAGTGGCAGGGCGCGAATCGGTGCTCTGGTCCGTGATCCAGTGGAAATGCGCATAGCTGCCGGGCTGGGGGATATCGTTGCGGCTGTTTACCAGCCAGACGGGGTGGTCAGCGTTATGGTAGAGAAATGTGGCCTGTCCGGGTTTGCCATGCAGGAACCAGCCGATCACGCAGTCGCGGGAGGGCGTATCCTCATTGCAATGATGCGCCACAGGATAGCCTTCGGACGTGACCTCGCCGGTGAAGACAATATACAGAAAGCCAAGAATTTCGCCGTTATCCAGCAATTGGCTCTGCTGGTGGCTGTCAATATGGTTACCGAACAGAAAGGAGAATGCTGAAGCATGATCGCCCTGCCAGCTCGGCTCAGTGGCCCATGCGAAACCTGAAAACGGATTAAGCATCATAATGATTGCAAAGTACAAGCTTACTCTTTTCGTATACATGGCAGACCTCTTCTCTAGGGTGAAGCACGACCTGTGAGCCCTCCGGTTTATTGGTGCCGGGCTGCTCTTCAGTTGTGCAGGAAATCTGATCGTATGGAGTTTTTTATCTGCTCTATTTTATTGAAAAGGATAAGCCTGAGAACGCAATTTAAGTGTCTGTTGATATCGATGGCCCGTTCTTTCCGGCCGAGAGCGGGGGCACACCAACTATGACTGCCCCATTACAACGCCTTGATCGGTTGGAACCTGTGGCTCGTAGAACACACGAGCCATGCCGCATGATAGAATATAGCTTGGGTTTACAGCACCACCACTAATGGGCCTGCCCCATCCTATGCAATTAATACACGATATGAACGATATTGACTTAAACGATAAAGACTTTATTTGTTACTGCAGCGGCACAACCAAAGAGAAAATCAAGGAGCTAATCGATAAAGGCATCGATGACCTGGACAGCATATCGAAGCTGACCGACGCATGCGCAGGCTGCGGTTCTTGTGAAACGGCTGTGTCGGAATTGATCGCCGAATTTGGTCAGAGTGATGTTCTACAGGCCGATGAGGTTCTTCAAGGTTAGCAATTCTGAGGCTATGGAGCCGTTCGCTGTTTGGTCTATGATGCTGTGTTGAACATGATGAAGCGCATCACTCGCGATTGATGCGTCTCCCTTCGACAGTGCTCAGGACAGGCCTTACGTCGGTAGCATCCTATGAATTTGGCATACCTTATCGCGTAAAGGCTCCGTTTGTTGGTGGATTGCCAAAGCAAATCCACCCTACAATTCATGCTTCATACGGCCATTATAATTCATCCATCATACGACCCTATATGGATCTTCTACCTGAAACGCAATATTCCAAATATCTTTCAATCTTTCAATTAAATCTTCTTCGCTGTCAAAATCTTCGCCAGTGACACTTTCATAATCTTCTACCGAAAAATTAATATTATTAATAGCGTCTCTCAGTTGTGATTTAAAAAGAGAAGCATCATACGCCCAATCATCTTTTAAAAGATCATTAGGTAGTTCGTTCATTTCTTCAGCCCATTCAACATGACAATAGTCATTTAGAATACTTTTCAGAGGTTCGGGAATATTACTCATAATTTTACCTTGGTTCTGGGTACATAGTAGTTAGTTTAATTTGACCACTAGTAATCGATACGGTATCTGATTTTAATAACTGCACCAGTAAAATCAGTAAGCTGCCAACCAGTCGGGCTGTTTTTTGAACCCAATCGCGTAATGCCTTCTAGATGATCTAGATAATTAGCTCCCAAAACTTGCTCCGAAGGAATATCTACTTGAAAACGTCCGTTAGTGAAGTAGGGCGGTTTCGCGCAGTAAACCGCCATTTCAAGCTGTCTGGAACAACTTATGGAAAGCCGCATCCATTGACTTTCTATAACCTAAATGTAGCTGTTACGAGAAAGCCAATTTCTCACGAATAAGCTCTGTTTTCTGATAAGCTCGGGGTCTCCCCTACCAAACGAAACTAACTCATCTATTTCAGAAAAATCAGCAAGAAGGGAGCATATATTTTTCTTCAACCAATCGGGAAGCGTCCCCCAAAGTTCATCTATATTCGATTCATTAAATAAGCCTATGACTATCGATACAACTTCTCCAGAGGTGTAAAGTCCGTTAGCGTGATTTTCAAGTAGCTCTTCTATTTCAATTTTAGTCTGTGAAAAGCTCATCTTACTGACCTCCTCTCATCTTGAAGACAAGTTGATCTGCTATGTCCCAAGCTTGCTCGTGAAGATTTCCAGCAAGACCGCCTTGACGCCTTGTAGCAATTAGTTTGTTTAGTTCTCGAGCTTGCATAGCTCCTCTCTCTGCAAAAATATTTCTCAGTGCATTTAGCTCATGCATTTCATGCGCAATGTGAGCTACTATTGATTCATCACTATTTAAGATATTGGCGTTGAATCTAACAGGAATCTTGCCAGTAGTTTCGTGAAGAAAATCATCCCATTCAACCCAATCATCTGGTTTGTAGTCTCTCAACCGATAAAAATATTCCGCATCTGCGTCCGTTCGAATCCAGTTTTTCATAAACCCGATTGTTATATCGTCACCGATTTCAACACCATATGATCGAGCAAGATCAATCGCTTCCTGTTGAGTTCTAATAACACCACCTGCATTCGAATTATATGGTGCCAATCTTGGGGCTTCTGCTGCTCCACGAATGCGGATATTGTTTAGGACATTTGGACAATTCTTCCCTGTAGATTCACCAAGCGCTGCCCCTTTCTTGTTTGGATCTATATTATCACCAGCAACTTGTTCACCTAAAGCCGCTTTCTCGTTAGAGGCTCTTTCGGCGACAGGTTGACTGTTATTATTGGAAGTTTCCGCGACATCCTCACGCCCCAGCCTTTCCCTCATGGCCTTCAGTTCCGACGGCGTCACTGTCGACGATGATTGAGATGAAATGTTCGGGGCGGTTTTGTCGCTTGCCAGTTTGGGATTTCGTTTCAGATCGTCCCAATTCCTTTCAAGCCAGATAACAAACCCATCCGGCAGTTTGCTTTTCCGCAGCAGCGCGGAGACTTCAGCCAATGTTGCGTCGGCGGCAGCGCGGGCGCCGCCCTTGAGAATGGCCTGGCCTGTCGATGCCGCGGCCTGGCTGGCACTAACCGCGCCGTTCTTGAGCACATACGCCAGAAGACCCTGGAGCATCAGGCGGAATAAAATGCCCACCGCCCGAGCCAGATCTTCAGCCGCCCTATCGGTTTCGAAGGGCGGGAAATGATGTTCAGGCGCATACCAGGCACAGGACGGCGCGCCTGAGAACGCCTGTCAACTCGCCCATGCCCTGGCCGATGGCGGCCGCAAGAAAACCCAATCCCATCCAGGCCAGCAGCGCGGTGCCGGCTTCCAGGCCTAATTCGCCGCCGACTATCGCGCCGGGCGCGGCGCCTACGCCGCCGAGAAAGAAGCCGACGGCCGCGCCGGCACTGGCTCCCGCCATGCCACAAATGCCGAGCGCCGCCAGCATCTGCAGAAGACCCGGCAGTAAACCGTCAATAACCTGATCCAATTGGCAGCCGGTTTCCCGGTAAACCGCCGCAGGCGCCAGGCGCAGAGCCCGGCAATAGACTTCGACGACAGCCTGCACCCGTTCGGTGAGGGCCGGAGCGCGAATCTCCTGCGGCGTCAGGTAGCGTGCCGCCGGCGAGTCGGGATGGGGCAGACCGCGCCAGCCAGAACTGCTGAATTGAAAAGAATCGGCGCTGGTGAAGCAGCCGGGGCCGCCTCCGCCGGCAGGCGCATTGGGATGGCAGCGTTGCTGCTGCCAGGAATCGT
>NZ_JADMKV010000090.1 GCF_015476545.1 Methylobacter sp. BlB1 | reverse complement strand
TCGACAAAGCCTTTAGTCCTGAGCGTAGTCGAAGGAGCAGGGCGAACGGAACAAGTCTTAACTTAACGGCATTGGGTTCGTATCTCATTCCCTCAGTGTGCCGCAACGCCGCCCGCTTCGCTGTGCCATGGGATTAATGTGACATTGCCGGTGCACCCATTGCTGCCTGACGAGAAACCATTCTTCCGATTTTTGGCTTCTCCGATGCCCGCCTGAAGTTAGCGTGTCAATGCCGTTTTTAGAGGTGCCCAATGGGCTCCTTCCAGGCCGGACAAGACCGCGTCAGCCGCCCCCACTCTTTCCGCCGGCCCCAATCCGAGGGAATACATCCCTCCTGCCCGGGCAGCTTCAATACCGGCGGCGGAATCTTCGACCACGACGCATTGGGCTGCGTTCAGTCCCAGTAGCTGGGAGGCATAGAGGAATAAGTCGGGAGCGGGTTTGGATCGCTGTACGCTATAGCCATCGGCAATAGCATCGAAGAGGTTGGAGATTCCCAGACTGTCGATGATAGTTCGGGCATTTTTACTGCCCGAGCCGAGGGCAATCTTCAGTCCCGCTGCCCGCAATTCTTCGATAAATGCCATCGCTCCCGGCAGTAGATCGGTCGGACTGATGTTCTGGATAAGCTCCAGGTAGTAGCGATTTTTGCGTTCCATCATCTCTTGAATTTGGGCTTCGCTGTATTGGCGATCGCCCACAATCCCCAACAGGGATGCTCGGCGCGACAGCCCCCGCAGGGCCTCATTCTGTTGGCGATCGAAAGGCAGTCCTTCCTCATCTGCCAGTTTCTGCCAGGCCTGGTAGTGGTATTCGGCAGTATCGGTGATTACGCCGTCGAGGTCGAAGACAAAGCCGCGAATTTCCGGTTTAGCCCTGCCAACCGCCGGCTGGAGGTCGAAGTCGTGCCATTGACCACGCCAGTGGAGCTTGAATTTGAGGCGTTTCCAAGTGGGGGGCAGTTGGGGCTTGGCAGTAGGGCCGCTGTCGCTAAATTTCACGCCGGCGACGCCGAAGATGACCGCCTGCCAGATGTTGCCGCAAGAGGCAGCGTGAATGCCGTGGGCGGCGTTGCCCCGGTTGTCTTCCAAATCGACGAGGGCAGCCAGTCGAACGTATTGATACGATTTTTCCTCTTCGCCGACGTCGGCTGCTACCAGTCCGTGAATCGCGGGACCGAGGGAAGAACCGTAGGTCAGGTCGGTGCGGGGACCGTAATAGTCCCAATTTTTCTTGAGTACTTCAGCGCCGTAGTCGGTTTCCGGGGATAGTCCCATTATGTAGAGGAGCATCAATACATCCGGCTGCTTTAGCACTTGCCGTTGGTTCGCCCCTTCAATGCCCAGGATGGCTTGCATGGAAGAGGTCCGAGGCTCGTATTGGGAGAGGTCGATGTCTTGTAATTTGAAGAAGCCATCGAACTGTTCGATCAGTCCGGTTTCCGGGTCGTAGGGAAACCAGATGTGCTCGACAATGTCTTGCCAGCGACGGCGGCGCTTGGCGGTTAATTGCAACTTCTCTGTCAGCTGTACTGCCTTCTCTGGGAAGGTCTGCCCGAGCCAGTCGTAGATTTGCAGCGCCTTCTCTAAATGCCACTGCACCAGTCGGTTGGTAAAGGCACTGTTGTTGACATCGTCGTGATATTCGTCTGGACCGATGACTCCCAGAATTGACCAGCATTCGCGCTTGACATCATACTCGACCCGGCTGCTCCAGAAGAGGGCGGTATCGAGGACGATCTCCGCGCCGCAGTCCCGCATCCACGCGTCATCCTCGGTGCTGTACCAGTACCACCAAATCGCGTGCGCCACGACGGAACTGATGTGGATTTCCCGGGTGCTGCACCTGATGGAAACGTCTTCGCCATAAGGATGTTCGGCAATGCCCCAGCGGGGAGTTACATCATCGCCAGTGGCGGCACTTTCCCAGGCATACATGGCTCCCCGATAGCCATAGTGGGCGGCCTTGCGCCGCGCCCCTTCCAGGGTGTGGTAGCGGTAGCTGAGCAGGTTGCGGGCAATTTCCGGCTGGGTGTGGATGAAGAAGGGGAAGGTGAAAAAGTCCGTATCCCAAAAGATATGGCCGCGATAGCCCAAGCCGGAGAGGGTTTTGGCGGGAATGCTCACGCGATCGTCGTGGCGGGGAGCAGCAATTAAGAGTTGAAAGAGATTGTAGCGCAGCAACAGTTGAGACTGGCTGTTGCCTTCAATTTCAATGTCGCTTTTCTGCCAGATCTCTGCCCAAGCCCGTTCTTGCGCCGCCAGCAGTTCGGCATAAGGGGGAAGAGCGGCTAATTTCTCCCTGGCTGTTGCCAGAGGATTGGGAACTTCCCGGGAGGTCAAGACGGTGATGGTCTTCTCTAGGGTGACGGTCTGGCCGGCGGCAGCGTGAAAGGCGGCCGCTAGGGTGGGTGCTTCCGCAACGCTGACATCCTGTATCTTTCCTTCTGCCCCAGCCAGGGTCAATTTGGCAGCCATCCCCAGTTCAATGCGAGATTTGCGGGTGCGGACTTGCAGCCAGGCGCTGGGACTGCCATCGCCTCCTGCATCATGACCTTGGTCGAGGATCACCCAGTGGTTGAAACCGTCATTTTCCGGGGTACCGTCAATGCCTGCATACACTTTGAAATCCCCCTCGCAATCGACGGGGGTAATTTGACAGCGCAAGGCCAGTACGTGCTGGTCCGCCTGGCTGGCGAATCGTTCACAAGCGATGTCGAGGGTTTTGCCCTTGGGGCTGCGCCAGCGAAGCTTGCGGCTGAGAAGTCCCTGCTTGAGATCGAGCTGGCGCTGGTAGCTGACAAGTTCTCCCCGGTCGAGGCGAAATTCTTCGCCTTCTACAGCAATCGTCAAAGGCAGCCAGTTAGGACAGTTGGCGAGTTCCGTAAAGAAAATGGGGACATCATCGTAAACGCCATTAATCAAGGTGGCGGAGTTGGAACCGGGATAACCTTCTTCCAGACTGCCGCGCGTGCCCAGGTAACCGTTGCCGATGGTGAAGACGGTTTCCTTGTAGTTAAGCTGGTCAGGAATGAATTGGGTTTCAGTCAGGAGCCAGTCTTGATAGAGTAAGTGGGGATCGGTGGGGATAGTCATAGGGCTTTCGGATAGTCATAGGGGTTTTAGATTACCGAAAACGTGAGGTTGTCAAGGCGGGCGCGATATCGCTTGCCATTATCACGGTCCGGCGGTTGGCTTCCGGGTGGCTCACGGTTTGGTAGACAGTTTCCTCCTGGGCTCAGTTCAAATCCGGGTAACAGCTTTCCGGGGCATTGTTATGTTAACTTCAGGCAGTCATCGAAAGCCCGAGATCGGGATATAGCTTTCCACATGCCGCTGTGCGATTACCGGTAACCTCGGCCCACACCTCGAAGGCTTGGGTGCGATGGACTCGATAGTCGGCCGCGGAGAGGAAATGTTGAGCCTGGCGAATTGAACCGCTGCATCTGTCGCTTACATTGCCGTGCTGGCTGATATGAGTTCTCGACCCGGTTATCTAAATACCGACTTTGCTGGTGCTCGATACTCTTGAGAATCTGCTTCTTGGCCGCGCCGTAGCTTTTGAGCTGATTGGGCACTAACGAAGTTCACATTGAACTTCTAGAAGAAGAAAGGATCTTCAGTAAAAGCGGCGTATTTTTATTACTAGACTCAACAAGCGCTACGTGGTGTCCACTGTTTCCACAAAAAAATAGCGGCGATCTTAATGGAGTTCTCTAAACAAATGACAAGATTAAAAGGACATAGAGCTAGATTAAGAGTTAACAGCAAGCAAGCCGCGATGTTGTGGCAATGTATCGATATTCGTCGCGTGAGCTTTAACTATATGCTGGATAAATGGCAGCACATGAACGAGGCCAGGAAAGAGGGCAACCCCCAATCTCAGCCTTCGGCTTCTTCGACCGACAAGCTGTTCAATGAGGAAAGAAGCCATAGAGATATCAGGTCATGCATGAAACGCCTATTCCTGCTCGCCATGATGGCAGTTGTCCAGGCTGGCTGTGGCGAAATTTATCTCGATGCCCCTCGCGGGAGCAACATCAATTTAATGGCGGAGAAAAAGCCTGCACAAGTGAAAGTGGAGCAGGTTGTCTGGTTCAAGTACTGGGGGAACGAGCCCTTTTCTGAGCCAGAAACGCACGCGGCAACGATTATCCATGACAAACATCTCAATGAGGCCCGCATCCTTATGCTCAACACCGTGGCCGACGGCATCATCAGTACCTTCACAAGTCCGTTCGGCTTCATCCGGCGGACACTGATCGTCGAAGGCAATCCAGGACCGGAAGGTAATGCTCAACAGGTTGAGCCACAAGGCGATACCGTTGGGAAATAATGAAACGATGGGAATGTGATATAAGACTATGCATCTATTTCGCTTCATCCAATTGATTCTCAGCTTGGCGCTTCTATCAGGTTGTTTCCAGACGAAACTGGACGCGCCTCCAGGCCGCGAGGTGCGCATTTTGTCCCGAGAAGAACCGGCCGAGTTTAAAAAGGAGTACAAGAATTGGTATCTTTTCTATGGAATGATTCCGGTTTGGACGACTCAGCCAGTGGAGATCATCAGGAAAGAAAATCTGGTTGAGGTGCGAGCCCAGACGATGGATACGGTTGCCGATGCAATTATTACATTGACCAGCTCGTTACTTCCGGTGCTGGTTTTCCCCCAGCATGTCATCGTGGAAGGCAACCGCGAACCAACGGTTGCCGGCAGGAAAATGGACGGTGTTGTTCATATGTCCGCAGGGCCTGTTGCTGCGGGGACTGGTACCCTAAGTTTTCAAGGACGGGATTACGAATACGATATAAAAGGGCTTAGTATCGCTGATGCCGGTGTATCAAGCCTTGCAGTTGACGGAGCCGTCTATAACCTCAAGAGTGTGAATGACTTTAATGGTATTTATCACGGCGTAAAAGCCAGCGTTAAAGTTGGAAGGGGCGCAGAGGCTATTGTGTTAAAGAATGATCGTGGCGTAATAATCGTATTGACCGGCAGTCAACAGGATTTAAAGTTTTCTCTTCCCCTGGGTGTAACTATCCAACTAAAACACTAATCTGTCAAAACGGGAGGAGCCCATATACGAACTCAGGTTAATTTACGCGGTCACATTCGATGTGATTTACTGGCAAATATTCAACGCTGAATAAACATATCCTCAATTTACTATTAAAATTTAGGAGTAGCCAATGAAATATAAATACCTAGCCTTTATTTGCGCTATTGCCGCCGTTAGTCTTCCTGCGATAAATATTACACAAGCAGAAACAACTACCCCCGTCGAAGGTCACGACAAAGCTGTGAAAGAAGCAGCCGAAACCGCAGTTGCGGCTGATGAAGGAAAGGCACTCGATATGTTCCGTTTCAGTCTGCGTATGGAGAAATTGGACTTCATCAAGAAAGCGATGAAACTGCCCCCAGAACAAGAAGAAAAGTTTCTGGGTCAATACGATCGTTATGACACTGAATTGAAACAGTTAAATGACAAGCGTCTGGCAGTCATCAAAGATTATGCGGCTAAGATTGACAACATTAAGGGTGCAGAAGCAGACAAACTGGTCAAACGAATGTTTGATTTCCGCAAAAAACGCACGGCACTGCTTGAAAAATATTATGGCAAAATCGCAAAAGCCACATCAAAAACCGTTGCTGCACGTTTTGTGCAAATAGAAAACATTTTGCAAGCTACTAGTGACGTGAAAATTGGTTCTACACTTCCTTTGATGCCTCAATAACGAATAACCTGCGGGGCGTTACAGAATGGTGTTATTACTTCTGTATTGCTCCATGCTGACTTCATCTTGAAAAGCAACCGCGGCGAAGTGAAGACATTGGAAAAAACATCGGTCGGCCTGTCACATACGGGAATAGTCTTGCCTTTCGTGCTGCTGGCCGCCGGCTTGCTCGGCGGATGCCAGCTTGAGCCCGCTTATATAGACTTTTCACCGCCTCCCATAATCTCCTTGCCGGACGCGGCAGACGAGCGCCAACCGAAACTTTCCGACCGCCAGCCGAAACTTGCCGACATCGCCACCCGCAAATTCGCTCTCGGCAAAGACCACAACATCGTTGGCAGTCTTGCCATGATCAATGCGCGCGATGGTGACACCTTGCCCGACATTGCCCGGCATTTCGGCTTGGGCTATAACGAGATCACCATTGCCAACCCCACTATCCTCCCTTGGACACCTAAAGCAGGCGCACGTGTGCTGCTGCCGTTGCAGTTCATCCTGCCCGATGCGCCGCGTAAAGGCATCGTGCTCAATCTGGCGAGCATGCGGATGTTTTATTACCCTCCGAAACAATCGGACACCTTGTTTACCTATCCAATCGGTATTGGCCGTCAAAACTGGAATACCCCATTAGGGCAAACCACTATCATCGCAAAAACCGCCAACCCGACATGGATGGTCCCGGAGTCCATTCGCCGGGAACACGCGGCAAAAGGCGATCCGCTGCCCCAAGCAGTGCCCTCTGGTCCCGACAACCCCCTCGGCAAACATGCGCTACAGTTAGGTTTTAAACGCTACCTGATCCATGGCACCAACAAGCCTTATGGCGTCGGCATGCAAGTCAGCCACGGTTGTGTGCGTCTTTACCCCGAAGACATCGAAGTGCTGTTCAAAAAAAAGCCGGTCGGGATGCCGGTGCGGATCATACATCAGCCTTATATGACGGCATGGAAAGGGGACATGCTATACCTGGAAGCCCATGAGCCGCTTGAGAAATGGGCCAAGCAAAAGTCCAAGCTGAAAAAGAAATTGATCAATGATCTGAAGCAAATCAGCGCCAAGCGAAACGTAGCGATCGATTGGGAAAAAGTCGACCGCATCCTGCAAAGCGCCGACGGCATTCCCGCTCCGATACTGACGGCCAGCCCGGATTTACCGGAGCTCGCCGCGAACGCGCCGGAATTGGAGCATCCCAAGCATTTCTACGGGGCACCGAAGGTCCCAAAATTGACCGGCAGCGACTGGGCGATTTTAGTCGCCGACTTCGACAGCGAGGGGGAGGCGCAGCAACTGGCGGCGATGCTCAATCATCAAGGTCCGCCAATCCCGGCGCGAAAAGTTGAAAAAGACGGCTCTTATCAGGTGATCGCAGGCCCCTTCAAAAACCAAAAAGCAGCTGAATTGGTTGCACATCGTATCAAAATGGATTTTGAGTTGAATAGCAAGCTGTTACAGCCTGAGATAGTGGCCTCGCCACAGCCCTCGCATCAGCTAGGAAAAAGTGCTCAAAACGATACGCAACACTGGCGACGACATTATCTGAAGATAAAAAATACACAGACTCGTCGGCAAACGATCAAGCAGACAGACAGTCCACTTGGTTTTGATCTTGAACGAAATGAATAAAATATAACTGGACTAGGCTAATAATGCCGCGATTAGACAAGAAACATGGGTTCTGTTGCGTTAATTTCCGTCAATCGCAACTTGGCTATTCCAAACTGGTTTTAGGCAGCCAATGAATAAAACTGTCCTGCAGCGGGTAGATTTTGGTTAATGCGGCTTCCAGCTTCGGCGTGAATTTTCGGACCCAGCGGTAAATGTTGAAATGATCAATTGGCACACCCCGTTCAGCCATCATTTCCTTCAGGTTTCGGTAGCTCAGCGGGTAAGCCAAGTACCAGCGGATAAAGATCAGGATGACGGCTTTTTTATATCGGTGTCCTTTAAAATTAATTATGAGAGTAATTTACGCGGTGTTGGGTGAGCGCAATAGCTTACCGAAAACGACGCTCTCTCTGCTAACGCAACAGAACCCCCAAAAGTTCTTATCGGTTCATGTCCACGTCAGCAACCTTTTCCGAGCTCGCCATCGTTACGAGATAGCCGCCGACTATCGCGGCGCTCGTCGTCGGGCATTTGGAGCTAACGTGTGCCCATAGTGTTGCCTGAGAGCATTTATCCCGTCAATTGACGATGAAGCGTGTCCATCGTAAGAGCCCTTGCTCTACTTTGCCGACAACTTGACAGTACCAGATAAAGGAATGAAAACATGAATGTGCCGTCCAACTTTGATGCCGACCTAGAAAAGCGCTTGTCCGACCGGCTGATGGATGTTTTCATCCGAGCCGGATTAATTCTCGCCATGGTCATACTGTGCTACGAGATTTTTTCCCCCTTTCTTTCCCTGATGGTGTGGGCTCTGATTTTGGCGGTAACCCTATATCCGCCCCATCAAAAGCTGGCAAACAAGATGGGAGCTAAGCAGGGACGTGCGGCTACGGTGATAGTGTTGGCAGGCATATTGCTGATCGTGGTGCCCACTACCGTGCTGGTCAACTCGCTAGGCGATTCCGTTGATCATTTGATCAATGGCATCAGGGATAACACTTTGCAGATTCCCTCGCCATCTCAGGCGGTGGCGGAGTGGCCGGTTGTTGGCAAGAAGGTGTACGGTGTTTGGTCAAAAGTCCATGCTGATCTGCCGTCTTTTGTGCAGAGCATGCAACCGAAAATCGGTGAGCTGTCGAAAAAGGCCTTGGCAATGGTTGCCAGCATAGGAGGTAGTCTCGCTATGTTCCTGTTCTCCTTCATCATCGCTGGAATCATGATGGCCTTCGGTGAGGCCGGCGCCCAGAATATGCGAGCTATTTTCGATCGCATTGTCGGCACCGCGCGAGGCGGAGAACTTATAACACTCTCTACATCCACCATTCGCGCAGTCGCCCTAGGGATCCTCGGGGTCGCTTCGATCCAGGCCATTATTATTGGACTATTATTGATCATCGCCGGTGTTCCTTTGGCAGGAGGGTTGTCCCTGATTGCGCTGGTTCTGGGCATCGCGCAGGTTCCGGCCATCATTGTTACCTTACCAGTAATTGGCTATATCTGGTCCAGTGGGGACTATACTACCGTGGCAGCTATCAGCTATACGATTCTACTGTTCATCGGCGGCTTGTCTGACAACATCCTGAAACCGCTGATGCTGGGTCGCGGAGTCGATGCTCCAATGCCCGTGATACTGCTGGGTGCTCTGGGTGGAATGGCAACCAGCGGTATTCTAGGCATGTTCGTTGGAGCGACCTTGCTGACACTGGGCTATCAGATCTTCATGCAGTGGGTGGCGGCTAATCCCGACATAAAACAGGCGTAGTTAGGGGCGTGGTTCACCGAAACCTATAACGCCTGCTGTTAATGCAATAGCCGCCTTGAATTGGCCGAATAGGCCCAGAATTGCCTAAGAATAACGGGGTCATACTAAACTCGAAAGCACAGTCAGGTATTTCGGCATCAAAGTTGACGACGCCCTGGAGATTTCAGAGCAGACAGAAATTTAGAGCTTAAAAAGGTAGCGGCCAGATAAATTGTGGTTGCTACCGATTTTGAACGGGCAAATCTCGACCCTAAGCCGCCTGATTGTATGTGGATGTGATTGGCTGCTATGTTTCGTATTACAGACTAATACAAGATAGCTTGTAAGAAACCCGCTAAAGTTCCTGACTTTATTGCCTAGATTCTGGTTATCATGGAACATATAGTCGTTTCCTAGTTTTTGGCGGAATGTCGTATTTATCAACATCACTTTCGTCGATTTTCACAATTAGATATGGATAGATTTAATGAAAATTGAAGTTGCTTTAAACAAGTCATCCTCTACAAAAGAAAGAGGTGACCTCCTTGAGTCACTAGCTGAAAAATTGCTTTCGGCACAATCATATGAGGTCCTAAAGGAGATAAGATTTACCGCAGTGGAGCTTGACTTGTTATGTAGGCACAAAATCAGCAGAAAAGAAATATACGTTGAATGCAAAGCCTATCGCGATAAAAATATCGACGCAAATATATTAAAAAATCTGGCAGGGACTCTTGTTTTTAAAGATTATTCTGAGGCCTGGCTAATCAGTACAGGAGAGTTCGGCAAGGAAGCTAAAGGCTTCGCCAAAGAATGGAAAGATAAACCGAAGGACCAAGCAATCAAACTAAGCTTTTACGAACCAGATAAAGTTATCGAATCTCTTGTCAGTTCTGGTGTTATAAAAAAACAGCCTGAAGATCTTGCGGCTGGATACATGGGTAGTGAAAACTTGATTGGTGAGTGGGTTTTATTAATAACAATCTATGGAACCTTTTGGGCAGCTGCGACTTTGACAGGTGGTATTCCTTCAGGAGTTATTTGTTACTATGCCAATAATAATGAGCTAGTTGAAGATGCTGACTTATTAAGTAAACTGGCAGATACTGACACCTCTTTAAATAATCTAAATTTCAAACTACCTAGAAGTCATAAAACAAAAATAACGGAGATAGATTCTAATAAAACCGTTAGTGTTGTCCAGGTTCAAACTGGTGATGCTTGGAGTGATTATCGGCCTGCGAGGCCCGAGGATTTCGTTGGGCGACTTAAGGAGATAAACTATATATTTGATTTCTTCAAGAAGGTTAAAGAGAAGAACACAAATACCAGAATATTTGCGATAACCGGAAATTCTGGGATGGGAAAGAGCTCACTGATTGCAAAGATAAAAAGCAAAGCTGAAAACTACCAAAACAAGAATAAATACTATGTGTTCCCAGTCGATATACGAGCAGCTGCGGGCCCTGAGTACATTTACTCTTCACTATTGCAGGCTCTGAGAAATGCTCAAAAAGACGGCTTTGGGAAGCAGGATATCGAACTAATTCTTTCAGATGTCGGAAGTCCACTAAATTCGGAAACCATCAAGACCTATTTAGAATCGCTTGAAGCTAAAAATCAGTTAATTGCATTAGTTTTTGATCAATTTGAAGAATTGTACTCAAAGCCAGAACTGTACGAAGTTTTCGAAAGAGCTAAGTCGTTGCTTTTAAATGCGGCGGCAATAAAGCTAAACCTTTGCTTAGGCTTTGCGTGGAAAACAGACAGTACCACGCACAGTGAACATCCAGCGTACTTCTTCTGGCACCAGTTATCCGACTATAGGATCACAAGGAAGTTAGCTCCATTTTCTGACCATGAATCAAATGCCATTATTAATATTTTCGAAAAAGAAATTGACCAAAAACTGCATCACGATCTACGTCATAACCTAGTTGCGAGTAGCCAAGGCTACCCGTGGCTGCTAAAAAAGCTATGTATTCATTTGTATGAAAAGATAGATAGCGGCGTCAACCAAGATGATTTGTTGGAAAATAAGCTTGACGTGGCAAGCTTATTTAAAGAAGACATGGAGTCTCTGAGCGCTGCTGAATCAAGTTGCCTTAGGTTGGTGGCGCAGCGAGCACCAGTGGACTGGTTTGAGGTTATAGAATTATCCGGACCGGAAACACTAAAATCTTTAATTGATAGACGATTAGTCATACGCAGTGGCGATAGATTAAATGTCTATTGGGATATTTTCCGGGAGTACGTATTAACGGGTTCTGTTCCTGTAATCCCATTAAGATATCTCCCCTCTACGGATTTTTCTTCCATTTACAAGGTCGTCAAGCATCTTGAGCATGCTACCAAATTATCAGTGCAGGAACTGGTTTTAAGGACGCAGCTCTCTGAGGGCACTATTCAGAATGTTGGCACGGATATGATTATGTTTGGTTTGGCTACTAGGGAAAGCGGTCTTTATTCATTAAATGATGACGTTGTCACATGTAATGAAATAGATATTCTTAAAGTAATACGGGAAAAATTTTCTAAGCATGCATTCACATATTCGATTAAGGATACTTCATCACACGTAGCCATAACTGTTCACAGTCTAATAGATATTTTAAAACAGCTTTATCCTGGTAATAAATATGCCGAGAAAACATGGCATGCATATACAATTCGACTTTGTAGATGGTTGGAGTTGTGTGGATTTATTGAATCATCTGGAAATGGTTGGATTTATAGGGACCAAGGTGGAGTTATCACCGAAAATGTAAAGCTCCGAAAAAGCAATGTATTTACAGCGCCTGCCTCTCCCGCGCTAGCATTAGAAACACTAGATTGGCTTGTCGGGCAAGAGAGCATAGGTAAAGGTGAGAATAAGCCAAAAGGTTATCGAAATGCTCTCGCAATTTTAAAGCGCTTTGAGCTTATTTATTTGAAGGATGATAAGTACTTCGTAGCAGAAGATAAACTTCGTAAATTTTCTGAAAATAGAGAAGCTCTTTGGATAAGCGCAAATGCCGAAGAGATTCTTTTACAGGTCGTGAAATTACTCGAGTCCGACGATCAATTGACAGGGAAAGAAATCGGTGAGTTTATCGCTGACAAACATGAATTAGCCTGGACTGACGCGTCCAAAGCAAGGAATGGTGGTGCAATTCGCCAGTGGGCTATGTGGCTATATCAAGGCAAAAAATATTCCAAAATACCGCTGTGTCCTGGGCGTACATGAACAACACCCTAACAAATTACTCGCGGCGCTCGCATTTTCTGGTAAACAAAGCGTTGAGAGACTGCTTTAGGTTTTACTGCGGCCATATATTGAAATCCTCGAATGTCGCAAAGTGGCACATAGCGGCTATTCATTTTTTTAAATATTGCTAGCATAAGTTTGAATTTGATTTCGTTTATGTCAGATCAGATTCAGATTTTTACACATTAAGTTTGTTAACACCAAGGGACTTTGTCGTACTTTAACTACCAAGCGATTTTGTCGTAA
>NZ_JADMKV010000008.1 GCF_015476545.1 Methylobacter sp. BlB1 | reverse complement strand
GTCATAGCCCCATTTTCTCATAAGTTGGAGCCTCCGAGAAAACCGGGGCGGTTCAAATTCAAAACTGCATTGATACATTCACAATCTCCTTTTGATGCGTAATGACGCTAGCTATAAGTAGCCACTTTCTCAGGTGTATATAAAATTGAAATCGCAGGTGTATAACGCCACTCTCGCAATCCGTTAGGCATGATTTTATAGTCGTCACTATATTGATATCAACCTTAATTTATCCAAACTGAAAAAGCACCGCCAAAACTTCTTGATTAAGTCTGCGAGCGTATCCGTATTAAGCGCCATAGCATTCGTACCGAAAAGCAATATGTGCAGTGGATTAAGCGTTTTATTCTATTTCATGACGTATATCCCTATACGCCACCCTAGCGGGCAGTCTTGCGGCTGTGCAAAACGGCTTTCCTGCCGTTTTGTCACGGTAAACGCTATTCTCATAAAGAGGGAGCAATCGAAAGTGAAAGCTTTTCTAACGCATTTGGCGGTAGAAGGAAAAGTGTCGGCTTCAACGCAAAATCAGGCCTTATCCAGTTTGCTGTTTTTATATAAATGAGGTGCTGTTAATCGATTTGCCGTGGCTGAATAACGTTGTGCGCGCCAAGCAGCCGCAACGTTTGCCGAATGTGTTGACACGCACGACATTAGTCTGTTGGATATGTAGAGGATTGAGCTGTGCAGTGCAGCTTCCGCTCATGCCGCACTTTTGTACGTTTTAGCTGGCTCACGGACTCTCATCTTATTCACAAAAACATCCAAAGTTCATCATTCGACATGGATTAATGTTCATCCGGAACCCTGCGTGTTGTTTTGCGGCGTTGTATGCAGGCTTAAAAAATTCAGCGTCCATACGGCTTGAAAAATTGCCAAGTCGCCTCATATTATCAGCGAATGCCGAATTGAAACGGTTTTCGACGTGTTGTTGATAATTTGAATCTATTTGGAGATGATTATGGCTATTACTCGTTATGAACCTTGGAGTTTACTGAATCAATTGCAAAAAGAGCTGGAACGGGCGTATGAAGGAACTGCCGGCGGCGAGGGTTCAATCGCCACGGCTGAGTGGGCGCCTGCGGTCGATATCAAAGAGGAAAGCGATAGATATGTGCTGCTGGCCGACCTGCCTGGCGTAAAACCGGAAGATATCGATCTGAGCATGGAAGAGGGCGTATTGACTATTAAAGGCGAGAAGAAAACCGAAGCCAAGACCCAACGTGAAAATTATAAGCGAGTGGAACGGACCTATGGCTCTTTTTATCGACGGTTCAGTTTGCCTGATACGGCTAACGCCGAAGGCATTAGCGCCAGATCAAGGCATGGGGTGCTTGAAATCGTAATTCCAAAGCGTGAAGCGATCCAGCCGAAAAAAATTACCGTCGCAGCGGAAGATTAGTAAAAAACGGAGCCTTCGGGCTCCGTTTTTTATGTTATTGACTGATGCTTAGCAAGGACTGTTTTTATCCTGCTTGTCGCCTGAACAGTTACGCACGCAGGTGCGAATTCATTCGCACTGCATGGGCATTTGTCCCGGGTCGAATGAGTTTGCCCCTACAGCTGAATTCAAATAACCGTCATGCTGGCGGTATTTTTAAACCCGTCCCAGTTCATCTGATGCCTGTCCATAAAATTGGCGCTATGAATGTCTGGCTATTTTAAAAGCAATTGATGAAACGGTAGGTAAGCCGGGAGTTTTCTGATATAAATTTGCGGTTGAGTTTGTGCTGGAGACGTTCTTGTGATCCAAATTCAAGAAGAGCAACAGCAAAGCCGCAATTTATAAAGATCCCGAAATGGAGAGTTGATATGAAAAAAATGCAGAATCTTAAATTGAGATTCTCTCTTGCCGTGGTGCTGTTGGCGCTATCGGCGACCACAACGGCGGAAACCAAAACAGCGCCGGCGGCCGCCAAGCCGGTGCACGGCGAATATAAAGACTGGCGATTGCTGTCGGTTTCCCATCGGACCGATAAACAAACCCTGCGCGCTATTTTAGGCAATGATAAAGCGATAGAAGCCGCGGGCAAAGGGCAGACCAAACCCTGGCCGGACGGTACGGTTTTAGCCAAAGTAGTATGGAAAGAACGCACGCATCCTAACTGGCCGCAAGCCATCGTGCCCGGCGAATTTGCCGCAGCCGAAGCCATGATCAAGGACAGCAAGAAATATGCTGCTACCGGCGGTTGGGGATTTGCGCACTGGGACGGCAACAAGCTGGTCATGCATGAGGAAGCCAAGGCCAAGGAGTGCTTTGCCTGCCACATGCCCATGAAGGACAATGATTACACTTATACATTTTCCGCGCTGCAATAAGCTCAGCGAGAAAAGCAGGTTTTGAAAACCTGCTGATCAGCGCGCGGGAAGGCTCTGTTCTTCCCGCGTTCAATTCTTTAAGTTCAGTTGCCGGCCAGCCAATCCTGCGGCTTCAGGTACTGCTCATAAAGCCGCGCCTCGTCACTGCCGGGTTCCGGCTGCCAGTTGTAGCGCCAGTGGGCGATAGGCGGCATGGACATCAGAATCGATTCAGTCCGTCCGCCCGATTGCAGGCCGAACAGTGTGCCCCTGTCATAGACCAGGTTGAATTCGACATAGCGACCCCGGCGGTAAAGCTGGAAATCGCGTTCCCGCTCGCCGAAAGGCGTGTCCTTGCGTTTCTGCACGATGGGCAGATAGGCCTCGGTATAATGGTTGCCGACGCTTTGCATGAAAGCAAAGCTACGTTCAAACCCCCACTCGTTCAAGTCGTCGAAAAACAGCCCGCCAACGCCGCGCGTTTCATTGCGGTGTTTGAGGAAAAAATACTCGTCGCACCATTTTTTGTAAGCAGGATAGACCTGATCGCCGAAAGGCTGGCAGGCGGCGCGCGCCGTCTGATGCCAGTGCATGACATCTTCGTGGAACGGATAAAACGGCGTCAAGTCAAAGCCGCCCCCGAACCACCAGATCGTCGGCTCGCCCTGTTTTTCGGCAATAAAGAAGCGCACATTGGCATGCGAGGTGGGTACATACGGATTTTTGGGGTGGATGACCAGCGACACGCCCATGGCCTGAAACTCGCGATCGGCCAATTCAGGGCGCTTTGCCGTGGCCGACGGCGGCAGGTTGATGCCCGATACATGAGAAAAGTTGACGCCGCCCTGTTCGAATACCTGCCCGTCCGCGAGCACGCGTGTTCTGCCGCCGCCTCCCTCCGGCCGTTCCCAATTGTCTTCAATAAACCGGGCTTCGGGCTCCTGGCCTTCCAGGGCCGTGCAGATATGGTCCTGCAAGCCGAGCAGGTAGGATTTTACGCGGGCGATATCATCGGTATTCATAGGTTTTAAGTGATGAATGGTTGAAACAGGCGGGAAATCTATCAGTTTTTGTAGGGAATCGGCAAATAAAAACGGAATCTGTGTCGCCCTTTTTTATGGGATAATTGGCTCATCCTTTGTTACCCCAACAATATCAACCATGACTTTTCCAACCATTGAATCCTTTGTCGGCAATACGCCGTTAGTCAGACTCCAGCGATTGCCCGGCGCCACCGGCAATACCATTCTAGTCAAGCTGGAAGGCAACAATCCTGCCGGATCAGTGAAAGACCGGCCGGCGCTCAGCATGATCAAGCATGCCGAAGCTAGGGGCGAAATCAAGCCCGGCGACCGGTTGATCGAAGCGACCAGCGGCAACACCGGCATCGCCCTGGCTATGGCCGCCGCCATCAAGGGCTACAAAATGACCTTGATCATGCCCGACAATATGAGCGAGGAACGCCGGGCATCGATGAAAGCCTACGGCGCCGAGATCATTCTGACGCCGGCGGCCGGCAGCATGGAGGCCGCGATCGATCTGGCGCGGGAAATGGAGGCGGCCGGCAAGGGCAAGATTCTCGACCAGTTTTCCAATCCCGACAATCCGCGCGCGCATTATGAAGGCACCGGCCCTGAAATCTGGCGCGACACGCAGGGCAAAATCACGCATTTCGTCAGTTCCATGGGTACGACCGGTACGATCATGGGCACGGCCAAGTACCTGAAAGAGCAGAATCCAGCTATCCAGATTATCGGCGTGCAGCCGGAAGGCGAGTCCAAAATTCCCGGCATCCGGCGCTGGCCCAAGGAATACCTGCCAAAAATTTACCAGGCTGAGCGCGTTGACCGCATTATCGATGTCGATCAGACTTCGGCTGAAAATACCACGCGCGCGCTGGCGGCCGAGGAGGGCATTTTTGCCGGCATTTCATCGGGAGGCGCCGTCTCGGCGGCATTGCGGTTATCGGCCGAAGTCGAAAATGCCGTGATTGTGGTCATTATCTGCGATCGGGGCGATCGCTACTTGTCGACCGGCGTTTTTCCGGGCTGATTGAGGAGCGCCCTTTTTTGCTTTGCTAAAGATGAGGCTCTTTCTGGCGATTGCCTGTTTTTTAATCGCATCGCCAGCCAATGCTTTAGATGCCGCCTCGGCCAATATCAAAACCATTGAAGCGAATGGCTGGCAGTTGCAGGGGGTGCATATCGCCTTGACGGAACTGGCTAAAAGTCCGCAGCGATTAGTCTTGACCATCGACAGGCTGGTCCTGCCCGAGCCTTTTAACGATTTGAATCTGGCTAATATCCACTGCGCCGCTTTTACCTGGGGTAACAAGGCCATGGTCTGCGCTAAGGGGCAGGCCGAAATCCGCTCGCAACGCTGGCAGTCGCCGGCAGCCGATTTTTCCTTTCAGGTTGCGGAAAACCGCAGCGCCTTTTCGCTCGCCAATCTGTACTGGGCCGGAGGGCGATTTGCTGTGGAAGGCGAAGAGATAGGCCATCAATGGCGGCTGAAAATCCGCGCCCGCAGGGTTGATGCCGAACTGATGCAGGCATTGATCAAACTGCCGTCGGCTGAATTCAAAGACGGCCGCATCAGTTTTTCAATTGACGCGTCGGGTTCGAATGACGTCGTCCATACTATTGATGCGGCGGTCAATCTGAAAGATTTTTCGGGGCAGAGCACGGATGCACGCTTCGCCGCCGAAAAACTGAATCTGACGGCCAGACTGGAGGCGTTTCGCGACGATAACGGATGGCAATGGCAACAGCATGCTGAAGCTAGCGGCGGTGCTCTTTATGCCGAACCGCTCTATCTGACGATAGGGGCGCAAATAATTGCACTGGATGCACAGGGCGAATGGAGCGATAAAACCCAGCAGGCTGAGGTCAAATCGATCAGTTATCATCATCCGGGCGCGGCGGCATTAAAGGGGAGCGCGGTTGTTCGGTATGACGATAAAGTAAGAATCGAAAAAGCCGATATGACACTGACCAGCGAGGATCTGGCCGGACTGTCGGCTGCCTATCTAAAGTCCCTGTTTGAAGGGACGGTATTAGAAGGCGTATCGCTGGCAGGGCGGCTGAGAGCCGACTTTTCCATCGCACAGAATGCGTTGACCCATTTGACGGCCGGTTTCAGCGATCTGGATGTGGATGACGAATCGGGACGCCTGGCGATGCAGGGCGGCGATGGCATCTTCAACTGGTCCAGCGACGAAGCCTTTCACAAAAAATCCGAATGGGTCTGGCAACGATTGCAGATACGGGCTTTGCCTGTCGGTCCAGCCCGGTTTTCATTTCTGGCCAAGGCGGGAACTATTGAACTGCTCGAGAAGACTAACCTGCCTTTTTTGGACGGCATTATCGCCGTCAATGCGTTCAAATGGCAGACCAGGCCGCAAGGGGAGCCTGAAGTTTACTTTGAAGGCAATGTCGATAAGGTGTCGCTGGAGCAATTATCGAACGAGCTGGACTGGACGCCGTTGTCCGGAACGATCAGCGGCCACATCCCAGGTGTCGATTACCGTGACAAAACGCTGAGCCTCGGAGGCGAGCTGAACATCAAGGCTTTTGACGGGGAAATCAAGGTCACGAATCTGGCATCGTCGGGATTGTTTACCGATTTTCCAAGGTTTCATGCCGAACTGGAAATCAATAACCTGGATCTGGATCAATTGACGCGGCGGTTTGAGTTCGGCGGCATTACCGGGCGATTATCGGGCTATGTTCAGCAGTTGTACATGGAAAACTGGAAGCCGGTCAGTTTTTACGCTTGGCTGGGGACGCCCGATGACGATGATTCCAAGCACCGGATCAGCCAGAAAGCGGTCAGGAATATCGCCAGCATCGGCGGCGGAGGCGCGGCCGATATACTGTCCAGAAGCTTCCTGCGTTTTTTTGAAACCTTTATGTACGACAAGATCGGCGTGGGCTGTTACCTGCACGAAGGCGTCTGCCAGATGATGGGCGTGGAGGCGGCGCAGCAGGGTTATTACCTTATTAAAGGCGGCGGTCTGCCGCGAATCGACGTAATCGGCTATAATCCGCGGGTTAACTGGAACGTATTGATGGATCGGTTGGCGCGTATTTCAACTACCGATGAAGTACGTATCGAATAATTTGGAGCAAATCATGAGAAAAGTAGCCGTATTCGGCACATTGTTGTTGACCGCGTGTGTGACGATCAATATTTATTTTCCTGCCGCAGCCGCGGAAAAGGCTGCCGATGAAATCATCAAAGGCATCCAGAAGGAGGAAATACCGGAAAAGACCGAGCCTAGGTCCAGCCGTCCCGATTGGCAGGTTGCCGTTTTCCGGTCGCTAGATAGCGCCATCAATGTCCTGGTTTCGCCGGCGCAGGCCGAGGAGGCTGATTTAGCCATTGACAGCCCGGAAATCAGACAGGCGCGCTCAGTTATGCAGAGCCGTTTCCCAGCGTTGAAGCGCTTTTATGACGCCGGTTATATCGGCATACAGACGGACGGGTTGTTGACGGTCAGAGATGCCGGCAGCGTGCCTCTGCAGGACAGAAACAAAGTCAACAAACTGGTGGCGGCCGAAAATGCCGACCGCGAGCATCTTTACCAGGCCATTGCCAAAGCCAACGGTCATCCCGAATGGGTCGCCCAAATCAAATCAACCTTTGCCACCCGCTGGATCAATAACGCTCAGCGCGGCTGGTGGTATCAATCATCTAACGGAAGTTGGAAGCAGAAGTAAGCATGTCACGTAACAGATCGAGAAAAAAGCAGCTGCCGGAAATGCCGGTCAGAGTCACCATAGAATCGCTGGCGCATGATGGGCGCGGCGTCGCGCATGTGGACGGCAAGGTCGTCTTTATAGACGAATCATTGCCGGGCGAGGAGGTCGAGTTCGTCTATACTGAAATTCGCCGGGATTACGCGGAAGGCAAGGTGGTCAGCCTGCTGAGCCGTGCCGTCGACCGCGTTGAGGCGGCGTGCGCGCATTACGGCGTCTGCGGCGGCTGCAGCTTTCAGCATGTCGATTCAAACGCCCAGATCCGCATCAAGCAGGATTTGCTGATCGAGCAATTCAAGCGCATCGGCAAAGTGGAAATTCCGCAGTTGTGGGAGCCGCTGGAAGGACCGCATTGGGGGTATCGCCGCAAAGCGCGCATGGGTGTCAAATACGTCGCCAAGAAAAACCGCGTGCTGGTGGGCTTCAGGGAAAGACGCCATCCGTATCTGGCCGAGATCGACAGTTGCATGGTCATGCATCCGATCGTGGGCAAGCGGCTGATTGCGTTAGGCGAGATGATCGCCGGTTTGACGGTCAAGGATAAAATCCCGCAGATCGAAGTGGCGATCGGCGACGACGACTGCGTGCTGGCTATCCGCGTGCTGGAGCCGCCGACCGAGGCCGACAAGGAGCGCCTGCGCGCGTTCGGGCGCGAGCACCGCATGAGTATCTGTCTGCAACCGAAAGGCCCCGACACGATCGAACCGCTGGACGGCGAGCCGGAAGTCATACCGACTTATGCGTTGCCGGATCAGTCCGTGGAATTCAAATTCAGGCCGGCCATGTTCACGCAGGTCAATTACGAGATCAATCGGAAGATGATCAACCGCGTGCTGGACACGCTGGATCTCAACGAAAACGATAGTGTGCTGGACCTGTTCTGCGGTCTCGGCAATTTTACGCTGCCGATGGCCAGAAAAGCCGGCCGCGTTGTCGGCGTCGAGGGCGATCTGCCGCTGGTCAAGCACGCCCGCGAAAACGCGCGTCATAATGGCATAGAGAATGTAGAATTTTATGCCGCCGATTTAAGCAAGGACATTAGCGACCAGCCCTGGGCCAACCGCAAGTACAACAAGGTCATGCTGGACCCGTCCAGGGCGGGCGCCTCGGAGGTGCTGCATCATTTTAAGAAATGGAAGCCTGATCAGATCGTCTATGTGTCCTGCAATCCGTCGACACTGGCCCGCGATGCCGGTATCCTGGTCAATGAACTGGGTTACAAGCTGATCAAGGCCGGCGTCATGGATATGTTCCCGCAGACCGGTCATGTGGAATCGATCGCTTTGTTTGAGAAAAAATAGTGTTTACAGGAAGGGGCGGCCGGAACAGTGCCGCCCGCAGAATTCAGCTATGTATCCAGTTTCATGGTTTTTCAGCGCCTGTGATTTCCGCATACAACAGTTAGAAAAGCTATGACGACCTATAACAAGACGCCTTCCATCAGCCATATCGCCTTTGCCAGCTTTATCGGCACGGCAATTGAATTCTACGATTTTTATATTTATGCGACGGCTTCGGCGCTGGTGATCGGGCGCGTGTTTTTTCCGCAGAGCGAGCCGGCGGTCCAGGCATTGAGCGCCTTTCTGACTTTTGGCATTGCCTTTATCGCGCGGCCCTTGGGAGCGGTGCTGTTCGGCCATTTCGGCGACCGGATCGGGCGCAAGGCGACGTTGGCGGCTTCACTGTTGGTAATGGGCCTGTCTACGCTCCTGATCGGCTGCTTGCCCGGCTATGACACGCTGGGCGCATGGGCGCCGATTGCGCTTTGCCTACTGCGCTTCGGGCAAGGTCTGGGCCTGGGCGGCGAATGGGGCGGGGCGGTGCTGCTGGCCACGGAATACGCGCCAGCCGGCCGTCGTGCCTGGTACGGTATGTTTCCGCAACTGGGACCGTCCGTAGGGTTTCTGCTGGCGACACTGAGTTTCTGGCTGCTGGCGGTCGGTTTGAGCGATGCCGACTTTCAGGCTTGGGGCTGGCGTCTGCCTTTTCTGGCCAGCGGCTTATTGGTTGCGGTGGGCTTGTATGTGCGTATGAAGCTTGCCGAGACGCCCGAGTTTTCGGCGCTGCTGGAGCGGGAGCCGCCTTTGAAAATGCCGCTGGCGGTTTTGTTGCGGCAGCATCTGCGCGCCGTGTTGCTGGGGGCTCTGGCGATGGTGGTCTGCTACACGTTGTTTTATACGGCGACGGTATTCTGCCTGAGTTACGGGACGAACATACTGTCGATTCCACGGCAGCAATTTTTAGGTATGCTGTGCGTGGCTATCGTGTTCATGGCGCTCGCGACGCCCTTGTCAGCTTGGGCCAGCGATAAATTTGGCCGCAGCCCCGTGCTGTTGATCAGCGGTTTTGTCGCCATTCTGGCGGGTTTTACGCTTGCTCCGATGTTGAGCAGTGGATCAATGCTGCAAATCACGCTGTTTTTGTCATTGTCGCTGTTTCTGATGGGCGCGACCTTTGCGCCGATGGGCGCTTTACTGCCTGAATTGTTTCCGGTGGCGGTGCGCTATACAGGCGCAGGTGCGGCCTATAATCTCGGCGGTATTTTAGGGGCATCGTGTGCGCCGTATATTTCGCAGTTGCTGGTCAATCAGGGCGGCTTGGCCTGGGTGGGCGGCTATGTTTCGGCCGCTGCGGCCATCAGCTTCTTGGCTGTATGGCGCATCGGTGAGACCAGGGCGCAATCAATGAACGAATGCTACGACTTAAGGTAAAAATCCAAATGCGTCTATGAAAACCGACTTATTTCTGGATATTTCGATTAGCCAACAACAGTTGAGCATTATAGGTAACGGACAGATCCTGCGAAGCTATGCCGTATCTACGGCCAAAAATGGCGCAGGTGAACGCCGAGGCAGCGAATGCACGCCGACAGGCTGGCACAAAATCAGGGCGAAAATCGGAACCGGTCAGCCGCTGCATGCGGTTTTTGTCGGCAGGCGGCCGACCGGCGAAATCTATAGCATGGAGCTGGGCAAGCAGTATCCGCAGCGGGACTGGATATTAACCAGGATTTTATGGCTGGGCGGACTGGAGCCGGGAAAAAATCGCTACGGCGAAGTCGATACGGCCTGGCGGTATATTTACATCCACGGTTGTCCCGATGAATTAATGAACGGCAAGCCTGAATCGCATGGCTGTATCCGCATGAAAAATGCCGATGTGCTGGATTTATTTGATCGGGTGGCGGCCGGGATGCCTGTTTATATTCACTAATGGTAAGAGAGTCGTTTAATGTTGTTTTGTAGTGGGCTGATTGAGCGCAGGGATCTAAGATGACGCGTATCGTTTTAGGCGTGGAATACGATGGCAGCGGCTTTTCAGGATGGCAGTGGCAGCCTGAAAAGCGCAGTATTCAGCAAACGCTGGAGCAGGCTTTGTCGAAAGTCGCGGATCAGCCTGTTACCGTGACATGCGCAGGCAGGACCGATGCCGGTGTGCATGCTTTTGAACAAGTCGCGCATTTTGATGTCGATGCAGAAAGGGAATTGCACGCCTGGATGCTGGGTGGCAACAGCAATTTGCCCGATGACGTCAAAATTACCTGGGTAAAAGCAGCTGTGAATGATTTCCATGCCCGATACAGCGCGATTGCGCGTTTTTATCGCTATATCATACTGAATCGTCCGGCTAAACCGGCCTTGCAGCATGGTCGGGTCACCTGGTGTTACAACCCGCTGGATGCCGGCAAGATGCATCAGGCGGCGCAATATCTGATCGGCAATCATGATTTTTCCTCGTTCAGGGCGCAGGGCTGCCAATCAAAAAGCCCGTGGCGCATCATGCATTTTATTGACGTCTATCGGCATGAAGATCAAGTGATCATGGATATTTCCGCCAATGCCTTTTTGCACCACATGGTCAGGAATATCGCTGGTGTATTGATGGCTATCGGCATGGGCAAGCAGCCTGTGGACTGGGCCCGGGAGCTGCTTGAGGTGAAAAGCCGTAAATTGGGCGGCATAACAGCGCCTCCCGACGGGCTTTATTTGGGCGGAGTTTATTATCCTGAGCATTATGGCATTGCCAAACATCCTGTGTTTGATAAATTGCCGGCTGATGCCAAGCGTTTTGATTAATTTGATGATCAGATTAAGGTTTTTTGTCTAATTTGCAATTATTAACATTTCGGGTTAGTGTCTTTCTCTACATATATATAAATTACAAGTATGATCAATGTGAGTAACTTTTTATCTTTCCAGATTCATGGTGGCGGTGACCATGGCGGCGGCGTTGTGAGCAGCGTAGCCAGTTTTCTTAGTTTTATCGAAGGGCTTTTAAGCAAAGAGCCGGCTGATCTTTTTCCGGCCCTCATGCCCGGCTTAGCGAGTTTGGATAATATTCATCCGCTGTTGGTGCATTTTCCTATTGCATTTTTATCGGCATTTTTTGCTCTGGATTTAATTGGCACGCTGGCAAAAAAAACGCAATGGCGCATTGCTGCCAGTTGGCTTCTTTATTTTGGTACTGTCGCTACTGTGTTTACCGTGATTTCCGGCTTTATGGCCGCTGATTCCGTAGCGCATGGGGATAATGTACATGATCTTATGGAGCGTCTTGAACAAATTGGGATTGTTGTGCTAATCATTGCTGTGTTGCTTTCGATCTGGCGCATTGCAAGCGGAGGTTTGATTCAAGGAGCGGCAAACGGTTTTTTTCTGACGTTGACTGTGCTGCTTTGTGGCTTGATGGTTTGGGGCTCCGATTTGGGCGGGTTGATGGTTTATAAATACGGCATAGGCGTTCAAGCGGTCAAACAGCCGGAGGATGGTCATGTGCATTCTCATCAGAATGCGGCGGATGAACATGACCAACAGAGCTTAGAGCATGATCATGCGGCCGCTCATGAACACGCAGAGGGCGACCATGCACACGATCACGAGTATGCGGCGGATGAAGAACATGCGCACGACCAAGAGCCTGTGGTGGACAGCCACACGCATGACCATGCATCTGACGGTCATACACACAGCCACACACATGCATCCGATGGTCATACGCATACTCACACGCATCCATCCGGTAATCATACGCACACTCACGCGCATTGAGCCCAACCAGCTTTAATAATCGCGAGGCTGACTTGTGTCAGCCTTTTTTATTGGGCTCGCGATTGTTTAATAACGAATTTTTTATATATTGCAGACGCCACCAGCGCGGTTTTATGTTATTCTAGTCGGCTGGTTTTTGAATAAATTCTCATATCACTTTATGCGAACTCGCGTTAAAATTTGCGGCTTTACCCGTGTTGAGGATGCCGTGTGTGCCGCTCAGTTGGGTGTGGATGCGATTGGCCTGGTTTTTTATCCGCCCAGTCCAAGAAATGTTGATATCGAGCAGGCAGTTAAAATCGTTAGTGCCTTGCCGACATTTGTCTCCGTCGTGGCTTTGTTTGTCGATGAGCAGGAAGCTCGGATACGTGAGGTCCTGGAACGGGTGCCGGTTGATTGTATCCAGTTTCATGGCGATGAGCCGGCCGAGGACTGCCGGATCTATGGTAAACGTTATATGAAAGCGGTTAGTATGCGGCAGGATGTCGATATCCCGGCTCTGGTGCAGCACTATCACGATGCGGCGGGATTGCTGCTGGATGCCTGGCATCCAGATGCCAAAGGCGGGACAGGCAGTCAGTTTGACTGGGAATTGATTCCAAGGCAGTGCGCTTTGCCGATTATATTGGCGGGTGGCTTGGCGGCGGAGAATGCAAAGCAGGCTGTACAGGCAGTAAGGCCGTATGCGCTCGATGTCAGCAGTGGCGTAGAGGCGGAGAAAGGGATTAAGGATGCGCTGAAAATGGCGGCATTTTTAAGAGCAGTTAATGAGGGTGACAAAAGTTAATAACATGACAAAAAAATATAATATGCCCGATGAGCGGGGACATTTTGGCCCTTACGGCGGAATGTTTGTAGCAGAGACCTTGATACCACCTATTCAGGAATTGAATGAAGCCTATCAGCGGTATTTAACAGACCCGGATTTTATCGCCGAGCTGGACGCCGATCTGAAATATTATGTCGGCCGTCCTTCGCCTTTGTACCATGCCGAACGCTGGAGCCGCGAACTGGGCGGCGCGCAGATCTATTTGAAACGCGAAGATCTCAATCATACCGGCGCGCATAAGGTCAACAATACGATCGGCCAGGCATTGCTGGCCAAACGCATGGGCAAGACACGCATCATCGCAGAGACCGGCGCCGGTCAGCATGGCGTCGCGACAGCTACGGTTGCGGCAAGGCTGGGGCTCGAGTGCGTGGTTTACATGGGCGCTGTCGATGTGGCGCGCCAGGCGTTGAACGTTTACCGCATGAAGCTTTTGGGCGCCAAGGTCGTCGCGGTCGAGTCCGGTTCCAAAACCCTGAAAGATGCGCTGAATGAGGCGCTCAGAGATTGGGTTACCAACGTCGACAATACTTTTTATATCATCGGCACCGCAGCAGGCCCCCATCCTTATCCGGCTATGGTCCGGGATTTCCAGGCCATTATCGGCCGTGAAGCGAAACAGCAATGCCAGGAGATGACCGGACGCCTGCCCGATGCGCTGGTTGCTTGCGTAGGCGGCGGTTCCAATGCCATCGGTCTGTTCTATCCGTTTATCGACGATGCCTCAGTCAAAATGTACGGCGTTGAGGCGGCCGGCGACGGCATCGAGACAGGCCGCCATTCCGCGCCGCTATGTGCAGGCCGCCCAGGTGTGCTGCACGGCAATCGCACCTATCTGATGGAAGATGACGACGGTGAAATCATCGAAACGCATTCGATTTCGGCAGGTCTGGATTATCCGGGCGTAGGCCCAGAACATGCCTGGCTCAAGGATACCGGCCGGGCGCAGTACGTCAATATTACCGATAATGAAGCTTTGGAAGGGTTTCATGCTCTGACCCGCATGGAAGGCATTATTCCGGCGCTGGAGTCCAGTCATGCCATGGCCTATACCATGAAGCTGGCCCCGATCATGAAAAAGGACGAAATCATCATTGTGAGTCTGTCCGGTCGTGGCGATAAAGACATGCATACAATGGCACAACGCGAGGGCATAGTACTGTGAGCCGATTAGCCGCTAAATTTGAAGAACTTTCCAAAGCGGGCCGCAAGGCTCTGATTCCATTCATTACGGCCGGCGATCCGCATCCTGACTTTACCGTGCCCATGATGCATGCGATGGTTAAAGCCGGCGCCGATGTTATCGAGCTGGGCGTGCCGTTCTCTGATCCGATGGCCGATGGTCCTGTGATTCAGCGCGCCAGTGAGCGCGCGCTGGAACACAAAATGAGCTTGCGCAAGACGTTGGCGCTGGCTAAGGAATTCAGGAAAACTGATACAACTACACCTTTAGTATTGATGGGCTATTTAAACCCAATCGAAGCCATGGGCTATGAGAATTTCGCCAATGCCGCGCAGGAGGCCCAGATTGACGGCGTGTTGACCGTTGATCTGCCGCCGGAAGAAGGCGAAGAATGCACGGGATTGCTCAAGACGCGCAGCATTGATCCGATTTTCCTGCTCGCCCCCAACAGCAACGAAGAACGCATCAGGAAGATGGATAAGCTGGGCAGCGGATATCTTTACTACGTTTCTTTGAAGGGCGTTACGGGCGCGGGCCATTTGAATACAGCCGATGTTGAAAACAAACTGAAACAGATCAGGGCAAATACCCGCTTGCCGGTCGGCATCGGTTTCGGCGTCAAGGATGCCGAAACAGCGAAAACTATCGCAGGGATAGGTGACGGCGTGGTCATCGGCAGCACGCTGATCAGCAAAATTGAAGCAAATCTGCAGGACCCTGAACGGGCCAAACAGGAAATTGTTGAATTATTGTCGGCCATGCGCCAGGCGATGGATAGTTAAGGCATAGTATAAAACGCAGTTACATCCGGTTGCCTGCTTATAACCGGATGTTATGGTTTACCACGAGCCGGTTTACCATTGTAAGCATATGATGAAGCGCTACGGAGCGTAAAGTAATGAGTTGGTTTAAGAAATTAGTTCCTTCGACAATCAGAACAGACGGATCGAACAAAAGAAATTCCGTGCCGGAAGGCTTGTGGAACAAGTGCCCCAGTTGTAATGCGATTCTTTACAATGTTGAGCTGGAGAAAAACTTCAGTGTCTGCCCGAAATGCGAGCATCATCTGCGCATTTCGGCCAGAGCGCGACTGAATATGTTCCTGGATGAGGAAGGGCGTGAAGAGATCGGCAAGAACGTGAAACCTACCGATCCCCTAAAGTTCAAAGACAGCAAGAAATATAAGGACCGGATCGCGCAAGCGCAAAAACAGACCAAGGAAAGCGATGCGCTGGTGGTCATGAAAGGCAAGCTGAAAGGCAAGGATATCGTTGTTGCCGCTTTCGACTTTAATTTCATGGGCGGATCGATGGGTTCCGTAGTGGGTGAGCGGTTTGTCCGAGGCGTCAACACGAGTCTTGCGCTGGGCGCACCTTTTGTAGTCTTTACCGCCAGTGGCGGCGCCCGCATGCAGGAATCATTGTTTTCATTGTTCCAGATGGCAAAAACAAGCGCCGCATTAACTAAGTTGTCTGAAGCCGGCATTCCCTATATTTCCTTTATGACTGATCCCACCATGGGCGGTGTATCGGCCAGTTTGGCCATGCTGGGCGATATTAACATAGCCGAGCCCAAGGCGCTGATAGGTTTCGCAGGGCCTCGCGTCATCGAGCAGACTGTCCGTGAAAAATTGCCCGAAGGTTTTCAGCGCAGTGAGTTTTTACAGGAGCACGGTGCCATCGATATGATCGTCGACAGACGTGAGATGCGCGATAAGATCGCCAGCATTTTATCGATGCTGATAACAAGCAGGGCAGAGGCGGAAACGGAGGTGCCGGCGGTTGAGCCGGTGGCGCCAGAGGTAGATGCGTTTATCCAGGTTGAGCCGGAAGCAGCCATTGCCGAAGTTGAAGTGTTTGCCGATAGCCATCAAACCGAGCTGGGTGCGTAATTCCCTTATGCCTATCGGTATTCAGGCATTGTCGGTTAATGATGCATTTTGATTCGCTCCAGGGTTGGCTGACCTGGCAAGAAAGCTTACATCCGCTGACAATAGACTTAGGGTTGGAACGGGCTGCGCAGGTTTTTCGCGCGCTTAATCCCGATGGTGTCAAGCCGCCGACTATTACAGTCGCCGGCACTAACGGCAAAGGCTCGTGCATCGCTTATCTTGAAGCCATCTACAGAGCACAGGGATATCGCGTCGGTGCTTATACTTCGCCGCACATTCTGAAGTATAACGAAAGAATCAAGATAGACGGCAAACCAGTATCGGATGAGTTGATTTGTGAGGCTTTTTCCCGGATTGAATCGGTTCGCGGAGATATTTCATTAAGTTATTTTGAGTTTGGTACTTTGGCGGCGCTGGATATATTCCGGCGTTCCAATCTGGATATTCAATTGCTTGAAGTCGGTCTTGGCGGGCGCCTGGATGCGGTCAATATTGTCAATCCCGATGTGGCGCTGATAACAAGCATCTGCATAGATCATATCGATTGGCTCGGCGAAACCCGCGAAGCTATCGGCAGGGAAAAAGCCGGCATTTTTCGCGCCGTTACGCCCGCCATAGTCGGTGATCCCGAACCGCCGGCCTCTTTGATGCAGGTGGCTGCCGACAAGCAGGCGCGACTCTATTGCCTGGGCAAGGATTTCGGTTATAAAAAACAGGCAAGCGGATGGGACTGGTTTGCAGGCGACCGGCAACTGAACCGATTACCCGAGCCAGGCTTAAAAGGCGAGCATCAGTTTCGTAATGCGTCATCGGTTATTTTGGCAATAGCCGAAATGGCTGAAACTTTGCCTGTCAGCGAAGCGTCAATCCGGCAGGGATTGGAGAAAGTTCAGTTGGCTGGGCGCTTTCAGTTGATCAACGATGAAATTCCCGTGCTGCTGGATGTGGGACACAATCCTCAGGCAGTAAGAACGCTGGTTGATTATGTGACAGAGGCGTTTCCCGGCAGGCGCATACATGCTGTTTTTTCCATGATGAAGGATAAAGACATCGCCGGTGTGATTGAAATCATGCATCCGGTGGTCTTTGACTGGTTTTTTGCGCCCTTGGCCAATCCACGGGCGGCTATGGAACCGCTGATGCGCGAGATTTTTGCGCAAAGCTCGGCGTCCAATGTGTTTTTTGGTTTTAATGGTTTTTCCGATGCATTCGCTGCTGCAAAAAACCGGTCACAGGAAAGCGATCTGCTGCTGGTTTTCGGGTCGTTCTTTCTGGTATCTGATTGCCTGGCTGAATTTGAAAAAAGGTGAGTTGATAAAATGGATCAAGAGTTAAAACAACGATTAATCGGTGCGGTAGTTGTAACGGCGCTGGCTGCCATTTTTATTCCTATGCTGTTTGATGATCCTGTCGATAATAGCGGTCAAGTCGTCAGCGAATTGATTATTCCCGAGGCGCCGATTGTCGAAGACAATGTGGATAGGCTGCCCGCCAATGCCGCGCAGGTTCTGGATGCGGAGAAGGGCGAGCCTGTAGGGGCTTATCCTGACAAGCCGCTTAATGAAGCAGAAATTGCCCAGGCTGAACTGAGTCAGGAAGAGTTGAATTACCCTGGTCCTGCCGACGCTGAAGGTGCGCAGGATGTTGAAATAGTTGAAGATGTCGCGCAAGTCATCGAGGAAGAGCCTGTCGTAGCGCAGCCGCAAATCATGCCCGAAAAAATTCGCCCCGAAAAGCCGGCTGATGTTAAAGCGCAGGCCGTGGTTAAAAAGCCTGTGAGAGAGCCAAAGGCGGTTGCTGCAAAGCCAGTATCGGAAGAATCTGTCCATGAGAAATCGATAGAAGCCAAGAAACCTGCTGAGCAGCAAAAAACTGCGCCGGCGAAATCAGGCTCCGGCTTGTCACGCTGGTACATACGCGCGGGCAGTTTCAGTCGTGAGGAAAATGCCACGGCATTGTGGTCTGAACTGCGCAAGCAAGGCTTTCCGGTATCCCTGGAAACGGCTCAGGTCAACGGGAAAACCCTGTACCGTCTCAAAGTGGGTCCTGAACTGGATCAAAAACGCGCTATAGCCATGCAGGAAAAATTGAATAAGCAAAATAAGATCAAATCCATTCTGGTCTCGGAGTGAGGCTGATTGAAGCGCGGCATTTGATAAATCGGGCAAGCACATGATCTGGGTAGACTTTGTCATTATTGGCCTCGTTTTTATCTATCTGGTTATAGGATTAATGCGCGGTTTTGGCAGGGAAACATTTTCATTGGTGTTCTGGATTCTGGCTATCTGGGTGGGCTTGAATTTCAGTCGTGAGTTTTCGCGTTTCCTGGAGCCGGCCGTCAGCTATCCATTAGCCAGAATTGCCGCATCGTTTGCATGCCTATTGGTGATCACACTGGCTCTCGGTGGTCTAATTAGTTTCTTATTGGGAGAAGAGTTGCTTAATCAGGCGGGATTGACCTTTAGCGATCGATTCCTCGGCATGATTTTTGGCTGTGTCCGAGGATTGGCTGTTGTCGAGGTCATGATCATGCTGGCAGGGTTAACAGCGTTGCCGGAAGATCCCTGGTGGAAAGAATCCCGGTTTATTCCGCCTTTTCAGTCGCTCGCGCTTTGGCTGCGAGATCATAACCCGTCAGGCATGGCGGGTTTCATTAATTATCGCTAAATTTTGTAAGGATCAGGTTAAAAAAGAATGTGTGGTATTGCTGCAATCGTTTCACATCAAACTGTTAATCAGGAGCTATATGATGCTTTAACAGTTCTGCAACATCGAGGCCAGGATGCCGCAGGAATCGTCACTTGCGAAAAGGGGCGGCTGCATTTGCGCAAAGAGAATGGGTTGGCGCGGGATGTTTTTAACAATGACCAGATGATGAAGCTGAGGGGCAATATGGGCATTGCTCATGTGCGTTATCCTACAGCCGGTTGCACCAGCTCCGCTGAAGCGCAGCCTTTCTATGTGAATTCTCCTTTCGGTTTGACGTTGGCGCACAACGGCAATCTGACTAATACCGAAGAGTTGAAAAAAGCCTTGTTTGTCGAAGACCAGCGCCATATCAATACCGATTCCGACTCCGAGGTCCTGCTGAACGTTTTTGCTCATGAGTTACAGACGCTGGGCAAATTGCAATTAACCGTGGATGATGTGTTTGCGGCCGTATCGGGCGTACACCGGCGCTGCCGCGGCGCTTATGCGGTTGTCATTATGATCGCCGGATTCGGGGTACTGGGGTTCCGGGATCCGCATGGCATCCGGCCAGTGGTATTCGGCGAAAGACAATCCGACCAGGGGCCGGAATTTATGATCGCTTCGGAAAGCGTAGCGCTGGATGTGCTCGGTTTTGATCTGATCAGAGATCTTGAGCCCGGTGAAGCCGTATTTATCGAGGAGTCGGGCATCCTGCATACCAAACAGTGCGCTGATAAGGTCGATCACTGCCCTTGCATTTTTGAGTATGTTTATTTCGCCCGCCCCGATTCCATCATTGATGATATTTCCGTGTATAAAGCCCGTTTGCGTATGGGTGAGAAACTGGCTGCGAAAGTACTGCGCGAATGGCCGGATCACGATATCGATGTCGTCATTCCGATTCCCGATACCAGCCGCACAGCCGCTTTGCAGATGGCCAATGTGCTCGGTGTCAAGTTCCGCGAAGGCTTCATGAAGAACCGCTATATCGGCCGGACTTTTATTATGCCCGGCCAGAAGATGCGGAAAAAATCAGTCAGGCAAAAGTTAAACGCCATCGGTCTGGAATTCGAAGGCAAGAATGTCTTGCTGGTTGATGATTCTGTCGTTAGGGGCACGACTTCCGAGCAGATTATTCAGATGGCCCGCGATGCCGGCGCCAGAAAAGTTTATTTTGCCTCTGCGGCGCCGCCTGTCCGTTATCCGAATGTCTACGGCATCGATATGCCGGCCGCTCATGAGCTGATTGCGCACAATCGCACCGAAGATGAGGTCTGCGCAGCGATCGGGGCCGACCGTATGATTTATCAGGATCTGGATGATTTGATCGATGCCGTCCGCAAGGGGAATCCGAACATCAAGCATTTCGACACCTCATGTTTCAGCAATGAATACATTACCGGCGATATTGATGAGGCGTATCTGGAGCGCATTGAAGCAATGCGCAACGATAGTGCGCAGACAGAAAGGAATTCGCATAATTTCATCATCGAAATGCAGAACTGCGGTTAAGATACGGAACTCTCATTACTAGAGCTCTCTTTTTTCTTCTTTATAAAAAACTAAAAACGATGAAAGACATTGACTGGAACGACTATTCTCTGGAAACCCAGGCCATAAGAGCGGGGCATAAGCGGACTTCTGAAGATGAGCATAGTATGCCGATTTTTGCCACGTCCAGTTATGTCTTTGACAGCGCCGAAGAAGCGGCTTTGCGTTTCACAGGCCAGAAAGCCGGCAATATCTATTCACGCTTCACCAATCCGACCGTCAGTGCCTTTCAGGAACGGCTTGCATTGATGGAGAAAGGTGAGCGCTGCCTGGCTTTCGCATCGGGCATGGCTGCCATCATGGCGGTCGGCATGGGCTTGCTGAAAGCCGGCGATCATGTGGTTTGTTCGCGCAGCGTTTTCGGCAATACTGTGCTGATGTTCCAGAATTATTTCGGCAAATTCGGCGTCGAGACTGACTTTGTCGAATTGACTGATCTGTCGGCCTGGGAGTCGGCCATCAAGCCGAATACGCGCTTCCTGTTTCTGGAAACGCCATCCAATCCGCTGATCGAAATCGCCGATATCGAACGCATCGCTGCAATCGCGCACAACCATGGCTGTTTGCTGGTGGTTGATAATGTATTCTGTACGCCCGTGCTGCAAAAACCGCTGACATTGGGTGCCGATATTGTCGTGCACTCGGCCACCAAATACATAGACGGACAGGGGCGTTGCGTCGGTGGCGCCGTCGTGGCCAGCGAGGAATTGATCGAAAAGCATATTTATCCGTACTTGCGCACAGGCGGCTCGACCATGAGTCCGTTCAATGCCTGGGTGTTTTTATCGGGCCTGGAAACGCTGGCGGTCAGAATGAAAGCGCATTGCGACAACGCTTTCGAACTGGCCAAATGGCTGGAACAGCAGCCGGCCGTCGCCAAAGTCCATTATCCCGGACTGGCATCCCACGCCCAGCATGAATTGGCCAAGCGTCAGCAGGCGCACTTCGGGGCCGTGGTCAGTTTTGAGCTGAACGGCGGCAAGGACCAAGCCTGGCGGTTGATCGATTCCACTCAAATGCTGTCGATTACCGCCAATCTGGGTGATGTCAAAACCACAATCACGCACCCTGCCTCGACCACTCACGGCCGCTTGGCGCCGGAAGTTCGCGCCGCGGCCGGCATTAAGGATGGGTTGGTCAGGGTCTCCGTAGGCCTTGAAAATATTGATGATATTAAAAACGACCTGTCAAGAGGACTGGAAGGCTAGGCAAGATAAGGTCATATTCAGACATATGGCCGAGCAGGCCCTGATCCGTTATCTTGGCTTGTAACGGATCAGGGTATGATGCTGCCTTGATCGGCATCGCTCTCGTTGATCGGCTTTTTCTTGCCGGTCTTGTCGATGCTGACAAAGGTGATATTGGTTTCAAAAACCTGGGCAATGTTGCCGGTATCAATATCTTCACACGACACTTTGACATTGTACGTTGCGGATGTCTTGCCGCGCCTGGTCAGGTTGGTCTCGAACTTCAGAATGGAGCCGAGCTTGATGCTTTGTTTGAACACCACATTATCAAGTCCGATGGTGACAAACTCATGGCCAGGAAACTGGAGATTGGCCGCGATATAGCCGATTTCATCAATCCAATGCAGCAGATTGCCGCCGAATAAATAGCCGTAATGATTCAGATGTTCCGGTAAGACTAATTTGTAGTGATCCATCGTACGCCTCGTGTTTGTAAGAATGTCTGAAAGAATGGCTTTCTCTTCATTATGGAAGACTATTTTACAAAGGACGGCGTTTAATGCGAGAAAATAATGTCCTTAAGGCGCATCTGACAGCAAGGCATCCAGTTTCTTTTGCTGTTCCAAGGCATAAAGATCGTCAAAACCGCCGACATGATAGTCGCCAATATAAATTTGAGGCACGGTCCGCCGCTGGGTTTTGCGCATCATTTCCTCTCTTAGTCCGGACTGTCTATCGACATTAAGCTCAGTATAGCGAACCCCTTTTTTATCGAGCAGGCGCTTGGCCATAACGCAGTAAGGACAAAAGGTGGAGGTATAAATCAGTATTTCAGGCATATGTTTATTAATAATTGCTAATATAGCGTACTATTCTATTCATAATTGGCTTGTTGTTCAATGCCGAGCGCCAATGATAACTGTTTAATCAGTTCTAGGGCCGCCGCTTGAAGCGTACTGCCGAATGCAATAACGCCGTCTTCATGGCCGAGCATGGTAAACAGCGAAGCCTGCCGCAAGCTGTTTGAGCGGAATAATTGCTCGACAGCCACCGTCATTTCAACCGTGCCGTAAGCGATATCGGCCGAAGTATGAGGCAGGTCAAGTGATTTGGTGTGGCGCCAGATTTCGGGACTGTGTACGTGTATGACTGCTTGTATGGCAGGATCTTGGGTGTAGACGCTGGCGTGCGTCAGCGATTCGGAAGATGGCTGGCAAAGTCCGCTAGACTGGAGCCAATTTCTTTTAGGTTCCGCTTCAGTGACAAGGCAATAGTGCTTAGACTTTAAAAATTCGATGTGTCCGGTTTGAGTGCCGCTGATAATGAATTGGCTACTGCCAGGCTCCAGTCGCTGGCTAATATTGCCGAATCCGATGTTGTCATATCTATCGGCGCATCGCCCGATAAGCCCGAGCCGGAAAAGCACAGTACGCCAGGCATTGATTTCGGTTAATGACAACGCAGGATCGATCGGCTGTTGCATATGGCTGAGCCGATATTTGATGACGCCTTCCTGTTCTTTCATCTTGGCGGAATGGTGGTTATTCGAATCATGACACTATATACATTCGAGGTCATTATTTGAATAGGACTGCTGCGTATATTAGAAAATAAAATACGGAGACAGGACATTGTGTTATAAAATTACCAGTTTTGAATTTGAAGGCCGGATTTCTGGCGCTCATGATTAGTGGCTTAAATTATGCGATGTCCGTTCTGCGGGGCACAAGATACGCGTGTTATAGATTCCCGATTAGCGAATGAAGGCGATCAGGTTCGTCGTCGGCGCGAATGTATCGCCTGTAAAGAAAGATTCACGACCTATGAGGCGGCCGAGTTGACGTTGCCGCGTATTGTGAAGCGCAATGGCATTCGCGAGCCGTTCGAGGAAAATAAACTGCGTTCGGGCATGCTTCGCGCACTGGAAAAACGTCCGGTCGGCAGCGATGATATCGAGGCCGCCATCAACCGCATCAAAAGAGAATTGATGGCTAAAGGCGAGCGCGAAATAACGGCGCAGGAACTCGGCGAGAAGGTCATGAAAGAATTAAGCAGCCTTGATCACGTCGCTTTCGTGCGTTTTGCCTCGGTCTATCGCAGCTTCCAGGATGTCAGTGAATTTACTGACATGATTGAGCATCTACAGAAAAAATAAATGATTCGATCAGCACAGCAGGACGCCATTTACATGGCAAGAGCCATCGGTCTGGCTAAAAAAGGGCTTTATACGACCGATCCGAACCCGCGCGTCGGTTGCGTCTTAGTCAAAGATAATGTTGTGATTGGCGAGGGATGGCACGTTAAAGCCGGTCAGGGCCATGCGGAAATCGAAGCGTTAAAGACAGTATACGACGCCAGAGGTGCGACTGCTTATGTGACATTGGAACCCTGCAGTCATCACGGCAGAACACCGCCTTGCTGCGATGCCTTGATCAAAGCCGGCGTCAGTCGAGTCGTGGCGGCCATGCAGGACCCGAATCCATTGGTGGCCGGGCGCGGCCTGGAAAGGCTGAAAGCGGCCGGCATTGAAGTCAGTTGCGGCGTATTGGAGCAGGATGCGCAGGCGTTGAACCGCGGCTTCATCAAAAGAATGACTGAAAATCGCCCGTTTGTGCGCAGCAAGCTGGCGATGAGTCTGGATGGCCGGACCGCTATGGCATCGGGCGAAAGCAAGTGGATTACCTCGGCCGAGGCCCGATCCGATGTGCACAAATTAAGGGCGCAAAGTTCGGCAATTCTGACCAGCATCAGTACCGTGCTGGCTGACGATCCTGCCTTGAATGCGCGCGTGGACGCCGAAGTCGTGCAGCCTGTCAGAGTTATATTGGATTCGCAGTTGAAGATGCCGGTGACAGCCAGGATGGCGAGCCTGCCGGGGCGCAGTCTGATTTTAACCTGTTCACAGGATGAACAGCGGCGGCAGACATTGCAGCAGGCCGGCTTCGAAGTTTATGGTTTGGCTGAGAACAAGGGGCGGCTTGATCTGAATGCAGTTCTGGATTTTCTAGCAGGACAACAGATCAATGAGGTATTGGTAGAAGCGGGCGCCGTTCTGAATGGGTCTTTGCTGGCTGAAAACCTGGTCGACGAATGGATCGTTTATATGGCGCCTTGTGTTCTGGGCGATCAAGGCCGCGGATTATTTACCGTGCCGGGTCTGCAGCAGATGAGCGATAGGAAGAATTTTCATCTGCACGATGTCAGACAGGTAGGTCCGGATTTGAAATTAACACTTATATCGCAGTAATCAGGGGTATTCCATGTTTACAGGCATCATACTAGCCATCGGAAAAATAGCGACCATCGAGCATCGGGCCGGTGATTGCCGATTCAAGATCAACACTGGCAAATTGCCGCTTGATGGCGTCGCGCTAGGCGACAGCATTGCCGTTAACGGGGTGTGCTTGACAGCCATTGAGCTGGGCAAGGATTATTTTTGCGCCGATGTATCTAACGAAACGCTGTCCAGAACATTATTGGGCGAAGCCACGATCGGCGCATCGGTTAATCTGGAATTGGCCTTGACGCCTTCAACGCGCATGGGCGGGCACATCGTCAGCGGGCACGTCGATGGCATTGGCAGGGTCATGGAAAAAAAGCCGGACGGACGCTCTTTCCGGTTCAAGTTCAAGGCACCTGACAATCTGGCCAAATATATCGCCGAGAAGGGTTCCATTTGCATCAACGGCATCAGCCTGACAGTCAACGACGTGGATGGTGCCATGTTTGGCGTCAATATCGTGCCGCATACGCTGAAGGAAACGACGCTGGGCGAGGCTGTGCCGGGAACCCGGGTCAATCTGGAAGTCGATTTGCTGGCACGCTATATGGAGCGCTTGATGCAGGGCGATTCGGCGGCAGCTGCCCAAGGCGGCGTGACAGAAACATTGTTGCAGCAGGCGGGCTTTTTGGGCTAGAGGCATTAGTGAACACGATTGAAGAAATTATAGAAGATCTGCGTTTGGGCAAAATGGTCATCATTATGGATGATGAGGACCGTGAGAATGAAGGCGATCTGCTTATGGCGGCGGCATTCACGCGTCCGGAAGATATCAACTTCATGGCTCGCTACGGGCGCGGCTTGATTTGCCTGACCTTGACCAGTGAGCGCTGCCAGCAGCTGCGCCTGCCGCTGATGGTTAATGAAAATAAAACTTCTCATTCGACCAATTTTACGGTGTCTATCGAGGCGGCAACGGGCGTGACCACAGGCATTTCCGCAGCCGACCGGGCGCGTACCGTGCAATGCGCGGTCGCTGTCGATGCAAAAGCCGAAGATCTGGTTCAGCCTGGTCATATTTTTCCATTAATGGCCAAGCCCGGCGGCGTGTTGAACCGGGCAGGACATACCGAAGCGGGCTGTGATCTGGCACGCTTGGCCGGTGTGGAGCCTGCGGCCGTTATCGTCGAGATCCTCAATGAAGATGGCTCGATGGCCAGGCGGCCGGATCTGGAGGTTTTTGCGAAACAGCATAATCTCAAGATCGGCACCATTGCCGATCTGATCCATTATCGTATCCAGCATGAAAACACTCTGGAGCGCATCAGTGAATGTGCTTTTCCCACAGAATTTGGGGATTTCAGGCTTTACGCTTATCAGGATCGCAATGACAACAATGTGCATCTGGCATTGGTGATGGGACAGGTTTCGGGTGACGAGCCCGTTCTAGTCAGGGTTCATGCGCGCAATTTGCTCGATGATTTATTTGCGTCTAAGCGCAGCGGCGGCAGTGTTTCAATCCGCGAAGCCATGCAAAAAATAGCCGAGGAAGGGCGCGGCGTGCTGGTGGTCGTCAGGCAGAGCGAAGACAATAAATCCCTGGTGGAGCTGATTCACCGTTATCAATTGGAAGATCACGGCATTGCCAATGCCGGACTGGTTGCGGATGCCGTGGATTGGCGCACGACAGGCACGGGTTCGCGGATATTGGCGGATCTGGGCGTGCGCAAATTGAAAGTGTTAGGGACGCAAAAAAGATATGTCGGGCTGTCCGGATTTGATCTGGAAGTGGCCGAGCATGTCGGTATCGATGCCTCCGAGGGCGTCGTTTCAGAAAACAATGTTAATAATTTAGATTGAGAAACAAAATGTCGGCAATAAAGACTTATGAAGGCAATTTTTCCGCCCAAGGCGGCAAATTTTGTATCGTGGCCTCCCGTTTTAACAGTTTTATCGTTGAGCAGTTGGAGGCCGGCGCTATTGATGCGCTGGTACGCCACGGTGCGGCTAAGGCCGATATTGATCTGGTCAAGGCGCCCGGCGCATTTGAGTTGCCCATGGTGGTTCAGCGCATAGCCGCCGCCAAGAAATATGATGCGATTATCGCCATAGGCGCGGTAATTCGGGGTGGTACGCCGCATTTTGAATATGTGGCTGGCGAGTGCGTCAAGGGGTTGGCCAATGTTTCGCTGCAATATGATATACCAATCAGTTTTGGTGTGCTGACGGTCGATACGATAGAGCAAGCGATAGAGCGTGCAGGTACGAAAGCGGGCAATAAAGGCGCGGAAGCCGCCCTGTCTGCAATCGAAATGGTCAGCCTGTTCAAGAACCTGGAAATCTGATGAGTCAAGCGCGTACCAACGCCCGTAGAAGTGCTGTTCAGGCATTGTATCAATGGCAGATGACGGGACAGAATCTCAGTGAAATCGAGCGTCAGTTCCTAGAGGAAGAACGGCTGAAAAATGCACAAAAAAGCTATTTCACCGAGCTATTCTTCGGCGTTCCTAAAAATCTGACTGCCATTGATCAGGCTTTGTCTGAATTTGTCGACCGTCCGGTCGACAAGATTGATCCGGTCGAAAGAGCTATTTTGCGCATCGGTGCTTACGAATTGATGTTTCGGCTGGATATGCCGTACCGGGTCGTTCTGAATGAAGGCATCAATCTGGCCAAGGATTTTGGCGCCGACGGCAGTCATAGATACGTTAACGGCATCCTCGATAAAGTGGCTCAAAAGCAAAGGCCGCTTGAGATTAAAGCCAAATCAGAAGGTAAAAAACCATAGTGCCTGTTTCGACAATCGTTCCAGACATTGTTCTACCTCGGCAACTGCTCCATGCGTTGCTCTACCTCCTGCATCCCTGCAGTCGTCCTGCATCTGACCGCCAGGGATGGCGGAAATGCCGGTCTGGTATGGAGCACTGACCGGCCATGCAGTCGTCAGAATTTGCCCTGATTCGGCGGTTTTTCACTAACCAGCCGGTAAAAAACCCGACAACGCGTTTGGGAGTGGGCGACGACTGTGCATTGCTGGCTATTCCTGATGGTTATGAGTTGGCTATAACGACCGATACAATGGTCGAAAATGTGCATTTCTTTGCCGGAACCGATCCCGAACAGCTTGGCCATAAATTGCTGGCTGTTAATCTGAGTGACTTGGCCAGTATGGGCGCGCGGCCTGTTTCCGTGACGCTGGCGTTGACCCTGCCGAAAGTCGATGAGGACTGGCTGGCGGCTTTTGCCAAAGGCTTTTTGGCATTGGCCGAGCGTTATTCAGTGGATCTGATCGGCGGCGATACGACGTCTGGTCCCTTGACGCTAACCGTGCAGGCTCTGGGGCTGGTTCCTCGGGGGCAGGCATTAACGCGCTCGATGGCTCAGCCGGGTGATTTCATCTACATGACCGGCTGCCTGGGCGATGCGGGGCTGGGGCTGAAAATAAAGCAAGGCTATGACTGCGCAAACCCTGACGAAGCTTTAAAACGGTTCAATAAGCCGGATCCCGCTTGTGAGCTTGGCCAGGCTTTGATCGGCATAGCCAATTCGTGCATTGACTTGTCAGACGGTTTGGCCGGGGACTTGGGGCATATTCTGGAGCAAAGCAATGTGGGGGCTTGTCTGGATTGGGATGACTTGCCGCTGTCGCCGGCCGTACTGAGCTACATACGCGATACGGGTGACTGGCAGATGCCTCTTTCTGCAGGAGATGACTATGAGTTATGTTTCACTGTATCCCCCGATAAAGCAGGGCTGCTGCCTATCGGTTGCAGGAAAATCGGCGTGATTGAGCCTCAGCCTGGGTTGCGGCTTAACAAATCGGGTAACATTCAAGCATTGCGGGTAAAAAGTTTTGAGCATTTTTCTTAATACGCAACTCGGCAAAAACAAACTGACGCCGAAACAGGTCTTATCGGACCCGATTTTATTTCTGGCTTTCGGTTTCGGCTCGGGATTGGCAAGAAAAGCGCCCGGGACCTTAGGTACTCTAGCGGCAGTGCCTGTTTATTGGTTATTTGCCCAGGCTGATATTGTCGTTTACAGCTTATTAACACTGGTCGTGACTATTGCCGGCATAAGCATATGCGGCCGGGCAGCGGAAAAACTGGGTGAGCACGACTTCGGTGGCATAGTCTGGGACGAAGTGGCCGGTTATTTGATTACCATGTGGCTGGTCCCTTTGACATGGCAAACGCTGGCGGCGGGTTTTGTCCTGTTCAGGCTATTCGACATACTCAAACCATGGCCTATCAGCTGGGCCGACCGACACATAAGTGGCGGTTTGGGCATCATGCTGGACGATGTATTAGCGGGCGCATTTGCCGCTGTAACTTTATTCCTGATCGCACATGGAGGTTGGATTTAAGCATGGGAATCAGCAAATTGACCTATAACGCTGTAAAATATAAAAAATAGGTTGCCAAATCCGAAAAAGTCTTTATAATACAATTATCAATCGCGGGGTGGAGCAGCTTGGTAGCTCGTCGGGCTCATAACCCGAAGGTCGTAGGTTCAAATCCTGCCCCCGCTACCACTTTTTTAGGAACCCCATTTATGGGGTTTTTTATTTTCTGGGCTTTGATAATTTAAAAGTCCGCTATTGATTGTTTATGGAAGAGCCTCTGGCTCTTTTTTTATGTGCGAAAATAAACGAGGCAAAAATGAAACAGGCTCCTGAGCATTTGGTTAATCTAATCGAGCCAATTGTTGAAGGTTTAGGCTATGAATGTGTGGGCATTGAATATAATCCGCACCCTAAACATGGCCTGTTAAGAATTTATATTGATAGCGAGAACGGCATTCTGCTTGACGACTGCACGCGCGTCAGTCATCAAATCAGCGGTGTCCTTGATGTCGAGGATCCCATTCAAGGCAATTATCAATTGGAAATTTCTTCGCCGGGAGAGGACAGACCATTTTTTAAAATAAGTCAGTTCGAACGATATATCGGCAGCACGGTATTGGTAAATTTATTTAAACCTTTGGCTGGGCGTAGAAAAATTACAGGTCGGATTGAAAAAGTCACAGACGATATTGTTACGCTTCAGGAAGGTGATCAGGTTTTTGAGGTGCCATTTAGCGCAATGAGTAAAGCGCGTTTGGTTCCTGAGTATTTAATTGAAAAAGGAGGGCGCAGTGGCAAATAAAGAAATTTTGTTAGTAGTAGATGTTTTTTCTAATGAAAGGGATATTGAAAAAGAGATTGTTTTCCAAGCTATAGAATCAGCATTGGAAGCGGCCACTATCAAGCGTCATGCAAATCAGATCAAAGCCCGTGTCGTGATCGACCGGAAAACCGGCGATTATGTCACATATCGCGGCTGGGAAGTCGTCGATGTCAATCCTAACATTAATGGTGATGTGGAGTTTCCGGAAACCCAGATTCCTTTGGAAGTCGCACGGCTGGATAATCCTGACGTGCAGGTAGGCGATATTATTGAAGAGGAAATTGAGTCAGTTGATTTCGGGCGCATTGCCGCACAGACGGCCAAGCAGGTTATCATCCATAAGGTCAGAGAAGCCGAGCGTCGGAAAATTGTCGAAGCCTATAAAAGTCGTGTTGGTGAATTGATTACCGGTGTTGTAAAGCGCATTGAAAAAGGCAGTGTTTATCTGGATCTGGGCGGGCATATAGAAGCTTATATTGCCAAGGAAGACATGATTCCGCGCGAATCCGTGCGCATCGGCGACAGGATCAGAGGTTATCTGAAAGATGTGCGTTCAGAGCCTCGGGGGCCACAATTATTCGTCAGCCGGACCGCACCGGAATTGCTTATCGCATTATTCCGGCTTGAAGTGCCCGAAGCCGGCGAAGGCCTGATTGAAATTCTGGCGGCCGCGCGCGATCCAGGCTCCAGGGCTAAAGTGGCGGTAAAAAGCAACGACCCGCGCCTGGATCCGGTTGGCGCATGTGTGGGCATGCGGGGTTCCAGGGTGCAGGCGGTTTCCAATGAGTTGGCCGGAGAGCGCGTTGATATCATCCTTTGGAATCAAAGTGACGCCCAATATGTCATTAATGCCATGTCGCCAGCTGAAATTCAATCCATCGTCATTGATGAAGACAAGCACAGCATGGATCTGGCTGTCAGCTCGGACAATCTGTCCCAGGCTATCGGCCGAGGCGGGCAAAATGTTCGGTTGGCGACCCAGTTAACCGGATGGGAGTTAAACGTTATCGATGCATCCAAAGCTGAAGAAAAAAATGAAGCCGAAGCAGGGGAAATAAAACGTCTGTTTATTGAGCAGCTCGATATCGACGAAGAGATAGCAGCCATCCTGGTTGAAGAAGGCTTTAATACGATTGAAGAGGTGGCCTATGTTCCAGTCAGTGAAATGCTGGAAATTGAAGGGTTTGATGAAGAGCTCGTCAATGAGCTCAGAAGCCGGGCTAAAGATGCTTTACTGATTAGCGCCATTGCTTCAGAAGAAAAACTGGAAACAGCTGAACCGGCACAGGATCTGCTGGAAATGGAAGGCATGAATAGAGATCTGGCCTATGAAATGGCCAGTCAGGGCATTATTACGATGGATGACTTGGCGGAACAATCGGTGGACGATTTGCTGAAGTTTTCCGGAATAGATAAAGATCGGGCGGCAAAATTGATTATGAAGGCACGTGAGCCTTGGTTTGCCGAGGAAAAGGCGAGTAAGTAAGGGGTAGGAAATGAGCGATAAAACAGTACGGCATTTGGCTGAGGTAGTAAAAATACCTTTGGAACGATTATTAGAGCAGCTGAAAGAAGCAGGATTATCCGCTAGCGCCCCTGATGATGTCATTAGTGATGATGAAAAAATGCAGTTGCTGGCGCATTTGCGTAAGCGGCATGGCAAGTCTGACGGTTCCGATGAGGGAACGCCTAAACGCGTGACTTTGAAGCGCAGAAAAGTCAGTGAGCTTAAACAGGCGAGTGTGCCGGGCAGTGCGACCAAGACAATCAGTGTTGAAGTACGTAAAAAGAAGACGTATATCAAGCGCACCGAAGTCAGCGAAGCTGATGAGCAAAAAGAACTGGAGCTGGCCAGACAGGCGCAGGAAGAGCAGCAAAGACAGCTCGAGCGCGAGGAAGAAGCGCGCCGGAAGCAGGAGGAGCGCCTGAAGCAAGAGGAAGCCTTAAGGCAGGCCGAAGAAGTCCGTCTGCGTGAAGAACAGACGAAAGCGGAGGCCGAAGCGCCTCAAAAGGCAGAAGCTGAAAAGGCTGCAATTGAGCCGGAAGTTGAAGCCGAGGCTGAAGTTAAGCCGGAAGTTGAAGCCAAGGCTGAAGTTGAGCCAGAGGCCGAGCCTGAAGCAGAGTTCGAGATTGAATATGATGCTTTAAAATTCAAAGAAGAAAAGAAGAATAAGCACGAAAAACCCGGCAAAACAAAAGAAGCCGAAGATATCCGGAAAAAACAGGAAGAAAAGGAGCGTCGTCTTGAGGAATCTATTAAAAGAAATGCAGAAAAGGTAAGGCAACAGGCCGCAGCGAAACAGGAAATGCTGCAACGGAAGAAAATACAGGAAGAGGGTGCTCGCGCCGGCGGTAAGGAAGGCAAACGCGGCAAGAAAAAAGGCGGCAAATTCGAACGTGCGGCTACGCCTGAAATCAGGCATCAGTTCGAGATGCCGGTTGCGCCTATCGTGAAAGACGTCACAATACCTGAATCTATTATCGTTTCCGACCTCGCCCAGAAAATGAGCGTGAAGGCGGCCGAAGTGATCAAACAGTTGATGAAGCTGGGCATGATGGCGACGATCAACCAGAGCATAGATCAGGAAACAGCGGCCATTCTGGTTGAAGAAATGGGCCATAAAGCCATCATGCAAAGCGAAGATGATCTTGAGCGGGAAATGCTGGCTGAAGTCACGGCCGAGGATAACCGCGCTGCGCTACCACGGGCGCCTATCGTAACGATTATGGGGCACGTCGATCATGGTAAGACATCGTTGCTGGATTATATCCGCAAGACTCGCGTAGCTGCCGGTGAGGCAGGCGGTATTACTCAGCATATCGGTGCGTATCAGGTGAAAACCGATCATGGCTCAGTCACCTTTTTGGATACACCGGGCCATGCCGCATTCACGGCCATGCGTGCGCGTGGCGCCGATGTGACCGACGTTGTTATTGTCGTCGTAGCTGCTGATGACGGTGTGATGCCGCAGACAAAAGAAGCGGTTGAGCATGCCAGAGCAGCCAAGGTGCCGATTATCGTTGCGATCAATAAAATCGATAAGCCTGATGCCAACCCTGATAAGGTTATGCAGGAGTTGTCAGCTATTAACGTCGTGCCCGAAGAATGGGGCGGTGATGTGCAATTCCTGAAAATCTCGGCTAAAACGGGTGAAGGCATTGACGATTTGATCGAAGCCTTGATCGTGCAGGCGGAAATTCTGGAATTGACCGCACCGGTTGAAGGTGCGGCATCCGGTATTGTCATTGAATCAAGGCTCGATAAAGGTCGTGGTGCCGTGGCAACGGTGCTGGTACAAAAAGGCACGCTGGAAAAAGGCCAGATCGTTCTGTGCGGCCATGAATTCGGCCGCGTCAGGGCCATGTTCAATGAGAACGGCAAAGCTATTAAAGAAGCCCTTCCGAGTGCTCCGGTGGAAATTCTCGGCTTATCGGGCACACCGAATGCCGGCGATGAATTTTTAGTCGTGCAAAATGAACGAATTGCCAGAGAATTGGCCGAACACCGTGAAGACAGAAGCAAGACCAGCCGCCATGCCGCTCAGCAGGCATCGAAACTGGATGAAGTCTTCTCGAAGATGGCCAGCGGAGAAACCGCGAGCTTGAATCTGGTTATCAAGACTGACGTTCAGGGAAGTCTGGAAGCATTGCGCGAATCCTTGATCAGTCTGTCCACGGAAGAGGTCGAGGTGAAGGTCGTCTATGGCGGTGTCGGCGGTATCAATGAAGGCGACGTCAACCTGGCGCTGGCTTCGGGCGCGATTCTGATGGGCTTTAACGTTCGTGCCGATGCGACGGCCCGGAAACTGATCGAAGAGAAAGGCGTTGATCTGCATTATTACAGCGTCATCTATGATGCGATTGATGAAGTCAAAAAATCCATTAGCGGCATGCTGGCGCCTGAAATCAAGGAACAGATTGTCGGTCTTGCTGAAGTTCGCGATGTCTTCCGGTCGCCTAAATTCGGTGCTATCGCCGGCTGTATGGTTATCGACGGCTATGTTAAGAGAAATCTGCCGATACGCGTGCTGCGCAACAATGTGGTTATCTACGAAGGGCAACTGGAATCGTTGCGCCGCTTCAAGGAAGATGCGACTGAAGTCAAGATGGGCATGGAGTGCGGTATCGGTGTGAAAAACTACAACGATGTCAGAGTCGGTGATCAGATCGAGGTGTTTGAACGTATAGAAGTTAAACGGGAACTGTAATCCTTATGGCAAAAGAATTCGGTCGTAGCGCGCGCGTTTCATCGCAGATGCAGAAAGAGCTTTCCTTGATTCTGCAACGGGATATTGATGACCCCAGGTTGGGCTTTATTACTATTAATGAAGTTGAAGTCAGCAAGGATCTGGCCGTGGCAAAGGTTTACGTTACGGTCCTGAATGCCGACGAGCAGGGCAAGCGCAACAATGTCAAGTGGCTGAACGAGATGGCGCCTGTTATCCGGCATGAGCTGGCCAAGAGGATGCGTTTAAGGCATATGTCCGAATTGCGTTTCTATTATGATGATTCGTTCGATACCGGCATGCGCGTTGCCGAGCTTTTAAGCGATCTGGATAAGAAAGACAAGGATTAGCCGGGAATGAGTAAACGCAAATCCGGGCGCAATGTCCACGGCATCCTGTTGCTGGACAAACGCCTGGGGGTTTCTTCAAACAAAGCCTTGCAGGAAGTCAGGCGTTTGTTTGACGCCAACAAAGCCGGGCATACCGGCAGTCTGGACCCATTGGCAACAGGCTTGTTGCCGCTGTGTTTCGGTGAGGCGACCAAGGTTTCGGCGCTAATGCTCGATGATGACAAACGTTACCAGACGCTGGTTCAGCTTGGCGTCATGACCGATACGGGGGACGCGGAAGGTCAGGTTCTTGAGACCAGGCCGGTGCCCGAACTGACTGTTGATGCCATCAACGCCTGTCTGAAAAAGTTCACCGGTGAAATCGATCAGGTGCCTCCGATGTATTCGGCTTTAAAGCACAATGGCAAAAAGCTCTATGAATTGGCCCGGGCCGGTGAAACCGTGGATCGGAAAGCCAGGCGCATCACAATATATGACTTGCAATTGCTGGATTTTTCGAAAGATCAGTTGAGACTGGACGTTCGCTGTTCGAAAGGCACCTATATCCGTTCATTGGCGGAAGATATCGGCCACGAACTCGGCTGCGGTGGAACGGTAAAAGAGCTGCGTCGGCTGGAAGCCGGCCGGTTCAGTATTGAAAATGCCAAGACCCTGGAGCAGTTGGCCGAAATGGATGAGCAGGAACTGCAGCAATGCCTGATTGATGTCGATAAGCCTTTAGAGTTCATGCCTGCCGTGCAGCTGTCCGAGAGCGAGGCTATCCGTATAAAGCAAGGGCAAGCGCTCAAGATTAAAGAAGTCTTGCCCGGCATGGTGCGTATGTACCATACCAAGGTTTTTTTGGGCTTGGGAGAAATGCTATTGGATGGTAAACTAGCGCCGAAAAAATTGTTCAATCTGAACGACGAGCCTGCCTGAACCGAAGGGTTCTCAGGCTAAAAATTACACCTGTTTCTACCCCCTATCGTGGAGACAGGGTATTCATTAGTTGTCATAACAGGCAACTTTATTTTTAATTTTTTAATCTTAATAGGGATTATAAATGCCATTCACTGCAGAACAGAAAAAAGCAGTCGTAGAAGCTTATCGACTGTCAGAAAACGATACCGGTTCACCCGAAGTGCAAATTGCCTTGTTGACCGCACACATTACTCATTTAACACCGCACTTTGCAACCCACAAAAAAGACAACCATTCTCGTCGCGGTCTGCTGCGCATGGTTAATCAGCGTCGCAAGTTGCTGGATTATTTGAAAAATAAAGACGGTAATCGTTATCGTTCATTAATTGAGCGTCTAGGCTTACGTAAATAAAAAAAGCAAAAAAGAAACGGCACATAAGGTGCCGTTTCTGCTTTAGCAAGTCATGGATTGAATAAATCTTCAAATAACCTTTATACAAAGGAACCTTATAGTGAATCCTATTAGGAAAGAATTTCAGTACGGCGATCAGCTCGTAACATTAGAAACCGGTGAAATAGCTCGTCAAGCAGACGGCGCTGTTATGATCGATGTCGATGGCACCTCATTGCTGGTCACAGTCGTTGGTAAAAAAGAAGCTAATGGTGGCGATTTTTTCCCACTGACTGTTAATTATCAGGAAAAAACATACGCCGCTGGCAAAATCCCAGGCGGTTTCTTCAAGAGAGAAGGACGTCCTAGTGAAAAAGAGACTTTAACGTCTCGTTTAATCGATAGACCGCTCCGTCCTCTTTTTCCGGATGGTTATACGAACGAAGTTCAAATTATCGCTACTGTCGTGTCATTGAACCCGGAAGTTGATCCTGATATTCCAGCTTTACTGGGGGCTTCGGCCGCATTGGCTGTTTCGGGATTGCCCTTTAACGGCCCGGTAGGCGCTGCTTGCGTCGGCTACAAAGACGGCAGTTATTTATTGAATCCATCCCCTGCGGTATTGAAAGATTCCGAACTGGAACTGGTTGTCGCCGGTACTGCGAAAGCCGTTTTGATGGTTGAATCAGAAGCTCGCAATTTATCTGAAGAAGTCATGTTGGGCGCGGTTTTGTTCGGTCACGAACAAATGCAGACAGCCATCAATGCCATTAACGAATTCGCTCAACTCGCCGGTGCGGCAACTGTTGATTTTACGGCTCCTGAAGCCGATGCTGAGCTAGTAAAACTGGTAACCGCGGAAGTGGAAGCCGGTATTAAAGCCGCTTACCAAGTGCCTGAAAAACTGGTCAGACAGGAACAGTTGAAAGAGATCAGAAATGCGGCTGTAGAAAAACTGGCTGCGGAAGAGCAATATGCAGAACAGGACATTCGCGCCATTATCGAACATCTGGAGAAAAAGATAGTTCGTAGTTCCATTCTAGAAGGCAAACGCATTGACGGCCGCGCTCTGGATTCAATCAGACCGATCACGATCAGAACCGGCGTACTGCCCAGAACCCATGGTTCCGCCTTGTTTACACGCGGCGAAACGCAGGCTTTGGTGGTCGCGACCCTGGGTACTCAACGTGACGCGCAAATTATCGATGCGTTGTCCGGCGAATACAAAGAGCAGTTCATGCTGCATTACAACTTTCCTCCGTTCAGCGTCGGCGAAACCGGTTTCGTCGGCTCGCCAAAACGCCGCGAGATCGGCCATGGCCGTTTAGCGAAGCGTGGCGTTCAGGCGGTTCTGCCTAATATGGATGAATTTCCATACGTGATTCGCGTCGTTTCCGAAATCACCGAGTCAAACGGTTCAAGTTCTATGGCTTCCGTTTGCGGCAGTAGTCTGGCATTAATGGATGCGGGTGTGCCTATTGCATCACCGGTAGCTGGTATTGCCATGGGCCTGATCAAGGAAGGCGACAGCTTTGCAGTGTTGTCTGACATCATGGGCGATGAAGATCACTTGGGCGACATGGATTTCAAAGTGGCCGGTTCCGAGAGCGGCATTACTGCATTGCAAATGGATATCAAAATCGACGGTATTACCGCCGAAATCATGAAGACGGCTCTGGAACAGGCAAAACGCGGTCGCTTGCATATTCTGGGCGAAATGAATAAGGCGCTGTCTACGACGCGCGAGCAGATGTCCGATTATGCGCCACGCATCATTACGTTCAAAATTGATCCTAGCAAGATCCGTGAAGTGATCGGTAAGGGCGGCGCGACGATTCGCGGCATTACCGAACAAACCGGGGCAAGCATCGATTTGACCGATGACGGCCTCGTCAAGATTGCTTCAGTTGATAAGGCGGCCGGCGAAGAAGCGCGCCATCTGATCGAGGAAATCACGGCTGAAGTGGAAGTAGGCAAAGTTTATGAAGGCAAAGTCGCCCGCTTGATGGATTTCGGCGCTTTCGTAACGATACTGCCCGGTAAGGACGGCCTGGTGCACATCTCGCAAATTTCGGACGAGCATGTTGATAAAGTCAGCGACAGATTGTCTGAGGGCGATGTGGTCAGAGTGAAAGTACTCGAAATCGACCGTCAAGGCAGAGTCAGACTCAGTATGAAAGAAGCGGACAAAGAATAATATATTCTGCTGCTATAAGAGAGAAAGGGCCGTTAAGGCCCTTTTTTGTAAGCATGAAATTAACAAAAATATTCGATCAAGAGTGCCGGCAGTGTAAAAGGCTGGACGAATTTCTGCTGGAAGTTAAGCAGAACTATCCAAGCTATCACGCCCGCCCGGTGGCGCCGTTTGGCGACCCCGATGCCCGGTTGCTGATTGTCGGTCTGGCGCCCGGCATGCATGGCGCCAATGCAACCGGCCGGCCGTTTACGGGCGATTATGCGGGGCTGCTGTTGTATGAGGCGCTGCATGAATTCGGTTTCAGCAATCAGCCCATATCCAAATCATTAGCTGATGGCCTGGAGCTCAAAAATTGCCGCATAACCAATGCCGTGAAATGCCTGCCTCCGCAAAACAAGCCGACGAGCGCGGAAATAGCGCTATGCAACAATTTCCTGGCTGTCGAGTTAAAAACATTGCCGCAAGGCGCAGTCATACTGGCGCTGGGGACTATAGCGCATCAGGCGGTATTGAAAGCCTATGGATTGAAACTGAATAGCTCGAAATTTGGTCATAGTATATTGCACGAATTGCCGGGTGGGCGAATGATGATCGATTCATACCATACCAGTCGCTATAACGTGCAGACTAACAGGCTGACAAAAGCGATGTTTGCCGATATTTTTCGTACGATTGGGACATTATTGGATAGAGAGTGAATGTTGAGATTTCTGAAAATGCTTTTGATGTAAAAGCGTTTTTAAAAAGCCTGACCACGCGTCCTGGCATTTACAAAATGCTCAATAAGGAAGGCGAGATTATTTATATCGGCAAGGCTAAAAACCTGAAAAACCGCGTTTCCAGTTACTTCAAGCCGCAAACGGCCTCGCCCAAGCAGCAGGCGATGGTCGCCAGAGTGGCCGCCATCGAAGTGACTGTCACGCATACCGAAGGCGAGGCTTTATTGCTGGAATGCCAGCAGATCAAACGGTATAAGCCTCGCTATAATATCTGCTTAAGGGACGATAAATCCTATCCTTATATTTTTCTGTCCACTGAGCAGGATTTTCCGCGCATCACCTTGCATCGCGGCGCAAAGAGCAAGCGTGGCCGCTATTTCGGCCCTTATCCCAGCGCCGGTGCCGTCAGGGAAACGCTGAAGCTGCTGCAAAAGATATTTCCTGTTCGGCAATGTGAGGACTCCGTTTATAACAACCGGATTCGGCCTTGCCTGCAGTATCAAATAGAGCGCTGTACCGGGCCGTGCGTGGGGTTGATTGACAAATCGGCCTACGCCCAGGATGTAGACAGCACGATCCTGTTTCTGGAGGGCAAGGGTAGTTTGCTGATCGACCAGTTGGTTGCCAAGATGGAGAAGGCGGCTGCCGAGCTTGATTATGAGCAGGCTACCATCTACAGAGACCAGATTTTGAAATTGCGCTCCGTGCTGGAAAAGAACTTCGTCCATGGCGAGCGCGGCGATGTCGATATCATCGCCTGTGCCAGCAAGGCAGGCGTGGCCTGCATCCAGGTATTTTTTATCCGTAACGGGCAGCATCTGGGCAATAAGCTGTTTTTCCCGAAAATAACCGATGAACATGACCCGGCCAGCATTCTGCAGGCGTTTATTCCGCAATATTATCTGGAGAGGCAAGCGCCTTATGAATTGATCGTCAGCCATGAGCTGGAAGAAACCGATCTGTTGACGGAAGTGTTGGCCAGCCAAGCCAAGCATGCCGTCAATATTTCTCCCAGAGTCAGAGGAGAGCGTTTAAAATGGCTGCAAATGGCCTGCGCGAATGCAGAAAATGCATTGCTGAGCAAGCTGTCGGATAAACAGGGGCTTTACGCCCGGTTTCTCAGTCTACAGGAAGAGCTTGGCTGCACGGAGTTGCCCAGACGTCTGGAGTGCTTTGATATCAGTCATACCCAGGGCGAACAGACGGTTGCATCCTGCGTTGTTTTTGATAGGGAAGGTCCGGTAAAATCAGCGTACCGCCGTTTCAATATCGAAGGGATAGCCGGGGGCGATGATTATGCCGCTATTCATCAGGCCGTATTCAGACGCTTTAAACGACTGAAGCAAGGGGAGCATATGGCACCCGACATATTATTTATCGACGGCGGCAAAGGACAGGTGCATGCCGCCCAAAAGGCATTAGCGGAATTAGACATAAACAATGTTATGATAGTGGGTATTTCGAAAGGACCGGACAGAAAACCCGGCATGGAAAAACTGATTCTGGTTGATCAGGATCAGCCCATTGATATGACGCCTGGCGCTAGCGGTTTATTATTGATTCAACATATCCGCGATGAAGCGCACCGGTTTGCGATAACAGGACACAGGCAGCGTCGAGGTAAAGCAAAAAAACAGTCGGTATTGGAAACTATTCCAGGATTGGGGCCTAAGCGGCGGCAGATTTTATTGAAACAGTTTGGGGGGCTGCAAGGCATTTCACGAGCGGGCGTGGATGCACTTTGCAGCATAGATGGCATAAGCCAGCAATTAGCACAACGAATTTACGAACTATTCCATCATCAAGATGATATTTAACTTACCGACAGCGCTTACCCTGTTAAGAATTATATTAATTCCTTTGTTAGCAGTTATTTTTTATCTGCCCTGGCAATACTCCAACCTGGCCTGTACGTTGATTTTTATTGTTGCGGGCGTTACGGACTGGCTGGATGGTTATCTGGCCAGAAAAATGGCGCAAGAAACGCCCTTCGGCGCTTTCTTGGATCCGGTGGCCGATAAGCTGATGGTGGCTATTGTCCTGGTGCTGATTGTTCAGCAGCAGCCAAATCCCTACATGGCTATTGCCGCCGCCGTTATCATCGGCAGGGAAATAACGATTGCTTCATTGAGAGAATGGATGGCGGAAATCGGCAAGCGTGCAAAAGTCAAGGTTTCCCAATTAGGCAAATGGAAAACAACTGCGCAAATGTTGGCCATTACTTTATTGTTGTATCATGAGGATCTGGCCGGCATTCCAGTAAACATTGTAGGGTATGTTCTCCTGTATATTGCCGTATTATTAACACTGTGGTCTATGGTTAATTACTTAAGGGCTGCGTTGACAGCTATCGCGGAGCAGTAGCTATGCTGCGAGTCCGGGTAAATCCTTGGATTATTTAACATATGAGATACAGCACATTGAATTCGCTGTGAAAGAAGAAAATGGATAAGGAAAAAGAAAAAGAAAACATACAGCTAAAATCTGAAACACAGGATGAAATATTACTGGCGGCTTTGAAACTATTTGCCGAAAAAGGTTATTTCAATACTTCGTTGACAGACATTAAAGATGCGGCGGGAATAAAAACCACAAGCGGCATTTATCAGCATTTTAAAAACAAACAGACGATTGCCTCGGCGTTGTATGCCAATATCTTCGATAGCTTGAACATATCCATCGACGATATCCGGCGCAGAAATAAAAAATCATCGGAGCAATTGCGCGAAATTGTTGATTTAATGTTCAGGCTGACTACTGAAGCGCCCGATGTGGTGCAATTCTTGCTGGTTTTGAAAATCCATGAGTTCTTGCCGGAAGAAAAGCCCTTGCTGGAAACGGCACCTTTCTCAAAGATTATCAAGATCATCCAGGCCGGTATCAAGGCTGGGGAAATACGTAATATGGATCCAGTTCTCGGGTATGCATTTTTTTTCGGCATCATCAACCAGACTTTGCGTCTGCTGTTGACCGGCGCCCTGGACAAGAAACCCGAAGTCTACCAATCGCAGACATGGCTGGCGGCCTGGAACGCGATCGCCAAGAAATGAGCCGGATTCTGTTACTCTTTTCAGCATAAAGATGGGTGATGTTGTTCAGTTTAAACGGCCGAAAGTATCGCTACTGCATAAAGGCAACACCTTATGCCGCAGCGGCTTTCATAAATGGGAAGTAATCAATGAAAAACAGTTTGATGTCAAGCAGGGAAAGCTGGTCACTGTTTACCGATGCAAGCGGTGCGCAAAAATCAAGTCCGAAGCGCTTTGAGTTCTCCTACGACTAACCTTTTCATGTTCAAACCTTTATTGCGACAATATGACTGTTTAGCGCCCCATTATGCCGCCTCGGATAATGGGATTCTGGAAAAACATTACCAGGAACTGGTTGTTAAACGTCATATCCAGAATGATGATGCTCAAGTGGAAGTCTTGGGCCATTTGCAGCAGTTGCTGGACACCCTCTTGGAAAAAGCCGATTACGACAGCAAACTGACGCTGGGGAAACTGCTTTCAGCCAAGCCTGAGCAAGGCAAGAGCCTTTACATATTCGGCGACGTCGGCAGGGGTAAATCCATGCTGATGGATTTCTTTTTTCAAGCCTGTCCGATCAAACAGAAGCGGCGTGTTCACTTTCATGCCTTTATGCAGGAAGTTCACCATCTTATCCATCAATGGCGGCAATCCCACGATGGCGATCCGATTCCCGCATTGGCCAGACATATTCGAAAATCTACGCTGCTGTTATGTTTCGATGAGTTTACTGTCAATGATATCGCCGATGCCATGATGCTGGCGCGCTTATTTAAACAGTTGTTTAAAAAAGGCGTCATTATGGTCGCTACATCCAATTACCATCCCGATGCGCTTTATAAAGACGGCCTGCAACGGGAGCTGTTCCTGCCGTTTATTGCCTTGCTTAAGCAATCCGCTGAAATTCTGGAGCTGGTAGCTAAAGAAGATTACCGTTTGACGCACCTCAAGGCGTTATCGACGACTTTCCATGCCTCGCTTGGCGAGTCAGGAAATGCGTTTCTGCGGCAAAGCTACAACCACCTGACCAATAGCGCTGCAACGGAACCCTTAGTTTTGCAAGTGCAGGGCCGAAAGGTTCATTTTGCGGCGGCGCATGGCGATATTCTGTTTGCCTCGTTCAGAGAGCTTTGCAGCAGACCGCTAGGCGCAGCCGATTATCTGGCGATTGCCCGGGAATTCAATACCTTGCTGATTTCGGATATCCCCAGATTTTCCTTGGAAAACAAGGACGAAGCGAAACGCTTCGTGATCCTGATCGATGTACTCTACGAACATAACGTGAAACTGATCTGTACTGCCGCGGCGTCTGTTGATCAGCTTTGTACAGATCACGGGGCTTTTGAATTCAAGCGAACCCAATCAAGGCTGGTCGAGATGCAAACGGAAAGGTATCTGAGCGAAGGGCGGATGTCTGCCTAAGGCTGGTATTCAGAACGGAAGTACGGATGCCAGGAGCGACTGGTTGGTCACTCCTGGATGTCTTTTCCAATAAGAGTTAATAAACGTCTCTGACGTAACGTTTGTCTTTTTTCAGTTGATTGACATAATCGATGGCCTGCTGTTCCGACATTTTCCCATGTTCGGCAATCACATCATGCAGTGCTTTATCGACATCCTTGGCCATGTGGTAGGCATCGCCGCAAACGAAGAAATAACCACCCTGTTCCAGCCAGGCAAACAACTCGGCGCCGTTTTCACGCATGCGGTCCTGCACATAAACCTTTTCTTTTTGATCTCTGGAGAATGCCAGATCCAATCGGGTCAGCAAGCCTTTTTGCTGCATGGCTTCCAGCTCTTCACGGTAGATAAAATCGGTTGCGGAATTGCGATCGCCGAAGAACAGCCAGTTTTTGCCGGGCGCATTTCTGTACTCGCGTTCCTGCAGGAAGGCTCGGAATGGCGCGATGCCGGTGCCGGGGCCGACCATGATCATCGGCAGACTGTTGTCGTCAGGCACTCTAAAGATCTTGTTAGGGGTAAAGAAGACTCGCACTTCGGTTTCGTCATCGACCAGATCAGCCAGAAAAGTTGAGCAGACGCCTTTATGCTGGCGGTCATAACTTTCATAGCGCACGCTGGCCACAGTCAAATGCACGGTGTCAGGATGCATTTTGCCGCTGGAGGAGATCGAGTAGGCGCGATGCTGCAACGGTTTCAGCAGACTTATGAATTCGGCGGCCGAGAATTCCACTTGCGGGAATTGCAACAGCAGGTCCAGTATGTCACGGCCCCATAAATAATCGGCCAGTTTGTCCTTGTCGCCCGATTCCAGAATGCCGTTGAGTTCCTGATCGCCTGAACGGCTGGCAATCTCTTCAATGAATTCCTTGCTGGGCAGTTTGATTTCGAATTGCGTGCGTAATGCTTCATGCAAAGCGATGGATTCACCGTTGACCGGTTCGTCTTCATCACCCTTGCAGCCGAGCGCAGTAAGGATGTCGGCGACCAGTTTGGGGCAGTTGGTCGGTGCCACGCATAAGGCATCGCCGGCTTCATAGCTTAACCCGGAACCGATAATGGAAATCTCGTAATGCCGTGTTTCTTTTGATGACGACTCGGCCGTCAGAAGCCGGTTAACAAGCATTCTGGCCGGGAACGGATTTTTTCGGTTGTATTGAGGCTTTTCTGCATGAGCTGCTTCGACATCGACAATCACCGTAGGCGATGCTGCTCCTTCAGCCATGTGTGGAATAACGGCGCTGATCCAGTTCGATGCCGGTTCTTCAAAATCGACGTCACAGTCAGTGCGGTCATAAATGCGCGTTGCGCCCAGTTCGGCCAATCTTCTATCCCAGTCTATGCCCGCTTTACAGAATAAGTCATAGCTGGTGTCGCCCAGCGCCAGCACTGAAAATTTCATGTTATTAAGAGCCGGCGCTGAATCGCTGGAAACAGCCTGCCACAGCATTTGGGCGTTGTCGGGCATTTCGCCTTCGCCGTAGGTGCTGGTCACGATCAGCAGGTATTCCATGGAAGCGAGCTGATCTATTTCAATCTCATCCATGCTTTTTATCAGAGGTTTCAAGCCATGTGTTTTCGCAACATTGGCGGCATCATGCGCGATCAATTCGGCATTGCCGGTCTGGCTGCCGTACAAAATGTTGATGATGCGGGCATCGGCTTGGTTAGCAGTGCCGGCGCTTTGGATCATGTGTGTATGCATGCCGGCAAAAAAGCCGCTAAGCCATGCGCGCTGACTATCGCTGTAGGGAGCGTCGAGTGGGATATGAGGTGTTTTCATTTGAGTTACTAACAAATCACTGTCTGTAGATCGGCCTCCCTTTTTAGAGGGGAGGCCGATGTGTTGTAAAAAGAATGGATTTAAGCGGGTTGTGCGCTCATCATGTCCTGGACGATGCTTAATCCGACGAGTCCGGCCAGATATTCTTCGATACAAGGAATGCCGGCCAACGTCTCTCTGTTGATTCTGTCCTGTTCAATAATCCAGGCAGTGGAGCCTATCGAATAAATACTCTGTACATCACGCAGGATTAGTGTCTTCTTGTAATCATTCAGACGTTTGGCTGCCAGCAGGCAGGCAAGTTGGTCATCACTGTAATTGCTGTAAGCTTCGCGAGTGTTCTTGACCAATGCTTCCTGCAGTTTGCGAGGACGCTCCATGATCAGTTTGCGCGCAGCCTGCTCTATCTGGCTTTGAGTCTGCAACGCTTCAGGCAGATGCTTCAGCATGTCGCGGGCGTAAGACCGGGCTTTCTCAAACACGGAGAAACTGTTGACCAGCTTGAACATCAATGCTGTATCGGTTGTGCCGTAATCCGGAATCGCGCCGCCAAACAACGGTTGTGTTGTCTGGTACGCCCGTCTGACCTGCTCAACCTGTTCAGCCGCCAGTGCCAGCGACAATTCCTCGATCATTTCCTTGCGATCCAGCGATTGCTGCAAGTATTTGGCTGTCTGGGTTTTATAGAGCCATAACGGCAGCGTAAATTTGAAATGCGCGCGTTCGGTAGCCCAGTTATCGAGCAACCATCTGGCCCTGCTTGAGTTGGCATAGCTGGCATGCTGCTCGAGCATAGACAGAATGAACTGTTCATGAGCTCGGGCCGTATCGGTATCCTCGGTCAGGCGGTGCAGCTCCACGGACGAGCTGTCGTACAAGCTTTCCAGCCGATCTTCCGGATCATACTGATAGGCATTGCCGCCGGACATGCCGTTGCAGAAACCTTTGCCGAACCCGCCTATATTCAACACGGCGCCGTTGATCATGTATTCGCAGGCGAAATCGCCCACACCTTCGACGACCGCCATGGCGCCCGAGTTTCGGACCGCAAACCGGTCGCCGGCTTCGCCGTTGACAAAGGCCTTGCCGCCGCTGGCGCCAAACAGGGCAAAGTTGCCGATCAGCACGTTATTGCCCGGTGTTTTAATGCCGCCGCCTGGCGATTCGACGACCAGTATGCCGCCACAAGCCGATTTGCCGACGCCATCGTTGCAGGTGCCGGTGTGCTCCATGCGCATGCCGTCATTCATGAAGGCGGCATAACTTTGCCCGGCTGAGCCGTGCGTGCGGATGATCACGCTGTCCGGCGCCAAATAGCGGCGGCCGTGCTGGTTGGTGTAAATGATCTTGGAGCGGGAAACCTGCTCATCGCTGAGTTCATAGGTCAGCATGCGCTCGATGTCGATCGCTGCCTGTCCGCCCACCGTTTTGTTGCGGTTGTTCAGTTTGAAATCAGCGCCTTCGATAATGAGTTGCTGTTTATTGCCGTCAATAATGTCGGTTTTAAACCGTTTGATAATGGCGTCATCAACGCTGAAGTCCGCTTCCAGGTAGATCGGATTTTCAATTTTTACCTCGTTCGCTTGCGCAAGCAGGCGGGTCAGATCCAGCTGGCCGATCATGGCTTCGTGATTGATCAGGTGCAATAGCTCGGTTTTGCCGCGCAGTTCGCGCAGGCTTCGATAACCTAATACGGCCAGTATTTCCCTGACTTCGTGAGCCAGATTCATGAAGTATTGGGCCAGTACGCGCGCATCGCCTTTGAACTCTTCATGCTCGGTGGTCAGGCCGGCCGGGCATTTGATGTTACAGTTCTTGGCCATGACGCAGCGCAGCATCATTAATGCCGTGGTACCGAATTCAAAGGAGTCGGCGCCTAAAATGGCCGATTTAACGACGTCCAATCCGCTTTGATGGGCGGCGCTGCAACGTAATACGACTTTGTCGCGCAGACCGTTGACGGCCAGTGCCTGATGCACTTCGGCGATACCGATTTCAGGCGAGCGGCCGGTGTTTTTCAGGCTGGTTACGGCTGCCGCGCCGGTACCGCCGGTATTGCCGGCTACGTTGATCACGTCGGCTCCGGCTTTGGCGACGCCGACGGCAATTGTGCCGATGCCTTCTGATGACACCAGCTTGACGCCGACTTTTACGCGCGCAGCTTTGGCGTCATGAATCAATTGCCCCAAATCTTCGATAGAGTAGGTATCGTGATGAGGCGGCGGGCTGACCAGTTCCACTTTGGGCGTGCCGCCGCGCAGAGCGGCAATTTCGACCGAGACTTTGGGCGCAGGCAGCTGACCGCCTTCGCCCGGTTTTGCGCCCTGGCCGATCTTGATTTCAATCTCCTGGATATTGGGGTCGGCCAGATAGCCGGCCCAGACGCCAAAACGGCCTGACGCGAATTGTTTGATTTTGCTCGAACGCAGCGTGTTGAAACGGCTGGAATGCTCGCCGCCTTCGCCGGAGTTGCTGAGTGCACCGACAATGTTCGTGCCCTGGGCGACCGCTTCGTGTGCTTCTGCCAGCAAAGCGCCGTGACTCATCGCGCCGGAGGCCAAGGTTGCGGTGATTTCATGAGCCGGTTGTACATCGGTCAAGGTAATCGGATCGCGCGCGCTCTGGATGGACGATAAATAGTTAGTCAGAAGGCTATCAGTGTCGGCTACTTTGATATTTAGCGTACTGCCTATGGCTGTCGCACTGAATTCAGTATCGGCGAAGCGTTTTTTAAAGTGCTGCGACAGTTGCTCCAAACGCGCTTCGGATGAATTTTCAGTGAAGCTGATGCTGAAAGAAGCGTTGTCAGTTTGGTCGACCTTCAGACCGCGGATCAAATAGTTGATATTGCCGTACACACTCTGCCTGCCGAGAATGCGGTTGAAATCGGCAACGGTTTCGGCCGTGCTGACGTCAGCCGGAAAATCCATGATGTCGCGCAAGGCGGCCGGCCTGGATTCGCGCTCAAGATACAGGTTTTTGGTAAAGCTGCGATAAGCCGGCGTGATGCCGAAGGCGTCGATTTGCCCCGGGGTACGCTTGTTATAGCCGAAATCGGCGTAGGCCGTGTCGCTGGCGACGGGCGATTTATCCTGAGGGATATACAGAATCTCCTCATCGGTCATGTTGATATATTCCCGGACCGCGGTATTGCCGAAACTGTGGCCGGCGCCGTCCTGGCGCTCCTTGAATAGTCCGAGGAATGGGATGTCTTTTTCCTCGTGCACAGACAGTGCTTTTTGATGCCATTCTGTCGCGCTGGCCGCGATATCGGCATAACGCGCCCCTCCGACTGCTGCATGGATGTTTGGGAAGTAAGGGCGCAGCTTGGGCTCATTGGTATCCAGATAGTTGGATTCGAAGAATTCCCCGCCAATATAGCTTTCCACGGTGCATAGGCCAAATTTGCCCATGGTTTTCATGAGCGATTTTTCAGCGGCTTTCTGGAAATTGTACAACGCTTTTTGCCGCTCATCCGCTGCGTAATGGCTGAGCACGCGGTTATGCACGCTGATAGGGCAGACCGCCGAAGCGCCGAAGCCTAGGATCGTGGCGATATCATGCGAGCTGGCTGCCTGTCCGGTTTCCGCGATCAACGATGAATTAAAGCGCAGGCCGTGTTTAACCAGATGCTGGTTGGCGGCCGCAATCATCAGCAGGGCCGGAATGGCGGCTTTGTCTTTATCGATGTTGGCGTCGCTCAGGATGATGATGCCGGTGTTTTTTCGTGCGGCACTCTCAACCTGCTCGCAGACGGCTAGTAACGCCGCTTCCAAAGACTCTTCGTTGCACTTCGCGTCATTGAAGTCAGGCGTATACAGCATGTCCAGCGTGACGACGCTGACCGCTGCTTGTCTGCGGATCTGTTCCAGTTGAGTGCGCAGCAGAATCGGCGAGTCGATAACGAGCTGTTTACTGTACTCATCGGAAAAAGTCGGTTTGGCGCCCAAGGCCACGCGCAAGGTCATGCCGTCGCTCTCTCTGAGCGAATCGAGCGGCGGATTGGTGACCTGTGCGAAGCGCTGGCTGAAATAGCGCGACATGCCCCCTTCCGTGCCCGACAGCGCGTTAGGCGCGATACCGTAGCCCATGGCCGATATTTTTTCCATGCCGGTAGCCAGCATCGGGTCAAGCAGGAATCTGAAGCTTTCCTGGTTGAGCGAGTAAGCGGTGTGCCGCTGGTCTATCGTGAAGGAATACGCGTCATTAATCTCGGACAGCTCAACTTTCGGCAGTTCCGGCATATGGATGCAGCGTTGCGCCAGTAACGCCTGGTAGTCTTGCTCCTGGGCCAGGCGCTCCATAATCTGGTGGGTGTTGTAAGCTTCGCCGGTGCTGTGGTCGAAGCAGATCATGCCGCCGGCTTCAATGCGTCCGCGTTTTAAGACTTCCTTCGGAGGGAAATCAATTTGCCCGGCTTCTGACATGACAGCCAGATAGTTTTCAGTTTCAACCGAGCGTAAGGGGCGCAGGCCGAGACGGTCCAGGCGTGCGCCAACACGTATGCCATCGCTGAAAATCAATGCCGCCGGACCGTCGTTCTTTTCTTCGTACAAGCTGAAATATTCCAGCATGGCGCGTACTTGCGGCGACAGTGTTGTATCGTTTTCCCAGGCTGGCGGCATCATCGCCAGCACTGCTGTGACGATATTGAGATTGTCTTCGTTGATGCGGCGCGTCAGGGTTTGGTCCAGACGGCCGGAGTCTGACTGGCCGCACGGGAACACGATGTGCTTGTTGTGCTGGCGCGCGATGGCGTTTTCGCTCAAGCGGTTTTTCTTGTCGGTGTTCAGCTCGCCGTTATGGGCCATGTAACGGAATGGCTGAGCCATCAGTGCGGCCGGAGCTGTGTTGGTTGAAAAACGGGTATGGAAAAACAGTGTGTTGATCGCGTGATCCTTGTCGCGCAGATCTATAAAGTACGGAATGACTTCAAAAGAGTTGAGCCGGCCTTTGTAAACCTGTGTACGCGAACTCATGGATAAAGGATAAAAGCCGTTCAATTCAGGGCGCGAGAAGCCTTCAACTTCAATAGCCAGCAAGGTGGCCTGAATATGCTTTTCAAACTGATCATGCGTAGCCGTTTTTAAATGCTTCGGGCGGTCGAAAATCACCTGCTTGATAGGCAGCTGTGCTTTGACCGAAGCGGAATTGAGCACGGCGTTATCAACCGGGACGTCTCGCCATTGAATAATTGGCAGATCAAATGCCTCGAAGTGGCGGTTAACAAGTTCTCTTGCCGCTGAGTCATAGTGATCATGATCTTCCGGAAAAAAGAAGTTGGCTACGCCAAACTGACCGAGTTCCAGATTTTCGATGCCGGTGATCTTGCGAAAGAACTTAAGCGATAAATCAATGTTAACGCCAGCACCATCGCCAATTCCTTCTGCACTCATGCCGCCGCGATGTGGAATAGTGCAAAGCGCTTCGTGTGATTTAATCAGCAGATCATGAGTTTGTACGCTCTTTTTGTGAGTAATAAAACCCACGCCGCAGCTGTCCTGCGACAATTCATCGTTATACAGCATCTGTTCTTTACTACCTAATCGGGAATTTTCAGTCATTTTTCGGCCCGTTCTAATCGTGCTGTCAAAAGACAGCGTTTATAGTTCGTTTTTTGTTTCAATGCGTGTTAGAGTCAAGGAATTAAATTTTAATTCAGGCAGACACATTGAGATACTACGAAATCTTTTTAGATGAATTTCATCTAGTGAAACCTTTTAATTGTATCACGAAAGATTGTACATGCTAGTACTCTATTTTTGTCGAATTGTGGAAGTTCAGGTTGTCTTATATATTAATTGATATGAAAGAGCGTTTTGATGTTGTAATCGTAGGCGGCGGCATGGTAGGGGCGGCCTTAGCTTGTAGCTTGGGCGGCAGCTTATTGAAGGTGGCTGTAATAGAAAATTCGCTGCCGCAGGAGTTTTCTGCCGATCAGCCGCATGACTTGAGGGTTTCGGCACTCAGTATTGCGTCGAAAAACATCCTTGAAACGGTCGACGCCTGGCGGGGCATCACCAGCCGCAGGCTTTGCCCGTTCCGGCGCATGCGTGTCTGGGAGACTGCCGGCGATACGGAATTTTGCAGCGATGATATCGGTCATTCGGAGCTGGGCTATATTGTTGAAAATCGTGTGACGCAACTGGCTTTATTAGACCGCTTGCGCGATTTCGATAACATCGAACTGATCTGTCCTGCCACGATTAACCGAATCAGTTATTCAGCCGAGAGTCAAAATGATCATTCCGAACTGGAATTGGCTGATGGGCGCCTGTTGTCGGCAAAAGTGCTGGTTGCGGCAGACGGTGGGCAATCCAGAGTCAGGCAGGCTGTGGGCTTGGGGGTAACAAGCTGGGATTATAAACAGCACGCCCTGGTCATTTATATTGAGACGGATTATGGGCAGCAGGATATCACTTGGCAGCGTTTTGTACCTAGCGGGCCGCAGGCATTTTTGCCGTTGACGGGGCATTATGGCTCCATAGTCTGGTACAACTCGCCGGATGAAGTGGTCCGATTAAAAGCATTGCCTCATGAGGAACTGATGGCCGAGCTGGCGGCTGCGTTTCCTGACTGTCTTGGCAAGGTTAAGGGAGTTCTCGGCACAGCCAGTTTTCCTTTAAAACGGCAGCATGCGCAGGACTACGTCAAGCCCGGCGTTGTTCTGGTCGGCGATGCGGCGCATATGATCAATCCGCTGGCTGGGCAGGGGGTGAACATAGGCCTGTTGGATGCGGCCACGTTGGGGGAGGTTTTGATTGAGGCGCAGAAGCAGGGGCAGGCTATTGATGATATAGTCGTTCTAAAGCGCTACGAAAAGTTGCGGCGCAACGAAAACCTGAGAATGATGACAGTCATGGAGGTTTTTTATCGCGTGTTCAGTAACGAGATATTGCCGGTCAAGTTCTTGCGGAACCTGGGGCTGGGGCTGGCCGAGCGACTTTCGCCGGCAAAAAACAAAGTCATGCGCATGGCCATGGGGTTGGATGGCAATCTTCCCAAGCTCGCCAAGGGGCAGTCGATCGTTTGAGTTGTCGGGTTTTATTATTTTCAGAAAACGACGGTTGCGCCATTTCATTGGCTTGAGCCTGTCGTGTACACAGGAATTGAATAGGCGCTGATCAGTAGCCATTGGCGCCATTCTTGTCTATTTCACAACCCTTTGCATGTCCTACTATAAATCACGGGTTAAGTGACACATTTTGATGACTCATGCGTTTTGCGACGCACTGTCACATACTTGGATACGATCTTGGCGGTCCTGAACACTAATTGCAGACAGGCTGACGAACATTTTTTCGTTTTGTGATGGAGCTCGTGTTGTGTTATCGACTTCCGTTTTATGGAGATGACAGGTTTCATAAGATTTTCTCTCAAAAAATCCTTTCGACTTGGTTGCCGCATCAATTCGCGAATTAGTGTGATGCAGTTCATGTTGTTGATAAAAAAAGTAATTAAGCGGCCGCTCCATCTGGTTCTTGCGTTGTTTTAGGCTAGAATTTACCAATCAATTTATTGAGTACCGAAGCAATGCGTAAAAAAATTTATCCCAAAATTTCAAAGCCGCTTTCAGTGATTGTCGCCAATGAGGATGGTGTGCATTTAAATGTTTTGGCGCTGGACACCAGTAGCGCGGAGATCTCTATTCAGTGTGACATCGGGCAGCGTAATGTCATGACGCCGGGCGGCAGTTATGTGCGCGGCGGCAGGCCGGTGGAACTATCTATTAGTCTGGAACTGCCCGATGAGAACGGGCAGATGTCGCCTATAGCGGCGCGTTGCCATATTGCCTATTCGCGGCGGGTTTCCAGGGATCTCTGCAAGATCGGCATGCGCTATGTCGATATGGGAAAGAATGACTATAACCGGCTGATCCAATTTATCGAAAAAACGCTGGCTTCCAGTAATGGCTTTGCCTATTGATCGATTTGGGCTGTTTTTAATCGCTGCCGGTTTCCAGCATTTTAAGAATTTCCCTGCGTATTTGCTCCTGCTTGGATGGGTCGGTGATAGGCTGTAATTGCTGGTCGGTTATATAAAACATGTCCTCGGCGCGGCTGCCGATCGTGGTTATTTTTGCGCTGTACAGATGGATGCGCTGCTGTATAAAAGCCTGGCCTATTTTTGATAAGAGACCGGCACGGTCAGTCGTTATCAGTTCTATGATGGTGTGCCTGTTTAAAGGGTCTGCATGAAACCGAATGCTAGTCTGGATAGGAAAGTGCTTGGCCTGTCTTGACTGGCGACGGATATTCTTGTGCTTTTTGACTTCCCGGTGCAGCAGGTTGTGGCGCAGTGCCGTGCAGATATGGACTTCCCTGAACGGTTCGTCAATAGGTTCTCCTGACTGCTCCAGTACCTGGAAACTGTTGAGTACATAATTGTCCGATGTGGTCATGATTCTGGCATCCAGAATCGTAAGTCCCAGTTGGTCCAATGTTGCCGTGCTTATTGAAAAAACGGCCTCTTCATTTTTCGTATAAATGAAGACTTCCGCGCTGCCTCGCTGGGTTTGCGGGCGCAGCAGCACCAAAGGCAGTTCGTCTTCGTTGGATGAAGCGATGGCGATAGTATGCCAGGCTATCTCATCCGCCGAATATCTCAGGAAATAATCGTCGCTGGCATGCTTCCAGGATTTGTAAATAACCGGTTCCGGTATGCCGAGCTTGATCAGTTCGTCTTTGGCTTCTTTTTTGTTTTCGAGCAGCCGGTCTTCCAGCGCAACCGGGTTTTCCAATCCTCTCTGCAGGGCGCTGTGCGTTACCGAATAAAGCTCCTGAAGCAACGCGTCTTTCCAGGAGTTCCACAGTTCCGGATTGGTGGCGCGAATATCTGCCACGGTCAGTAAATACAAGTAATTCAGATATTCGATGCTGCCCACTTGCTGAGCGAATTCGTGGATGATATCGGGGTCGCCGATGTCTTTGCGCTGGGCGGTCATCGACATGATCAAGTGGTTGCGGACCAGCCAGGTGATCAGCTTGGTGTCATGCTGTGAGAGGTCGTGCTGGATGCAGAATTGCCTGGCGATTTCTTCGCCTATCATGGAATGATCGCCATTTCGGCCTTTAGCGATGTCATGGAACAAGGCGGAAATATACAGAATTTCCGGCTTGGAAATCAGAAGAAAGATGTCGTTGCAAAAAGGGAGTTCGTCAATGTGTTTTTCCAATGCAAACCGGCGCAGGTTGCTTATTACGAAAATCGTGTGCTCATCCACTGTATAAATATGAAATAAATCATATTGCATGCGCGCGACGATGTTGGCAAAGCCGGGTACATAGGCGCCTAATACCCCGTAGCGGTTCATTCGTCTTAATTGATGGGTAATGCCGCGGGGTTGACGAAATATTTCCATGAACAGGCGGTTGGCTGTTTTATTCTTGCGAAACGCATCGTTAATTAGGTACAGGTTCTTGCGGATCAGGCGGATGGTGGTGGCCCTGATGCCCTTGAGTGAGGAGTTTTGTTGCAGAATTAGAAAAATTTCCAGCAGAGCCGTTGGCTCTTGCTCAAAAATAGTGTCTTCAGTCGCTTCAAGGTAGCCATTGATAACGGAAAATTTAGCATTAAAAGGCAGTGGTCTATAAACAGCTTCTCCGCAAACGAAGCGCTCATTAAACAGTTGCAGCAACATTTCATTCAGTCGCTCGAGTCCGAGTACCGTTTTGAAATAAAACTGCATAAATTGTTCGACATCCTGATTGTAGGTCTGATCTTCCGAGCTAAATCCGAACTGCTTGGCAAGGTCGCGTTGATAATCGAAAATGAGCCGGTCTTCGCCGCGATTGGTCAGCAGATGCAGTGCATAGCGGATGCGCCAGAGCACATCAAGGGCGGCAATCAGTTCCGTGTACTCGGATTCCGGCAGAAAGCCGTATTTGATCAGTTCCTTAAGAGTGGAGGTATTGTAATGCCGCTTGAATACCCAGGAGATAATCTGCATGTCGCGCAATCCGCCCGGACCTTCCTTGATGTTCGGTTCGAGGTTATAGGCGGTGCAGTGGAATTTGGCATTGCGCTGCCGCTGTTCTTCCATCTTGGCAATGAAAAACTGATCCGAGGGCCATATTTTGTCAGGCGTAGTGGCTTCTCTAAGTGTTTCGTAAAGGGCGATATTGCCAACGATCAGGCGCATTTCCATCAGGCTGGTCATGATCGTCTGATCATCCTGGGCGGCTTTAATGCATTCTTCGATCGTGCGCACGCTTTGTCCGGGTTTTAAGCCGATATCCCACAGGAAAGTAAAGAAATTTGCCAATGCTTCCTGATAAGGCGAAGTATCCTCCGAATCGAGTAAAACCACGATATCGATGTCTGAATAGGGGAATAATTCCCGGCGACCATAACCGCCTACGGCGATCAAACTCAGCGATTGGGCATAATTGCCGAGGTAATGCTGCCAGCACAGGCTCAGGATTTTGTCGATGAAATCGGACTTTTCTTTAAGCAGCGTGGCAACCGAACTGTGAGGATCGAATTTTTGCCTCAGTTCAGCGTCTTTTTGCTTCAGCAGTTGTTTGAACTGAAGCAGGCTGTCTTTTTCTGTAAAGAGTGTAGGAAAGGTCAAATCATTCACATTTCTTCCTGGCGCAAAGTTAGGATTTCATAACCGGTGGCTGTGACAAGAATGGTGTGTTCCCATTGGGCGGACAAGCTTCGATCTTTAGTGACTGCAGTCCAGCCGTCGGCCAATACTTTGACATGGCGCTTGCCGAGATTGAGCATGGGCTCAATGGTTAAAATCATGCCGGCTTGCAGCACTTCACCCGTGCCAGCTTTGCCATAATGCAGAACCTGTGGATCTTCATGAAATTTTTTGCCGATGCCGTGGCCGCAAAACTCTCTGACTACAGAAAAGTGATTGGCTTCGGCGTGTTTCTGTATGGCATGGCCTATATCGCCTAAGGTGGCGCCCGGCTTAACTTGCTCAATGCCCAGAAACATGGCTTCGCGAGTTACATTTACCAGTCTTCGGGCGTGTTGGCTGACTTCCCCTACACAGAACATTTTACTGGTATCGCCGTGGTAATCATCTTTTATAACCGTAATATCGATGTTGACGATATCGCCCGATTTAAGTTTCTTTTCGCTGGGAATGCCGTGGCAGACCTGGTGATTAATGGATGTGCAAATGGATTTCGGGAAACCGTGATAATTAAGCGGCGCAGGTATGGCTTTTTGCACGTCGACAATATAATCGTGGCAGATTTTGTCGAGTTGATCGGTGGTGACTCCCGGGACAACATAAGGCGCAATCATTTCCAAAACTTCAGCGGCCAATTTTCCGGCGATACGCATTTTTTCAATTTCACTTTCGGTTTTAATGATTATGCTCATGGAGATGATTACTTGTATTTGCTAAGGTTGTTTGTGCCGGATAACAGATGAGGCAAGATAAAGGTCTAGTTTTGAAGGTTAGTCAGATTATGACATGCGAAGAGTTTAACAGAGATTGGCTTGTTGTAAAAAGCTAATTATGATATAAAGTTAAGTTCATTTTTGTATTAATACTCACACTTGTCGTCACGTTTGGCAGGGTGCTGGCTCAAGTTATTGTAGCTGGTTGCCAGGCGGGGTAAGTGGAGGCGTAACCCAACTCGGACAAATAGTCCGATTTTAGATCTTAGGAGAAATTAATGGCAGCAGTATCCATGCGTCAAATGCTTGAAGCGGGTGTTCATTTTGGACATCAAACCCGTTACTGGAACCCGAAAATGGCTAATTACCTGTTCGGAGCACGTAACAAAATCCATATCATCAATTTGGAAAAAACGCTTCCGATGTTCAATGACGCCATGAATTATCTGGGTCAAATGTCCGCAAACAAAGGTACCATCCTGTTTGTCGGCACTAAAAAAGCAGCGCGCAAAGTTGTTGCGGAAGAAGCAAAACGTTGCGGCATGCCTTATGTCAACCATCGCTGGTTAGGCGGCATGCTGACCAATTTCAAAACTATCAAGAAATCAATCAATCGCCTGAAAGAACTGGAAGCGATGAAGACTGACGGCACGCTTTACCAACGGTTCAGCAAGAAAGAAGCGCTGGGCATGGAGCGTGAACTCGAAAAGCTCGAGCGCAGCCTGGGCGGTATCAAAGACATGAAAGGCATTCCTGATGTTATTTTCGTACTGGATGTCGGGTATGAGAAAAATGCAATCAGCGAAGCGAAGAAATTAGGCATTCCGGTAGTGGGCGTTGTTGATTCCAACAATTCACCGGAAAGAATCGATTACGTCATTCCTGGTAATGACGATTCAATTCGAGCGGTTTCACTATACTGTCAAAGCGTTTCTGCGGCTGTAATGGAAGCTAAAGCGGCAAGTCTGGATATGTCGGCAAAAGCCGATGACTTCGTTGAAGAAGCCTCAGCAACAGAATAATTCACTCCCTCATTTATAACAGGCAATGGCCTGTGTGAGTGAGGGTTCAGATCAAGAAAAAACGCCTCCTTATGGGGGCGTTTTTATAGTACGAACAGTGAGGAAAAATAATGAGTATTACTGCAGCAATGGTTAAGGAACTGCGCGAGAGAACCGGTTCCGGCATGATGGAATGCAAAAAAGCGTTAACAGAAGCCAATGGCGACATGGAACTGGCCATTGAGAACATGCGTAAATCCGGCTTAGCCAAAGCCGATAAAAAATCAGGCCGCACTGCCGCTGAAGGCGTTATCGGTATAAAGGTCAGCGATGATGCGAAAACAGCGGTTATGGTGGATGTTAACTGCGAAACCGATTTCGTTGCCAAAGGTGAAGATTTTGTTAACTTTGTCAACAATGTAACAGCGGCTTTATTGACTTCCGATGTTGAAACGGACGAGCAATTGCAGTCCATGAAATTGGCCGACGGCAGCGTTGTCGATGACGTGCGTCGCAGCTTGATTGCAAAATTGGGTGAAAATATTACCATTAGACGCTTTGTAAAGTACCATACAGAGCAAGGCGGTACTGCATCCTACCTGCATGGCAGCAAAATCGGCGTCATCGTTGAATTAGCAAAATCTGACAGCGAGTTAGGCAAAGATATCGCAATGCATATTGCCGCAAGTAAACCGGAATGTGTTTCTGAAGATCAAGTGCCTGCGGAACTGATTGAGAAAGAAAAAGAAATTTTCTCGGCTCAAGCGGCAGAAAGCGGAAAGCCGGCAGAAATCATCGAGAAAATGATTGGCGGCCGCATCAGCAAATTTTTGGCCGAAATCACTTTGCTGGGCCAGCCATTTGTTAAAGACGATAAAACTACCGTCGGCAAACTGGTCGCCTCAAAAGGCAACAGCGTTATTCGCTTCGCACGCTTTGAAGTAGGCGAAGGCATTGAAAAGAAAGAAGAAAACTTTGCCGAAGAGGTTATGGCTCAAGTTAGAGGCAGTTAAGAAAATTCCCCGGCTACCGGCCGGGGGACTTTGTGCTAATAAATATTAATACCCGGTTGAATATGACTAAGCTGATTTGCCAGAGAATTTTACTTAAATTAAGCGGTGAGGCGCTGATGAGCGAGACAGGCGGCAGTATCGATTCAGATATTGTCAAGCGTCTTGCCACGGAAATTAAAGATTTATGTGATGTAGGTATCCAGGTCGGCTTGGTCATAGGTGGCGGCAATATACTGCGCGGCGCTGACAAAGCTTCGGAAGGGCTGGACCGGGTGACCAGCGATCAGATGGGTATGCTGGCCACAGTCATCAATGCATTGGCCATGCAGGATGCGCTCGAGCATTTAGGTCAACAGGTTCGAGTCATGTCAGCCTTGAAAATCAATCAGGTATGCGAAGATTATATTCGCCGCCGGGCCGTGAGGCATTTGGAAAAAGGCCGCGTGGTAATTTTTGCAGCCGGCACGGGCAATCCTTTTTTTACCACCGATTCGGCAGCCAGCCTCAGAGCGATTGAAATCAACGCGCAACTGATGATTAAAGCGACTAAGGTCAAAGGCGTCTATTCGGCAGATCCTGAGAAAGTAAAAGATGCCGTATTTTATCCTCGATTAACGTATGATGAAGCCCTGGATCAGCGCCTGAACGTCATGGATGCGACTGCGCTGGTATTATGCAGGGACAATAATCTGCCGATGCGCGTCATGAATGTGTTTGAGAAAGGTGCCGTCATGAAACTGATGATGGGTGAAGAGATAGGGTCTCTTATTCAATGAGGAACATATAATGATAAGTGATATTCAACAGAATGCCGCAACCCGTATGGGCAAAAGCATAGAAGCGTTAAGGCATGAATTTTCAAAAATAAGAACGGGTAGGGCGCATCCGAGCCTATTGGAACAGATAACTGTTTCTTACTATGGTACAGAATCTTCGTTATCGCAGGTTGCCAATATTGCTGTTGAAGATGCACGTACTTTAACTATCACGCCATGGGAAAAGACCATGGTGCAGGCGATCGAAAAAGCGATTTTGAAGTCGGATCTCGGTTTGAACCCGAATACCACCGGCATGACTATCCGCATTCCATTGCCGCCGCTGACTGAAGAGCGCCGTCGCGATCTCGTTAAAGTGGTCAGGCATGAAGCGGAGAATGGCCGTGTGGCGATCAGAAATATTCGCCGTGATGCCAATTCGGAAATAAAGGACGCATTGAAGGAAAAAATGATTTCCGAAGATGAAGCGCGCGCTGCTGAAGAGAAAATCCAAAAATTGACCGATCAATATATCAAGGAAGTGGAAAAATTATTGGAAGCCAAAGAGGCAGATCTGCTGTCAATTTAACTGAGATTTAGCAATGTCAGCTGATGATTCCAACAGTTTAGAATCAGATAATAACAAGCCGCGCCATATCGCCATCATTATGGATGGCAATGGCCGCTGGGCACAGAAAAGATTTATGCCGCGCCCTATGGGGCATCAGGCCGGCGTCAAGGCCGTCAGAAAAGTCGTCGAATACTGCGCCAAACAGGAGATTGAGGTTTTATCCCTGTTCGCTTTCAGCAGCGAGAACTGGCGACGTCCACAAGAAGAAGTTTCCATGCTGATGAGCTTGTTTATCACTACGCTGCAGCGGGAAATCGACAAACTGCACCGTAACGATATCCGCTTGCGGTTTATCGGCGACAGAACGGCATTTCCAGAAAAATTACAGGCTAAAATTGCCGAAGGAGAGGCGAGGACAAAGGACAACATGGGCTTAACCCTTGTTGTGGCGGCAAACTACGGAGGTCGCTGGGATATGTGTCAGGCCTTCCGGAAAGTGGCTGAAAAAATAGCGGCCGGCGAACTGGAAAGCCAGGAGATCAATGAAAAGCTGGTCGAACGATATTTATCCACTGCTGACCTGCCCGAGCCCGATCTGTTTATCAGAACAGGCGGCGAGCAACGTGTCAGTAATTTTCTGTTGTGGCAATTAGCCTATACGGAGCTGTATTTTACACCGACACTCTGGCCGGATTTCGACCAGGATTCAATTGAAGACGCTATTAAGAGCTTTAAAAGCCGGCAGCGGCGGTTTGGCCATACCGGGGAGCAGGTGCTTAATAAAGCCGTCACCTTCTAAATCTTAATAATCACAATAATTAATAAAATGTTACTGCAGCGAATTATAACCGCCTCAATATTGGCTCTTTTGGTCGTACTGGCTGTGTTCCAGTTGCCTTCGGAGTATTTTTCATTAGTTTTAGGATTGATCATTTTGGTTGCCGCCTGGGAATGGAGCGATTTGGCAGGCATCAGTTCACCGTTGAAGCGGGGCTTGTTGTTACTGGCGCTGGTTCTGCCGATGCTGGGCCTTCATTTCTGGACTTATTTTCTCGAGCTGATTGCGCAAAGCTTCGATTGGCCCGAAGTCAGGAGTTATTCTGGTGCGCTGGAATGGCTGGTTATCCCGCCGGTACTGTTCTGGATACTGGCCATGATACTGATCAGAAGCAGGCCGTCGGAGATGTTGAAACTGCAGCTGGGAACGCGTTATAAAGCGTTGATCGGCTGGTTCGTCTTATTGTCGGCCTGGTTGTTTTTGAGCCGGCTGAGAGCCATATGGGGCGAGGGAATGGTGCTTTATTTCCTGCTCCTGATCTGGGCAGCCGATATTGCAGCCTACTTCATCGGCAAGAAATACGGGCAAACCAAGCTGGCGCCTGAAATCAGTCCCGGCAAAACAGTAGCGGGCATGTATGGCGCTTTAATAGCCGGTGTGGTTTGCGCAGTTGTTCTAAGCCTGTTCTATGGTTATAACTTTATGATCGCATCGGACTTTGTTCTGCTGTCCGTATTGACGGTCCTGGTTTCTATTTATGGCGATTTGTTTTTCAGCCTCGCCAAGCGCCAGCGCGGCGTAAAAGACAGCGGTTCCATTCTGCCGGGACATGGCGGCATTTTGGATCGCATCGACAGTCTCATTGCCGCAGCGCCGTTTTTCTACGCCGGTATTTTCCTGATGTCTGGGTTAGTGGCATGAAGAAAGGCATTTGCATACTCGGAGCGACCGGCTCGATCGGCGTCAGTACGTTGGATGTGGTGGCCAGGCATGCCCATCTTTACAAGGTCGTCGCCTTAACCGCCAATACCAATACCGATACCTTGTACGAACAATGTCTGGCGCATCGCCCGGAATACGTCGTTATTGTTGATGAGGCTAAGGTTCAGGCATTCAAGGACAAACTGAAGAATTCACCGGTCCCAGACATTAAAGTCCTGTCCGGCGCCCATGCGCTGGAGCATGTTGCCACGTTGGACAACGTCGATTCGGTCATGGCGGCTATCGTCGGCGCGGCGGGACTGCTGCCCAGCTTGGCTGCGGCAAAGGCCGGCAAAACCGTATTGCTGGCTAATAAAGAAGCGCTGGTCATGTCCGGCGACATTTTCATGCAGGCCATAGCCGATTCGGGGGCGCAGTTGCTGCCGATCGACAGCGAGCACAATGCGATATTCCAGTGTATGCCTGCCGGTTATAAAACCGGCGTGCGCGCCAAGCAGGCCAGACGCATTCTGCTCACCGCTTCGGGCGGCCCGTTCCGCGAACTGCCGCTGGAGCAAATGCCGCATGTGACGCCAGCTCAAGCGGTCGCTCATCCCAATTGGGACATGGGCAAGAAAATTTCAGTCGATTCAGCCACGATGATGAACAAAGGTCTGGAAATGATCGAAGCCTGTCTTCTGTTCAATATGACTCCGGACCAAATACAGGTGGTCATCCATCCGCAAAGCGTTATCCATTCGATGGTCGATTATGTGGATGGTACCGTGCTGGCGCAGATGGGCAACCCGGACATGCGCGTTCCCATCGCCCACTCCCTGGCTTGGCCGGAACGGTTCGAATCCGGCGTGGAGCCGCTTAATATTTTCGAAGTCCGCCGCATGGATTTCCAGGAACCGAATCTGGAGCGTTTTCCCTGCCTGCGCCTGGCGTATGAGGCCATCAATGCCGGCGGGATCATGCCGACCGTATTGAATGCCGCCAATGAAATAGCGGTGGACGCCTTTTTGAATGAGCGCGTGCGCTTTACCGATATTCCGGTCATCATTGAGCGCTGTATGCAGCAATTTGAAGTCAAACCGGCCGATAGTCTGGAAATTGTTCTGGACGTGGATAAACAAGCCAGAAAGTTGTCTAATAAAATTATTGACGAGCTTATTGGTTAAAGGACTTCATGCATACTCTGTTTTATTTCATCATTGCTATCGGTATTCTTGTTTCATTTCATGAATTTGGGCACTTTTGGGTAGCCCGCAGAGCCGGAGTCAAAGTGCTCAGGTTCTCCGTAGGTTTCGGCAGAGTATTGTGGTCCTACCGGAAAGATCCTGAGTCAACAGAGTATGTCATATCGGCCATTCCTCTGGGCGGTTATGTCAAAATGGTCGATGAACGCGAGGGCGAGGTCAAAAAAGAGGATCTGCCTTATGCCTTTAATCAGCAGCCGGTGTTGACAAGAGCAGCCATCGTGGCGGCAGGGCCCGTGTTTAACCTGATGCTTGCCGTCGTTTTGTTCTGGAGCGTATTGGTCATCGGCGAAGTCGGCATAAAGCCGGTGCTCGGTCCGGTGGAACAGGGCACGCTGGCGGCAGAGGCGGGCTTTGCAGAAGGCGACGAGATCATCTCCGTCAATGGCAAAGCGACGCCGACCTGGGCCGAGGCCTTGAGTGTTTTGGTCGCTTCCGCACTTGATAGCGGAGAGCAAGTAGAAGTCAAAGTCAGAAATTTTGAAGATGCGCAAAGCACCAAAATTTTGAGGATTCCAGAAAAAGACAGCAACGATCCTGATGTCTTATATAAACGATTGGGTTTTAAACCCTGGACGCCAAAACTGAAGCCGGTCATAGGACAAGTGCTCGCCGGTGGTGCGGCATCTGAAGCCGACTTGCAGACAGGCGACCTGATCATCAGCGCTGACGGTACTGAAATCAATGACTGGATGCAGTGGGTGGAGTATGTAAAAAGCCACCCCGGCGCAGCGATCAATGTGATTATCGAGCGCGATGACAGACGCATGCCGATAATATTGACGCCTAAGAGCGTCATGTCCGAACAGAAAACCGAAGGAAAAATCGGCGCGTCCGTTCAGGTGCCGGAAGGTCTGACGGATTCCATGCGTGCCGAATATTCTCTATCGCCGCTCCAGGCCGTGCCTGCCGCTTTCGAAAAAGCTTATTATTATTCCGTCTCAACCTTGAAAATGATGGGCAAAATGCTGGTCGGCAAGGCTTCTGTTGAGAATTTAAGCGGTCCCATCAGTATTGCCCAGTTTGCCGGGCAGTCGGCCACGATGGGCTTTACCCATTTCCTGAAATTCCTTGCCCTGGTGAGCGTCAGTCTCGGCGTGCTCAATCTGTTGCCTATACCGGTGCTGGATGGCGGGCATTTAATGTTTTTCGGCATAGAAGCCATTAAAGGCACTCCTGTTTCGGAAAAGGTACAACTTTTCTTTCAACAGATTGGCATGGCCTTGCTGTTTTTTCTAATGGTATTCGCCATGATTCTGGATATTGGGCGTTTATTTCAATAATAAGATCACTGATTATAACCGATGTTATGCGGCTATCTGACTTCGGCCAATGTCTCCCCCCCCCCCCCCCCCCGTAGGGTACGCACTGCGTACCTCTCTTTTAACGATCCGGTGAATATATAAAGGTACGCATTGCGTACCCTACAATGTAAAGGAAAAAACGAGAAGACCATGAAAAAAATTATCAAGATTGCCGCACTATCACTATTCGGCCTGACCTTGCCTGTCGCTCATGCAGATGAAAATGCCATCCGGCAGGCATTCTCAACGTCCATGCCTGAAGTAAAAATCGATTCCGTCAAACCTTCCGAGATAAAAGGCCTCTATGAGGTTGCAATCGGCGCGAATATTTTTTATGTGTCTGATGACGGCAAATATTTACTGCAAGGTCATCTAATCGATGTAGCGAAGCGTACCGACCTGACGGAAGAAAAATTAGGCAACACGCGCAAACAGGCTCTTGAAAAACTTGGCCAGGATAAAATGATCGTGTTCAAGCCGAAGATAGCTAAATACAAAATCTATGTTTTTACCGACATCGATTGCGGCTATTGCCGCAAACTGCATTCGGAAATCGATCAGTACATGGCCCAGGGCATACAGATCCAATACCTGTTTTTCCCGAGAGCCGGCAAGGGTTCGGATTCCTACAACAAAGCCGTTTCCGTCTGGTGTTCTGAAGACCGCAATGCGGCGCTGACAGAAGCCAAAAAAGGCGGAACGCCGGCCGCCAAGACCTGCGACAATCCGGTCGACGAACACATGCAGCTCGGCGCAGAGTTTGAAGCCAGAGGCACGCCGATGATCGTTACCGAAAAGGGCACGATCTATCCGGGCTATATGCCGGCTAAGCAGTTGGCTGAGGCTCTGGAAAGCGAAGCGAATCCGAAATAGCATGGCCGGCCGTTAGTAAGCCCTGCATAAAGGACTTCGAAGTGCTGGGTTTACCAACCCAGCCTACCCGCTGCCCTGCCAAAATCAAGGCGAAATCCATTGTAGGGTACGCATCGCGTACCTTTCCAGGGCTTTCCGGCACACCGCAAGTCCGGAAAGGTACGCGATGCGTACCCTACAAAGCTGTCATGCTTTCCGGCTAAACCATCTCCTTGAGCCGATAGAGCAAGTCCAAAGCCTGACGGGGGCTGAGCTCGTCGGGATTCATATCCTCCAGCAGACACACGGCAGGATGGCATTCCTTGGCCGAAAACAGATCCAGCTGATTAATCCCGGTTTCCGCCTGCTGCTCTATGTAGGCATTGTTTTCCAGATGCTGTAATTTGGCTTTGGCCTTATCGATCACGGAACGCGGCACGCCGGCCAGCGAAGCTACCTGCAGGCCGTAACTCTGATTGGCCGGTCCTTCCTTGACCGCATGCAGGAAAATAATCCGGTCGCCGTGTTCCATGGCATCCAGATGCACATTATGGATAGTTTCCTGCTCATCAGCCAGCGTTGTCAGCTCGAAATAATGCGTGGCGAACAGGGTAAACGCCTTCGTTTCCTTGGCCAGATAATCGGCGCAGGCCCAGGCCAGCGACAGGCCGTCGAACGTGCTGGTGCCGCGGCCGATTTCGTCCATTAAAATCAGGCTTTTCGATGTGGCATTGTGCAGGATGTTCGCCGTTTCCGACATTTCCACCATAAACGTTGAACGGCCGCTGGCCAGATCATCGGAAGCGCCTATGCGCGTGAAAATCTTGTCGACAGGGCCGCAGGTCAGGGTTTTGGCTGGCACATAACAGCCGATATGCGCGATCAGGACGATCAGCGCCGCCTGGCGCATATAAGTGGATTTGCCGCCCATGTTAGGCCCGGTGATGATCAGCATGCGCCGCTGGCTGGAAAACGACAAGTCATTGGGCACGAACGGAATATCGGACACCTGCTCGACCACCAGATGCCGGCCGGCCTCGATATGGATGCCGGGTTCGTCGACCAGTGCCGGTTCGGACAGATTCAGCGTATCGGCGCGTTCGGCAAAATTGACCAGCACATCGAGTTCGGCCAGCGCGGCGGCGCACTCCTGCAGAGGGATCAAGGAGGCGGCGATGATCGAAAGCAGTTCCTCGTACAGAGACTTCTCGAAGGCCAGCGATTTTTCGCGCGCGCTGAGGACTTTATCTTCAAACGCTTTCAGCTCTTCCGTCACATAGCGCTCGACGCCTTTCAGTGTCTGTTTGCGAATATAATGGCCGGGCACTTTTTCGGCATGCAGGCGCGAAATCTCGATATAGTAGCCCTGCACGCGGTTATAGTTGACTTTCAGATTCGTGATGCCGGTCGCGGCTTTCTCCCGATTTTCCATATCAATCAGGAACTGGTCGGCGTTCTGGCTCAGGTTGCGCAGTTCATCGAGTTCCCGGCTATAGCCCGGCGCAATTACGCCTCCGTCCCGGATCAGCACGGGCGGGTTATCAATGACGGCTTTGTTCAGCAGTTGCAGCATCACCGGCTGCTCGCCGATTTTTTCACTTAACAGCGTCAATTGCGGATTGTCGCTCGCAGCAAGCACTTGCTGCAAGGCCGGCAGCACCGCCAGCGTATTGCGCAATACGATTAAATCCCGGGGCCGCGCCGACTTCAGGGCAATGCGCGAGCTGACTCGTTCAATATCGCCGACTTGCCGAAGCTGGGCCTGCACATCGCGGTACAGTTGGCCGTTCAATAAGGTAGCGAGGCAGGCGTAGCGGTCTTTCAGTATGGCATGATTGCGCAAAGGCCGGTTGATCCAGCGCCGCAGGCAGCGGCTGCCCATGGCCGTAGCGGTTTTGTCCAGCACGCCGAACAGTGTGTATTGCAGTTGTCCGGACGGGTGCGAGTCCAGTTCCAGATTGCGGCGGCTGGCCGCGTCGAGCACGATGCTGTCGTCGCTGTTCTCAATGCGGATGCCCTGAATGTGCGGCAGCGCGCCTTGCTGCGTGTCCTTGACGTATTGCAGCAGGGCGCCGGCGGCGGCGATGGCGGCCGGCATATGCTCGCAACCGAAACCTTTCAGGTCGTGCGTGTTGAACTGCTTCAGCACCAGCTGTCGCGCGCTGTCGGTTTCGAAATGCCAGGGCGGCCGGCGGCACAGGCCGCTGCGCTGCTTGATGGCGGCAGGCAACGGCCAGTCCTCGCTGAACAACAGTTCGGCAGGGTTCAGGCGGCCGATTTCGCCGAGCAGCTGATCCTCGGATTCAACCTGCTGCAGGATAAAACGGCCGCTGGTCAGGTCCAGCGTGGCGATGCCGAAGTGATGATTCAGAACGCAGACGGCGACCAGCAGATTGTCCTTGCGGTCTTCGAGCAGGGCCTCGTCCGTGACCGTGCCGGGCGTGACGATGCGCACTACCTTGCGCTCGACAGGGCCTTTCGAAGCCGCAGGATCGCCGATCTGCTCGCAAATCGCGACCGATTCGCCGTTGCGCAGCAGTCTGGCGATATAGCCTTCGGCCGCATGATAAGGAATGCCGGCCATGGCGATCGGCGTGCCGGCCGATTGCCCGCGGCTGGTCAGGGTGATATCGAGCAGCTGCGCCGCTTTCTTGGCATCGTCATAGAAAAGTTCGTAAAAATCCCCCATGCGGTAAAAAACCAGCGTATCGGGATGATTGGACTTGATGCGCAGATACTGCTGCATCATCGGTGTGTGGGGGGTAGCGGAATTTTGATTTATACTCATGTGCCTATTTTATCCGAAGTCGCAGGGGAGTCACCATCATGGATCACGAATTATTTGAACTGGCCGAACAGCTGGGCCGCTCGCTGAAAGCCGGCGGAAGAAAAATCGTCACGGCCGAATCCTGCACCGGCGGCTGGATTGCCCAGACCATCACCGAAGTGCCGGGCAGTTCGGCCTGGTTTGACCGGGGCTTTGTGACCTACAGCAATATATCAAAAGTGCAGATGCTGGGCGTCAGGCAGGAAACGCTGGAAAAATACGGGGCCGTCAGCGCTGAAACGGCAATGGAAATGGCGCAGGGCGCTCTGTCAAACAGCGATGCGAACTGCGCCTGCGCCGTAACCGGCATCGCAGGACCCGATGGTGGCTCACCGGAGAAGCCTGTAGGCACGGTTTTTATCGCCTGGCAATACAAAGACGGCGGCTGCGAGGTGATAAAAAAGCAATTTGCCGGAGCTCGGCATCAAATCAGGCGGCAAACGGTGAAAACGGCTATCGAAGGAATAGCCGACTATAAATTGATGTTGGCGGCAGGGGGTTAGATCGGGCTGGCGAGAGCCTATCCGGCAATGATTGCCAATCAATCAGTGACAACTTGGCTAACCTGAAAGCGCATAAAGTGCGGCGTAGATTCAATAAATTTAGCTAGGCAAAAGGTTCCGTTTACCAATCTCTTATCGATGGCAAAGCGAGTCCCTGTGCTGTAATTATCGGGAGACAGGAGAAATTCGGTTTTTCCGTCGACACGCTTGATGATGAATCCTTCTTTTTCATTGATTTCAATCGGGTAAACATTGCCGTCCAGAATCTCCAACAGTATGTGCTTCAGGCTCGTCACGGGCTCGATGCGCTGATAGCGGATAATCGCCAGCAGCGGTTTTTTATTCTCCCGTATGAAAACTAGCGGTTCTCCGATTGCGCAATCCTGGCCGATCTTAGCTGTATAAAAGTAGGGACTGTCGGTTTTAAAGGCTCTGGTTTTGGCGATAAACGCTGGTCTTTCATCTTTGAGAAATTTGGTTGTGATAAAACCAAAGCTATTTTTCCCGTCTTCCAGAGGCTCAAGTTCAAGTTCGCTTGTCTCTGATTGCTCTTCCAGGGTTCCGCTCAGTTCAAGAATACGAAATCTGTTGATCAGCATTTTCAGCAATTGGGCCGCCCATGCCGTTCCTATGGCTATATCGCATTCAGTGGGGCTGGCCGGATCGGCCGATTCCCTGACCGGCTCATAAGCGGTCAGCCGGTTCAATGCCGACAGGAAAGTTTGGTAATGCTGCAGATGCGCCGTATTTGACTCAAAGTAGCGAATGATGCCCGATGTATTGATATACAGGATCCCGTCGTCCGCTCTATAGGGATCAGTATAGTGTGGGGCTGCAAGCGAATCAGGATGCCAACAGAAGAATGAAGATTCGGACGGGTTCGTATCCAGTATCAGCAAACGGCAGAGCTTGCCGGTTGCGTGAAAAATATCGGCAATTTCCGAAGGGGAAAAATCATAGGCGTTGCAGATAGAGAACAACAGTGCCTGTTTCAGGGCGGCTTCGATAGTTAGTTGCCGGTTCAGGCTTGGGGCAACATCCTGAATATCCAGATCAAGGATATCGAACGCTTTGGCGTTCAGGTAAAGCTCGCTGATTTTTGCCCAGAGCGCGGTATCAGGCGCTTCATAAAATACAGCGTTGCGCCTCATCAGCAGGCAGGACAGTTGCATGGCCTTGTAAATAATCGAAGCTTGCTGCGCTTTGCATAGCGTACTGTCATTGCTGATGCTGCAATAAGCGAAACAGAGCGTTTTGGTAAGTTGAGTGGAAAAATGAACCAGTTTTCTTGTTTTATCGGCAGCATGGGCGGCCTTGTTGCTGGTCGCTATGTGCACAAGGCTGTTGGACGCCATTAAAATGGCCGGCGCTAATTGATCCAGGACTGAATAGAGCACTGAGGCTTCAATAGCCGAGTTGCTGAGTTTTTTAATAAGTGTGTAGAGCTGATTGACCTTGTCGTTAACCGATAAAGGTTCCAACGCAGCCAGCCAATTGTCTATAGACTCTGGATCCAGCGCAAAGGGGAAAGCATGGGAATCAGCCATAAGTATATAAACAGGAATTATTTAAGAAAGAACTAATTATAGTCTTACTTTTATTCCAGGGGATGGCGTTTTGTAAAAATATTGATTCCTGAGATAGGTGACACAGTCTTGTCACCCCAAAAATTAAAAGCACCAATAAAAAAACCATCCAATCTCTTGCAGGATTGGATGGTTTGTATTCGATTAAGGTATAGATTATATTTTTAATCGAAGGCAAAAATGTTGTTCGCCTTATTAACTATTAAGAGCAAGAGGCAGGTTTAACAGCTGCGTCTAGATCAGAAGCGCAAGTCCATTGACCGGTTGAATTATCGTAAGTAAAAGTCACTGTTTTGCCGATAACTTTTGTATTCGCACCGGAAGCGACATAGGTTGCTTTAAGTGTCCAAGCTTTATCAGCACCGGCTGCCTCAATCTTATCAACATATTTACCTTTGATTACAGAGCCAGCAGGAATAGTCCAAGTGCCAACTTCTGAGTATGCCGCAGTAACCGGAGATTTAAGTCCATCAATTAATTCGAAAGCTTCAGAAGCTTGGGCTTTTGCTGTGTAATCGTTATAAGCCGGAATCGCAATCGCTGCCAAAATACCGATGATCGCAACAACGATCATTAATTCGATTAAGGTAAAACCTTGTTGTACTTTTCTCATTTGAGTGTTCATGGTGCTTTTCCTTTTTAGTTATGGAAAGTTTAGAGTTACGTCAGTAATAATGCAAAGGCCGTGCCAAAATGTGCGAAGCGTGATTTTGCAGGGTTTCAGGGGCAGGCGAAGGTCGGAAAGCTATTTAGCAATACCGTTAAAAATGGCAGGCTTTGTCAGTCTGTGACAAAAATGGTCAGTTTGCGGTGATATGTTTAGTTAATAAAGCATGGGCATCCGTGTTCTTTGTAGTTTTTATAGAATATTGAGGATTATGAGGCGACTGAAGCCGCCTCATACACTGTGAAAAGGCTTGCAGAAGTTTCCTGTCTGCTTATTTCGGTATTTCAAGCTTATCCACAGGCTTGTGGCTAACGGCGGTCGGAAAAGACACCTCGCCATTCGGAAACTTGGCGCCTTCAGGCCATAAATGGAAGATGATACCGTCAGTCCTGGCGGCCGCATCGGCGATTTCCTTGGCTTTCTCGGGCGACACATCATGTACTTGCACGCGGCCGGAGGCGATTTCCACCTTGTGGTCGTGGAAATGCTTGTTCCATTGCTCCAGCGTCACGCCGGAACGCGCGAGTTTTTGGTCAACGAAATATTCGATCTCGACGAGCTCGGCATTGGGATCGTCCGACAGGAAAATCATGCATTGCAGGATTTCGGGTTTGATCGATTTGCAATAATGGTGATAGGGGCCGTGCACAGTGCCGTCTTCATGGCGATGCGGCGCGGTGACATGAATATTGTAACCCTCGGCCGGCGTTTTCGGCCGCTCTTCGGCATTCAGAAGGTTGGGGATGAAGATGGTTGCCGTGCATGTTATCGTGAGAAAAAACCACTTTTTCATGAGTATCTCCTCTTTGGCTGGTTGCTTAGTAAAACCTAATAGGAACAAGAGGTAAAAAACTTTCCCTTGAGATTAAACGCTTGAGCCGTTAACAAAAATAAGATTGGCGATGGGGATTTTTGTTCAAGTTAATGTCGGGTGACAAACGGCTGCAACCGTAACTTATGATTAAGTGCTAGCACTTTACCCAAAGGGCCCACAGGGCATAAAGGCAAAGCTAATCCAATAATATGTCCGTTTAGTCTGGGACTTTTTATGTCTTTAATTGTCCATAGTTAATGGCAATAGGTATGACATAGTTGCCTTAAAGATATGACTTTCTGACTGGGGTGGAATCGGTGATGGAAAAATTATATGGTTTTTTACTGGTTATAGGTGGCGTGGCTCTTCTCTACGCTGTTTTGGTTTTTATGCCCATGCTTTTTACTTATCTCTCCTCCGGAGATTTTAGGCCTTGATGTAATTCATTATCCCCGCTAAATATTTTTGTCTATGCGATTAGATTCATAATCGGCATGCATTTGATCGCCCTAATAAATCCTCCAGCCTTACGGAATTGGGGTATTGGCACTTCGAGTATTTTTAGGCGTATCCGAAAATAAAGGCGAAATCATGCCGGCTAATGCCGCTGTTTTACGCAAAGCCGCAACCCAGCCCGCGAATTGTTCAGCTTGGGATTTTTTTATGGCGTTAATTGTCACATTCAGGTGCTGTTCATTAAGTGTAATATAATCATTCTGAGGTATGACTTTATGGCTGGAGTGTGATAGACAATGAAAAATTACCGCATAGCATTATTGAAGCTTATGATGGGGGCCTGCTTTTTTTTGTATGGTCATGAAACCATTGCCGAGGCTGGCACGGAACAGGATCAGGCCGAGCGCAGTAAATCAGCCGGTCAAAAAACAGACGCGCCGGCAGCGGACGCAGGCAATGCCACCGAATTTCAAAAGCCGCTCGATCTTTCCATTCCGTTCAAGATGACCGAGGGCGCCGCACAGAAGGGCGGGCAGAATGCTGTTGCGCAGGACCTGTTTGCAGCCGGAAAAAAGCAGCGGGCACTGGAACTGAACGGTGGCGCGGTTATGACGCACGATCCGGAAGGCGAGAAACAGCAAACCGTCGATGGGGCTGGCATTGTTTTCAATCTGAAACCTTAAGCAGCAGCCGGCTGTCAGCGGCGACACGGCCTAGCTTTCTATATTCAACTCGATATACGGACAGCACCGGTATTTCGGGTCATAGGACATCAGCAGGAAGGCCCGGTCTATAACCGAGAAATAGCGGAACGTATGATCCGACAGGATCGGGAACGTGTAATCAAAATTGAGGATGGGCTCGTCGGTGTGGATGAGCACCATATAGGTGTCGTAAGGTCCGCCTTTAATATTTTTGGCGATGTCCTTGGCTTTGAGGCGCCGCGTGATCGAATTGATCAGTTTGTCTTCGTCCCATTCGGCCCATTGTGTGAGGACGCCGTTTTTATAAGCCATGATGGCCTCGGGATCGACCAGTTCCGTCACCTCGACGCCCAGCCGCCTGCCGTCGAACAGCAAGGCTTCGCAATCGGGCGGATCATTGCCTCGGCCCCGCGTGCTGGGTTGGTCAAAAAAGGCGACATTCGTTACCTCCAGCGATGCTTTCAGCGAATGCACGATTCTTAATTCTTCCAGTTCACGATCTTCAGGGTATGCAAAGAAATCGCTGTATCGGCGCCATCTTCTGAGACCTTTCGGCATCAGGTAAGTTATTTCTTTTTCCTTCTCCATAATCAATTTCGACTGGTCAAGGTTTTTGCTAAGTTTCTGATTCTAACGCCAAAATATTACAGCGATGAAATTAATCTTGAATTCTTTGATCAAAATCAGTTCTATTAAAGGGTTTAACGGGATTTGCATAGGAGGGTTTAATGGAAATATTCGATTCGATAAATCTTTATCTGCACAGTCATCCGACACTGCTCGCCGAGATGATGTTCCTTTTTCGCCTCAAAGCCTGGATTCTTTGCGGGCTGGCGCTTTATTTCGTTGTCCTGATGCACAGGACCCAGAAGAAAGAACAGGCCGAGCTTGCCAAAAGGGATGACAATTTTCTGGCCTAGCGCCGGAGGGAATTCAAGGTGCCACCTTTATGCCAACAGAAGCGGCCGTATCGATACAAAAGCTGAGCAAAAGCTATGAGGAATCAGGCAGGCGGCATCAAATTTTCACTGATCTGAACCTGGATGTGAGCCGTGGCGAGTTCATCGTGCTGCTCGGCCGCAGCGGTTCCGGTAAATCGACCTTGCTGAATCTGATCAGCGGCATCGACCCTCCCGATGCCGGCAGCGTCATCATCAACGGCACCGACATCACGGCGCTTTCCGAGCACGGACGCACGCTGTTCCGCCGCCATCATCTGGGCTTTATCTTCCAGTCCTATAATCTGATCCCCACCCTGACCGTGGCCGAAAACCTGCTGCTGCCGCTGGAACTGATCAGGCCCCTGGCACGGGCGGACCGCGATAAAGTCGCAACGCTGCTGGACAAGCTCGGTCTTGCCGACCGTTGCGAGACTTATCCCGACCGGCTGTCGGGCGGCGAGCAGCAGCGCGTCGCCATCGCCAGAGCCCTGGTTCACGATCCGGACCTGATTCTCGCCGACGAGCCGACCGGCAACCTGGACCTGGAAACCGGCAGCCAGGTTCTGGCGCTGCTCGATACGCTGGTCAAAAAAGCCGGCAAGACCCTGGTCATGGCGACGCACAGCCGCGAAGTCATCGGTCAGGCCGACCGCATTGTTTCAATCCGCGATCAATCATTGGTTCCGGTTGATGAGCGCTGTCCTTAACCGGGCCAGCCGCAATTTTCTCTGGCGGCATCCCTGGCAACTGGTCCTGGCGCTTCTGGGCATTGCCCTGGGCGTCGCGGTCGTGGTTGCAATCGAACTGGCGATGGAAAGCGCGCTGGCGTCCTTTGACCAGACGCGCAAGGCTTTTTCGGGGGCGGCAACGCATCGCATCGTGGCCGGCGACGGCGGCCTCGATGAAAAACTCTACACGCGGCTGCGCGTGGAGCAGGGCATACAGCAGCTGTCGCCGATCGTGAGCGGTTATGTGCGGCGAGCCAATGACAGCTTCAGGCTGATCGGCATCGATCCGCTCGTTGAGAAATCCTTTCAATCGGCCTGGCAAAAACAGTACAGCGATGTCGGCTTTCTTGCCCGCCTGATCGCCGAGCCCGGCACGGCGCTGGTCAGCGAGCAAACGGCAGCGCGCCTGCATCTGAAAGTTGGTGATGAAATCATGGTCGAGGCCGGTAACGGCGAGCGCCGGTTAAAAGTCATCGCCCTGTTGTCGCCATCTCATGCCATCTCCGAACAGGCGCTGTCGGGATTGATCATAACCGATATCGCCACGGCGCAGGAGGTGCTGGGCCTGTATGGCAGGCTTAGTTCCATCGATGCGTTGATCGATAAAGACGCATCCGATACGCTGGCCCGGATACGCCGGATATTGCCGGCCAATGTCTTGCTGCTTTCGGCAGACGACCAGTCGCAAGCCATGCGCGAGATGACGCGCGCGTTTTCGATCAACCTGAAGGCTTTGGGGCTGTTGTCGCTGCTGGTCGGGCTGTTCCTGATCTATAACACGATGACGTTTCTGGTCGTGCAGCGCCGGCGCCTGATCGGCAGTTTGCGTGCGCTGGGCGTCACGCGGCGGCAGGTTTTTCAACTGATTATCAATGAGGCCTTCTGGCTGGCGATAGCCGGCACGGCGATCGGCATCGCGCTCGGCATCATGCTGGCTCAGGGCTTGCTGCATCTGATCTCGGGCACCATCAACGCGGTTTACTTCCGTCTCGATGCGGCTTCTTTAATGATCACGCCCGTGCAATTGGGCAAAGGCATCCTGCTGGGACTCGGCGCGACCTTGCTGGCCGTGCTGCCGCCCGCCTTGGAAGCGACGCGCTTGCCGCCGATGACGGTGTTGATCAGGTCGCAGCTGGAATCGGGCGTGCGCCGGTTGATCAAAGTGGCGGGCATGGCGGGCGGCCTGTTCATAGCGATTGGCTTGGCGCTGGCGCTGTGGTCCGGTAAAAGCATTTCGTTGGGGCTGGTCGGCATTTTTCTGTTGCTGTTCGGCTTCGCCTTGCTGACGCCGGTTTTCACGCTGATGGTCATGAAATTGGTCGAGCGCGTGTTCGGGCGTATTTCAGGCGTTTTGGGGCGCTTGCCGGCGCGCATGGTATCGGCCGAGATCAGCCGGACCGGCATCGCCATCGCGGCGCTGATGATGGCCGTTGCGGCGACGATCGGCATGGATCTGATGATAGGCAGTTTTCGGCATACGGTGCAGGAATGGCTGCAAGGCGCGCTACGCGCCGATCTGTATGTAGCGTTGCCGGCCGAGAAGACGCCGGCTTCCGCATCCGAAGCGCATCGCCTGAAAGCAAAACTGGCCGCGCATGCCGATGTGCAAATGCTGAGCAGTTTGCTGGCTGTGAACCTGATCGCCAATGATGCGCTTACCAGAGTGTCGGTGTATGAGCTGAATCCCCAGGCCAGACGCGGCTTTGTTTTCAAGCAGGCGGCCGGCACGGTCTGGGACCGGTTCGAGCGCGAACAGACAATTATTGCCACGGAACCTTATGCGTATCATCATGACGTCAAAGTCGGCCAGACGATCATGATGCGCACGGAAAAAGGTCAGCAGCCTTTTGAGGTGATCGCGGTTGAAGCCGACTACAGCGACCAGGGGCATCTGGTGATGAGTCGGCGCAATTATGGGCGCTACTGGCCCGACCTGGGGTATTCGGGCATCGGCATTTACGCCAAACCCGGCGTGGACTTGAAACGGTTGGAAGACCAGCTCGGCCAGTGGCTTAAGCCGCCGCAGTCGATACAGTCGAACCGGGCGATTTATAAGGCATCGATGGGCTTGTTCGAACAGACGTTCACGATTACGGAAAACTTGCGCTGGCTGTCGGCCATCATCGCGTTTGTCGGCGTTTTCAGCGCCCTGATGGCCTTGCAGTTCGAGCGAACGCGGCAATTGGGCGTGCTGCGGGCCATAGGTGTCACGCCAGTGCAGCTGACGGCGCTGATCATCGGCGAAACGGGACTGATGGGACTGGTGGCGGGTCTGTTTGCCGTGCCGGTTGGCTATGTTGTCGCGTATGTGCTGATTTTCGTCATTTACTTGCGTTCGTTCGGCTGGACGATGGCATTTTATTCCAATGCGGCCGTTGTTTATCAGGGGCTGGCGCTGGCGTTTGGCGCCGCTTTGCTGGCCGGCGTCCTGCCTGCGCTGAAAATGGCGCGGACCCGGCCGGCCGAAGCGTTGCGGAACGAGTGATGAAAAAACTGATTTTTTTAGGTTTGCTTATAGTGCTGGCGGTCCTCTGGTGGCTGCCTGCCAAATTCCCGTTTGATCTCGAACCGATTCCTGACAAGTCTTTCGGTAAAACCTTGTCGAAAAAAGACGATGTCTTCAGCGATGTATTGTCTGAAAGCGACAAAGGCTTTGCAAGGGCTCTAAAGCCGCGCAAGTTCTCGTTTCCTCTTGATCATGGCGCGCACGATCAATACCGGACCGAATGGTGGTACTTCACCGGCAACCTGAGCAGTGCCGAAGGGCGCAGGTTCGGCTATGAGCTGACGTTTTTCCGCTTTGCATTGAGTCCTGACGCGCCGGCATCAAAGTCGGCCTGGCGAAGCAATCAAGTATACATGGCTCATTTGACCCTGACCGATGCCGGGAAAGACCGTTTTTATACCGACGAGCGCTTCAGCCGCGCCGCCAATGGCTTGGCCGGCGCCTCCGATAAACAGTATCGGGTCTGGCTTTATGACTGGTCGGCTTCGGCCCGGGACAGCACGGATTTTCCGTTGCGTCTGTCCGCGAAAAGTGATGAATTCGCCATCGATTTTATGCTGACGCCCATGAAGGGGCCGGTTTTTCAGGGCGAGGACGGCCTGAGCCGGAAAAGTGATGAACCCGGCAACGCCTCGTATTATTATTCCTATACCCGGCTGGCGACCGAGGGCAGCGTGCGCATCGGCGACACTCTGTTTTCGGTAATTGGCAATAGTTGGATGGACAGGGAATGGAGCACGAGTTCATTGTCTAAGGAGCAGGCCGGATGGGATTGGTTCGCGTTGCAGCTCTCCGATGGCAGCGAATTGATGTTTTACCAGCTCAGACGCAAGGATGGTAGGGTTGACCGCAACAGTTCCGGTTCCATCGTGCTGGCCGACAATGTCAAAGTGCCGCTTACGGCGCAGGATGCTGCGATCGAAGTTTTGGCTACCTGGACGAGCCCGCATTCGAAGATCCGCTATCCGTCATCGTGGCGCTTGAGCGTGCCCGGCCAGCGGCTTGAGCTTGATGTCGTGCCGCTGATAAACGATCAGGAACTCAATGTCAGCGTCCGGTATTGGGAAGGCGCGGTCAGCATCAAGGGGACAAAAAACGGCAGGCCGGTTTCAGGCCAGGGCTATGTTGAGTTGACAGGGTATTGATACGCATTGCGTGTGGGTTGGGTAACTCCGAAACGCCGGGTTTATCAACCCAGCCTGACCGCTAATGAACAAAAAACATAAAAAAGCGAGGATGGCTATGAAAAAGATCTTGGTTACGGGGGCTACAGGCCAGATAGGCTCCGAATTGACAATGGCTCTGCGCGATCGATTCGGCGCGGATAATGTCGTGGCGGCCGGGCATGGCAGGCCGCCGCTCAGCGAGTTGCAGCAGACTGGGCCTTATTGCAGTTTCGATGTGCGCGATGTTCCGACATTGCGTCAGGTCGTCGAAGATTATCAAATCGATACGGTTTTTCATCTGGCATCGCTGTTGTCCGCGGTCGGGGAAGAAAAGCCGCAGCTGGCCTGGGATATCAACATGAACGGTCTGTTCAACGTGCTGGAGGCAGCGCGCGTGCATGGCTGCGCCGTATTTTTTCCCAGTTCCATCGGCGCTTTCGGGGGCGGCACGCCCGCTGTCGATACGCCGCAGGACACGATTCAGCGCCCTGCCACTTTATACGGCATTACCAAGGTCTCAGGGGAACTGCTGTGCGATTATTATTATCGCCGTTTCGGCGTCGACACGCGCGGTTTGCGCTATCCTGGGCTGATCTCGAATGTTGCATTGCCGGGCGGCGGCACGACGGATTATGCCGTGGATATTTTTTATGAGGCCGTCAAAAACGGGCATTACGATTGTTTTCTTGAGGCCGACACGCAACTGGACATGATGTATATGCCCGATGCGATCGATGCCGCGATTCGGTTAATGACGGCGGACGGCCGAAAGCTGCGCCATCGCAATGCCTTCAATATCACGGCCATGAGTTTTACGCCCCGGCAGCTGGCTGCGGAAATACAGAAGCATCTGCCGGGATTTACGATCGGTTACCGTATCGATCCGGTGCGTCAGGCGATCGCCGATTCCTGGCCCCGGCATATGGACGATAGCGCTGCAAGAGCGGAATGGGGCTGGCAGCCGCGCTTCGATCTGTCGAAAATGGTCGAGGATATGCTGGAGAAAATAGAGGTCAAACTGGGCAAAGGCTAAGGAGGTATTTATGTCGCTGACAAAAATCGAGCAGTTATTCAATGCGAAATTAACTCAGTTGCAAGAGCAGGGCATAAGCAAGGGCAATGAGAAAATCATTACCGGCCGGCAAGCGGCCGCGGATGGTTTCGGTCCGCGCTATTTTCTGGAAGGCTGCGCGGATCAGGCGTTTTTGCGCATGAATTCCAATTCCTATCTGGGCTTGACCGGACATCCCGAGTTAATTAAGGCAGAAGCTGAAGCGGCAGAAAAATTCGGTACGGGGCCCGGCGCGGTGCGCTTCATCAGCGGCACTTACCGACCGCATGTCGAACTGGAGAAAAAGCTGGCCGAATTTCACGGCCGCGATGCCGCCATGATCATGAGCGCCGCCTATGCGACCATGATCGGCGTGCTGCCGCAGTTTATCTCTGACGAGACACTGGTCGTCAGCGATGCGCTGAACCACAACTGCATCATCAATGCGATTCGTCTGTCGCATCCGGTCAGGAAAGAAGTTTATGCGCATGCCGATGTTGATGCGCTGGAGCGCATCCTGGATGCCAATAAAGGCCAGGTCAGGCGAGTCTGCGTCGTGACGGACGGCATTTTCAGCATGCGCGGCGATCATGCGGCGCTTGACCGGATCAGTGCCTGCTGCCGGCGCCATGAAGCCGGCTATGACGAGGGCATTATCACCGTTGTCGATGATTCGCACGGGGTCGGCGCTTTCGGCCGGACCGGGCGCGGCACAGAAGAATATACCGGCGGCAAGGCCGATATCCTGATTGCCACGCTCGGCAAGGCGTTCGGCGTGAACGGCGGCTATGTGGCTGCGAGTTCGGCCGTCATCGCCTATCTGCGCGAAACAGCTCCTTTATACATCTACTCGAATCCGATCACGCCGGCCGAGGCGGCTGCAGCCATGGCTGCGCTAGACATTGCAGACGGTCCGGAAGGTATGCATCTGCTGGAGAAATTGCGCAGCCTGAGTGCGCGGCTCAGGGCCGGACTGATACGGTTGGGCTTTGAAACCTTGCCCGGCGAGCATCCTATCGTGCCCATTCTGATCAGAGATACGGAAAAAACCACGGCTTTGGTGGAACACTTGTTCACGCATCAGATTCTGGCTACGGGGCTCAATTATCCGGTCGTGCCGAAAGGCGAGCAGGAAATCAGGCTGCAGGTATCGGCTGATCATACCGAAAAGGATATGGATTATTTATTGGCTGTGCTGGCCGAGTTTAAGCCATAGCGCTCCAATGCAGGTACGGCTTTTCTATTTGGGGAAGGGCGGCTAAAGTCGCGCTTGCTGGCTTTTATTCGGTCGGCACCATTTCAAAAATGATCACTTCGGCTGGCACTTTTCCTACGTTCTCTACCGACATTAATTCGCCGGATTCCCAGAACACGTCGCCAGCAGAATAAATATGGGTTTTGCCGCCCTCGATCACTTTCAGCCTGCCCTTGGTTACATAGCGGGGGCCTGGGCCTTCATGCGTATGTTCGGGCGTTTTAGAAGCGGGCGGGAAGGTGACTCGTATTGTCCTGGCATTGATGTTTTTGCTGGGCAGTTCCACCTTGTTTTCCAATAGCACGGTTCTGCCTAATGCCGGCTTTTCTTCCGCCGAGGCCGTGTTCATGTGCCCGGCGAATAGTGCCGTCAGTGACATCAAGGTTAGTCCAGCGGGGGTAATAGTTTGAATTTTGATCATGTGCTTGCCTCGTTTTTTATGTGTTATGGAATCAGTTTTGCAAGTTGAAGCGGATTTGGATCGGTTTGCTGCTACAAGTTTCCAGTTATTTCGGCATCTGTTTGAGTTTGCCCGGCTATAATTGGTTTAGACAGGCTATCTTCGGTATTCAGCGCCGTATTGTTAATGGGCTGAATGAAAGAGATCAATACAAACAGGTCGCTTCCGGTATAGCCAATTACAGATTCGCTTGCCGGGCCTTTGCGCAGTGTATCAAGTGCGTATGGCGATAACATTTGCCTTATTTTGACATAAATCAATAGGCTGATTAAAAAATATGGATAAAATTTTATTATAAATTTTAAGGTAACTTTATATCCAATCTGAGTGGTCCAATCTGAGTGAGGGTTTTTATTATTATGATCGTCTTATATGTATGATAGCTTTTATGGTTACATCCGCGCTTTTGCAGGCATGCTATTCACTTTTTTGTAAAAATTCAGGTTTAATATTTAGAGAAAACACAGCTATCGATTTAAACACTTTCATAAACGATGATCGAGAAAGAAGGTCGCGCCGTAAGGATTATGATGAAGATGAGCGGTAAAATCCCTGGAGTAAAACGGTAATTTATTGTTTTGTAAAATATTTTATCGATTTATTAATGCTTTATCTTAAGATGGTAATGTAACCTTATAATCGTGCAAATATTGATTAGTGAGAATCTGGGTGGAGATTGAATATGACGTATATTATCGAACATAAGTAAAGCTACGTATGTATAATAGCTTATATGTCACGCTATAATAGAAAGACTGTTAAAAGAGTGTTGACAGTAATTCCTATTCAAATAATTGGTTTGTAACTAATTAAAAAACAACAAAAAATGTATGATTAGTGTTTTGCTTGTTGATGATCATGAACTTGTCCGGACCGGTATCGAAGCATTGTTGAACGCTGCTGAAGATATTAAAGTTGTCGGTGTGGCCAAGTCTGGAGAAGAAGCTGTCGATGCAGTTGTTAATCTGTCGCCGGATGTGGTGCTGATGGACGTGAATATGCCCGGCATTGGCGGCGTAGAGGCATGTCGTAGAATTTTACAGCATGATTCTAAAGTAAAAATAATTGCGCTATCAGTCCATAATGATGGACCTATTCCACGTCAATTGCTCAAGCTGGGCGTCCTGGGGTTTATTTCCAAAGGCTCTTCGGCCGAAGAAATGGTGAGCGCAATCCGTAAGGTGATGGAAGGCAAGCGCTATCTGTGCGCGGAAGTGGCCAATAATTTAGCCTTTCAAGGGTTGTCTGGCAATAGTGAATCGCCATTTTCAAAGCTATCTCAGAGAGAGGCCGAAGTGGTGACTTTAATTCTTCAGGGAAAAACTATCAAGGAAATGGCGGATATGCTGATATTGAGCGACAAAACCGTTAATACCTACCGCTATCGCCTCTATGACAAACTTCACATAAAAAATGATGTTGAATTAACGCGCTTGGCGGTTAAATTCGGTCATATCGACTCTGCTCTGATTTAGCAGGGCTGTTCAAATGGAGGGGCGCCAGGATGCGCCCCTCCTCCGGTCGCTTATAACAGCCCCCGGGCCTTGTTAAAGGCGTCTCTGAAATCAAGATACAATGGCTTATCGGTTTCCAGCATGGATTTCAGCAATTCATGCTGCAGCTGGTATTTAACATTGCCAACAGCCAAAGCGCCTACGCCCACCGCACCCGATGCATTGACGGCATGGATTAATGGCGCGCCCATGTCTTTGAGCTTGATGCCTTCGATTCCCAATGGCGGAACCGCATTCACATCACCCGCTACTTTCAAGCGTTTCGCTTCATTCAGAACATCGGCGCTCAAAACCTGAATGCCGGCTCTTGCTGTGCAAAAGATGATGTCGGCATTGGCGACCAGACGGGCTTTATCGGCTTCGGAACTGGCGTACGTGCCTCTGAGGTTGCAGCCAAAACGGCGATTGTATTCCTTGGCCATATCCAGGGCGGTATCGATTGACAAATGGTCGACCAATGCCGTGTCTGCGCCGGCCAGGGATGCGATGACGCCTGTAGCGACGCCGACAGGGCCGGTTCCGCCGAAGACGACGGCATTGCAGTCTTTCAGTTCTTTGCCGTGTTTTGCTTTCAGCTCTTTTTCTACGCAGGCCACCAATGCGGCCGCTGTCGTGAATGCGCCGCTAGGATCGGCAAGAACAGAGACTTCAAAAGGGGGAACCATAGCTTGTTTGCAAGTATCCAGCATGTCCATGGCCAGGCCCAGGTCGCGCCCGCCGATAAAAATGCCGGTACGTTTGACCCCGGACGGGCCGCGAGAGAATATGGCGTCCTGGGTCAGGCCATAAACCTTGTCCAGTTTGACGTTACTGTAAGGCACGAGCACATCAAAGCCCGCATCCATTGCCATATTGACATCGAATGGGCTGTTGTTCGGCATGGGGTCCAGCATGTGAATAATGCTGCGTTTCTGCATTAGAGATCCTCTTTCAATAGGGCGGGTTAAGCTGAAATGAAACCCGCTTACAAATTAAGCTTTTGATTTAATGTAATCCCTTGCAACTTCGAAAGCGTGCTCGAAATGCAGGTAAACAGGTTTATCGGTAGCGATCATTTTTTTCAGCAGACGGTTTTGAGCCTGATATTTGATATTGCCTATAGCCAGTGCGCCTATGCCGACAGCGCCGCTTTTTGAGCCTTGAATCGGCGTGCCGTCATGGAATGCATCGACGCCGGCAATGCCTGATGGCGGCACGGCGTTGACATCGGCGGCCACTTTCAGTTGAGGCGCTGACGCAACCAGCTCTGCGCTCAGCAACTCAATGCCGGCAGCGCCTGTTGCAAAGACTACGTCGGCCGTTTTGATGTATTCGGCCTTGTCGGCATCGGCCCCGGCTTCAATAGTGATTTTGCCGTCGCCGAACTCATTGCTGCACATGTCGGCTATGCTTTGTGCTCTTTCCAGTTGACGGCCGATAATCCTTACATGGGCGCCTGCCTGCGCTGCAATCACGGCGGCTGCCTGACCGACCGGGCCGGTTCCGCCCAATGCCAGGATGTTTTTGCCTGCCAGCGTGGTGTTGAATTTCGTGGCTAATTCGCGTTCGACGGCTGCAACCATGCCGGCTGCGGTCGTGAATGCGCCGCTGGGGTCGGCGAAAACGGAGACTTCAAAGGGAGGCACCATGGCGTGTCTGGCTGCTCTCAGCATATCCATGGCCTGTTTGGTATCGCGGCCGCCGATGAAGATGGCGGTTCTTTTCAGGTTTTTCTGGCTGCGCGAGAAAATGGCGTCCTGTACTAGCCCCTGAACTTCGCTGGGCTCGACATTGATATACGGGACTGCTGAAACCCAGCCGGCATCCATCGCCATGTTGACGTCAAACGGGCTGAGGTTTTTGGCTGTGGTCAGCATGTGTAAAATGAATGGTTTTTCCATGATATCCCCTTGATGTGTTGAGCAGGCAAGTATAAAAGAAAAAATGGCAGAATAACACCGTCATGGGCTTTTTGGATTTTTAAAAAAATGGTGAATCTTGTATTATCAAGGCATTTTTATTTTTCGGAGAAATGAATGCACAACGTTACGTTGATTAAAGGCGATGGTATCGGTCCTTCCATTATGGAGGCTGCGGTCAAGATTATCGATGCGTCCGGCGCCAAGATAAACTGGGAAGAAGCCGACGCGGGCATGGCCGCGTTTGAAAAACACGGCACGCCGATTCCTGATGCAACCCTGGCCTCGATAGAAAAAAACCGCGTGGCTTTCAAGGGCCCTCTGACGACGCCGGTCGGCAAAGGTTTCAGAAGCATCAATGTCGCCTTGCGTCAGCAATATGATCTTTACGCCAATGTCCGCCCGGCCAAAACCTGGAAAGGCGCGCAGACCCGTTTTGACAATGTCGACATCGTCGTCGTCAGGGAAAATACGGAAGGCTTGTATGCCGGTTTAGAGCATTTTCTGACCCCTAAAAAAGACATCGCTGAAAGTTTGGCTGTCGTGACGCGCCAGGGTTCGGAACGTATCGTTGAGTATGCCTTTAAATACGCGCGTGAAAACGGCCGCAAAAAAGTCACGATCTGCCATAAAGCCAATATCTTGAAGTACACGTCGGGTTTGTTTCTGGATGTTGCCAGAGAAGTGGCAGCGCGCTATCCGGACATCGAGTGCGATGAGAAAATCGTCGACGCCATCTGTATGCATATGGTCATGGATCCGTCCCAGTTCGATGTGGTTGTGACCACCAATATGTTCGGCGACATTCTTTCCGATCTGACGGCCGGCCTGGTCGGCGGCCTGGGATTGATTCCGGGCGCCAATATCGGCAGCGATGCGGCACTGTTTGAGGCGGTGCATGGCAGCGCGCCAGATATCGCCGGCAAAAATATCGCCAACCCGACGGCTGTTATCATGGCGGGCGTCATGATGCTGAATTATCTGGGCGAGCATGAGGCTGCGAACCGCATCAAGGCCGCGACTGAAAAAGTCATCGGCGACGGCGAGTTGGTCACGCCGGATTTGAACCGGAATTCAAAGGCCGGCACTACCGAAATGCGCGATGCCATTATTGCGGCCATGCGATAAACTCTCATTAATGCGGGGCGGCCTGATGGTCGTCCCTGTCAGTCTAATACGATGATCGATCTGAAAGCCCAGCAACGCCGCAAAGCTTACGATGCCCGCAACGCACAAGCGGATAAAGAGGCGGCCAGCCGGGTCATTTGCAATCAAATCACAGCGCATCCGGCCTATCAGCAAGCCAGAACCGTGATGTGGTACATCCACTGCCGCTCGGAAGTCAGAACCGAGCCGACTCTGAGGCACGAAATTTCGACCGACAAACGTATCATCATTCCCTACTGTACCAAAGATGAGCAAGGCCGTAACAAATTAGGCCTATGGTGGCTGGAAGACTTTGCCGAATTAGCGCCCGGCATGTGGGGAATTCTGGAACCGCCCAAGCAACGCTGGGGCGAGGCCGGCAAGGAAATCGCACCGGAACAGCTCGACTGCATTGTCGTGCCGGGCGTGGCTTTTGACCGGCGCGGCGGGCGCCTTGGCAACGGCGCCGGCTACTATGACCGTTTATTGCGGTGCGTCAGGGCCGATGCCGTGTTGATCGGCGTGTGCTATGAATCCCAATTACTGGATCGGATCGCCATGGCATCTCATGATGTGGCCATGGATTTTGTGATGACGGAAAAAGCGATTTATGCAGGCCCTGGCCGGCCGCTTGCAGGCTAATGGATTTTCAGGCGCTAAAAAACAGCGTTGCTTCCTCGCCGGCTTTTGTTCTGGATGCCGCCGAGATCGTAAATACTTTGAAAGTGTTGGATACGCTACGCAATCAGTGCGGCTGCAAAGTGTTGTATTCGATCAAGGCGCTGCCTTTTTCCTCTGTGCTTGAGCTGGCAAGACCTTTTGTCGACGGCTTCTCGGTCAGTTCTCTGTTTGAAGCGCGGCTGGCTGATGAAATTCTGACAGGACAGGGTAGCATACATTTAACGACTCCCGGCATCAGGCCCGATGAGATCGATGACATTGCAAGCCTGTGCACGCACATCAGCTTCAATTCTTTAAATCAGTATCAGCGCTTTGGCGAGGCGGCCAGGGCTGAATCTTCGGTCGGCTTGAGGCTGAATCCCAAGTTGTCCTTCCTTGATGATGATCGCTTCGATCCGTGCCGGCCGTTTTCGAAACTGGGCGTCGATATCGATGAATTGTGCCGTTCGAACTTTCTTGACCAGATCAGTGGACTGCATTTCCATACCGTTTTTTCAGCAACGGATTTCACGCCGCTAATTAAAACGATAGAAAAACTTCAGTCTCATTTGGGGGCAAGATTCACACACCTGAAATGGTTGAATCTGGGCGGCGGCTATCTGTTTAACCGGATCGAAGATCACAGCCGCTTTATTGATCTGGTGCGCCGGCTGAAAAACGATTTCGGCATCGATATCTATATCGAGCCGGGCAAGGCCGTGGTTGGGCAGGCAGGGCATTTGATTGCTACCGTGATCGATACGTTTGCCAGCGACGGCAAAGCCATTGCCGTACTTGATACATCAATCAATCATAATCCGGAAGTGTTCGAATATCAGCGCCAGCCCGAACTGCACGAGCATGAGCCGGAAGGCGCGTATGTGGCCGTTCTGGCGGGCTGCACCTGTCTGGCCGGCGATATATTCGGCGAATATCGGTTCAATAAACCGTTGAAGATGGGCGACCGCGTGGTTTTCAAACATATTGGAGCCTACAGCCTGATCAAGGCCAACCGGTTTAACGGCCACAATCTGCCTGATGTCTATGAGGCATCGTCAGAAAAAGTCACTTTATTAAAGCGCTATGACTATGCGGATTACCGCAGCCAGTGGATGAGGAATGGGACTGTATCCTAGGCAACTTGTTAGAAGAAATCAGTGTCAGTAACCGAAACAGGCACACGGTAACAGTTTTTAAAGTTCAAATTAAGCAATGGAGTTATGACGATGAAAGCAGTATTAATGACTGAAAAAGGCGGTCCGGAAGTTCTGCAGTTACAGGACATAGCGGAACCGGAAATAACTCATCCGGCTCAGGTAAAAGTCCGCCTTAAGGCAGCCGGCATCAATCCCATCGACACCAAGGTGCGGGCCAACGGGCTCTTCTATAAGGATGCGCTGCCGGCCGTGCTGGGTTGCGATGGCGCCGGCACCATCGTTGCCGTAGGCGATGGCGTGACAAATTATAAGATCGGTGATGAGGTATGGTTTTGCAATGGCGGCCTGGGGAAAGAGCAGGGCAATTATGCCGAATATACGGTAATCGACAGCCGCTGGGTAGCTTTGAAACCCAAAACCATTTCGTTTACCGAAGCGGCGGCCCTGCCGCTGGTCTTGATTACGGCATGGGGCGCCCTGTTCGAGCGAGGCGGTCTGCAGCCAGGACAAACGGTTCTGATCCACGCCGGCGCCGGCGGCGTAGGGCATGTGGCCATACAGTTGGCAAAACAAAAAGGCGCCCGTGTCATTACGACGGTCAGTTCCCGGGAAAAAGCCGATTTTGTGCGCGATTTGGGCGCTGATGACGTTATTTTTTACCGGGATGAGAATCTGCAGGATCGCATCAACAGCTTGACCGAAGGAAAAGGCGCCGATCTGGTTTTCGATACGGTCGGCCCTGAGGTCTTTATAGCCAGTATAGAAGCTACGGCTCATTTCGGCAGTATCGTGACGTTGCTGGACCCCGGCCTGATCAGCCTGGCGGAGGCCCGCATGCGCAATTTGAAGATCGGTTTTGAATTGATGTTGACGCCCATGCTGAGAGAGCTTGATGCTGCGCGCGAAAAGCATGTGGAGATTTTAAAGCAATGCGCCGAACTGATTGACCGCGGGGATCTAAAGACGCGCGTCAGCCATGTATTGAAACTCGATCAAGCAGCCGATGCGCATAAGCTATTAGGGGAAGGGCACATGACCGGAAAGGTTGTGCTCGAAATATAACCGGCCAACCCTGTTTGATAAAGATCAAAGCTGAACAGATTTGCATAGTGGGCATCGTCAGTCAACGTGGGCATACCAGTTATAAGGTTGTAACTGAGAAAAATCATGGGAATTTAAGGTTTCTTATTTATACTGAAAAATGTTATTGATTTTTCAAGTGTTAGATTAACGATAGTTAAGCTTTTCAATTATTTCAATCCGCCTTGACTTTGTCAGGCAGTGTATGGAATGTTTTTAAATATCAGAAAAGTTAACGCCGTGTTAAGGCAGGTCAAAGATGTTGAGCAGTTTACAAAAACAAAGAAAAATTATTGTTGCTGATGCAGATCCTGCCTCAAGAATTGAAATGATAGAATTTCTGCAAGCGCGGGGATTCAATAACGTGGCTGTTGCCGCCGATGGCGATCAGATCCATGAAATACTGCGCGCCTATCAACATGAACCAGAGCTATTGGGGGCGGTTATCATTGATGAGAAATTGCCCCGCTGTCAGATTGAGGAATTGTGCCAAGTCTTGCCGCATGAGGATGAAGGGATTTTCCTGCCCTTCATTGTGCTTGTTGATGAGCCGCCGAAGAACAAGACTCTGGCATTAGGAGGCAAATGCCAGTTTTATGAGCTGGTTCGTCCGTACCTTGCTACCGAATTGCTCATGCTGGTTGAGTTTCTTTTAGTCTTGAAGGACGAGCGTTTTCTGCGCTATAAGCAGAAAGAAGAACTGATTTCCCAGTTGGCTGCACGCAAATTGCTTAATGCGAAATTAGAATATCTGGTTATCCATGATGATCTGACCGGCTTGCTGAACCGGCGCAATCTTGAGCAGCATCTTTATCTGGAGCTGCATGAACATGCCAAATCCCGGCAAAATGGCGTGTTATTGTTTATCGATCTGGACAGATTCGGATTGATCAATGATTTGGAAGGGTTTGCGGCCGCTGACGGATTGCTGGTTGAAGTAGTGGCCGTTATTAAAAAGGCGATTCAGGCAAAAGGCCTGTTCGCCCGGGTCGGATCGGACGAGTTATGTCTGTATCTGGAAAATTCGACCCTCGATAATGCGATGGTTATTGCGGAGCGTATTTGTAAAAGACTGGATGAATTTCGCTTTACCATAGACAATGCCTGTTACCATATCACGGCCTCTATCGGCATCGCTTCTTTAAAATCTTCCAAAATTGTCAAGTATCCCGGAGAGCTGATATCCAGAGCGCATCAGGCCTGCTCGATAGCCAAAAACAAAGGCCGCAACAGAGTATGGCTGTATTGCGAAGACGATCAGGCTTTCAAGGAAAGGCAGCGTGATATCCACTGGATGTCCTTAATCCGGGATGCGCTGTTGAATGACAGATTCTTTCTTGTTTTTCAGCCAGTGGTGGGTTTATCCGACGGCGAAATCTCCCACTATGAGGTCTTGATCAGAATGAGAGGCAGCGACGAACATGTGATTGACCCGGGCGAGTTCATCCCGGTTGCGGAAAGGATGGGGCTTATCTACAGCATCGATGCCTGGGTGGTCGATAAAGCCATAGACTTTTTGGCTTCGCTGCCACAGGAATTGTCGCATGTAAAGCTGGCGATCAACCTGTCCTGCATGGCCTTTCAGGATGATTCGATCGCCGCCTTCATTCAGCAGAAACTGGATACGTCCTGGGTCGGCGGCGACCGCCTCACCTTCGAAATCACTGAGACGGCGGCAGTGGGCAATTTTGAACAGACCCTGTCCATGATCAATCAGATCCGTGCATTGGGCTGCCAGATTGCCCTGGATGATTTCGGCGCCGGCTTTTGCTCGTTCAATTATCTGAAAATATTCCCCGTTGAGTATGTGAAAATCGACGGCCAATTTATACAGAATCTGGTCAATGATGAAACCGACCAGATACTGGTCCGCTCAATGCAGCAGATAGCCAGAAAGCTGGGCAAGAAAACCATTGCCGAGTATGTCGAATGCCCCCGAACGATCAAAATTCTGAAGGAAATCGGGATCAATTACGGTCAAGGCCACATTTTCGGCAAGCCCAACGAGCAGCTCTCGTCCCGAAGCGCTTTTCGAAGGCACGGTTTGACTAAGTCCCGCTGTGCCAGCTGAGCCTGATTTAATCGTTTTTTAAAAGCCAGCCTGTATTATTCATTTATCGTTCATTTTATACAGATAGATTGAGGGTTGCTGATTCAGGCAATCCTATTTATGTATAATAAGAAATGCTGTCAGGATGATAATTATGAAAATGAATATTGTAAGAGGCTATGGTAGAAAAAACGAAAAAGCGCGGGGTTCGATATGTCCAGAAAAAAAAGGTGAACAGGCCGGCTTCTCATTGGTTTAGAAAGTCGATCTGGGCCTTTATTGCCGGATTCACGTTTGTTCTGCTGAGCTATCTGGGATATCTGGATTACAACGTACGCAAGCAGTTTGAAGGGAACCGCTGGGCCATCCCCGCCCGTGTCTACGCCAGCCCGGTTGAGCTCTATGCCGGCTATGGCGTTTCCGCGGCAAAATTTGAAGATTTATTACAGACGCTGCATTATCGCAAGGATGCCCGGTTATCATCGGAAGGCACGTATTTCAGACAGGGACCGTATGTCAGCCTGAAGACCCGCAGTTTTACCTTCTGGGATCAGCAGCAGTCATCCAGCCTTTTGCGTGTGGGCTTTACCGATTCCGGCATAGCCAATATCATCGATCTGGCTCAATCGAAAGAAGTGGCCATCGTGCGCATGGATCCGGTGCAGATCGGCAGTTTTTATCCCACCATCAAGGAAGACCGTATCCTGATCAAATGGCAGGATGCGCCCGAGGCTCTTATCAAAGGCCTGCTGGCGACTGAAGATCGGGACTTCTACGACCATTTCGGCATTTCACTGAAAGGCATCGCCCGCGCCATGTGGGCTAATGTCCGCGCCGGCGGCATCGTGCAGGGCGGCAGTACCATCACTCAGCAGTTGGTCAAGAATTTTTACCTGACGTCTGAACGCAGCCTGTGGCGTAAAGTCAATGAAGTTTTCATGTCGCTGATACTGGAAGCCCGCTTCAGCAAGAATGCGATTCTTGAGGCTTATTTGAACGAGGTTTTTCTCGGCCAGGACGGCGGCAGCGCCGTGCATGGCTTCGCGCTGGCCAGTGAATTTTATTTTGGCAGCAATTTAAAAGACCTGCCGTTGGAACAGGTGGCTTCGCTGGTCGCCCTGGTTCGCGGGCCTTCTTATTATGATCCGCGGCGTTATCCTGAACGCGCTCTGCAACGGCGCAATCTGGTTCTGGATGAGATGGCGGCGGAAGCTTACATTACGCCTGAGCAGGCGGCTGCGGCGAAGGCAAAGCCGCTGAATGTGGTTGATCGGACGCATCGCTCGGCAAACCGCTATCCAGCCTTTCTTGACCTGGTTAAACGGCAGTTGAGACAGGAATACCGCGAGGAAGATTTAACATCCGAAGGTCTGGCTATTTTTACGACGCTGGATACCGTGGTTCAGGACGCGCTGGAGAAATCCGTCGCCACTAAATTGGACCAGCTGGAGAAACTGCCCAAAGCCAATGATCTTGAAACGGCGGTCGTCGTGACCCGCAGGGATAGCGGCGAAATTGCCGCGCTGACCGGCGGGCGGGAAAACTCGGCGGCTGGATTTAACCGCGCACTGGATGCGGTCCGGCCGATCGGTTCTTTGATCAAGCCGGTCGTTTATTTGACGGCGCTGGAGTATCCGGACAAATATACAATCACGACGCCGATCAGCGACACGGCCATCCATATCAAAAGCGGCGACAAGATCTGGGAGCCGAAAAACTACGATCACAGGGAGCACGGCAACGTCGGATTGCATACTGCTCTGGCGCATTCCTACAATTTGGCAACGGTGCGCATCGGTATGGATGTCGGGATTGCCAGAACAGTCAAGACTTTAAGAAATATGGGCGTGACGCGGCCTGTCGATCTGTTTCCTTCGTTTTTGCTGGGGGCTGCGGAATTGACGCCGATGGAAGTCACTCAGATGTACCAGACGCTGGCCGGCGACGGTTTTTCAACGCCGTTGCGGGGCATCAGGGCCGTAGTCGCGGCCAATGGCGAACGCCTGCAAAGTTATCCGTTTACGGTCAGGCAGGCAGTCGATCCTGCCGCCACTTATATCGTCAACACAATGTTGCAGGAAGTCATGCGTGAAGGTACGGGGCGCGCCGCCTATTCGGTGTTCCCGTATGATTATGGCCTGGTCGGCAAGACTGGCACGACCAATGATTCGAAAGACAGCTGGTTTGCCGGCTACACCGGTGATTATTTATCGGTGGTCTGGGTGGGCCGCGACGATAATAAACCTATCGGCCTGACCGGTTCGACCGGTGCCCTGCAAGTCTGGATATCGCTGATGCGGCAGATTTCGACGCAGCCGGTGAATTTGGTTCCGCCGGACAATATCAAAATGGCCTGGGTTGATCCTTATAGCGGTTTGCTGGCGAATGAAACCTGCGAGGGCGCGCGGGAATATCCTTACATTGCCGGTTCTGCTCCGATTGAGTATGCGGCCTGTGCGGAAACCGCGCCGGCCGATGGGGTTAACACCTTTTTCAACAATCTTTTTCCGCAATAAGTTAGGGCATTTATGAATAAAATTAATTATTTTCGTCTGATCTTGCTGGTATTGGTCTTTATTAGCGGTGCCGGCTATGCGGAAGACAGACCGGTCCGGGAACTGAAAGCATTTCTGAGCGCCACAAGGACATTGACGGCCGATTTTAAACAGGTGCTGATCAATGAAGCCGGCGATCCGGTACAAACCAGTTTCGGAGAGTTTTATCTGCAGCGGCCCGGCAAGTTTCGCTGGGATTATAAAAAGCCCATTCAGCAGCAAATTATATCCAATGCCGGAAAAGTCTGGTTTTATGATCCGGACCTGGAACAGGTCACGGTTAAAAAACTCGATGAGTCGGTGGGCTCCACGCCGGCTCTACTGTTAAGCGGCGAGGTATCCCTGGAGGATAACTTTACGATGGAGAAACAGGGCGAAGACGAAGGCCTGCTCTGGGTAAAATTGCTGCCCAAACACGAGGAAAGCGGTTTTAAATATGTGCTGATCGGCCTGAGTGGCGGCACACTGGGCGGCATGGAATTAAGCGACAATTTTGGCCAGCTGACGCGCATTTATTTTTCCAATGTGGTGACCAATCGTGAAGTCAAGCCGGATCTGTTTCAATTCAATGCGCCTAAAGGCGCCGATGTCTTCTCCGAATAATCAGGAAGACCGGCGCATGACAGGCAGCTTGAGCCCTTCATCTTTCTCCGCCTTTATATGTTTGAAGACTTGACCAAACCCTTGGCCGACAGGATGCGGCCAAGGTCGTTAGAAGACTATGTCGGCCAGCAGCATGTTTTGAAGCCTGGCAAGCCCTTGTATGAAGCCATCGCTTCAGGCAAGCTGCATTCGATGATTTTCTGGGGGCCGCCTGGCACAGGCAAAACAACGCTGGCTCGGCTTATCGCCCATCATTCCGATGCCGAATTTATGCCTATTTCCGCGGTCTTGGCCGGCGTCAAGGAAATCCGCGCGGCCGTTGGCGAAGCGCAAAGAATTCAGCAGCAACAGCATCGGCGGACTATTTTATTCGTCGATGAAGTGCACCGCTTCAATAAATCGCAACAGGACGCTTTCCTGCCGCATGTGGAAGACGGCACCGTCTATTTCGTCGGCGCGACGACTGAAAATCCGTCTTTCGCGCTCAACAATGCGTTATTGTCGCGGGCTCGCGTTTATGTACTCAACGCATTGACGCCCGAAGACCTGCTGGGCGTGTTGAACAAGGCATTAACCGACACGGAGCGGGGATTGGGCAGCCTGAATGTCGAAATGGCAGAGGACGTTAAACGGCAATTTGCCGAAGCGGCCGATGGCGATGCCAGAAGGTTGTTGAATCTGCTCGAAATCGCCGTGGAGCTTGCCGCAGCCAATGGCAGTCGCGTAATTGATGAAAAAACGGCCAAGGAAGTGCTGACCGGCGGCGTACGGCGGTTCGATAATCAGGGCGAGGAGTTTTACAATCAGATTTCAGCCTTGCACAAGTCGGTGCGCGGAAGTTCACCCGATGCCTCGCTTTATTGGCTCTGCCGCATGATCGACGCCGGCTGCGACTTGACCTATCTGGCCAGGCGCATCGTTAGAATGGCTTCGGAAGATATCGGCAATGCCGACCCTCGGGCCTTGCAGATAGCCGTCAATGCCTGGGAAACGCAGGAGCGGCTAGGCAGCCCCGAAGGCGAGCTGGCATTGGCTCAGGCCGTCGTTTATCTGGCCTGCGCGCCTAAGAGCAATGCCGTTTACATGGCCTATAACGCGGCCATGCGTGACGCCAAACAAAGCGGCAGCCTGAGCGTGCCGGTGCATCTGCGCAACGCGCCGACCAAATTGATGAAGTCGCTCGATTACGGCAAGGAATACCGTTACGCGCATGATGAACCGGAAGCCTATGCGGCCGGCGAAAACTACTTTCCCGATGAGCTGGCAGGGACTCAGTATTACCAACCGGTCGACAGGGGGCTGGAGATTAAAATCAAGGAAAAGCTCAGGCATTTGAAAGAGTTGGATAAGCGCGTAAAGTAACCTGCTTTCTGATGTTACGATAGGCACCCTTTCCCGTTTGCCGCGCCGAGTACCGCAGCTTTCGGCGAGAACAGCCCGCAGGGGCGTTGCATGGATGCAGCGCGTTGCCAGAGGGCCAAGGATGGCCCTTCTGGCAACCCTCGTCGAAAGCGAGGAGCGCAGGACAAATCGGCAGGATAGCCGATTTGCATGCTTTGCACCCGAAGGGCGAGGTACATGGATGTGCCGAGTGAGCCAAGCGGCAACCGGGCGGCCTTTCTTTTGGTTCCTTTTCTTTCGACTGCATGGAT
>NZ_JADMKV010000089.1 GCF_015476545.1 Methylobacter sp. BlB1 | reverse complement strand
CCGTGTGGGTCAGGTACTCGCGCAGCTCCCGGGCCAGGGCCGGCAGTTGGTCTTTACTGAGCTTGCGGACATCGTCAGGCGAGTTGATGTCTTTAAGCAGGGAATATTGATGTAATGTATTCATATTAATAGAGAGGTTCGCGATAGAACATCAGAATGAGTCCGATCTGAAACAGGGCGGCAACGGAAACGAACCCGGCAATTTCTTTGCCCGGTCTGTCCAGTTTCAATTCCAGCCAGCGTCCGCTCGCCAGAACCAGTGAAAAGACACCCATTAAGGTATGGCCCACCTGGATAAGGAAAGCGCTTTTAGCCTGAAATCCAACATGCGAATGCGTTAATAGCATGAGTCCGCCGAATGCGGCCAATATGGGGAAAACAAAAGGCAGTTTGCTGGTGGCGTCTTTGGTCATTCTGGCGCGCAGTTCTATAACGCCCAGGCCTAATACCAGAAAGGTCGCAATTCTGTGCTGCAATACTTCACCGTTATTAAAAGTGCTCTCCCAGAATCCTATCGGACCTAATGGCCAGGTTTCAGCGTCGCTGCGGAAAAACAGGAAGATGCCCAAGGCGACAAACCCGAAAGGCCAGTATTTGGTTAAAGGTAAATATCTATCAAAAAGGGAAAACGCGGACGGTAAACGCTTCATATAGGAAAGCATCGCAATGAAGCTCATCGTGGTCAGGAATATACCGGCAATATTATGGTTGTAATCCGACCATGCCGTTGCTGCCGGCGAGGGAATTTGGCCTACGATGGCGACCCGACCTGCTTCACCGGCTATCAATGCTTCATGAGTAGGTGACGTGGTGCGTGGAATACGGGGGGCAAATGTGTTTAAAACTTCCTGCCAGGCAGCCGTCAAGTGCGGAATATCGATAGACGGAGGCTGTGACGCGAGGCTGGCAGCCGTGAATAACAAAATAACCAATACCAGTGTTTCCGCCTCAATATAATAAGGCACTCGATTGTTTAAGGCATGGTTGTTGCCGGAAGCACCGAATTCCAGCACGGCGCTTCTGTTCAGCCAGGCAAAACCCAAGGCCATACATAGCAGTATTATTTTGACCATTAACAGATTGCCGTAGCCAGTACCAATAAAGCCGTTCCAGGTATCGATATATTGCAAGGCCATCGGCAGGCCTGAAATCAGAATCATGGCGACCGAGGCCATGCCGAACATTGAGAAACGTTTCAGCATGATGGGCCAGAGTTCAGCAGGAACCAGTTGATGGCGACGCAAAAACCAGATGTTGACCAGTTGAAAGACGCCGCCTATCCATGCCGCTGCCGCCAATTGGTGGGCCACGGTCAGCGTCATCAGCGATGCCTGATTTTCAAAGCGGCCGGCAGCATGCACCAGCCAGGCGCCGGAAATAATCATGGGTATCGCAATAATCCCTGCAGTTATCCAGTGAGGCTTGGAAAAAGGGTTCTTGCGCAGGTACAGGTAGGCATAACCGGCCAGCAACAAAGTTAATACCGTGCGAATCAGACCGCCTGTGAATTGCGTGGTTTCGGCGAATTCAGGAAACGGCCATTTCTCCAGGATGGCTGTCATCATCCAGATTTTAAGGATGATCTTGAAAAGCTGGATCATCGCTAGGGCAAAACCGCCCTTATAAAAAAGGGCAATGGTTTTAGCCAGCAACGCTGAGGTGTATCCATCGTTGTTGCACCATGGGCGTAAAACAAAAAGTCCCCAGAACAAGCTGCCTATTGCTAATGAATAACAAACAAGGTCAACTCCGCCAACCAGGGAATCGAGAAAGTCGGCTATGGCTTCCATTGTTACTAAACCTATTGAGAGACAGCAAAGTGAATAACGTCTTCCGTTAAATGGCCGTCGGCCGCGAAGACTTTGAATCTGATGGCATAGTCACCGGGCGCTAATGGCGGGACTTCCACGATGATAAGGCCGTTCTTCTGGCCTTTTGTCGCCTTTAATAATTCATGTTGATCGCCTTTACGCACGAGGAAAATTTGGGACAACCCTAGTTCAACCTGGGAGTTGAACGTCAGTTCGATCTTCTCTGCCTGATTGGCGCGAATAGGGGCAATTTTTAATGAATAATCCGTTACCACGGCGTGAGCGGAAACTGCTTCTATCTGCAATAAACACAGCGTTAACAGACTTAGTTGGAATAAACTTTTCATTAGTTATTACCCTTTTTTATTTTTCATTGCGTGGCTGGCCAGATTCTTGCCTAAATCCCAGATCGATCCGGGTATCTGGTGCGTGTCGGCAATGACCTTGTCAAAAGCCGTGACGATATGATCACGGTCTTTTTGCGTTAAGGTTAACGGCGGCAACAGCTTGACCACGTTCATGCCGTGTCCGGCGACTTGGCTTAGAATATGGTGTTCTTTAAACAGCGGAATCGTGATCATCTGGCAGAACAGGCCCTTATTGGCCGCTTCCAGCATTGCCCAGGCCGCTTTCAGCGTCAGGCTTTTGGGGGAGTTGAACTCAATCGCGATCATCATGCCTTTGCCGCGCGCTTCCTTCAGGAATTCATACTTTTCTGACATGGCGTTCAGGCTGTTGATGATGTCGGTGCCGACTTTGTCGCTGTTTTCGACCAGGTTTTCTGCTTTCATGACATGCAGAGTGGCAAGACCTGCCGCCATCGCCGCATTGTTCTTGGAGAACGTCGAGCCGTGCACGACCGCTCTGTCCATGCGGTTAAAAACGGTATCCATGATTTTCGCTGTCATCGCGACTGCGCCCACCGGAATGAAGCCGCCTGACAGCGCTTTTGCCATACAGATCATGTCGGGCTTAACGTTCCAGTGGTCGATCGCCCAGAATTTTCCGGTCCGGCCTAATCCTGTCTGAACTTCGTCAGCGACGAATAACGTGCCGTATTTTTTGCATAGTCGCTCGACTTCGGGCAGGTAATTGTCATCAGGAACGTTAACGCCTTTGCCTTGGATCGGTTCAACGATAAACGCCGCCACGTCTTTGTTGCTTAACGCTTTTTCCAGCGCTTCGAGATCATTGAACGGTATGGCGCTGCAGCCGGGCAACAGCGGGCCAAAACCTTCACGGAAAATTTCTTCGCCGTTTAATGATAGCGATCCCATGGTCAAACCATGATAACCATGCTCGCAATAAACGATTTTTTCGCGCTTGGTGACGTAGCGAGCGAATTTAATCGCTGCTTCGACCGATTCAGTACCTGAGTTGCAGAAAAACATTTTGGTCAGGTTGTCGGGCGTGGTTTTAAGTATTTCCTTGGCCAGCAGGCCGCTGAGCACCGAAACATCGAGCTGCACCAGGTTCGGCAATTCCAGCGTCAGGGATTCATTCAATGCTTTGACGACGGTAGGATGATTCCGGCCGATCGCAAACACGCCAAAGCCGCTCAGCAGGTCCAGATATTCGGTGCCATCCTGGTCATAGAGATATTGACCGACGGCCTTTTTGTAATGACGATCATAGCCGATAGTTTTTAAAACCCTGACCATTTGATTGTTCAGGTGCTGCTCGTGCAGTTCAAATTTATCGGTGCTGTGTTGGGAAAAAAGTTCGGCGATGCTGAAAGACATTAAGTACCTCAAAAAAATAAATTCTTTTGCTGCTTGTGTTCGTGCAGGCGCTAAAAGCGGGCAGGCGTATTCAAGAGCAAATGAGCGTGAACGTGACAACGTTGGACGATAACTGCCGTCTCGCAGCTGCCACACCTGCCAGAATGGCGGAATATAAGCTGAGGCAGCTGTAAGCAACGTAATCCCCCATAACCGAGCCGATGCAAAAAGGCAAAAGTGATGGATAGGATATTTAAATGGTTTGCGTTATTCATGAAGACTTTGCGCAATTATGCTGGATTGGCCAAAGCTGTTAATTATATCAAGCTGTTGGGCAACCAACTTTAATTTATTCTTGGCAGCATTGAAATGCAGCCCCAGCTTGATTAATCCGGGCAGTTCAATCGGATGCAACGCGAGAAATATCAATAACTTGCTTAAAACCACATCGCCCTGATCATTAAGCGAACGATTGATGGCTCTGGGAAGGCTCATGTTCACTGGGTCGACAATTGCGCGGATTGCCAGAAACGGCAGTGTGTGTTGTCTGGCGATTTTGGCGACCGCGACGCTTTCCATGTCCAATACAATGGCGCCGGTTTTGGCATGCAGCTGTTTTTTGTCCTTGCCGGACGAAACAATTTGATGGCTTTCAGCCAGGCAGCCGGTATAAACAGCCACATGCGCTGACAGGGTATTTCTGGCGTGGCTATGCCAGCCCGAGGTTATATCTATCCGAACTTGATCCGCATCTATCAACGAGTCAGCTAAGGTAAGGTCTCCAGGCTTCAACGAAGCGTCGAGGGCTGCGGCGCAGCCCCAGCTGATCAGCCGGGTGGCGCCTCTGGAAACCAGCAGTTCGGCTGCCGTTTGCGCATTGACAGGGCCGGCGCCTGAATAAGCAACGAGTACTTTATCGGATATAAAAACACAACGCCCTTTATCAATATTTTTTGATGTCAGAGTGCCGAGTTCTTCCGGTAAAGCAACAACGATTCCGATAATCACTGTCTGCTAAGCTCGTTGCGGTACCTGGCAAGCGCCCATAATGGGAAGAACTTGTCGTAACCGTGGTATTTCAAATAGAAAACCCTTGGAAAGCCAGGAGCCGTGAAGCATTTATCATTCCAGACTCCGTCAGCCTGTTGGCTGCGCAGCAGAAAATCGATGCCGGCTTTTACTTCAGGGCTATGGGTTTCGCCGGCCGCCATTAGAGCCAGAAGCGCCCAGGCGGTCTGGAAGGCCGTGCTGAAACGGTATTTGCCGCTATGTCTGGTGTCGTGATAGCTGTGGTTGTCTTCGCCCCAGCCGCCGTCTTCGCGTTGCACGCTTTTTAGCCATTTTGCAGCTTTGGTATACATGGGGTCGTTCTTGGGCAGGTTGGTTTGCTCCAATCCTAGCAGCACTGACCAGGTGCCATAGATGTAGTTGGTGCCCCAACGCCCGAACCATGAGCCGTCTGCTTCCTGTTCGCTGCGCAAATAGTTGAGAGTCCGTTCCAGGGCTGGCAGATATTCGGCGTGATCCTTGGCCACGCGTCCCATCAACATGGCGCAGCGTGCGCTGACATCGGCGGTTGGTGGATCTAACAGGGCGCCGTGATCGGCAAAAGGAATTTCATTCAGATAATAATAGGTATTGTCGACATCGAACGCGCCGTAACCGCCGTTCCTGGATTGCATGCCAACTATCCAGTCGGTAGCGCGGAGCACGGGTTCATCCAGATCCGGCAGATTTGATTCGGCCATGCCGAATGCCACGACTGCGGTATCATCCACATCGGGATAATGCGGATTTGCGAATTGAAACGCCCAGCCGCCGCCCTTCAGGTCGGGTCTGGAAATACGCCAGTCGCCCGGTTCGTCGGAAAGTTGTTTGCTTTTCAGCCAGTCAAAAGCCCGCGTCAGGCTTTCTTTGTTGCCGGCTTTGTCAGCTTCCAGCAGGGCGAGAGCGGCAAGTCCGGTATCCCAAATCGGCGATACGCAAGGTTGGCAATAAGCATCATGCTCGTTGATGACCAGTAACTTGTCTATGGCTTTACGCGCAGTTACCACCAGTTCATGATCCTTAGGCATGCCCAGCAATAACATTGCTTCATAAGCGTTGACCATAGCAGGGAAAATAGCGCCGAGGCCGTCTTCGCCGTTCAGGCGTTCTATGAACCACTCCTTGGCTTTTTCGATCGCAAGTGCCTGCGTTTTTTTGGGGATCAAAGGACGCGTTTTACGGCCCAGTTTATCCAGTGCCAGAAAAAACTTATTTAAAGGTGTTCTTTCAGGAAAATAATGCTGTTCTTTATCAGGATGCGTAACGAAAAGCTCCAGGATATCGACTTTCTTCGGGTTCTTGGCAGTCGCTTTTAAGGTGCAAAGAACAAATAGCGGCACCATTACGGTTCTGGACCAGTATGAAACCTTATCCAGGTGGAAGGGAAACCATTTAGGAAACAGCATGATTTCAACCGGAATATAAGGCACGCCGCGCCAGGGGATCTGCTCAAAGGTCGCCAGAGCGATACGGGTGAAAACATTGGCTTTGGCAGCGCCGCCCTGGCTCAGTATGTAATTTCTCAGCTTGACCATGTGCGGAGCATCGATAGAGTCGCCGGCCATTTTCAAGGCGTAATAGACTTTAACGCTGCAGCTGATATCACCGACGCCGCCCATGAATAAGGGATAGCTGCCATCCTTGGACTGACGGGATCTGAGATAATTGGCTATCTTGGCCTGAAGAGGTTCGTCGATCTCGCCCAGATAATGCATCATCATGATGTATTCGGCCGGAATCGTGCAGTCCGCTTCCAGTTCGAATACCCAAAAGCCTTCTTTGTCCTGCAGACTTAATAGTTTTTCTTGGGCTTTGCTTATGGCTTTATTGAGATCCAATGCATGAGAATTAATAGCAGTCGATGAACTCGGTGCGGTGCTGATATTTATCGCTGTAATTGCTTCAGTAAACATGGGGAATGTCCTTAAAGATCTGACATGGATTTTGAGGATAATGTTTTATAGGTCCAGTCGGGCGTTTTGAGTCCGCGGCCGGCTAAATTGAAAAGCAGGGATAGCATGGTATTGCTGTGGCCGGCTAATTTAGTGGCAAAAATAGTAGCCTTGACACTGTTGCGTGAAATTTTGACCTGGCTGGATTTGTTAAAGTCTAGATTTTGTTTGATTTTTCGCAATGTCAGTACGGCCATGCCGAGCGCCCACAGGCAGAAGTTACGAATGCCGGTTTCGTGTGCAGGAATTAGCTGGGTATAAATCAAGGCGTTATGCAGATGGCCATGGGCAATGCTGATCAGGTGCTCCAATCCTTTTCTGAATTTTTCATCATTGGTTTCAGGCGTCAGGTTTTTAAGATCAAAACCGGTTTCTGTAAAAATATCCTGAGGCAGCCAGCATACGCCGCGTTGAGCATCATCCCAGATATCTTTCAGAATGTTGGTCATTTGCAGTCCCTGGCCGAAAGAAATCGACAAAGTCAGGAGTTGCTCGCGATGGTGGGCGATCTCCGGTGAATAGTGGCAAAAAAGTTTGGCCAGCATCTCGCCTACGCAACCGGCAACGTAATAGCAATATTTATCCATGTCGGCCATCGTGGACAAACCGCCCCGCAAGTCCATGGCCTGATAGATCGGCATGCCTTCAGCCATGGTTTCAACGCAGCAAGCCAGCGCTTCAATCTGATCCGGTTCGAATTTGTGCGTGATTTCTATGACGCGCGGCAATACATGGATAAGCGTGTGTTCAGCAGGAATGGTCTGCTTTGAGAGCAGTGGGGCCAGTTCTACGGCAAAAGGTTCGGAATTGACGCCGGTTTTGACGACGTTAATAAATTCCGAGCAAAAATACTTTTTTTGCTCAGGCGATAAAGAGGTTTCGTCTTCAATAGTGTCGACTATGCGGCATAGCAAATAAGCATTCGCTACAGCGCTATATAGCTTCTCCGGTAGTTGGGGAATGGTCAGCGCAAATGTTCTGGATACACCTTCAAGCAATAAGGCCTGAAATTCATCATCAGATAATTTGCTGAGTGACTTTGGGTTTTCCAGGGAAATTTGAGTTCCGTTCATAATTTTTTTATGTCGACTTACAGGGATTTAATAAAGAGTTGTAGTACTGACAGCAATAATAGACTGTTTGTTGGTATTTTGCAAAGTAATGTTGTTTTGTTGCTAATATGGCAGGCAGACAGAATTGTTGAGATGTCTAATGAGAGTAAAAACAGCAGTTTAAGTCTGTTTGTTGTGTGTGCGCAAATCAGCTAGACGACATGTCGGATTGAGACATGGATGCATAATTTATCGCAAAAACTGGAGTCGGCCAGTAAAAGATAGTATTCTACTCAACAATAGATAAGCGTTTGTATTATATGAAAGGTTGTATTTCAGGGAATATTGTTTTTTTGTTGTTTTATTGCAACGCTTGTTTTTTGTAATTAAGAATACTTTTAAGGCAGTTGTTGTAACTAAGGCTGTCGTCAGTTTATTGAATTTTTTTGGAGGGTTTGCACGTGGGAGTTCCTTTACGTCAACAGTTGACTGTAGGCAGTTATCTAATCAAGCAAAAGTTGAAAGGAGTTAAGCGATATCCTTTGGTTCTTATGCTGGAACCTTTGTTTCGCTGCAATTTAGCCTGTGCGGGCTGCGGTAAAATTGATTATCCTGACGAAATCCTGAACAAGCGCCTTTCTGTTGAAGAGTGTCTGCAGGCAGTGGATGAATGCGGCGCGCCAATGGTATCGATCCCAGGCGGCGAACCTCTGATCCATAAAGAGATGCCGCAAATTGTTGAGGGAATCATTGCACGCAAGAAGTTTGTCTACTTGTGTACAAATGCTCTATTGCTGAAAAAGAAGATCAATGATTACAAGCCTTCGCCTTATCTCACTTTCTCTATTCATCTCGATGGCATGCGCGATCGCCATGACGCCTCGGTATGTCAGCAAGGTGTTTTCGATCAAGCTGTTGAAGCTATAAAGCTGGCTTTGGAGAAAGGTTTCAGAGTCACAATAAACTGCACTTTGTTCCAGGGCGAAACGTCTGAAGAGGTGGCCGAGTTTCTTGATTACGCAATGGAACTGGGTGTGGAAGGCGTTACCATAGCGCCAGGCTTCAGCTATGAACGGGCTCCACAACAGGACGTTTTCATTAAAGGCCGGGACGTCAAGGAATTATTCCGCGGTATTTTTAAAATCGGCAAAAAACGTAAATGGAAATTGAATCATTCCACGCTGTATCTGGATTTTCTGGCCGGTAATCAAAGCTACAACTGCACGCCGTGGGGCAATCCGACGCGCAACGTGTTCGGTTGGCAAAAGCCCTGTTACTTATTGGCTGACGAAGGCAGCGCCGCAACTTTTCAAGAATTGCTTGATACCACGCCATGGGATAAGTACGGCAGCGTAAAAAATCCTAAATGCGCCGGCTGCATGGCACATTGTGGCTATGAGGCCACTGCCGTTGAGGACGTGTTCAAGCATCCAATAAAAGCGATGCTCACATCAATTCGCGGGCCAAGAACCGAAGGCATCATGGTGCCTGAACCTGAGCCGGATTATGTGCATGAGAAGCCTGCGCCAACAATTGCCGGTATTCCAGTCAGAGTAGAAATGGTCGAATAGATTGTAATGGTTGATGCTGGTTTTTATTTGTCCGCTGCAGCGGCAGCAGTGTGGTTGATTGTTCTGCTGCTGCCATGGCGTCCCTGGAGCGTTAAAGAAGTGTTGGAAGCGGATCCGTCTGGCTATGAGCAGACGGATCTCAGTGATGTTACCGTCGTAATTCCTGCCCGTAATGAAGAAGAGGTTATTGGCAGGACCTTGGCAGATCTGGAGCATCAAGGGCAGGGGTTAAATGTCATAGTTGTCGATGATGAGTCCACTGATAGAACCTTGTCCATCATTCATCAGTCCAATCTACAAGCTTTGAAGGTTGTTCGGTCCGATTCACTGCCTGTCGGTTGGACAGGCAAATTATGGGCGCAGGAGCAAGGGCTCAAACAAGTGCAAACGCCTTATACTTTATTGCTCGATGCCGATATAGCATTGCGTCCCGGCATGATCAAAAGCCTCAAGGATAAGCATTCACTGGAAAATGTTAACTTTGTGTCTCTGATGGCGGTACTACGGTTTGACTCGTTTTGGGAAAAACTGCTGATGCCCGCATTTGTTTTCTTTTTTAAAATGATTTATCCGTTCGCTTTGGCTAACAGGCCTGATAGCAAGTTCGCCACGGCAGCAGGCGGATGTATTTTTGTGGAAACGGATGTATTGCGCCAGATCGGCGGCATGGCTTCGATTAAAGACGCGCTTATCGATGATTGCACATTGGCAAAAACAGTAAAATCTGCCGGATACAAAACCTGGATGGGCTTGACGCATGGCGTACTGAGTCAGCGTCCCTACGGAACATTGCGCGATATTTGGGATATGGTAGCGCGTACGGCCTATACGCAGCTCTATTACTCGGTTACATTATTGCTGATTTGCACGGTTAGCATGCTGATAATGTACTGTCTGCCTTCATTCGGCCTGTTTTATTTTCAAGGCGGAGCAGCCCTATTAAGTATTCTGGCCATTTTGTTGATGGTACTCATATACAGTCCGGTCCTTCGATTTTATGAATTTAATCCGGCTTGGGGATTGGCTTTACCGTTGATAGCCAGTCTTTATTTATTGATGACCTGGACTTCTGCGATACGTTACTGGAAAGGGGAGCGTTCAAGATGGAAAGGACGCGTTTATCAAAAGATATAAATATGCTTTATAATTACGAGGTTTTTGATTATGGTTTTAAGAAGTATAAAGTTTGCATTGGTCCTGGCGTGGTATTTCCTTGCGACGACTGCTTATGCCCAGGAAGAAGCGGCTACAGCGAGGCAAGTCGTAGAAAAATTTCAGGCTGAACTGATTGGCGTAATGAAGAACGGCAAGCAGTTAGGTTATTCCGGCAGATATGAGAAACTTAAGGATCCGGTTTCCAACAGTCATGACCTGACAAAAATCGCTCGTATTGTTGTTGGTAAAGAATGGGAAAAATTAACCGAAGATCAGCAGCAAAAGCTTGTAGAGGTATTCAGTCGTCTGAGCATCGCTTCTTATGCTCATAACTTTAAAGATTATTCAGGCGAATCATTTGTATTTGATTCGGAAGAAGAAACTGCAAGAGGCGGGGTAGTTGTTCATTCTCATCTGGTAGTTCCTGGTGAAAAAGATGTGAAGTTCGATTATATGCTGAAGGAGAAAGGCCCTAGCTGGCGTATTATTAACATCATAGCTAATGGTGTCAGTGACCTGGCGTTAAAAAGATCGGAATACACTGCTATTTTGCAGCGTGAAGGATTTGATGCCTTAATAGCTAAGATCAACGAAAAAATTGATAATTATTCGAAACAGTAGGTTTTATGTTAATGAACAACCCCACCAACGGCTACCGATACGGTAAAATCAAACAAATTTTGTCAGGCATGCTTATCGGAGCAACTGTCACTCTGAGCGGTTGCGCAAGCACAGGAGGTGTTGAGCAGCAAGTTGAAGCGAATCCGGTCGATCCGTATGAAGGCTTCAATAGAAAAATGTATGCTTTTAATGATGGCGTTGATGATTATGTCGCTAAACCTATTTCAGACGCGTATAAATTCGTAACGCCGCAGTTTGTGCAAACAGGCGTATTCAATTTTTTCAATAACCTGAAAAACATCAATATTGTTCTGAATGATGTTTTACAGGCTAAATTCCAGCAAAGCGCTCAGGATTCCGGGCGGTTTATGATTAACACTACAGTTGGTCTGGCTGGATTATTTGATGTCGCCAAGGAAGTCGGTCTGGAGCAGAATGAGGAAGACTTCGAGCAGACTTTGGCTGTCTGGGGCGTGCCTCAAGGTTCTTATCTGGTACTGCCATTCTTAGGGCCTTCTACGGCGCGCGGAATTCCTGGGGCGATATTTGACACGGCAGCAAATCCAGTAACTTATGTAGGCGCGCCTGTACAGTTGGTTTCAATGCTCAATTCGCGGGCAAATGCCGAGGGCGCATTGAAATTTATTGACGAAGCGGCGCTGGATCCTTATGTGTTTACTCGCGAGTCTTTCTTGCAGTGGCGTAAAAGTTTGGCTGCCGACGGTAAAGTCGATGCATCGGACGATTTACTGGATATCGATGAAGAGGCGGCGCTTGAAGAAGGCGGAAATGCGGCTTCCGGTCAGGCTGCAGTTGCCGAGAAGGGGGCTGCAGGTGACACAGCCAATCCAGAAGGCTTTACTTTGAAATTAAGCGCCGATAATAAAGAGTTTGAACAGGTATCTAATTCATTCAGCAGCACCGCCCAATCATTTGACGCGACAGCCAAGTCATTTGAAGAGGCGAGCACTAAACTGGATAAATTGAAAGCTAAAAAATAAGCAGTTAAAGAAGCTACAAGGATGTAGCTCTAAAAATGCAATAATGAATGGACTTCGTAATTGCCGAGTTTCTCCCGCCCTTCCAGAAAGTCCAGTTCGATCACAAAAGCACAGGCTTCAACCTTTGCTCCCATCTTTTCAACCAGTTCGCAACTGGCTTTTGCGGTTCCGCCCGTAGCCAATAGGTCATCGATCAGTAATACGCGGTCACTCACATCAAACGCATCAATATGGGCTTCCAGTGTGGCTGAACCATATTCCAGGTCGTAAGACACACTTTGTACGTCGTAGGGTAACTTGCCAGGCTTTCTTAAGGGCACAAACGGAAGATCCAGTTCCCACGCAACGAGCGAGCCAAAAATAAAGCCTCGCGCTTCCATGCCGGCAACGGCTGTGATATCTCTGCCCAAGAATGGCTGCAGCAATTGGTGAACAGCCAGGCGTAATGAAGCCGGGTCTTTTACCAATGGCGTAATATCCTTGAAGATGATGCCGGGCTTAGGGAAATCGGGAATGTCGCGGATTTTGTTTTTAAGTCTTTCCATTTTTTTGTTGTCATTAAAAAATTGAAATCTGAGCGGCTTGCGAGCCGCTCTTGCGGATTAAGCGCAGAACGTTTCGATGCGGCGGATGAGTCCTGGCACATCGAGGCCGCACAGGGCCAGCAGTTCTTCCCGCGTGCCCTGCTCGACGAA
>NZ_JADMKV010000088.1 GCF_015476545.1 Methylobacter sp. BlB1 | reverse complement strand
CTACAAGCATAACTCTAAACCGATAATAGATCTCCAGGCAAAGATAAATAATGACAGATTTATCAACACAGTTACCGATGCTGGGCTGGCGCGAATGGGTCGCGTTGCCCGAACTGAATATCGGGCAGATCAAGGCCAAAATCGACACCGGCGCGCGCTCGTCGGCCCTGCATGCTTTCACCATCGACCCTTATCGAAAAGGCGAGCAGCGCTGGGTCATGTTCGCCATTCATCCCAGCCAGCTCAGAACCGATGTGGTGGTCGAATGCCATGCGCCGGTCAAAGACCGCCGCCTGGTTTCGGATTCGGGCGGGCATAAGCAGCTGCGCTACGTCATAGAAACCGAGCTTGTTCTGGGGCGCTCGCTGATTCGGGCCGAAATGAAGCTGACCAACCGCGACAGCATGCGCTTTCGCATGCTGCTCGGGCGTACCGCGATGAACCGGCGCTTTGTCATCGATCCCAGTTCCTCTTATCTGCAGGGAAAGCCGGAAATCTGGCGGGACGATCGCTTGCTGGAACTCATCAATTAAGCGGTCGTTATGGCGACAGCGATACAGGGAGGTTGTACTTCGCAGCCCATGGAAAATCCGGAATCAGCCAATTTTGCTTTCCTGGCAGAACACGATCCGCTGTTCGTGCAAATCGCTTCTGCCGCCGAAAAAGCGTTCCCGAGCGATCCCAATACCACCCTGATCAAGCTTCGTCAGCTCGGCGAAGCGCTGGCCCGGCATATCGCCGCGCTGGCGGGCATCGAGTTCAATGAGCAAACCGGTCAGGCCGAGTTGCTGTACCGGCTCGACCGCGAGCTGAAGTTCGAACCCGTCGTGCGCGAGCTGTTCCATACCCTGCGCGTCGAAGGCAACAAAGCCGCCCACCAGTTCAAAACCCGGCACAAAGAAGCCCTGGACGGACTGAAGGTCGCCAGAACTCTGGCCATCTGGTTCCATCAGTCGTTCGGCAAAGCGGGCGCGGCGTTTAAAGCGGGGCCTTTTATCCCGCCGGCCGACCCAAGCGTTCAGCTCAGGCGGCTCCAGACGGAAATCGAGACGTTAAAGCATGAACTGGCAGAAGCCAATATCCAGCTCGATTCCAGTCAGCAGCTGAACGATCTGATCGCACGGGAAAAGGCGGAATTCGAAGCGCTGGCCTTGGCCATGGATGAAGAATCACGCCAGCTCGCAATACAAGCCAAAACGCATGAAGCCGCTCTCAAAGCGCAACAACAGGAATACGAACAAGAACTAAAGGCTCTGCAAAGCCGGCTCGCCCGGCAAGACGACAAAGCCATCAGCGAGCAACGGCAGACAATTGCCAACAAAACCCGTTCCGCCAGCCAGTCTATCGTTTTAAACGAAGAACTCACGCGCCTGCTGATAGACCAGCAGCTCACCGAAGCAGGCTGGGAAGCGGACAGCCAGGAACTGACCTACAAAAGCGGCGCCCGCCCGGAAAAAGGGACCAATAAGGCCATCGCCGAATGGCCGACGAAGCACAAGGACGAGCAGGGCCGCGCGGATTACGTGCTGTTTTGCGGGTTGACACCCATTGCCGTGGTTGAGGCCAAAAGAGAAAACGCGAATGTGGCGGGTAAAATTCCGCAGGCGGAACGTTACAGCAAGGGCTTCACCGTTATCCCGCCCATGACGGGTGCTTGGGAGCTGGCGGGACGGACCATAGCCTGGCCTGATGAGGAAGATGGCCACTACAAAGTGCCTTTCGTGTATTCCTGCAACGGCCGCCCCTACATTCCGCAGCTAACCGAGCAGTCCGGCACCTGGTTCCGCGACGTGCGCGAGCCCGGCAATACTAAACGCGCACTTTTGCACTTCCATACCCCGCAAGGCCTGCTGGACCTGCTCAAACGCAGCAAGGCACAGGCGGAAGAGGCGCTCAGGCGGGAAGGATTCGCCTACCTCAAGCTGCGCGACTATCAGGTCAAAGCCATCGCCGCCGTCGAGCAGGCGATGGCCCGCAACAGCCGCACCGCCTTGCTGGCGATGGCGACGGGCACGGGCAAAACCCGCACCGTCATCGGCCTGATGTACCGTTTTTTGAAAGCCGAACGCTTCAGGCGCATTCTGTTTCTGGTGGACAGGACCGCGCTCGGCCGGCAGGCTATCGATGTGTTCAACGAAGCCGCGCTGGAACAAAACCAGACCCTGTCCAAGATCTACAATGTGGCCGAGCTCGGCGACATGGCCGCCGAGGCGGAAACCCGCGTGCAAGTCGCCACCGTGCAGGCCATGGTCAAGCGCATCTTCATGTCGGATGCGCCGCCGCCTGTCGACCGGTTCGACTGCATCATCATCGACGAAGCCCACCGGGGCTACACGCTCGACCAGGAAATGACCGAAGGTGAGCTGGCCACCCGCGATGCCGGCCAGTATCTGTCGACCTATCGCCAGGTGCTGGATTATTTCGACGCGGTCAAAGTCGGCCTGACCGCGACGCCTGCAAGACACACCAGCGAAATCTTCGGCAAGCCGGTTTACATCTATTCCTATCGCGAAGCGGTCGCCGACGACTGGCTGATCGACCACGAGCCGCCGATTCGCTACCAAACCCTGCTGACGCAGCAAGGCATCCGCTTTGAAAAAGGCGAGACGGTCAGCGCCGTCAACCTCCGGACCGGAGCGGTCGAAACCGCCGAACTGGAAGATGAGCTGAGTTTCGATGTGGACGCCTTCAACCGCCGGGTGATCAACGAAAACTTCAACCGGGTCATCTGCGAGCAGTTGGTTAAGGAGCTGGACCCTTTCGGCGACGAGAAAACCCTGATCTTCTGCGCCACCGATCTGCATGCCGACATGGTCAAGCGCCTGCTGGACGACGCCTTCAAAGACCTCTACGACAGCGAATACAATCAGGCTGCCGTCGCCAAGATCACCGGCCAGAGCGACAAGGTGGAGCAATTGATCCGCCAGTATAAGAACGAGCGCTACCCCAACATCGCCATCACCGTCGACCTGCTCACCACCGGCATCGACGTGCCGAAAATCTGCAATCTGGTGTTCATGCGCCGGGTGAAATCGCGCATCCTGTATGAACAGATGATCGGCCGCGCCACCCGCCGCTGCGATGAAATCGGCAAGACCGTCTTTCGCATTTACGATCCGGTGGACATCTATGCCGCCCTGCAGGACGTGAACACGATGAAGCCGCTGGTTAAGGACCCGAACATCACGCTGGACCAGCTGGCAGACGAGCTCGCCGACCCGGAACGGCTGGAAAAGGCGCTGAACAGCCCCGGCGAGCAACCCGGCGAAACCCATGCCGACGTGGTGCTCAGCCAGCTCAGCCAGAAACTGATGCGGATACTGCGCAAGGCCGAGAGCAAGTCGGAAAGCAAACCGGCGCTCAAACAAAAGCTTTCCGAACTGCAGCAACGCTGGGGCGTCGAGCCCAAGTCGCTGCACAGGCACCTGCATGAGCTTGGCCCCAGACAGGCCGCCCGCTTCATTCAGCAGCATGCGGGCTTGGCCGATCAGCTGGCGGAAGTCAACGCCTTGCTGGGCAGCGAGCGCCAGCCGATCATTTCGGAACATCATGACGAAATCCGCGACCGTAGCCAGAGCTACGGCGCCCATCAACGGCCCGAAGACTACCTCGACAGCTTCAACCGGTTCATCAAGGAACAGCTCAACCAGTCCGCGGCGCTGGCCGTGGTGGTCAACAAACCCCGCGATCTCACTCGCGAACAGCTCAAGGAAATCAAGCTGCTGCTCGATGGCGCAGGCTTCAGCGAGGCCAGGCTGCAAAGCGCCGTGCGCAACCAGACCAACCAGGACATTGCCGCCAGCATCATCGGCCACATCCGCCGCGCCGCCCTGGGCGAACCGCTGATCCCGTTCGAACAGCGGGTGGCGAAGGCGATGGATCGGATCTACGCCCGCCACAACTGGCTGCCGGCGCAGCGCAAATGGCTGGAACGCCTGGCTAAACAACTGGTGCACGAAGTCATCATCGACCGCGAATTCGTGAGCAGCCGTTTTGCCGACCACGGCGGCGCCAGACAGCTGGACAAAGTGCTGGGCAACCAGCTCGATACGGTATTGGAGGAACTCGGCGAGGGCATCTGGCCGCAGCAAGCTTAGTGACTTCTCGTTCCCACGCTCCGGCGAGAGTGCATACAACCGTCAATGTTGCTTCGTGCCACCTGCTGCCAATGAAACGTTCGGGTCGGGGTTACAAACCCCGACCCGCGTGGGAAACTGTTTATAAAAATGTAGGGGCGACTTCAGTCGCCCATGGATTAATAGGCGACTGAAGTCGCCCCCACATACTTGCGTAAGTCCAGTATCCTTATCTTGTCATGTTTAAAAATGCTGTTTTCTATATATATTGTTCGGATAGGCATAGAAATACGGAAAATCTATACATATGGCTCCCACACTCTGCGTGGGAGCCCGGCTTAGGACGCTCCGCATCCCGAACCGCGAAGTGGCTCGAAATGCGTTCCCACGCAGAGCATGGGAATGTTGAAGCAAACATTTCATGTCGATATTTTTAACACTTTTCGACATGAGCGCTTGTTATGTCGACAGCATCGATATATACTGGCGCCCCACACATCACGTGTCGAAATTTTAAAGGACTTTAAACATGACCTGGCGCGCCGACCAGCCCTACAACGCATTGCCGCTGCTCCCTCCCGCAACCGAACAGGTAGAAACCCGAGGCATTTTAAAAGCCTGCATTTCAGCGCGCGCAGCCTTGGCGGAGCTGAAACAGGCCGCAGAGCTGTTGCCTAACCAGGGATTGCTGATTAATTTGCTGCCGCTGCTGGAAGCAAAAGACAGCTCCGAAATCGAAAACATCGTCACCACCACGGACAAGCTGTTTCAGTTTGCCCATGAAGACAGCGGCGCCGACCAGGCGACCAAAGAGGCATTACGCTACCGCACGGCCCTGTATCAAGGCTTTGTGCAACTGTCAAAGCGCCCGCTCTGTACAGCGACAGCCATCGAAGTCTGCAGCACCCTTAAAGGCATAGAGATGGACATCCGCAAGATTCCGGGCACTGTGATCGGTAATGAAAGTACAGGGGACATTATCTACACCCCGCCTGCGGGCGAGGCCGTGATCCGTGACCTGCTCGGCAACTGGGAACGCTTTATTCATGCCGAAGATGACATCGACCCGCTGATCAAAATGGCCGTCAGCCATTATCAGTTCGAAGCCATTCATCCCTTCCATGACGGCAATGGCCGCACCGGCCGCATCCTCAATATTCTGTATCTGATCGAGCGGCAACTGCTCACCTTGCCGATTCTGTACCTGAGCCGCTACATCGTGCAGCACAAGGCCGATTATTACCGTTTGCTCAATCAAGTGACGAGCAGCGGCCATTGGCAGGACTGGATACTGTTCATCCTCAAAGGCGTCGAACAAATGTCCGGTTGGACCTGCGGCAAAATCGCCGCCATTCGCGCACTGATGGAACACACCAGTCGCTACGTCAAACAGCAGCTGCCCAAAGTTTACAGCCACGAACTGATACAAGTGATCTTCGAGCAGCCCTACTGCCGCATCAACAACCTGGTTGAACGCGATATCGCCCAGCGCCAGACCGCCTCGGTGTATCTAAAGCAACTGGCCGAGATCGGCGTATTGCAGGAGATGCAAGCGGGCAAGGAAAAACTCTTTGTCCACCCCAAGCTGATGCGCTTGATGAGCCAGGACAGCAACGAGATGATCCCATACCCCAATGATACTAGCCGCATCGGCTAGCGAACCGATTTTTTATCAGGAATAGCATGACCAACAATGACATCGTCCAAAAACTCTGGAACCTGTGCGACGTGCTGCGCGACGACGGCATCAACTACAGCGACTACGTCACCGAGCTGGTGCTGTTGCTGTTCATCAAGATGGTGCACGAAAACACCGAAGCCGGCACGCTGAAAAAACACCCGCTGCCCGAAGGCTGCCGTTGGACCGACCTGAACGGCAAATCCGGCATCAACCTGCTGAACGACTACAGAGCAATTTTGCTTGCTCTTTCAACCGGTAAGCGAACCGAAGCAGATCCTGAGGAAAAGGGCAAAACCATTGAAGTACAGGTCCATAATGACCCTCTTATCAGCGCCATCTATGGCGACGCGCAAACCCGCCTGCGCGAGCCGCGCCATCTGGAACAACTGATCAAAACCCTGGACCAGATCGACTGGTTCAGCGCGCAAAAAGACGGCCTGGGCGACCTGTACGAAGGCCTGCTGGAGAAAAACGCCTCCGAGACCAAGTCTGGCGCGGGCCAGTACTTCACCCCGCGCGCCCTGATCAACAGCATGGTGCGCTGCATCAAGCCGCAGGCCGGCGAACTGATCCAGGACCCGGCCGCCGGCACCGCCGGCTTCCTGATCGCCGCCGACCAGTACATCAAACAGCAGACCGACGACCTATTCGACCTGAATGCCCAACAGCAGCAGTTCCAGAAAAACAAGGCCTTCACCGGCGTCGAGCTGGTGCCTTCCACCCGCCGCCTGGCCTTGATGAACTGCCTGCTGCACGGCATGGAAGGCGACGACGAAGGCGTCGTGCATCTGGGCAACGCCCTGGGCCAGGCCGGCGCAGGTCTGGCAAAAGCCGATGTCATTCTCGCCAACCCGCCGTTCGGCACCGCCAAAGGCGGCGAAGCCAGCATCACCCGCGACGATCTGACCTACAAAACCAGCAACAAACAGCTGGCGTTTTTGCAGCATATCTACCGCAATCTCAAGCCCGGCGGCCGCGCCGCCGTGGTGTTGCCCGACAACGTCCTGTTCGAAGCCGGCGTCGGCACCGAGGTGCGCCGCGACCTGATGAACAAGTGCAACCTGCACACCATCCTGCGCCTGCCGACCGGCATCTTCTACGCCCAGGGCGTGAAAACCAACGTGCTGTTTTTCACCAAAGGTTCGGCCGGCGACAAACACCAGGAAGAAAACTGCACAGAAAACGTCTGGGTCTACGACCTGCGCACCAACATGCCCAGCTTCGGCAAGCGCAGCCCGTTTGGCGAGCAGCATCTTGAGCCGTTTGAAAAAGTCTATGACGCACAGGGAAGGGCTAATGCCGCGGCCGGCGGCGACTTCGCGCAGATTCTGGCTGGCCGGCAGGAAGGCGAGTGGTCATTCAATGCTGAGAAAATCGAAACGCCGGATACCGACGAAAACCAGGGCGTCGACGACCGCCTGGCCCACAGCCGCTGGCGCTGTTTCAGCCGCAAGTGGATCGCCGAGCACAAGGGCGATTCGCTGGATATTTCCTGGTTGAAAGATGCCGACAGCGTCGATGCCGCTAATTTGCCCGAGCCTTCGGTTCTCGCAAGTGAAGCCATGAGTGAACTGGTGCAAGCATTGGGGGAATTGGATGGCTTGATGCGGGAGTTGGGCGCGGGTGGCGAGGCGGATGCACATAGAACTTTACTGACTGATATGTTTGGTGAGGTAAAGTGATGGCAGAACCCCAATTGCCAGAAGCCTGGATAATTACTGAGTTGGACAGTATTTTGCTGTCCATCGTTGGTGGTGGTACACCAAGTAAATCAAACCTCAGTTACTATCGGGGAAATATTCCTTGGATGAGTGTTAAGGATATGAATAAAAATATCCTCGAAGACACGATAGATCACATCAGCCTAGAAGCCGTTAATAACAGCAGCACAAATATAATTCCAGCAGGTACGCCAATTATTGCAACGCGTATGAGCCTAGGAAAGATCGTTGTGGCTAAGTTTGACTCGGCTATTAACCAAGATCTAAAAGCACTATTTCTTCCAGCGAGCATATCAAGCGACTACTTGGTTTATTGGTATCGCTCGATTGCCCGACAGATCGAAGAATTAGGTACGGGTACAACTGTTAAAGGTATAAGGCTTGAGAATCTTAAGGTTTTGGAATTTCCTGTTGCCCCTCTAGCCGAACAAAAAGTCATCGCCGATAAACTCGACATCCTGCTGGCACAGGTGGAAAGCACCAAAGCCCGCCTCGAACGCATCCCGCAAATCCTCAAACGCTTCCGCCAATCCGTCCTTGCCGCTGCGGTGAGCGGGAAGTTGACAGAGGAGTGGCGACGATTGATAAAGGAATATCCGTCAATAAGTTATAAGGAAAGAAAGCTAAAACCTAAACCGGAGTTGTATGAACAAGCGCTGTTTTTAGTCCCGGATTTACCACCTGAATGGGAAATTGTGCCTTCCGCTCATCTCTTAGACTATATAACTAGCGGATCAAGGGGATGGGCAAGATATTACTCGAAGGGAGGCGCTCTTTTTCTACGAATGAGTAATGTACGTTACGACACTACCAAATTGGACTTAAATGACCTTCAGTTTGTTGATCTCCCACAAAGTGTTGAAGGTAAACGCTCTTTGTTAGAGCATAATGATTTGGTTATCTCAATCACGGCTGATGTCGGCAGGGTTGCTCGAATTGATCGTGATCTGGGGGAGGCTTATATTAATCAACACCTTGCGCTGGCAAGACCTGTTGAAAACTTCAACTCAGAGTTCTTAGCGATGTGCATTGCGGCTCAAAATATTGGGATTCGACAAATTCAAGAATTTAAAAGAGGCGCGACAAAAGCTGGCCTAGGTTTAGATGATATTCGCAGCTTGGCAATTCCAACTCCTTCACTCGAAGAACAAACCGAAATCGTCCGCCGTGTCGAACAATTGTTCGCCTATGCCGATACCATCGAACAGCAAGTACATAACGCCCTGGCGCGGGTCAACAACCTGACCCAATCCATCCTCGCCAAAGCCTTCCGTGGAGAACTGACCGAACAGTGGCGCAAAGACAACCTCGACCTGATCAGCGGCGACAACAGCGCCAAAGCCTTGTTAGAAAAAATCAAAGCCGAGCGCAAAGCGCTGGCTGAGCAACCCAAAAAACGCATACTCGCAGTAAAGCAAAAGACAGGTGGCACTATGAGCAAAAGCATTATCAAGGTAACCGAAGCGTTAAGGAAGGCCAACAAACCCTTAACAGGTCAGGAATTAATGGCTGCAGCCGGTTACCCCAGTAACAGCAGCACCGAGCAATTAGAGCAGTTTTTTCTGGATGTTCGCGATGCGTTGGAGGCAAAGCAGATCATCAAGCTAAAGCGCGATAAAAACGGACAGGACTGGTTTTCACTGAATGAGACGACAGAATCATAAGGACACGGCATGAAGGTCAATAAACTCCATATCCGCTCACGATTTAAAAATCTTGAAAACGTGGTAGTGGATTTTGATGAACACAATCTGATGACGGTAGTGGTGGGCCGCAATGGCTCTGGTAAATCCAACGTTTTGGAAGCCTTGGTTGCGATCTTCCGCAATCTGGATCTAGGGGAAGCGCCACCTTTTTCGTATAGTCTAATTTATCGCCTAGGCCAACAGAATACTGACTATTGGCAAGAAATCTTGATCGATGCTGACCCAGAGCGAGGAACATTGGCCAAACAATACGAAGTGAAAGTTTGTGACCTTAATCAGCCAAGGAATACCAGTTTATTTGATTTAGGGCCGGATTGGATATCGGTGCCCTTTTCCAAGGTCAGTCGTGACAAAAAAGGTCATGCTCCTTATCTGCCGAAATACGTGTTTGCCTATTACTCTGGCCCGAGTGATCGTTTGGAAAGTTACTTCCGCAAACATCGGACCGATTTCTATCGCAAACTGCTCAAAGACAAGTTGGATCTAAAAGGCGATATTCGCCCTTTGTTCTATGCCAAGCCGCATCACAGTCAGTTTGTCTTGTTGGCGTTTTTCTTATCTGAACAGGACAGTGTGGAAAAAGCGTTTTTGCGCGAGCACCTTGGTATTGAGGGCTTAGACAGTATTCATTTTGTGATGCGCCAACCCGATTGGGCAAAACAAAAAAGCGAATTGTTCTGGGGCGCGCGAGGTGTCGTACGTAAGTTTTTGGATGAGCTATACCCTTATGCATTAGCACCGGTTAAAGTCACCCGTCAGGAAGATACTTCGTTAACCGGTAACAATATTCGTAACGAGTTCTTTCATCTATTTCTGCCAAATCTGGATTTGCTGCGTAAGTTCGCCAAGAACCTGACGCCCGATGAGTTGTTTAAAATGCTGGAGAGCACCTTGCTTTCGGAAATTATTTCCGAAGTCAGTATTCGTGTGAAAGTCATCAGTAGCGACACACCGCTAACCTTCCGAGAACTGAGCGAGGGAGAGCAACAACTCCTGACCGTTTTGGGATTATTAAAGTTTACCGGCGGCAAAGATTCACTTTTTCTACTGGATGAACCGGATACGCACCTAAACCCATCCTGGGCAGTGAAATACCTTAAGTTCCTGCGCGACTTTGTGCCTAATCATGAGATCAGTCATCTGTTGATGGTGACGCATCATCCTTTGGCAATTGCAGAGCTTGAAAAGCAACAGGTTCAAGTAATGTGGCGTGATGCCCAGTATCAGGTTCATGCTCAAGAGCCGGAAGAAAGCCCAAGGGGGATGGGTATTAACCTGATACTTCGAAGCGATATGTTTGGGCTAAAAACAACATTAGATGACATTACGCAAGAAAAACTGACAGCTCGTAATAAATTAGCCAGTAAAGACAAATTGTCTCAAGAGCGTGTTCAGCGTGAGCCTGAAAAACCCGCCGAATCGGATGAAGAGTATCTTGCACGACTGAACGGCGAGTTAGCCGAGCTTGGCTTTAACTTATCCGCGGACGATCCTGATTACATGGATTACTTACGTGAAAAATATCACGGCAAATAGGGAGGGATAGTTTAATGCGCTGGATTTGCAAGGATGATATAGAAGAATGCTTGACTAAAGCTTGGCGAGACAAGGCGGAAGCAGCAAAAAACGAACTACTGGCGGCTTCTAATTCAGAGGAGAGGAAAAAGATATTAAAAAGAGTCGCATCATCGGATGTATGGCGCTCATTTTACGAATTGCTACCAGATAAATTGAAAAAGAAGTGCTGGTACTGTGAAGCGGAAGAAATTCGCTCTGACATGCCGGTTGATCATTTTCGTCCAAAAAATAAAGTAGAAGAAGAGCATGGGCATGAAGGCTATTGGTGGTTAGCCTTTGATTGGAAAAATTACCGCTGTGCTTGCACTTTTTGTAATAGTCGAAGGAACTTCGAGGAGACCGAAGGAGGGAAAGCGTGTAAGTTTCCTTTAGTGAATCCAGCCCTGAGAGTTTTTACCCCAGCAGATGCACAAGCTTTGCAAGAAGAAATGCCTGACTTTTTAGATCCCTTTGATCCCGATGATGAAAAATTGTTGTGGTTTGATGAGGATGGCATGCCCGAGTCAAAACCAGATGCTTCACCAGCTGAACAACGCAGGGTTAAAAATTCAATTGATATTTTCCACCTGCATGAAACACGAATCGTAAGAGCAAGAAATAAAATAAGAATTGATGTTGAAAAAGAAGTAGCGAAAATTCGAGAAGGTCGCAATGTACATGACGCCAAAATCACACTTCGGAAAATGGTTCGCGATACAGAGAAATTATCAAGAGCGGCTGTAGTGTATTTAAGAGCCCACCGTGACCTCGCCGAAGTTAAAGAAATTTTACAACTGGATTGAGTGATATGGCAGTTTGATTAGTCAGAACTGGGGCTCAAGGACAGCAAGTAGGGCGGTTTCGCACAGCAAACCGCCATTTCAAGCAGGCTGGTAGCATAGCGGAACATTACGGCTTTAAGGCTCCGTTTATTGGTGGATTGCCAAGCAAGGCAAATCCACCATACGAAACATCCGCCATATGGCTATACCACTTAAATTATTCTCTATCCATTAATTTTCGATACTTTTCAAACAAACTAATAGCTGCTGGATCATCGTCTATAAGTCGTTCATAAAAAGAAGAGTCTTTAGACCATTCTTCAAATACTATCGAAGACATCACGGTTCCATCTGGATAAGTTATTGTTGAAAGTTTCCAATATGATGATAGACGCCCATCAGTGATATTAAATAGCTCTGCTGGATATGGAGTTGGATACTCATCATCTGCATCTAAACATAGATAGTACCAAGGAGCGTTATCCCTAAAAAGTATGCCGTAAACACAATACTCTGTGTCTCTCTCTAAATATAATTGCCCATCAGATAAGCGAATATATTTTTTTAAACGCTCCACTGTTGAATTATCATTCAGTTCGAAAATATTGTTAACTTTACATAACACTTTCATTTTTTTCCCTTATGCCTGCTTCTCTGACAGACTCATACCTATGTATATAGTCCGTACTATGTTTTTTAAACTTGAAGTCCATTATGTCCCCTGTAATTGGGTCTCTTACATAATGAACGTTGGATTTTTTACCACCGTTTGAAATAGTTTCCAGTTCCATTTTTTGCATTCTTGCATATTTCGGATCACCAAGATTATCTATTTTCACAATTCCTTCACCCCGTTTAGCAGCATCTAAAGTCATCTGGTCTTGTATGCTCTTAGGAAGGCGACTTATTACATTACCAAATTTATCTGTCTCTACACTCTTTGCAACATTTGAACAATCTTTTCCTGTCAATCCTAACGGATCAATCCAGTTAACCGGATTAACCGCATACTGGAACAGATTCACGCCACCGGCCAGGCCAATCGGGTCCTGGTGAATGAATCGCCCTGCCTGGGGATCGTAATAGCGGTTCAGATTGTAGTGCAGCCCCGTATCGGCATCCCAATACTGCCCCTGAAACCGCAGCGGATTGTCGATTTCGGTGACATCGGCCAGTGCCAGCGCGCCATAAGCCCGATAGCGGGCCGACCAGACGATTTTGCCGGCCGCATCGGTCAGCTCGCGCGGCGTGCCGAGGTGATCCAGGTGGTAGTAATAGAC
>NZ_JADMKV010000087.1 GCF_015476545.1 Methylobacter sp. BlB1 | reverse complement strand
CTGACTCGGTAAAAATCGGCTAGTTTAGCTCAAACCATACCAAATTAACAATGCCTTATAAATAAGTTAGAAAAATACTGATCATCCATTAAGCATGTGGCGTATCAATATGAGCTTCAAGTATATGGAATGGGTGCACATGCAAACGATATACAGAATCCGGAAAAATAACTGTACAGATTTTATCGGATTACGCGGAAAACCACGCCGTTCAGGGCGGGGATGGATAGCGCGGCCACAGTAAGTGGCTACTAGCAAGATGTAAAACCTGTGAAATAATGGATTTATGAAACGTCTCCAAGCCTATCAATATGAACTCAAGCCTAATGGCGACCAACAGCGCGCTATGGGCCGCTTTGCCGGCGCCTGTCGGTTTGTGTTCAATAAAGCCTTGGCGTTGCAGAAAACCAACTACGAGGCGGGCGGCAAGTTCACCGGCTGTGTGGCGATGGCAAAACAGCTGACGGCGTGGCGGAACGGCAGTGAAACGCCCTGGCTGAGAGAGGCTCCGGTTCACCCGTTGCAACACGCCCTGAAAGACCTGGAGCGGGCCTACAAAAACTGCTTCGCCAAGCGTGCAGACTTTCCGCGTTTCAAGAAGAAAGGTCAAGCGGATAGCTTTCGCTATCCAGGCCCGAAGCAGATTAAGTTGGATCAGGCCAACAGCCGGATCTTCCTGCCGAAGCTCGGCTGGATGCGCTTCGCCACAGCCGCGAGGTATTGGGTATGGTGAAAAACGTCATCTGAATGGAAATTGTGAAATGGTGGAGAGACAGATATTCCGAAATTTAATTTCTAACTTATTAATTTATATCTCATTTTGTTAATAACAAAGAGAACTTTGTAACAGTTCCCTATTACAATTTTATTGTATCGTCGGTTCTAACGGAAAGCCACCATTTCAAAAACGATTGCCAATTTTGTAATCATTAGCTGACAGACTTTTTTTAGCATTTGCATAATAATCGGTCGTTCACTGGCGATTCGCTGATGCCATCGATTCAATCGATTATGGCTTGGCACACTCGGAATTTTAATAAAGACCACGATAAGAAATAATGTCAATAAAATTAAAGCTATTTATCGGAGCGGCTATAGTCTGCGCATCACTTCTCTCTGGGTGCGCCACAAGCCGATCAATTATAGATGTTCCATTGCCAACTTCGGAATTGATAGCCAAACCTAACGGAAAAGAAATTTATATCAATTCAGTGATTGATAAACGGCTATTTGAGATAAAGCCAGCCGAACCCAGCACACCATCACTTGATCCCGATGAAGAGCAAGGCGATAAAATAAGGCTTCGTGCCATTGGTCGCAAAAGAAATGGTTATGGCAAGGGATTGGGCGATATTCTTTTACCTGAAGGAAAAACGGTTGAGTCCCTAATAGACGCCGCCCTTCGCCAAGCATTTGTTGAAAATGGGTATAAAGTTATCAGTCGCAAAGAGCAGATTACGGATGACACATATGTTGTTGATGCTCAAATAAATAAATTATGGTCTTGGATGAATCCAGGATTTTGGGCAATCACGTTAAGCACGGAAATCTCAACAAATATTGAAATAAAAAATAAAAATGCAATAGCTGAAAAAACTTTATCGGTAAAAAATTCAGATACTTTTCAAGCTGGGACAGAAAGTAACTGGTTGGAAGTAATACAGAACGCTCTAAAGGCATATATCATTGAATCAAATTCAAAACTTAAGTCAGTTTCGCTATAGCATGCTGTAACTGAACCTGCGGCCATTGGCCACTCCGCGCGGTTTTAATACCAAATTCATTCAAATTCGCACACATGGCGCGCTGAGTCAGTCCGCGCGCTATATTGTCTTCGATGACACTTACTTAATCTTGCAATTTTTAGCCGATATATCTTCAACTTTTATAATAATGATGAGCTAACGTATTAGATAAAATTCGCTAAGAATGTTTAGCATCAATAATCATCCAGATGATTGAGCTCTTCCGACAGTTCGGCTTCGATTTCGGCAATGCTCGGCAGATTGCGCTCCAGTGTCTCCGGCAGATCGCGCAGCAACTGATATTCGGCAACGCCGATCGGCTTTTCGATGCCGGACAGCGCATACTCCGCCACCAATCGATTCTGCTGTTTGCACAGCAGCAGGCCAATCGTCGGCTTGTCATCCTCGGCCTTAACCTGCGCATCGATGGCGGCCAGATAAAAATTGAGCTGACCGGCATGTTCCGGCTTGAATGCGGTCGCTTTTAGCTCGACTACCACATAGCACTTCAGGCGGGTATGGTAGAACAGCAGATCGATAAAAAACTCATCTCCGGCCACTTCCAGCCGGAACTGCCGCCCGACAAAGGCAAAGCCGGCGCCCAGTTCCAGCAAAAAGCGGGTGATATGGCGAATCAGCCCGTCCTCGATCTCGCGTTCGTGCGCATCGTTACCGAGCCCGAGAAAATCGAACAAGTACGGATCTCTCAATGCCTCATGAGCCAGCACTGAATCGGGTGACGGCAGACGCGCCCCGAAATTGCTCACCGCTGCGCCCTGCCGATGGTGCAGGCGGTTTTTGATGTTCAGTTCCAGCGTCGTGCGCGACCAGCCGTGTTGAACGACCTGAGCCGCATACCACTCACGCTCGGCGGGGTTGTCGAGCTTGGTCAGTAAGGTCACGATATGGAACCACGGCAATTGGTCAGCAGGCTGCTGACCAAATTGGCCGTCTGGGCAATTCTGGGCGAAAAACCGCATGTACTTGAGGTTGCTGGACGACCAACCGCGCATATCCGGAAAGGCGTCCTTCAGGTCGCCGGCCAGCCGGTCGATGACCTTGGCGCCCCAGCCCTGCGCCTGCTGCCGCAGCAGAATATCGCGCCCTATGCGTCCGTAGAGATGCACCAGTTCAGCGTTAACAGCCAGTGCCGCCCGCTGACGGGCCTGGGCAATTTCGGTTTTGAGCTGTTTCAGCCAGTCGGCATAGCCTTCGGGTGGCGTAAGTGCAGTTTTGTCGATCTTCATATGCAAGTTTCCTCAAGCATAGCTTCGGCTTCTGGCTGGCGTAATTGGCCAATGATCAGCTGTGTAGGTCGAGTTTATCCTAAGATGTAAATCAACACTCAATATTTTCCAGCTATCAACACTGATTTTATCAGCTTAATGTATCATAAGATTTTGATTTCATAAGCAGTATTCTTTGCATCTGGAAAATTTTCAATGTTGATTTCTATAGTTATCTGGTAAGTTTTGCATGATGATTAACAACTGTGCTGTATATTTGCTGCGAACAGCAGGGTAGTTGATTCTTTCTTGTTTTTCATTGTTGACATCGGATTCAGAGATTACTCTCTTAGCCGAGTGTACCCTAGATCAGGGTAAGATCACGCGCGATTTGCGCATTTATTTGTGCACCGCTTTGAGTTTAAAACGTCTTCAACCGATGGCATTTGATTGAAGTCCTTGAACATCAAGGAGATTGTTGATGGGTCGTGTGCGATTCGAACGCACGACCATCGCATTAAAAGTGCATTCAGCAGTTAACTGAACCTATAAAATCAATAACTTACCGCTTAGCTTTCCGTTCGCAACCTAACTGAGCCTAACAGAACCTGGATTAAGTCCGGAAAATTTCCGGAAGCGCTTTCATGAGTGGTAACTACTGTTCTGGACATCATGACCATACGGACTATTTCATAGTGGGCAATCTGATGATTTGCAATTATATGTAAGCGCTCTTTTAACAGCGTCTGTAACAGCTGATCGAAAGAGGAGAAGATAGTGTCCACTTATAACAAGGTGGACACTTAGGATGGAGAATAAGACTCGATTAACGCGCGCATTGGTCGTTGGGCATGGGCGAGATGGAAGGCGTCGCTACGACCCTGAAGCCAAACGGGAGCTAGTCAAAGTCTGCTTGCAACCCGGCACCTCCGTCGCCAAGATAGCGCTGGAATATGGCATCAATGCCAATCTGCTGCGCAAGTGGATCGACCGTTATCGTGAACAAGAGACTTCGGAAGCCGAGGTTCCGCCAACGTTGCCGGCCTTTGCACCGGTTCTGTCACTGGCGACAGCGCAGCCGACGGGCTCATCTCTCAGTGTGGTTTTGCCCAATGGCGTTAAATTGGATCTGCAGGGTGTTAAGCTGACCGACCTTCCGCTCTTATTGAACTGTCTGGCCGGGTTGCCATGTTCCGCTTCGAACCCGGGTTAAAGGTTTACTTGCATCGAGAGCCGGTTGATGGGCGCAAGGCGATCAATGGCTTGGCGCTACTGGTCGAGCAATCCCTGGGATTGGATCCTTTCGCACCGGCGATCTACGTGTTCAGCAATCGTCGGCGAGATCGGATTAAGCTGCTGTTGTGGGATCGCACGGGCTTCTGGTTGATGATCAAGCGGCTGGAAGCCGATCGTTTTCGCTGGCCGAAAGAAGCCGCTGTGGTGACATTAACGGTCGAACAACTACACTGGCTGTTAGCGGGCATTGATTTGGCGGCCATGCGCCCCCATCCGGCACGGAATTATACCAAAATAGGCTGAGGCGATGGCGTAAAGTCGGTAAAATAGGCGCATGACCACGACCATCACCCTTTCCGCCGACGAATACCAGGCCTTGCTGGCCGAGCAGCAACGGCTTGCGAATCAGCTCCGGTTGATGACGGTCGAGCGTGATTTATTGAAGGAACGTGTCGATGCGTTTTTACGCCGGCTGTTTGCGGCCAAGTCCGAGGCACGGGCCAATCCGGCTCGGCTCAGCGCGACCTGTTCCTGAACGAAGCCGAAGCACTGGCGCCCAAAGGCACACCGGTTGCCGAGGAAACAACACCCGAAGCGGTCGAGGTGGTCGGCCATAGCCGCAAGAAGCGCGGCCGCAAACCGCTCGATCCCCATCTGCCGCGCGAGATCGTGCGCCATGAGCTGCCTGAACCCGAACGCGTCTGTGCTCATGACGGTACGACACTGATCGAGATCGGCGTCGAAATCAGCGAGCAACTCGACATCATTCCGCAACAGGTGCGCGTGATTCAGCATCACCGCGTCAAGTACGCCTGCCCGTGCTGTGACGAGGGCATCCGGGTCGCCCCGGCACCGGCGCGGGTGATCCCCAAGGGCCTGCTCACCGAAGCGGCGCTGGCCTGGGTGGTGACCGCCAAATACCAGGATAGTCTGCCCCTGTATCGGCAAGCGGCCCTGTTGGGCCGTTTCGGCGGCGATCTGTCGCGCAACACGCTGGCAGCCAGCCTGGTCCGTGTCGGCGAAGCGGTGCAGCCGATGATCAATCTGCTGCGCGACCATCTGCTCGACGCCGAGCTGATATTGGGGGATGAAACCGTCATTCAGGTCCTCAAGGAGTCCGGGCGATCCGCCCAAAGCAAAAGCTACCTGTGGGCGCAGATGACCGGTTCCGGGCCGCCGATCCGGCTGTTCAGCTACACGCCCGGCCGCGGGGGAACTCATGCACAGCCGCTGTATGAGGGTATCCAGCCCGGCGTAGCACTGATGAGCGACGGCTATGAGGTGTATAACGCCATTGCGGCGACCCGGGGAGCGATCCATCTCGGCTGCTGGGCGCACGCACGCCGTTATTTTGCCGAAGCCGAGGCCGCCATTCCAAAGGCGGCACGCGGACCCGAGCAGCCCGCGACGCAGTTTATCGCGGCGATGGGCGAACTGTACGCCATTGAGTCCCGGGCGAAAGGGCTGAGCCCCGAGCTGCGCGGGGAACTACGCCTGGCGCAAAGTCGGCCGGTCTTGGCAAAAATCGAGGCGCTGCTGTTACAGTATCTGCATGCGGTGACGCCCAACAGCTTGCTGGGCAAGGCCCTGCATTATCTGTCGTCGCAGTGGCCCAAACTGACCCGTTTCATCGATAACGGCGCCTGGCCCATCGACAACAACCTCTGCGAAAACGCGATACGTCCCTTCGTGGTGGGCCGCCGAAACTGGTTGTGTGTGACACGAAGGAGGACTCGTGAACTAGCGTTTAAGATAGCAGCATGAGAACTCCATGCTCCAAATTGGATGGAGGAAGGCCCTCCGGTCAGGACTTACAGGAGCACTGACCAAACGACCTGGAGCTGCTCAATCCTAAGGGGTTGGGTGGCGAGCGTCCCAGGAAAAGGCAGAGAAACTACTGTCACGTAAGACTTGGAAAGTTGAACGCAAGTGAACTGCTCGACGAAGCATCGAAATCTGAGCTGATGTCAAAAAGGGGTTATACAACCGCCCCCTGATGAGCGTGGAAGTTACCTGTTTACTGGCCACGCGGCATCCGGTGTTAAGACAGCAAGAGTCCAAGTCAGGCCAGTTTGGGGAACGTGTGAACCTGCTTCCAGCACGTATTGGGAAGCAGGGACGGACATGCCCGTAGTAGCGATGAAGGGGTTGTAATGACTCCGGAGCGAAGGGGCATGGATCACTGAATTGCACATTTCACAACTCAGATAGAGGATGATGTGATGACGCAAGACAAAGCATTCGAGATACCCAAAGCGTTAGTTTGGAGATCTTACCTGGACGTACGCAAGAATCGCGGCGCAGCAGGGTGCGATGGTCAAACCATTAAACAGTTCGATGAAAACCGGGACAAAAATCTCTACAAGATTTGGAACCGCCTATGCTCGGGCTCTTATTTCCCGCCGCCGGTTCGGGAAAAGAAAATACCGAAAGGCGATGGCAAAGAGCGGGTGTTGGGCATTCCCACGGTATCGGACCGGATCGCGCAAGGAGCAGTCAAGCTGTTCATGGAGGAAAGGCTCGATCCATTGTTCCATCCGGACTCTTATGGTTACAGACCGGGAAAATCAGCGCATCAAGCCCTAACGCAGTGTGCGCAGCGATGCTGGCAATACAACTGGGTATTGGAAATTGATATCAGCGCCTTCTTCGATAATGTCAGGCATGATCTAGTAATCAAGGCGCTGGAACATCACCAGATGCCAAGATGGGTCATCCTGTACTGCACCCGATGGCTGGAGGCACCGATGCGGACTGAAGGACAGTCAGAGCTGGAGAAGCGGGACATTGGCACGCCGCAGGGCGGTGTCATCTCGCCGTTATTGGCTAATCTGTTCCTGCATTACGCCTTTGATCGCTGGATGGAACGACAATATCGGCACCGACCTTTTGAACGGTACGCCGATGACATCGTTTGCCACTGTAGCACGATGAATGAAGCGATTCACTTGAGGGAAGCCTTAAGGAGCCGATTTCAATCGGTGGGACTGACCATTAACGAAGCGAAATCAAAGATCGTGTACATTGACACTTTCGATCGCTTCAATGTCGAAACCAGCTTTACCTTTCTGGGATACGACTTCAAGGTCAGGACGCTACGTAACCGTAAGGGGCAGCTGTTCAGGAAATGGAGCTATATGCAAATCTGGTGTATGGAGAATCAAGCGGCATCCTGTTGTTGACCTCCGGTTTGTTTGATGCCATTGACGAATTTCACGCCGGTAATGACCTCGGCTAACTGTTGATAGCCTCTTAAGCGCAGCCACTTTGTCTGGGCCGTCTCCATCAGCTTAAAAGCCATCGCCAAGGTGGTCGTCCGGCTGCCGCAATGCTTGGTCTTGATCGTTCTCAGCCTGACAGTGGCAAAGACCGACTCGATCGGATTGCTGGTCCGGATGTGCTGCCAGTTTGCAGCCGGATAATCATAGAACGTCAGCATGGTGTCCTTATCTTTCGCCAGGCAGGCCATCGCTTTCGGATATTTCGGCTCGAACCGTTCAATACAATGGTCAAAGGCTTTATAGGCCTGTTCCCGGGTTTCCGCCTGCCAGATCGCATGCAGCGCTTCTTTGACCTTGGGCTGCATAGCTTTCGGCAGCTTTTCCAGGACATTGGCGGTCTTATGCACCCAGCAACGCTGCTGGTCTGTCTCCGGCCAGAGCTTGGTCACGGCTTTCCAGAACCCCAGCGCCCCATCACCAATGGCCAGTTTGGGGGCCGTCTTCAGGCCTCGTTGCCGCAAATCCGTCAGCACGTCTTCCCAGCTCGCCGCCGATTCGCGGTAGCCGTCAGCCAAGGCCACCAGCTCTTTGCGACCGTTTTCATCGGAACCGACGATCACCAGCAGGCACAACCGGTCATCCAGGCGTACATGGCTGTAGACGCCATCGGCCCAGACATAGACGTAGCGTTTCTGGCTCAGGTCACGCCGGGTCCAGTCCTGGTAATCCTGTTCCCAGTCCTGCTTGAGCCGGCTGATCGTGGCCGCTGACAAGCCCGGCGCTTCCGGCCCCAGCAGGTGCTTCAGCGTTTCCGAGAAATCCCCCGTTGAGATGCCGCGCAGGTAAAGCCAGGGCAGAAACTCCTCAATATTCTTGGTGCGCTTCAAATAGGGCGGCACCAAACTGCTGTTAAACTTGATGCCCGAGCCGGAACGATCCCGCACTTTCGGCACTTTGACCGCAACGTCGCCGAGCCCGGTTTGAATCGAACGTTCAGGCAGATAGCCGTTCCGGACCACGGCGGCTTTATCTTCATTGGTTTTTAACGCGCGATGCTGCGCGATAAAGGCGGCAACTTCGGCTTCGATGGCGGCGGCCAACAGTTTACGGGCGCCCTCACGCAACACTTCCTGCAGGGGATCATTCTGTTCTGGCTTATTCAGGTTAATGACATTACTATCTGTCATGGCGGTGTTTTCCTTATCGTTGGTGGTTGATCTGGGGAGATCTTTACCAAAAAGGTTACACCGCTTTCTTCTCTAAGTCATACACCAGAAATGATCATACCTCGGCGTGGGGATAGTAAAACTGCGGGTGCGATTCATAGTCGGCGGGCACCAGCACATGGCTGAGACGGTCTTGCGGACGGCCATACAGCGACAAGGCATAACCGGCATAGAAGCCCATGGTTTTGCGCCCGCCGGCGATGGAAACGTGCAGCGCGGTATCCGGATCGGCGGTCAGGGTTCTGATCCATTCAGTAATACCGTCGGCCATAGCCCGGTTATCGGCTTGAGTGCGGATGTCGTGCAGGACTTCGCCGTTGGCCTGCTGCAAAATATGGATATGACGTTCGGCAAAATCCGGCTTTGGCAACTGGTAGTCACTGTAAAATCGCGCCAGCCAGCCATCATTGATCAAAGTAAGGCGAGCCCGCTGATGCCCTTCCGCGGTGGTGAGTATATGAATTTGCTCAGGCAAAGGCTGGCCTTGCTGGTGCATGGCATACAAAGTTTCGGTCACTACTTGCGGGGTGAGACCGGTCACGGCGAGTAAAATGGATTTTGTCTTCATCCCTGTATTATTGCTGGTTTAGCGTTCCGTTACTGTACTGACAAGCTTGTCGGCTGAATGGTGTAAGCGCCCATGCCCATGCTTGTGCCTTTGCCGGCATGCGTCCATTGGCCCAGCCACAGGTAAGGCCAGAAATCCTCCAGGCCCTGCATATCCAGATGTACCCTGCCGATCAGCCCGCCCATGTTCATTTCAGTTTGTTGCCGGGACGAGTAGCGTGTCCAGTCAAACCATTTGAGCTGTTGCGAAGCGAACTGCACGGTTCTGGCTTTGGCCGTTAATGCGGCGAAGTCAGTTTCCAGCGGTGCGTCGGTATGGAAATAGCTGATCATGGAGATGCGTCTGAGCAAAGTGCCGAAAAAAGCACCGAAATTGAACTGCCGGGCGGTGAGATTCTTGCTGTCCTGTTTGATGCGTAGCGGCGTATGGAAAGCAATCTCGATACAATCGGGCATGGCCGGGATGGTGGGCGATCCAGCCGATTGCAAGGATTTAAGTTCGCCATGCTGGTAGATGGTTTCGCCAACGCCTTCCGGATCGATGTCATCAATTTTTTGCAAACTGAAAATCTGTTGATGCCCGCCGATGCCGTCATTGCCGGCTGTTTGCAAAGCGTGCACGATATACGGCAGATAGCGCTGGCCGTGGCCAAACAGGATCACATCCAAGGCATAAGTTGAGCCGGATACTGATGATGCCTCTGGAAACTGCAACACAAACGGATGCGGTGCAGCATTGTATTTGCGCATTTTTCCGGCATTGGCCGGTGGCGGTGTTTCAAACACATAACTGTAAGCGCAGGCGCTTTTTAGCATGCACTGGCTACAGGGTGTGCCGCGCACGACGCAAACAGTCTTTTTCAGGGCATGGCCAAAGGCGCCGCGCCAGGCAGAACCGGGGAAATTGGGCAAGCGGGCTACACCATCGGTAGCGAAATAAAACCGGTAGGTTTTAATGGGAATAACGGGTTGAGAAATGATCACTCGATGTCTTCTTGTTATTGGTTCGGTCAACCTGACAATTTCAGGTCAATTATAGATTACTGTCGGCCAATTTGGGCATTCTTTACTGGCGAATTTCTTGATACCGTGTTTTACATTGCCAACAATAAAGAACGGTCCAAGCTTCAGCATGACCAACTTTTTCATGTGGCCTCTTCTGGCAATTGCGTTTTTTCAACAGACATCAAAAAATATTCAAACGCCGGTTTCTGCCTGTCAGGATCAATGGGTTCAACACATGCAGTGCCTTGTACAAATGCCGGGCACAGGAAATATCGTAAGTTGCCGATTAATCATCGGCAAAAATAATAAGACTGAAACAGCTGCTGGTCTTTATTGACAAGCTTGTCATAGCTCTGGCAGGCACAACAGTCTTATTAGGAATTGATGCGGTTTAATCCCTTCTTTTTAAGGTCTCGGTTTTAAACCCAGTAACAAAACGAATAAGCATAGGAGAAGAAGTCTTAATCCCTTCTTTTTAAGGTCTCTGCTTTAAACGAAACAGGATTTTAAAAAAGTAGAGCCAAAAGAGTCTTAATCCCTTCTTTTTGAGGTCTCGGTTTTAAACCTTAGCGCCATACGATGAAGGGCTAGAAGTTGAGTATCTTAATCCCTTCTTTTTGAGGTCTCGGTTTTAAACACATACTAAGTTTGCGTAAGACAGGAACAGGCGTATCTTAATCCCTTCTTTTTGAGGTCTCGGTTTTAAACAAAAAGAAGAACTAAATCTGTTGATATGGATAATCTTAATCCCTTCTTTTTGAGGTCTCGGTTTTAAACACCACTATGTGATGACTTTGATTTTGAATACATCTTAATCCCTTCTTTTTGAGGTCTCGGTTTTAAACATTTACGATTACAAGTTAGCTATAACTGAATTATCTTAATCCCTTCTTTTTGAGGTCTCGGTTTTAAACCGCAATTCAGAAACAAATCGAAGCGGCAATGCATCTTAATCCCTTCTTTTTGAGGTCTCGGTTTTAAACCAATAGCCAATGTCAGGGAGCGCGTTATAAAAAAGATCTTAATCCCTTCTTTTTGAGGTCTCGGTTTTAAACGATACAACAAGACTTAGCCACTCCGCTAGGCGTCATCTTAATCCCTTCTTTTTGAGGTCTCGGTTTTAAACTTCAAAGTCTTTGTGCTTCCATGCTTCGGAAAATCTTAATCCCTTCTTTTTGAGGTCTCGGTTTTAAACTGCTCGTGATTTTTCTCCTTTTATTTTCAAAACGTTACACAGGTAGTTGACAAGATTTTTCATTTTTAAAAAGTTATCTCTGGCTGGTCAGTCAAGTCTGTAAATGATAGTGCAGGTTACGTAACTCTGTTTGACAGCAGAGATTTATTTTAAGCTCTTTAGCCCAAACCCGGATATTTTGTCAAACATGTTAAAACTAGCCAGCATGGCCCTGCCCTGCAAGCCGCCCACCAGATTGCACAGGCTGTCCAGTTTATACAGTACAAAGTGTTTGGTTCTGCATTCGATCAGATACAGGCGCATTCTGACAACACTGACAAGCTTGTCAGAAAAATACCAATAGTCATAACGGTCGCATTGGGGGCTGATGATACTTAATCTCTCATTGTTAATATCCCGATTTTAAATCACTTGTCGGTCATTTTTGACGCCATCTATGGTAACTATTCGAAACAATTTTATCCGCATCACCCGGAATCGCTGTTAGCTTTCTGTCATTTGCGCGGACAGCGCTCTTTGAGCCTTAAGTGCTGCACGCACAGCACGTAGTACGGGCCAGCCCAAACCCTTGCCCGCGTTACGCGATGCTCTGGCCTTGCCGGCCTCAGTCCGAGGACCTGTTGAGTTCAGCCAGGGCTGCCATGTCTTGATGCGTTGCGATTGCCGTAATCTGCGTTCCGCTGTCCAGCCGTTCGCCATGAGAGATCTCCAATAGTTCGTTTTCCAAAATTGTTTGTGGCTGGTTGCCGACCGCGCTGTTATTGACCTGAACTGCCTGGCCGATATTGGTCTGACTCACCATGGTCACTGCTGGTGGCTTTTTAAGGGTCGATAAGGTTTCATAAGTCTGGCAACACTGGCGTTGAGATTGCAGGGCCAGTTTCAGGATCAGAGCTTGTTGCTCCGCCCCGGGCGCCTGCAGAGCTTTAACAGCAAGAGCATTAAACAGTGTGTCTAAAGTTATCGCCTGAGCGGCCAGCGTTTCTTCCACACGGCCCAAATTACCCTGCTGTATGCGGCTGATTTGCGTGTTCAATTCATGAGCCATTTCCATGAGCTCAATATCACCCACTACATGATTAAAGCGGCTGATCGTGTGGGCGGCCATTAAGTTCGGGCGGGTTGCCGCTTGCGCTATTAAAGCCTCTCGACTAATGGGCGGCTCATCGGTATCGGCAGGATCGCCGGAAAATTGATCTTTTAAGGATTTTGACATCTGATTTGATATGGTAATTGGCTTAACGATTATCCTCGTGTCACGAATGGTACAGGGCAAAATCCTAGAGGGACGAGTCGGCGCTACAAAACCAAACAATTAACCTGCAACCGAAAGTCGCCGTGCTTTTGCATTCTCTTTGTGCTGGACATGATCTGCGTATCCTGCGCTATTGTCCATCTTTCACTTGGTCTATGTCTGCCAGCGCCGCCTCATGTATTGTGAAAGTCATTCAGGCAAGCCTGGACTGCCGTACTTTTATGGATCAGAGCATTGGCGATGATAAAGAATAACGGCCTTATCAATAACAACACCACTAAACAAGCCCAAGCACTTCTAGCCTGATCGAACTCTGTGCCGTTAATAAACATCAATATGCCTGAGTGAGTTCATCGTGAGGTTAAAGCAGCCGATACCAAGAATGATCCAACTGCAGATGCCTAAGGACATAATACCATTCCGCATGAATACCTGCCGACATTCTGAAAGGTTGCGGCTTTTTTAAGTGACACCCCTATTTGTCAAAGCATATTTGATGAATAGGGTTTGTTAAAGTAACATAGCCGTTTCTTTATTACTTAACCTCAGTTCGGTTTAAGCATTCGAGATAAAAGGCAACCCATCGACATCGCGCAAATTGAGAGCCGGCTTTTTCTCCTGATAGGTATAGGCCACCAGACAAGCAATGATATTGGACAAATAATTGCTCAAAGAACGATGCCGCGAGTGTTCAAGATCGCCAATATTCTTGAGTTGATCATTAATCGTTTCAATGATGCTACGCTTGCGCAGCAACAATTTGTCAAAGGCATCCATAGTTTGCGGCTTCATGTTTTTCTTCAGCGTGGTGATCAGCGTGACATTCTGATGGGCCAATAAGTCAGTTAACTTTCTGGAAATATAGCCACGGTCGCCAAACAGCTTTCCCGTCAATGATTTCACCAGATCGGGGACCGGTTTGCGGTCATCGACATTGCCTGGTGTGATGCAGAATGACAGGATTTCGCCTTGGTCATTGACGACCAGATGCAATTTGAAGCCATAAAACCAGCCGGTCGACGATTTGCCGCGCCCGGCT
>NZ_JADMKV010000086.1 GCF_015476545.1 Methylobacter sp. BlB1 | reverse complement strand
CTATGGAAGAAGGTTTGCGTTTTGCTATTCGCGAAGGCGGACGTACCGTCGGTGCAGGCGTTGTTTCATCAATACTTGAATAATTTTTAAAACTAGTATAATATAGTAGTTCATTTTAAAGTTTGTCTGAATTAGGTCAGTAGCTCAATTGGTAGAGTAGCGGTCTCCAAAACCGCGGGTTGGGGGTTCGAGACCCTCCTGGCCTGCCAATCAGATTAAAACCATATCAATATTATCCATTTCCATAATAAGTAACACATGAATACTCAGGCAGAAGCAACGACGTCAGTCCTTGATGTTGTAAAGCAGGTCTTATCCGTTGTCTTTGTGGCTGCTGGAGTGGCTGCATTCTATTATTTCTCAGATGTTAAGCTCTTATATAGAGTTTTAGGCTTAGTAGGCGTTGTGATAATAGTGCTGGGCATTATGTTAACAACTGATGTGGGCCGAAGTGTTTGGAATTTTGTGTTGGAGTCCAGGCAGGAGGTCAGAAAAGTTGTTTGGCCTACGCGTGAAGAAACAATACGTACTACTTTGTTGGTATTTGCAATGGTATTCATTGTGGGGCTGATTTTATGGTTGTTGGACATGTTCCTGTTTTGGGGTGTGCGGCTTCTGACTGGTCAAGGAGGGTAGGATGGCACTTCGCTGGTATGTAGTGCATGCGTACTCAAACTTTGAAAATAAAGTTAAGCAAGCATTAGAAGAGCGGATTAAAAGAGAAGGATTGCAACAGTATTTTGGAAAGATATTAGTTCCTACCGAAGAGGTAGTTGAAATGCGCATGGGGCAGCAGCGCAAAAGTGAAAGGAAATTTTTTCCGGGTTATGTCCTTGTTCAGATGGAATTGACTGACGAGACTTGGCACTTGGTGCGAGATGTTCCAAGGGTGTTAGGCTTTATAGGCGGCACCTCAGATCGTCCTGCTCCTATCTCAGAAAGAGAGGCAATGTCTATTCTCAATAGAGTTGAAGAAGGTGTAAATAAACCACGTCCGAAAATTCTGTTTGAGGTTGGTGAAGTAGTAAGAGTAATTGACGGGCCATTTAAAGACTTTAATGGTGTAGTTGAAGAAGTTAACTACGAAAAAAGCAAGTTGAAAATATCAGTGCTCATTTTTGGTCGTTCAACTTCTGTTGAGCTTGATTTTGGGCAAGTTGAAAAAACCTAACAGTTAGTCTGCGGTTAGTATCTACGAAATCTCTGTCTGAATAAGGCAGGGATTTTTGCGTCTAGGGGAGCTGGAAAGCGCTTGAACCCGTATTGGAGTAAAAAATGGCAAAAAAGATAACGGCTTATATTAAGTTACAAGTAAAAGCGGGTGAAGCAAACCCGAGTCCACCGGTTGGTCCTGCTTTGGGTCAGCGCGGCGTCAACATTATGGAGTTTTGTAAAGCATTTAATGCTAAAACTCAGGACGTGGAAAAAGGACTGCCTCTGCCTGTGGTCATCACTGTTTACAGTGATCGTAGCTTTACCTTTATCACCAAGACACCTCCTGCTTCAATCCTTCTAAAGAAAGCAACCGGTATAAAAAGTGGAAGCAGTAACCCGAATACTAAGAAAGTCGGTACTGTAACCCGTGCGCAACTGGAAGAGATTGCTAAAACAAAAATGGAAGATTTGAATGCGGCAAATTTGGAAGCTGCAGTAAAAACAATTGCTGGCAGCGCGCGTAGCATGGGTCTGAATGTGGAGGGATTATAATGGCTAAGTTGTCAAAAAGAGCGAAACTTATCAAATCGAAAGTTGATAGAACTAAGCAATATTCCATCACTGAAGCCGTTCAGTTATTGAAAGAGTTAGGTACAGCAAAATTTAATGAAGCTGTTGATGTGAGTGTTAACCTGGGCGTTGATCCACGCAAATCAGATCAGAACGTTCGCGGTGCAACCGTTCTGCCGCATGGTACTGGCAAGACTGTAAGAGTTGCTGTATTTACTCAAGGCCCAAATGCTGATGCAGCTAGAGAAGCTGGTGCTGATATTGTTGGCATGGACGATCTGGGCGACTTGGTCAAAAAAGGCGAAATGAACTTTGATGTAGTCATTGCGTCTCCTGATGCGATGCGCGTAGTTGGTCAATTAGGCCAAATCTTGGGCCCTAGAGGTTTAATGCCTAACCCTAAGGTTGGTACTGTAACTCCAGATGTGGCCACTGCAGTAAGAAACGCTAAATCAGGCCAGGTTCGCTATCGTACAGATAAGGCAGGTATTATTCACTGCACATTAGGTAAAGTGACTTTTGATGCTGATGCGATTCAAGGAAACCTGGAAGCGTTGATATCCGATCTGAAAAAAGCGAAACCGACAGCAGCTAAAGGTGTATATATCAAGAAGATTACTTTGTCTTCTACCATGGGCCCCGGTTTGTGGCTGGACCAAAGCAGTATTAATATGTAAAAAGACTTTGGGTTGCCGTTTTATCGGTAACCGTCAAAGACCGCAGGAGTTGCGAAACTTAATATTTCCTGCGCAGACGGAAGCTGGACCTAATAACTGGGGAAAGGGACCGTAAGGGGCATCTTCAAGATGCGTTTTATTAATTCTGGATATCTTCCAGAACTTACCGGAGGTAAGCTGTGGCACTAAATTTAGATAGCAAAAAAGCTGTCGTAGAAGAAGTTGCTGAAATTGCTGCTAAAGCGCATTCTGCAGTAGCAGCAGAATATCGTGGTTTAACAGTTACGGAATTGACCGAGCTGCGTAAAACTGCGAGAGAAACAGGTGTTTATCTGCGTGTGGTAAAAAATACACTGGCGAAACGAGCTGTAGCCGGAACTGAATTTGAATGTATGCAAGATGGCCTAGTAGGCCCTCTATTGCTTGCATTTTCAATGGAAGATCCTGGTTGTGCTGCGCGTCTGATCAGTGATTTCGCCAAAACTCACGATAAGTTAATCACCAAAGTTGTGGCCATTAATGGTCAAGCTTACGGTGCATCCGAGCTGGCACGTTTGGCAAGTATGCCGACACGCGATCAAGCTATTGCAATGCTGATGTCTGTAATGAAAGCACCGGTCGGAAAACTTGTTCGTACTTTGGCTGCGGTCAGAGATCAGAAAGAAGCGGCATAAGCTTATTTTTAACCAGTTTAAAAAATTATTGTTTTAGAGGAATACTAAATGGCAGTTTCACACGAAGACATCTTGGATGCAGTTTCCAATATGACTATTATGGAAATCGTTGATTTAATTTCAGCGATGGAAGAGAAATTCGGCGTAACAGCAGCAGTTGCAGTAGCGGCTGCGCCAGCTGCAGCAGCAGGCGCAGCGGCAGCTGAAGAACAAACTGAATTTGACGTAATCATGACCGGTTTCGGTGATAACAAAGTTGCTGTAATTAAAGCAGTGCGTGGTATTACTGGTTTAGGTCTAAAAGAAGCTAAAGATGCTGTAGAAGGCGTTCCAACAACTTTGAAAGAAGGTGTTTCTAAAGCCGAAGCGGATGATTTCAAAAAGCAGCTTGAAGAAGCGGGCGCTACTGTCGAAATCAAATAAGATTTTGACCCAAAAAATACAAGGCTCACGCCTTTTAATATGGCTGGTGGCAATTCTGTCACCGGCCTTTTACTGTTTGCAATAAATGCACAGTAGAAATTATTCATGACGAAAAGGTTTGGAAGCGATATGTCCTACTCTTTTACCGAAAAAAAGCGTATTCGAAATAACTTTGGGAAAGGTACTGAAGTACTTGAAGTTCCCTATCTTCTGGCAACTCAAATCAATTCTTATGCAAGCTTTTTACAATCAGGAGCAGTACCTGAAAAGCGTGCCGATATTGGTTTGCATGCGGCATTTTCCAGTGTATTTCCTATTGAAAGCCACTCTGGATACGCGGTACTGGAATATGTGCGATATAGATTGGGAGATCCCACTTTTGATGTAAGAGAGTGTCAACAACGAGGAGCGACTTATGCCGCGCCTTTAAGAGTATTAGTGCGCCTGGTTATCTACGATAAAGATGCTCCAGCCACTGCCAAAGTTGTAAAAGATATCCGTGAGCAGGAAGTCTACATGGGCGAGTTGCCTTTGATGACAGAAAACGGAACTTTCGTAATTAATGGTACAGAGCGGGTTATTGTCTCGCAGTTGCATCGTTCACCTGGTGTCTTTTTTGATCATGATAAAGGAAAGACACATTCGTCAGGAAAACTCTTATTTAATGCGCGCGTTATTCCTTATCGCGGCTCTTGGTTAGATTTTGAATTCGACCATAAGGACTGCGTTTACGTGCGAATCGATAGACGTAGAAAAATTCCGGCTACGATCCTGCTTAGAGCATTGGGTTTCGACAATGAAGAAATGATCAAAATCTTCTACGAAACCAATAAATTTACTTTCAGTAATGGAAAATGCCTATTTCATATAGTGCCTGAAAGAATGCGGGGCGAGATCGCCACGTTTGATATTAAACGGGATGGACAGGTTTTAGTTGAAGAAGGTCGTCGTATTACAGCGAAACATATTCGCGAAATGAATAAAGTCGGCCTGACGGTAGTTGAAGTCCCTAAAGAGTATTTGGCAGGAAAGATACTGGGGCACAACGTGATTGATGAGTCAACCGGAGAATTGGTTGCCAATGTTAATGACGAGTTAACAACAGAATTAATAGATCGAATCATTGAGAGTGGTATTACTGAAATCAATACCTTGTTTGTTAATGATTTGGATAAAGGTCCGTACATCTCTAATGCCATGAGATTGGATGTAACAACCAATACATTAGAGGCGTTGGTAGAAATATATCGGATGATGCGTCCTGGTGAGCCACCAACTAAAGAAGCAGCGGAAAATCTGTTCCAGAATCTATTTTTTACCGATGAAAGATATGATTTGTCCAATGTTGGTCGGATGAAATTTAATCGGCGCTTAGGTCGAGAAGAAACGACTGGCCCAGGTACGCTAACTAATGAAGACATCATTGATGTTTTAAAAGAATTAATCGACATCCGCAATGGCAACGGCAATGTTGATGATATCGATCATTTGGGTAATAGACGTGTGCGTTCTGTCGGTGAAATGATTGAAAACCAGTTCCGCGTTGGTTTGGTCAGAGTTGAAAGAGCGGTAAAAGAACGCTTAACGTTAGCTGACTCTGAAGGATTGATGCCGCAGGAAATAATCAATGCAAAACCAGTTTCGGCAGCAGTAAAAGAATTTTTTGGCTCCAGTCAGTTGTCACAGTTCATGGACCAGAATAATCCACTGTCTCAAGTGACTCACAAACGCCGTGTATCCGCCTTAGGGCCCGGTGGTTTAGCAAGGGAGCGCGCTGGTTTTGAGGTTCGTGACGTACACACGACACACTACGGTAGAGTCTGTCCAATTGAAACACCTGAAGGCCCAAACATTGGTTTGATCAACTCGCTGTCAGTTTATGCTCGGACTAATGATTATGGTTTCCTGGAAACGCCTTACAGAAAAGTTATCGACGGCAGAGTAACCGATCAAGTTGATTATTTGTCAGCTATTGAAGAAGGCGAGTTCGTTATTGCTCAGGCTAGTGTTGCTGTCGATGAAACCGGCAAACTGGTAGAAGGCTTAGTATCATGCCGGCATAAAGATGAATTTACTCTGGCGATGTCAGATACTGTGCAGTATATGGACGTATCGTCAAAACAGATTGTATCGGTTGCTGCTTCCATTATTCCATTTCTTGAGCATGATGACGCTAACCGTGCATTGATGGGTTCTAACATGCAGCGTCAGGCCGTTCCTACGCTAAGGGCGGAAAAGCCGCTGGTAGGCACCGGTATGGAAAGAACCGTAGCTAAGGATTCCGGTGTAACTGTAGTGGCTGCACGAGGTGGGCGTATTGAAGCGGTCGATGCCGCCCGGATTGTGGTTCGCGTAAATGATACGGAAACAGAAACGGGGGCTCCTGGCGTAGATATTTACAACCTGACCAAATATACCCGATCAAATCAGAATACTTGTATTAACCAGAAGCCGTTAGTAAAACCGGGTGATATCGTTAATGCCGGAGATATCTTGGCTGACGGTCCATCTACAGATCTTGGTGAGTTGGCCTTAGGGCAGAACATGCTAGTTGCCTTCATGCCGTGGAATGGATACAACTTTGAAGACTCGATTCTGGTTTCTGAGCGTGTTGTCAGGGAAGATCGCTTTACTACAATCCATATTGAAGAGAAAACCTGCGTAGCGCGTGATACAAAACATAGCCCGGAAGAAATTACTGCAGATATTCCAAATGTTAGCGAAGAAGCCTTGTCAAAACTTGATGAGTCCGGGATTGTCTATGTGGGTGCTGAAGTAAAAGGTGGCGATATTTTGGTGGGCAAGGTAACTCCAAAAGGAGAGACCCAGTTAACGCCGGAAGAAAAGTTATTGCGCGCAATTTTTGGTGAGAAGGCGGCGGACGTAAAGGATACATCATTGCGCGTTCCAGGTAGTATTGAAGGGACGGTTATTGATGTTCAGGTATTCACTCGGGATGGTGTTAAAAAGGACAAGCGTGCGCTTGATATTGAAGAAGCCGAAATCAAGCGTTACAGAAAAGACCTTGATGATCAGCTCAAGATTCTGGAAGGCGATATATTCGCCCGTGTAGCTAAACTATTAATTGGTAAGGTTGCTCAATCAGGTCCGGCTCAGTTAAAAGCGGGCACTGAAATAACCCAAACTTATTTGGACAATCTTAAGCATTCAGACTGGTTAAAAATCAGAATGAAAGATGAAGATATCAACCTTCAACTGGAAGCCGTAGCTGAGCAAGTCGAGCAGCAAAGGAAAGACTTTGACGAGAAATTTGAAATCAAGCGTAAAAAAATCACTATGGGTGATGATTTGGCGCCTGGTGTTTTGAAAATGGTCAAGGTTTACTTGGCGGTTAAAAGACGTATTCAGCCCGGCGATAAAATGGCGGGACGACATGGGAATAAAGGGGTTATTTCCATGATTAGACCAATTGAAGATATGCCGTATACAGCTGATGGTAATCCGGTTGATATTGTATTGAATCCATTAGGTGTACCATCGCGGATGAACGTCGGGCAGGTGCTTGAGACTCATTTGGGTTGGGCGGCTAAAGGCTTGGGCATCAAGATAGGTAAAATGCTTGAAGCAAAAGCCAAAATTGCTGAAATTCGAAGCTTCTTGGATAAAATTTATAACAGTAGTGGTCGTAAAGAAGATCTGGATTCATTTACTGATGAAGAAATTCTGGAAATGGCAACCAACTTGGTTGGTGGTGTGCCTATGGCGACACCTGTATTTGATGGTGCTACTGAAGAAGAAATTCGCACTATGCTGAGACTTGCTGATCTTCCAGAAGATGGCCAAACCATTCTTTATGATGGTTTGACTGGTGAGCCGTTTGAGCGGAAGGTGACAGTTGGTTATATGTACATGTTAAAACTGAACCATTTGGTTGATGACAAAATGCATGCACGGTCAACAGGACCTTATAGTCTTGTTACCCAGCAGCCATTGGGTGGTAAAGCGCAATTTGGTGGTCAACGTTTCGGTGAGATGGAGGTTTGGGCGCTTGAAGCTTATGGCGCAGCATATACATTGCAGGAAATGTTAACAGTTAAATCCGATGACGTGACTGGGCGAACCCGAATGTATAAAAATATTGTCGACGGTGATCATAAAATGGAAGCCGGCATGCCGGAATCGTTTAATGTATTAATTAAAGAAATCCGCTCATTGGCTGTCAATATTGAATTGGAACGGGATTAATATCCGCGTCTTATTGAAATTAACTGATAGCCTGTTCTGGAATACGCCAGAAAAGTATTTAAAGAGGACATACTCTTGAAAGATTTAATGAATTTCTTAAAGCGCCAAGGCCGTACCGATGATTTTGATGCGATCCGTATCGGTTTGGCATCGCCGGACATGATTCGTTCCTGGTCCTATGGCGAGGTAAAAAAACCGGAAACGATCAATTATCGTACGTTCAAGCCTGAGCGTGATGGTTTATTTTGCGCAAAAATTTTTGGTCCTGTCAGTGATTATGAATGCTTATGCGGAAAATATAAAAGGCTAAAGCACCGCGGTGTTATTTGCGAAAAATGTGGTGTTGAGGTAACGCTGTCAAAAGTGCGCCGTGAAAGAATGGGGCATATTGATTTAGCAAGTCCTGTTGCGCATATCTGGTTCTTAAAGTCACTGCCGTCCAGAATTGCACTGTTATTAGATATGACGCTACGCGAGATTGAGCGCGTGTTGTATTTTGAATCGTTTGTAGTTTTAGATCCAGGAATGACACCTTTAGAGAAAGGACAGTTACTTACTGATGATGAGTATCTGGATGCAGTTGAACTGCATGGCGACGACTTTGTTGCAAAAATGGGCGCTGAAGCGATCTATGATTTGCTGAAGGCGATTGATTTGAAGGAAGAGGTCAATATTCTTCGCGAAGAAATTAACTCGACAAATTCAGAAACCAAAATCAAGAAGTATTCAAAACGTCTTAAAGTAATAGATGCATTACTGAACTCAAATAATCGTCCTGAATGGATGATTTTGCAGGTGCTGCCTGTATTGCCGCCAGAATTGCGTCCTTTGGTGCCTTTAGATGGTGGTCGGTTCGCTACCTCAGATTTAAATGATTTATATCGCCGGGTTATTAACAGGAATAATCGTTTAAACCGATTGTTGGATTTAAATGCGCCGGATATTATCGTTCGTAACGAAAAACGGATGTTGCAGGAATCTGTTGATGCTTTGTTGGATAATGGTCGTCGCGGTCGGGCGATTACAGGCACCAATAGACGCCCTCTTAAATCATTGGCAGATATGATTAAAGGCAAACAGGGACGCTTCAGGCAAAACCTGCTTGGTAAACGTGTCGATTACTCAGGTCGTTCAGTTATCGTTGTTGGTCCGACGCTAAGATTGCATCAATGCGGATTGCCGAAAAAAATGGCGCTGGAGTTGTTTAAGCCATTTATATTCAGCAAATTACAGTTCAGAGGCCTTGCTACAACCATTAAAGCTGCTAAGAAAATGGTTGAACGGGAAGGTACTGAAGTCTGGGATATTCTTGAAGAAGTCATTCGTGAACACCCGATTTTGCTGAATCGGGCTCCTACACTGCACAGACTTGGTATTCAGGCGTTTGAACCAATTTTGATTGAAGGTAAAGCGATACAGTTGCATCCATTGGTGTGCAGCGCCTTTAACGCTGACTTCGACGGCGACCAGATGGCGGTACATATTCCTCTGTCTGTTGAAGCTCAGTTGGAAGCGCGTACATTAATGATGGCGACCAATAATATCTTATCGCCAGCTAACGGTGAGCCGGTTATCAATCCATCTCAAGACGTGGTATTGGGTCTGTATTATATTAGCCGTGAAAAAATTAATGCGAAAGGCAATGGCAGCATATTTGGCAGTGTTGGTGAAATCCATAGGGCTCTACTTGCTAAAACAGTTGAATTGCAGTCAAGGATTCAGCTTCGCATTACAGAGAAAGTTGATAATGGGAAGGGTGAGCTTGAAGGAAGAACTCGCCGCGTTGAAACAACTGTCGGTCGTGCACTGATTTGGGAAATAGTCCCGGATCGCATGCCTTATGAGTTGGTTAACTGTGATATGACAAAAAAGAACATATCGAGGTTGATCAACTACAGTTACCGTTTCTTAGGTAATAAAGATACAGTTGTGCTCGCTGACCAGCTCATGTACCTAGGTTTTAGATATGCAACAATTTCAGGTGTATCTTTTGGTATTGAGGATATGGCGATACCGGCTAAAAAAGTCGATATCATCAAAATTGCCGATGCCGAAGTAAATGAAATTCAAAGTCAGTATTCCTCTGGTCTAGTAACCGATGGTGAGCGCTACAACAAAGTTGTTGATATTTGGTCGCGTGCCAATGATCAAGTTGCTAAGGTGATGATGGATGGATTGGGTGAAGAATCTGTTGTCGATGCTGAAGGTAAGACTGTAAAGCAAAAGTCATTCAACTCAATCTTTATGATGGCGGAGTCTGGTGCTAGAGGTTCTGCTGCTCAAATCAGGCAGTTGGCCGGTATGCGCGGATTGATGGCTAAGCCCGATGGATCAATTATTGAGACACCCATTACTGCTAACTTCAGGGAAGGCCTGGATGTGTTGCAGTACTTTATTTCTACTCATGGTGCTCGTAAAGGTCTGGCTGATACAGCGCTGAAGACAGCAAACTCAGGATATTTAACACGTAGATTAGTGGATGTTGCTCAAGATTTGGTTGTTACGGCCGATGATTGTGGCACTTCTGACGGATTGATCATGACCCCTATTATTGAAGGTGGGGATGTGGTTGAGCCATTATCAGAACGCGTGTTAGGTCGGGTTGTAGTTAATGACGTAATGGAGGCTAGCGGTGAAAAAGTCGTGGTGCCTAAAGGTACGTTATTAGATGAGCATTGGGTTTCTGTTCTCGAAGAGCATAGTATTGATCAGGTTCTAGTAAGGTCGGTCATTACTTGTGAAAGCAGATATGGGGTTTGCGCTGCTTGCTATGGACGTGATTTAGGTCGTGGCCATTTGGTCAATATTGGTGAGGCAATTGGCGTTATTGCTGCACAGTCAATCGGCGAGCCTGGAACTCAGTTGACCATGCGTACTTTCCATATTGGTGGTGCGGCATCTAGATCTGCGGCAATCAGCAATGTTCAAGTAAAATCAGCTGGTACGGTTCGTCTAAGCAACTTGAAATCAGTGCTCAACCGAGAAGGCAATCTGGTTGCTGTTTCGAGATCAGGCGAAGTAGGCGTGGTCGATGATTATGGTCGTGAAAGAGAGCGTTATAAAATTCCTTATGGCGCGGTGCTTTCAATACAAGAAGGTGGCAGAGTTAATGCTGGCGATATTATTGTTACATGGGATCCTCATACGCATCCGGTTATTACCGAAGTTGACGGTGTTGTAAGCTTAATCGATTTCGTTGATGGCGTAACTGTACAAAAGCAATCTGATGAAGTAACCGGTCTAAGTTCTCTTGTAGTTACTGATCCTAAACAAAGAGGCGGCGCTGGTAAAGAACTGCGTCCAATGGTGAGATTGCTGGATGTAAACGGAAATGCGATCTTCTTGCCAGGTACCGAAATTCCAGCGCAATATTTCTTGCCCGCTGGAGCGATTGTCGGCATTAAAGATGGTGGTGAAGTGAAAGTCGGTGACGTTTTGGCCAGAATTCCGCAGGAGTCCAGTAAAACAAGAGATATTACCGGTGGTTTGCCGCGGGTAGCTGACTTGTTTGAGGCGCGCAAAACGAAAGATCCGGCAATTCTTGCAGAAACGAGTGGTACTATTTCGTTTGGAAAGGAAACAAAAGGCAAACAGCGCGTCATAATTACTGATGCTGCTGGTGAACAGTATGAAACCTTAATACCGAAATGGCGTCATATCACAGTCTTTGAAGGAGAATACGTTGAGAAGGGCGAGACAATTGCTGAAGGTGAATTAACGCCGCACGATATTCTTAGATTAAGAGGCATAGAAGAATTGGCCAACTATCTGGTTAAGGAAATTCAAGATGTTTATCGTTTACAAGGTGTGAAAATTAATGATAAGCATATTGAAGCTATCATTAGACAAATGCTTAGAAAAGTAGAAATTACTGCTTCTGGAGACACTGAATTCCTGAAAGGAGATCAAGTTGAGCGTGCTGTTCTAAGAGAAGTGAATGAAAGAATGGAAGTAGAAGGCAAAATTCCGGCTAGTTATGAATCGGTGTTGCTGGGCATCACTAAGGCCTCGTTGGCTACAGAGTCCTTTATTTCTGCTGCTTCATTCCAGGAAACGACCCGTGTCTTAACAGATGCTGCTGTTCGTGGATTGAGTGATAATCTCCAAGGCTTAAAGGAAAATGTTATTGTAGGAAGATTAATTCCTGCAGGAACAGGTCTTGCTTATCATGAAAACAGAAAAAACAGATTTGCTCAGCATGAGGTTGTCGAAAGCGAAGCAGCTTCTATGGTAGATGCTGGGGATGTGGAAGAGGCTCTTAAGCAAGCTTTAAATATTTAATAATGTAGTAAAACTCATTGATAAAATGAGCTTGACCTGACATATATTAGCAAGTATCATATTCTGCTCACATGAGCTAAGTGCTTGAGTCAGGTTGAAAAGCTAATTAACCGTCGACATATTTTATGTTCGACGGTTATTTTTATTGTCTGACAGTTAATTGTATATCGGAGTAAACAAAGATATGGCCACGATCAACCAATTGGTTCGTAAGCCGCGCGCTAAAAAAGTAGAAAAAAGCAATGTTCCAGCATTGGAAGCATGTCCTCAACGTAGAGGAGTGTGTACGCGTGTTTATACGACGACCCCTAAAAAACCAAACTCGGCGTTGCGTAAGGTGGCCAGGGTTAGACTTACTAACGGATCTGAAGTTAGTAGTTACATTGGTGGTGAAGGGCATAATCTTCAGGAGCACTCTGTGGTTCTGATAAGGGGCGGTCGTGTAAAAGACTTGCCCGGTGTTAGATATCATGTCGTTCGTGGTAGTTTGGATACTTCTGGTGTGACTAATAGAAAATGTGGTCGCTCCAAATATGGCACTAAACGGCCTAAAAAATAAACGTTGGTTGGTGAGATAAATGTCTAGAAGAAGAGTCGCTACGAAAAGAGAGATTATTCCAGATCCAAGATTTGGCAGTGTTATGCTGACTAAGTTTATGAATATGATCATGGAAAGTGGCAAGAAGTCAATTGCAGAAGGGATCGTCTATGGTGCTCTGGATGTAATTGAGAGCAAAGGTCACTCTGAGCCATTGGATGTGCTGTCAAAAGCGCTTGAAAATGTTCAGCCTAGAGTTGAGGTTAAATCTCGCCGTGTGGGTGGTGCGACTTATCAGGTGCCTGTGGAAGTGCGTCCTTCAAGACGTATGGCTTTGGCGATGCGTTGGTTGATTGATGCTTCTCGTAAAAGAAATGAGAGAAGCATGTCTGCTAAGCTTGCTGGTGAGTTATTGGATGCTTTTGAAAGCAGAGGTGCTGCGGCTAAGAAGCGCGAAGACACCCACAGAATGGCAGAGGCTAATAAAGCTTTCTCTCATTATCGCTGGTAATAAGCAGATTAAACAAAAGGCTGTATAGTCGTGGCGCGCAAGACACCTATAGATCGTTATCGAAATATCGGCATTATGGCTCATATAGATGCTGGTAAGACGACGACTACTGAGCGTGTGCTGTACTATACAGGTGTGTCTCATAAGATAGGTGAGGTGCACGATGGTGCTGCTACCATGGATTGGATGGAACAGGAGCAGGAGCGAGGTATAACGATCACTTCTGCTGCTACGACCTGCTTCTGGAGCGGAATGGAGAGTCAGTTTCCGCAGCATCGAATTAATATTATCGATACGCCAGGACATGTTGATTTTACTATCGAAGTAGAGCGTTCCTTGCGCGTTTTAGATGGCGCGTGTGCCGTTTTTTGTGCTGTAGGAGGCGTTGAGCCTCAGTCTGAAACGGTTTGGCGTCAGGCTAATAAATATTATGTGCCTAGGTTGGCTTTTATTAACAAGATGGATCGATCGGGTGCAGACTTTTTACGAGTGATCGAGCAAATCAAAAATCGCTTGGGAAGTAAAGCAGTGCCTATGCAGTTGCCAATCGGAGCAGAAGATGCTTTTGAAGGCGTTGTTGATCTCATCAAAATGAAAGCAATATATTGGGATGAGGCCAATATGGGTATGACCTTTCAGGAAAAGGATATTCCAGTCAATATGCTGAAACTTTGCGAAGAGTGGAGAGAGCATATGATTGAGGCTGCTGCGGAAGGCAGCGAAGAGCTAATGGAAAAATATCTGGAAGATGGCGTTTTAACAAACGAAGAGATTAAACAGGGCATACGTGCACAAACTATAGCTAATCAGGTAGTTCCAGCATTTTGTGGTTCCGCTTTTAAAAATAAGGGCGTCCAGGCAATGCTGGATGCGGTTGTTGAATATCTGCCGGCGCCGACAGATGTTCGGGCAATTAAAGGATTGCTTGAAGATGAAGTAACTGAAGCGGATCGTCCGGCTACAGATGATGCGCCATTTGCTGCTTTGGCTTTCAAGATAGCAGCTGATCCATTTGTTGGTGCATTAACTTTTTTCAGAGTTTACTCGGGTGTATTGAATTCCGGAGATAGTGTTTACAACTCAGTAAAAATGAAAAAAGAGCGAATTGGCCGCATAGTGCAAATGCACGCTAATAGCCGTGAAGAGGTAAAGGAAGTCTATGCGGGCGATATAGCAGCGGCTATTGGATTAAAGGATGTGACCACCGGTGATACCTTATGCGATCTTAATGAAAAAATCATTCTTGAGCGCATGGAGTTCCCAGATCCAGTGATCTCGGTTGCAGTAGAGCCTAAGACAAAAGCTGATCAGGAAAAGATGGGCATCGCGTTAAGTAAGTTAGCTCAAGAAGATCCATCATTTCGAGTTCATACAGATGAAGAGTCTGGGCAAATAATTATCTCAGGAATGGGCGAGCTTCATCTAGAGATTATTGTTGACCGAATGAAAAGGGAATTCAATGTCGAAGCTAACGTAGGTGCCCCGCAGGTTGCATATCGAGAAACTATTCGTAGTACTGTAGAGCAGGAAGGAAAATTTATAAGGCAGTCAGGAGGCAGGGGTCAATATGGCCATGTCTGGTTGCGTATTGAGCCAAAAGAAATTGGCTCGGGCTATGAATTCGTTAACGAAATTGTTGGTGGAGTTGTTCCAAAGGAATACATTCCAGCAGTAGACAAAGGTGTTCAAGAACAGTTGAAAAGCGGTGTTCTTGCAGGTTTCCCTGTTGTTGATGTCAAGGTGTCTTTATTTGATGGTTCGTATCACGATGTTGATTCGAGCGAAATGGCTTTCAAAATTGCCGGTTCGATGTGTTTTAGAGAAGGTGCGCGGAAAGCAAACCCAGCGTTGCTGGAGCCTATAATGAAAGTTGAGATTGCTACCCCTGAAGAATATATGGGTGACGTTGTCGGTGATATCAATAGGCGCCGTGGATTGATCCAGGGTATGGAAGATACACCATCAGGTAAAACAATTAGTTGCGAAGTGCCGTTAGCTGAAATGTTTGGTTATGCAACTGATTTGCGTTCGGCAACGCAGGGGCGAGCTACATACAGTATGCAGTTTGAAAAATACAATGAAGCGCCTGCAAATATTGCGGAAGCAATTATTAAAAAATCTTCATAAAATTGAATATAACATAAAGGTATTAACTCATGGCCAAAGAAAAATTTACACGTACTAAGCCACACGTAAACGTAGGCACCATCG
>NZ_JADMKV010000085.1 GCF_015476545.1 Methylobacter sp. BlB1 | reverse complement strand
CCCGACCCTCGCCTTGTAAGGGCGATGCTCTCCCAGCTGAGCTAAGCACCCGACTGATCCAAACATTATACACGATAAATGACATTTATCAAGACTCAAGCTCAATTTTATGAATGTACCAAAGCAATCATAGTATTCTTTATTATCAGACCGAAGAGCAGAAAATAGATGATTGCCAAGAACACAAGGATTGCGCCCCAATACGATGCCGTATTTTAAAAGTCTTAAAGGCCGGCATCGAAAGATAAGGAAGCGTCACTCCCAGTCCCACCGAGCCTTTACAAGGAAGGCATGATCTTCACTCTTGCAGCAAGGTCTGTCTTGATCAAATTACGGGTATTGCAATGTTTTTTCCGTATTGACTATCTATCTCAACCCTTGCTACTGTCTATCTTCAATTTCAGAAAACACGCAAACCATTATCAGGCTTAAATTATCTATCGATTTGAACGAAAAGTTGCCCAAATTCTGGCCTACACCACAATTGGGCCTTGGCTGATGCGGCTACGCATGACTGAAAGGTTGTGCTAATGAAGTCATGCCATAAATATCAATGGCGCGCTGCCGCCACTGATTTAAAGCGTTACCGCAGTGCACTGGCTTCATTATCGAAACAGGAAGTCGCAGACAGAGAAGAGGACCTATGCGTAGCCTATCAATAAAAATGCAATTGCATCACGCTCTCTCGCTCACCGGCGCATTCGGTTTGCCATCCACCGATGTCGGCACATTCAGCCTGGGCGATAGGTTTCTCTGGAAAAGCAGGAACGCTAACTTTGGCCCAGCATTGCAATGGAATATCTTCAATTACGGTCAGATCACCAGTAAGGCGGCCTCTATGCCAGGTAAAGAGCCATGCTGAAGCGCAATAGTGCAAGATGGCTGTCAGTGATGATGGTTTTTATCTCGGGATGCGAAGAAAAGAACGTCTATGCGCCTCCACCTCCTCCACAAGTCACAGTGAGTCACCCCTTTCATCAACAGGTCAGCGATTATCTGGAACTTACCGGCAACACCCAGGCTTTTAATACAGTGCAGCTTGTGGCGCGCGTGGAAGGATATCTGGAAAAGGTTTTTTTCAACGATGGCGATCGCGTCAAAAAGGGCCAGCCGCTGTTCCTGATCCAGCAGAACACTTATCAAGCCAAGCTAAAACAGGCGGAGGCCCAGGTGCTCCAGCAAAAAGCCAGCCTCAATCACGCGCAGACTGAATTGGAGCGGTTCACAGAGCTGGTCCGGCAACGTGCGGCGGCTCAGACCGATGTGACCAATTGGCAGTTCCAGCGTGATAACGCCCGGGCCGCACTGGCCGCCGCTGAAGCCAATCGGGATCTGGCAAAACTGGACCTGAGCTACACGCAAGTTTCCGCGCCTTTTGCCGGGCGCATCGACCGTCGCCTCAAAGATCCGGGCAACCTCGTGGGCGCTGGTGAATTTACGCCATTGGCTCAGATTAACCAGATAGCCCCTATCTACGCCTACTTCACGATCAACGAGACGGACTTGCTGAGAGTTATCAAAAAGACCCGTATCGGGCCATACGAAGCGGAAAAGATGAAGATTCCAGCCTTTCTCGCGCTCTCCGGCGAAAAAGGCTATCCTCACACTGGTTATCTGGATTTCACTGCCATTTCCGTGACGCCGACAACAGGCACCCTGTTATTACGCGCCATTTATCCCAATGCCGATAATACGATCTTGCCCGGGTTGTTCGCTCGCGTGCGGCTCTTCGTAGTCAACTCCGAAAAAATGGCGTTGCTCGTGCCGGAAACAGCCGTCGGCTATGACCAACTCGGCTCGTACCTGTTGACAGTAAACGATAATGACGTCGTTGAACGCCGCTCAGTCAAACTGGGCATTGCAGCGGGCGACCTTCGGGTAATCGAAGAAGGGCTCGGCGATCAGGACCGGGTGATTGTGAACGGGCTCCTTCACGCCATTCCGGGCAACAAGGTCAATCCCGTACCACAGCCTTTAGCCGGCGGCGAGAACAATGCAAGCGGATCCCTGCCGAAGGCCTCTGCGCCATGATCTCTGAATTTTTCATTGAACGGCCTATTTTTGCCAACGTTATCGCAATCATTACCATCATTTTGGGCCTGATTTGCTTTATGAATCTACCCGTAGCGCAATATCCGTCTATTGTGCCGCCGACCGTTCAGGTCACTACACGCTATCCAGGCGCCAGCGCTGAAGTGGTCGCGAGCACGGTGGGCATACCTATCGAACAGGCTGTCAATGGCGTGGAAAACTCGCTCTATATGTCCTCTACGAGCACCAGCGACGGGAGCTATACCTTAACGATCACCTTCAACGTCGGAACCGATCTGAACACCTCCATGACGCTGGTGCAGAACCTAGTTAACAGCGCCCTGCCTCAGCTTCCCGCATCGGTGCAGCCTCAAGGCGTGACAGTAAAGAAAGTGTCTACGGATATCTTGCTGGTGGTATCACTTTATGCGGATGACGAGCGGTTTGATGAAACGTTTCTTTCCAACTATGCCGTCATCAACCTGCAGAATCCGCTGGCCCGCTTGCCCGGCGTGGGCCAGATCGCCGTGCGGGGCGCGGGGCCTTACAGTATGCGGGTCTGGCTGAATCCGGAAAAGCTCAACTATTTCAGCTTGACCGCGCTTGACGTGATCAACGCCATCCAGCGCCAGAACTTGCAAGTCGCTGCCGGGCAACTGGGCGCCCCTCCTGCGTCTGCAAACCTGGGCTTTCAATTCACTGTCAATGCGCTGGGCCGTTTGGAGGACGCGGCGCAGTTCGAGCATATCGTCATCAAGAGCGCGCGCGCTGAGTCGGCGCATATCGTGCGCGTCCGTGATGTCGCGCGCGTCGAGCTCAGCCGGCAAAGCTATAGCAATTTTTCCAAGTCCAGCGGCCACAAGGCGGCGTTAATGCCGGTGTTTACCTTGCCCGGCGCCAACGCGCTGGATGTCGCGGACAAAATCCGGCAGGCCATGGCGGTCATGAGCGAGGATTTTCCGCCGGGCCTGAAATACGACATTCATTACGACACCACGAAATTCGTCCGCAGCGCGATCGATGACGTCTATAGGACGCTATTCGAAGCCGGCATCCTGGTGCTTATCGTGGTGGTGGTATTTCTGCAGAACTGGCGAGCCACGCTGGTGCCTGCGACAACCGTTCCAGTCACCCTCATTGGCGCCTTCGCCGCCATGTTCATGCTCGGTTTCGGCATCAATCTGATGACTTTGTTTGCCTTGATTCTGGCAGTGGGCATCGTGGTCGACGACGCCATCGTGATTGTCGAGAATGCCTCGTATCACATCGAACAGGGAATGGCGCCTAAAGAAGCAACAGTCAAGGCGATGCAGGAAATCACCGGGGCAGTCATGGGCATCACTCTGGTACTGACGGCCGTATTTTTGCCGGCGGCTTTTCTTCCGGGGATTACCGGGCAGCTGTTTCGCCAGTTTGCGCTGGTCATTGCCTCCACTTCCGTCATCAGCGCAATCAACGCCCTGACGCTCAAGCCTGCCCAGTGCGCGCTCTGGCTGCGCCCGGTCCGGGAAAAGAAAGCCAATTGGTTCTCACGGGGCTTTAACAAAGCTTACGGCTGGCTCGAACACGCCTATGTTCAATTAGTTGCCTGGATGGTGAAGCGCGCTTTTCTCATGTTCCTGCTGTTCGTGCTGATCATTGCTGTGAGCGCCTGGCGGTTCGCCGTTCATCCGACAGGTTTTCTGCCTACCGAAGATCAGGGCTACGCGATGGTAATCACCAAGCTTCCCGAAGCCTCTTCGCAGCCCCGGGTGGCCGCCGTCAGCAAGGCGCTGGATGGCATTTTCGGTAAAACGCGCGGCTTGGAAGCCTGGGTCACCATCGGCGGCTTGTCCATAATCGACGGTGCGAACGTCCCTAATATGCTGACGACGTTCATTGTTTATGAGGATTGGGACAAACGCGGCAACGAATTAAGCCAGGACAAGATCATCGACGACTTACGCCATGAACTTGCTTCAATAGAGGAAGCGATGTCCATTGTGCTGATTCCGCCTCCTATCCGCGGCCTGGGCCAGGGAGGCGGGTTCCAGATGATCGTGGAAGACCGCGAGGGTCTTGGCCTCGGCGAGTTGCAGAAGGCGGTCAATGAAGTCATCAGCGCGGGTAATTCGCAATCGGGCCTGCAGCATTTGACCTCCACCTTCAGCGCCACGAGTCCGCAGCTTTTCCTGGATATTGACAGAACCAAAGTGGAATCGCTGAATATTCCGCTGAATAATGTGTTTTCTACGCTGCAAGCCTACCTGGGCTCCTCCTTCGTCAATTTGTTTAACAAATTCAACCAGGTCTTTCAGGTTTATGTTCAGGCTGACGCGCCGTTCCGTTTGCGGCCGGAAGACATCAAGAACCTGTATGTCCGGAATGAGCAGGGCGAAATGGTGCCGCTGGGCACGCTGCTGGACATCAAACGGACCCTGGGTTCCGAACTGGTGATGCGCTACAACCTCTACCCTTCCGCGCAAATATACGGTGCGGCGGCTCCGGGATTCAGCTCCGGCCAAGCCTTGAACCTGATGGAACAGTTAACCAAAAATATTCTGCCCAAAGGAATGAGCATCGATTGGACGGCAACATCCTTTCAGGAAAAACAGGTGGGCAATCAAGCCTACTTTATTTACGCCCTTTCGATCACGCTGGTATTCATGGTCCTGGCTGCTCTATACGAGAGCTGGACCAGTCCTCTGGCCGTTGTGCTGGTCGTGCCTATGGCCCTGGTAGGGGTACTTCTGGCGCTGTTAATGCGGGGATTCGACAATAATATTTATACGCAGGTGGGGCTGGTCCTGATGATCGGCCTGGCCTGCAAAAATGCCATCCTGATCGTCGAATTCGCCCGGCAACTGCAGGCCGAAGGGATGTCCGTAACGGAAGCCGCGGTGGAAGCCACCCGCCGGCGGTTTCGGCCCATCGTCATGACTTCGTTCGCCTTTATTCTTGGCGTCGTGCCTTTACTTGGCGCCTCGGGGGCGGGCGCGGCCAGCCAGCAGGCTATCGGTACGGTGGTTTTTGGCGGCATGTTGTCGTCAACGCTTCTGGCCATACCGTTCGTGCCCGTGCTTTATGTCATTACGCAGCAGTTGGCGGCATGGAAAATTAAAATATCGCCTTAAAATCAGTCCCTTCGTGCAACCAAATGAATATAACGCCCCATCTCGCGATAGGTGGGCATCCGGCAATGGCGGTATTCCAACTCGAATATTTCATCCAGATCACTTTGTTCGCGAATAGCTCTGGTCATGTAATCATGAAACACCCGAATGCCGGTATGGGCCGTTACGGTAAAGCCCCATTGCTGAAGCTGTTCGATAACCTCATGAGGATACTGCGGATTGGGCGGCGTCAAATTCTTGCCTTTGGCCAAATAAGAGCCGTCGAGCAGGCGCTTCAGGCGCCATTCCCCCTTCAGGACATTGGTATAAATCATGGCATTGCGGTTATAAAACAGCAGCGATAATGAACCGCCCGGCTTGACCCGATCCGCTATTGTCTGCAGAGACGGCATGGGATCGGCCAGCCATTCCAGCACGGCATGAAACAGCACCAGATCAAATTGGGGCAATTGCTGCGCCAGTTCCTGCGCGGCAGCATGATGAAACTGCGCCGACAAGCCGGCCTCGGAAAACTGCTGCTGCGCCCGTGCCAGCATTTTTTCCGACAAATCGCACAATGTCAGTTGATGCCCCTGCCCTGCAAGCCACAGACCAATTTGAGCAAATCCGCAGCCGGCGTCCCATACTGTCAATGGCTCATTCCGGTAAAAGCTGTCAAGATCTTCCTTGACCAGCTTAAGCCGCCAGTCGCCCTTGCGCGTGCCATAGATCCTTTGCTCAAATCTTTCTATTAGGGAGTCAAAATTTCGGTCTTGTGGTTGCATTCAGTGAGTAATTCAGAAGGAATTGTCAGAAAACAGTACATCATGCGTACTGTCGGGCTTGCCGCCCTGTAAATCGATTAGATTATTATAACTGATGTAGATTCAAGATAAAAAAACCTGCCCGAAGGCAGGTAAAAAGTTGAACAAACAAGGACCCGCTTGTTCTTCACCAGGAAGGTATACTCTATTACAGATAGGTCTAGCGATAGTTCTCCATGCACCTAAAGCCAAAGTCACGTTTTTCCATGATGAGCACTTTTCGTAATTTTGAAAACACCCGTTTACCATTCAGCCTGGAAACAACCTCTGCTTACGAACAGCTCCCTGCACCAGTAACGCATCATGACGTGACTTAATTATTGTTAAAGCAATAATCTTGCCAACTTATATCTTCAGCTCTATCAATGCTTTCAGGTTATCGAGCAATTGTAGTTTGTTGAAAAACCAACAATCGTTGTTGACTCTCTGTTCATGCAGAGACAGCGCAAAGTGTCAATTCTTAATTTAAGTCCATTGCAAATTACAACCCCTGCCTGCTCTGCTTGATCGACCATGCCACATCCGCCGCCTGACGGTTTTCTCTGACATCATGCACACGGAACATCTGCACGCCCGCCATAATGCCTAAAGCCGTGGTCACGGCGGTGGCAGTCACCAATTCAGACGGTTCCGATACGGCGCAGATAGCGCCCATGAAACGCTTGCGACTGGTACCCAGCAGCACCGGATAACCTGTGGCCACGAACGCGTCAAGATGCGCCAGCAGATCGATATTGTCCTGTCTGCGCTTGCCGAATCCGATACCCGGATCAATGGCTATCCGCTCTTTTTTAATGCCGACCTTTAATGCCGCATCAATCTGCTGATGCAGTGCCACCAGCACTTCCTGCACAACATCATCGTAATAGGGATTGTCCTGCATGGTTTTCGGGCTGCCTTGGCTGTGCATCAGGATGATCGGCGCATCGGTTTCGGCAGTCAGCGCCAGTATGGCCTCGTCATCGCGGCCGGCCGAAATATCGTTGATGATGTCGGCGCCGGCCTCGAGCGCCGCTTTGGCGACAGCGCTCAACGTCGTATCGATGCTGATCGGAATATCGGCCGACACCTGCTGCCTGATCGCTTCAACCACCGGTACCACGCGCTGTATCTGTTCATCGGCAGCAACAGGCTCCGACCCTGGCCGGGTCGATTCGCCGCCTATGTCGATGATGTCGGCACCTTCGTCCAGCATGCGCCGGGCCTGACGGACAGCGGCATCGACATCCGAATACTGGCCGCCATCGGAGAAACTGTCCGGCGTGACATTCAAAATCCCCATAATCAGCGGTTTATCGATATGGCCGAACATGCTTAAGCTCCTGTGCGTATTGCAGTGTATTTATTCAGGTATAATAGAAAAACCATTAATTATACGAAATCTTCCGACTCCGAGTAATGATTAAACCACGTTTAGCCTGGGCTATCACCGGCTCCGGCCATTACATAGAAGAATGCCTGAACTTCCTGCTGACCCTGGATGATGTCGACTTGTATATCAGCCAGGCCGGCGAGGAAGTGTTAAAAATGTACAGCATCGATCTGAGCGATATCCGCGCGAAAATGCCGGTCTATCGCGATAAAGCCGCCTCGGCGCCGCCGGTCGGGCATTTCTACAAGGGCCATTACCATACCTTCGTGATGGCACCGGCCACGTCCAATACGGTCGCCAAGTGCGTGCTGGGCATCGCCGATTCGCTCGCGACCAATTTATATGCGCAGGCCGGGAAATGCAGAGTGCCCAGCATTGTCTATCCTTGTGATACCGCGCCGGAAATGGAAACGACGGCGCCGGGCGGAAAAGTCATGGTTTATCCGCGCCGGATCGATCTGGAAGCGACCGGAAAACTGCGCACATTCGAATACACGACGGTCGTTGAAAGTGTCGACGAACTGATCATCAAAGTGAATGAACGGCTTAAGGCCCTAAAATGAGCGAACATATACTCTTTTTGACCGGCAGGCTGGCGGAAAAACAGCTGCATGCGATCCTCGAAAAAATGCAGCCGGAATTTACCTATACGGTGCACGAACTGGGCCTTAAAGTCGCCGCTCTAATGACCGCCGACATGATCGCCCGACGTCTGACCGATACCTTCGGCGCCGACCGCATTCTCGTGCCGGGACGCTGCCGCGGCGATCTGGAAGCGTTATCGAAGGATTTGGGCATTCCGGTGGAACGCGGGCCGGAAGAATTAAAGGATTTGCCGCAGTTTTTCGGCCAGGCGGCGCACAAGATCGATTTAGGCCGCTACAGCGTCAAAATCTTCGCCGAAATCACCGATGCGCCAAACATCACCGTTGAAGAAGTTATCAGACGCGCTTATTACTATAAGCAGAACGGCGCCGATGTGATCGACATAGGCTGTCTGCCGAGCACCGACTTTCCACATATGGAAGACATCATCGGCACGTTGAAACAGGAAGGCTTCACGGTCAGCATCGACTCGCTCGAGGAAGACGATCTGCTCAGAGGCGGCAAGGCCGGCGCGGACTACTTGCTCAGCCTGCACGAAAGCAGTCTCTGGATCGCCGATGAAGTAGAGTCAACACCGATTCTGATCCCCAAAAAACATGAAGATCTGGCTTCTCTGGACCGGGCCATTCAAGGCATGCAGGCCAAAAACCGGGCCTTTATCGTCGACCCGATTCTGGACCCAATCCACTTCGGCTTTACGGCCTCGATCGCGCGCTATCATGAAGTCAGAAAGAAATATCCCGACATCGAGATGATGCTCGGCGTCGGCAATATCACCGAACTGACGCATGCCGACACCCTAGGCATGAATGCCCTGCTGCTGGGCATTTGCTCGGAACTCAATATCAACAGCATTCTGGCTACCGAAGTCAGCAAGCATGCCTGCCGCGCCGTCAAGGAAGCGGATCTGGCGCGCCGCATCATGTTTGCAGCCAAGGAGCACAACATGTTGCCCAAGCATATCGATCCGGGCTTAATGGCCCTGCACGAGATATCGCCGTTCCCGTATCAACTGGAAGAAATCAAGGAAATCGCCGCGCAAATCCGCGACCCCAGCTTCCGCATCCAGATCAGTGCCGAAGGCCTGCATGTTTTCAACCGCGACGGCTTTCACAGCGCCACCGATCCTTTCGATCTGTATCCCAAACTGCAGGTTGAAAACGACGGCGGCCATGCCTTTTATTTAGGCGTAGAGCTGGCGCGCGCCGAAATCGCCTGGCAGCTCGGCAAGCGCTTCAGTCAGGACCAGCCATTGACCTGGGGCTGCGCCGCCAACACGACAGAACCTACCGTTGACCTGCACACCTTCAAGCCGGCAGGCACTACCTTGCAAAAAAAATAATGATCCAAGAAACCATAATCACTACCGTAAACAGCTCAGGGACAGCGCACATCGCGCCCATGGGCATCCATGTTGCAGGCCCGTCGGCCGATGAATTGATCATCCTGCCGTTCCGGCCTTCGACGACACTCGACAACCTGCTGAGCAGCCGGACCGCCGTGATCAACTACTGCGATGACGTGCGCATTTTTGCCGGCTGCCTGACCGGACGGCGCGACTGGCCATTGAAGCCGGCCGAGAAAATCAACGGCCAGGCGCTGGCGGCGGCCCTGGCCCATGCCGAAGTCGAACTAGTGCGCGTGGAAGAAGACCCGGTCAGGCCGAAACTGTTCTGCAAAGTTATTCATAGCGTTAATCATGCACCGTTTCAGGGCTTCAACCGCGCCCAGTTCTCGGTATTGGAGGCCGCGATCCTGATCAGCCGCCTGCATAGGCTCCCGTTGGAAAAAATTGAATCCGAAATCGACTATCTGCGCATTGGCCTCGAGAAAACCGCCGGCGACCGGGAACTGGAAGCCTGGAGCTGGTTGATGACCGTTATCGACGCGCATAAAAAGGAGAAGAATGCATGACCGGAATGCTTGCCAGCGTCAACAGCCTGGACGAAGCCGCACTGGTACTGAACTTACAGGCCGACATCATTGACCTGAAGCAGCCTGAGCAAGGCGCCCTGGGCGCTTTGGAAACGGGACTCGTCAGGCAAATCGTGGCCGCCATAGACAGGCGCCGCCCCGTCAGCGCGACGGTCGGCGATTTGCCCATGCAGCCGGAGATCATTTTTGAGGCCGTCAAAGCGATGGCCAAAACGGGCGTCGATTACATAAAGATCGGCTTTTTCCCCGGCGGCGATTGGCTGGGAACCGTAGATAAATTATCGGCATTGACCGGACAGCATGCCTTGATTGCAGTATTGTTCGCCGACGCGCAGCCTGACCTATCCATTATTGCCTATCTCAAAGACGCCGGCTTCAAAGGCGCCATGCTCGATACTATGGACAAGCAAAAAGGCTCCTTGATGCAAGTCATGGACGAAACGACTATCGGGCAGTTTGTGGAACAAACTAAAGCCTGCCAATTGCTGTGCGGACTGGCAGGTTCCCTCAGGCTGGCGGATATCCCCGGCTTAATGCCCTACAAAGCCGATTACTTGGGTTTTAGAGGCGCATTGTGCCAGCAGCATAACCGCATCGCGCAACTGGATACAGAGGCGATTGTACAGATCAGGCAGGCTATTGCCGATGCTGCCTAAAACCACCATCACAACCAAAATTCTGATCAGGATGGTCAACGGTTTGTTTTATATCGTTGAGGCCGCGTTCGTCAATGCTCTCAGAGTGTTCAATTATGGGCGTGGACCGGATCCTGGACAATTAGATGTCTTTCAATAAGCGATTTTGCTCGGCATTTTCAATACACTGCCTGAATTCATTGACGACATTCATAAACTGCTCATCCTCCCCGATATCCGGCAAATGATTCTGCCCCCGCCGCTCCAGCGCATTGATGACATAGGCTACCGTCACTTGATTGACATCGACGGCAGGCAGATAAACCTCATCGGCATCATCCTCGGTTTTAACCTGGACAACAATTTGGCAGGCCATCAGTTCCGCTAAAGCGCCATGGATAACATAGGCTGGAAGAGCCAGCCGGGATGCTATTTCAAGTGCGCTCAAGGGATCTTGCTGTGCCACGAAATTCTTGATGATCAAATGCGCCGCTTTCAACGCGATAACCTTTTTCAGAAAAATACTTAAATCCTCGACTTTGTTCTTGCCTTGGTAATCCTCATAGTTCTGCAAATAAAAACTGATCTCGCAGCCGAACAGGACGATCATCCAGCCGATCTGCAGCCAGATGATGAACAAGGGCAAGGCGGCGAAACTGCCGTAAATGGCGTTATAGCTGGACACGCCGATTTGCAGGGTCAGATAGCCCCATTGCGTCAATTGATAGACAACGCCGGTAACCACGCCGGCAATGATGCCCGCCTTGTAATCCACTTTGAGGTTAGGCATAAAAATGAAGGTAAAAGCGAAGAGCGCGGACAGAATAACGACCGGCAATAACCCCAATAGCCTGAGCACCGCCCATGTACCCATCTCCGGCAGGTTGATGGCGTCTACCAGCCAGGTTATCTGTGTTTTCAGAAATACGGTAATACCGCTGGAAATGACCAGCAAGATGGGAGCCAGCAACATGATTGACAGATAGTCGGTTAACTTACGCCCTAACGCCCTGTCTTTGTCCATTTTCCAGATACGGTTAAAGGATCTCTCGATATGGCCGATCAATTTGATCACAGTCCAGAACAAAACAATGATACCGATACCGGCCACCACTTCGCCTTGCGTACTGGCCAGCAGATTTTCCGCAAAATCGATCAGCTTCAGTGCCAGCGTATCATGGCTGGGCATCTGCTCGAGCAGTTGTTCTTTCACTGTTTTTTCATAGCCGAAGCCCTTGGCGATGCCAAACAACAGGGCGAAAACCGGCACTATCGCCAATAGCGAATAAAGCGTCAAGGCGGATGCTCTCAAAGGTCCCAGATCGCGATTGAATCCTTCATAGGATAAGAGAATGACTTTTGTGAATTTCAGCACTTTCGCCTTGAATGGCGAGAGCCGCTGTTCGCGCCGAACCCAGATGTCTTCTTTGAAATAATCGATGATATTGAGATTCATGAGCTGACCTGTGGCTGTCGAATTTCGTTGAATCGATATCGATGTTTTTCAAGCGCTATGACTGCTCGAAATGCCGCTAATTCAAAATAAGCCGTGCAGCGGCGCGCTACAGCCATAATCAATCCGTATCCTTACCGCTATAGATTGTATCAACCAGATTCTTAAACCATCGGGGCCTAAACAGCACGATAAACAGACCTATAGTCGCGGTAATCGGAACTGGGCCAATATCCAGTATCATCAATAGCAGCAATGTGAAAACGCATTTGATCCTCGTAGCCAAATGACGACCGCTCATGAAAGCACCCGATTGAAATAGAAGTCGATGAATTAAAAGGATTGTAAGTCAATCCGCCCGCCAACAGAAGCTACAATGTATAATGCCATTTAGCGTAAAATACGAGGGTTAAGTACATTGCTTGGCAATAATGCATCGCTAAGCCTTCGCATGTATTGAATTCATGATGAATAATGATCCGTTTGACTGGCGCTCGCCAGCTGATGAGTGACTAAATGACATTAGGTAATAAACCGGGCACATGGCTGAAAAAGACAGATTATTTCAACAAACGGGCCGCGCCGAAGACTTTGTTTTTGATGATCGTATTGCCAAGGTATTCTATAACATGGTTTCCAGAAGCGTGCCTTTTTAATCATGCCTGATGAGTTTTTATTTGTTTATGGCACTTTAAGGCAGGAATTTGCATTGCCCGTGCATGATTTGATGAAACAACATTGCCGATTCCACGGCCAGGGCAGCATATACGGCCATCTTTATCAAGTCGATGATTACCCCGGCGTTATTGCGCCGCCCCATTGCCGCAGCCGGGTGCGGGGAGAACTCTACCGCATCATCAACAAAGATGAGCTTTTTCGGCTGCTGGACGACTATGAGCAGTGTTCGGCAAAGTATCCGAAGCCGCATGAATATGTCAGAAAGCAGGTGGATATAGCAACAAACAGCGGCGATGTCAGCAAGGCATGGATCTATATTTACAATCGCGCAGTCGCCGGGCTGGCCCGCATCCATTCGGGGGACTACATCAGCCATGTGCGCGGCTTCGGCAAAGTCCGATACAATGCCGTTTAAAATACGTCTGTTACGGTTGCCTGCTTGATTATCAGAGTTTCCTTTTTACTGTTCCTGCTCTCGCTGCCAGTCCTGGTGCTGGCGGAAGTGTTGCTGTGGCTGAAAATTCCCGGTCTGCCTGAGTTGATTGCCAGATTTGGATCAGCCATGTTGTTGAGCGCGCTGCTCATCCTGGTCATGGCCGCATTGCTGGCCATACCTAAATTAGTCATACGCGCCGCGCTCAAATACTTTTCGGCTGGAGAGCGCCAGCAGCGCCGGCTGATGTTCGTTCAAACCCGGCAGGAGCACGTTAGGCAGCTGTTTCATTTCAGAACGTTAAAAGTAAAATACCTGAGTGAAATGCGCAGGAAGCGCCTGTTAAAGGCAAACAACCGCAAGCATATCCGGTCTTTATCGAAATCCATTCATAAAGATCTGCTGTCTATCAAAAAAGAATTGCCGAAAACCACTTTCAAGCAATTGCGGCAGGACAATATCCGCTATCGCAAACGGCAGGATATTGAAGCCCTGTTAAAACTTCAGCAAAAAATCGCCACTCTCGTCTAACGCTTATGTCTGTTTTAAAAAACTGGGTACTTAACCTCGTCAATCTTTTTCATACGGTAAAAAAAGAAAACCTCGACTGGCAGAGTGCCAATCAGGAACAGCAAGCCAAACTCAGGCACGCCCAAGTGCTGGCCGAGAAAACGCTGGAAGCCGACTTGAAAAAGCGCAACGTGCAGCTGGAGCATGACATCGCTTTGCTCAGAACCCGGCATGATGCCGAACTGGCCATGCTGAAAACTAAGTGCCAACAGGACACCAAGGATTACAAACAGTATCTGGATTCACTTGATCAGCTTAAATCTTCAATCCGGACGAGTTACGCGCATCTGCCCGAGGCGGTCGCCTTCACGATCCATCATCACGCGAAATACCTGCTCAACCAGATGTGGGAAGCCGAGGATTTTGAAGAAAAAATGCAACACGAAATGCGCCTGATCAAGTTCATGACCACCGTGCATGAAGATGCCCGATTGCATCTGGAGGGAAAGACGGTCGATAGACTGCCTGAGAAAACCTTAAGTTTGATTCAGGAGCAGTGAATACTTACAGGCTCACCTGACGGTCTGTATATGCATCCATAAAGTGTAAAACCCCGAACTTGATGTGCCGTCACCAATAAACTGATTATCTAAGCCCTGACTGCCCGAGGGATGATTGTTGCATGGAAATTAAGCCGGGTTGGAACAAAATTTGACTCGCCCTACATTAAAGCTAATCGATATCGGCAAAAGGCTGATATTGCCTGGAGAAACTTTTGAAACAGTCTTTTTATGATCTAAATTATTCTGATTTAGAGGCGGTTGTAAATCAAAATAACTTAAACCCCTCAGTGGCGACAGTTCTTTTTAACTGGTATTACAAGAAAAAAGAAAACACTCAGTGCCATAATAAAATTTCTAAATCCTCGTTGGCCTTTTTTGAACAAAATTTTGATTTCTCTCTACCCGAAATCGATACCGTTTATGAGTCACAAAGAGATCGATCAGTAAAATTTCTTTTTAGGCTTCAAGACAATCATAAGGTTGAAACCGTCCTTATCCCGTTTAACAATAAATATTCTATTTGCCTCTCATCGCAGGTCGGCTGCGCAATGAATTGTTCTTTTTGTTTTACCGGAGAGCAAGGGCTTAAAAGAAATTTGACTACGAGTGAAATTGTTGGGCAATTTCTAAAGGCTTGGCGCTGGTTGGCAACAAACAGGCCTGGAGAAGAGAGGATTTTAAATATTGTTTTTATGGGACAAGGCGAGCCTTTACATAATTTTGATGCCGTTAAAAAAGCGTGTGAAATTTTTTTATCTCAACACGGAACTTCAATTGGCGTTCAAAAAATTACTGTCTCAACGGCTGGTTATATTCCTGGGCTTAAAAGATGGAGCCAGGAAGTGCCTGGCGTGAACCTTGCGCTATCCCTTCATTCACCGTTTGAAGAAAAGAGAAATGAACTTATACCCATTAACAAAAAATATCCGCTGGATGAGGTGTTGGCCTATATTGACAAGATACCTTTAAATAAAAAGCAATTTATTACTTATGAATATATTCTGATAAAGGATTTTAATGACGCTCCGGATGATGCTGAAAAACTGGGGATGATGCTGGCCGGCAAAAGCGCTTATATAAACCTGATTCCTTTTAATTCATTCCCGGGATCACGTTACACGCGTCCAGATTTGGATAAGGTTGAAAAGTTTAAGGAAGTTTTGGATGCTTTTAAGATCCCGACTTTAATAAGAGGTGCTAAAGGTGATGACGTATTAGCAGCATGCGGGCAACTCAATTCCAATAATCAGTAGGATACGGATCGCGAACGATGCGGTTCGTATCTCACCGCATATATGGACTCCTCCGTTTTGCAAGCTTTTTCTCTTCGATCGCAAC
>NZ_JADMKV010000084.1 GCF_015476545.1 Methylobacter sp. BlB1 | reverse complement strand
CTTCTGCTGAGCCTGTAGCTTTGACTGATGCTCAGATGGACAATGTTTCAGCTGGTGCACTCTTAGGTTTGGATTCTCTGCTGGGCGGCACTCTGACTCTGGTAAATGGCGTTCTGGGATCAGTAGTCGGAACAGTTGATGCCTTGTTGCCGGCTGTAAATCTGCAAGCAGGCGCGTCTCTCACTGTTGGCACTGCTTTATCAGTATCTTTATAATCTAAACTATTCCGTTTAGACTAAGATAATGGAACGCCCCATGCCTTAAGATAGGGTGTGGGGCGTTTTTTTATACCGTTGAAAGCACTTTTCTGCATGATGCAGGGAGCGGTCCAATATCTTGTATCTTGATGCAAAGCCGATGATCATTTAGACAATCTCGCTCTGATCCGGTCATAGGTTGCTTTCAATTCTTCGCCGACTATTTTGGCTTTTTCGATAAACTCTTCCGAAGTTTCCACTGTATCATCAGCGATGTCGCCCGCTTTTTGGGTAAAAGCGTTCCAGCTTTTTTCGACACTCTCAAATTCCTCCCTGGCTTCCATGGAACCAAGATGCAGTTTCAGTTTGATTTCATCACGTTCGGTTTTTAGGGATTCGAGCAGGCTTCCAAAGTCTTCTTTTAATGCCATAACACACCTCTGTTTTTGTTTGACTGATAAATCAAGGGACATGCTTCGGAGAAAATCAGCTTGTCTCTGAGATTAAGACAGAGAATCCCAAATTCTGTTCATTCTTCAAGAGTTTAAGATGCGGTTTGATGCAAATAACTGATGATTGCGAGGTTGTTCCGGAAAAAGGCGAATATTTTGACGTGCCGATTGTCACAGAGGAACTAATGCAGCTCATATCGAATAATTGCGATAGAACACGAGGCTCTGAAAGCTGTTATTTTACGGGGACGATTGATGTCAAAAGCAACCACTATCACGATCGACGGCAACGAAGCGGCCGCGCAGATCGCCTACCTGACCAATGAAGTCATCGCCATCTATCCGATTACGCCGGCCTCGCCTATGGGGGAGTGGGCCGACACTTGGGCCTCAGAAGGCCGCAAGAATATCTGGGGCGCTCAGCCGCAGGTGATAGAAATGCAAAGTGAAGGCGGTGCGGCCGGCGCCGTGCATGGCGCCCTGCAGAATGGTGCGCTGACCACGACCTTTACGGCCTCGCAGGGACTGCTGCTGATGATTCCGAACATGTACAAGATTGCCGGCGAACTGACGTCAACCGTCTTTCATATCGCGGCCCGCACACTGGCGACGCACGCCCTGTCGATCTTCGGAGATCATAGCGATGTGATGGCGGCCCGGACAACGGGCTTTGCGTTCTTATCGGCCAATTCGGTGCAGGAAGTCATGGACTTTGCCCTGATTGCACAGGCGGCAACGCTGGCCGCGCGCATTCCTATCGTGCATTTTTTCGACGGCTTCAGAACCTCGCACGAGATCGCCACTATCGAGCCTGTTGACGAAACGACTGTTCGCGCCATGCTCGACGACGAGTTAATACATCAGCACCGTCGGCGCGCCTTGTCGCCGGATCATCCCGTCCTACGCGGCAGCGCCCAGAATCCCGATGTGTTTTTTCAGGCGCGGGAAAGCGTCAATCCTTACTATCAGGCCATGCCCGGCATCGTGCAGGCGGCGATGGACCGTTTCGCCGGACTGACCGGACGTCAGTATCACCTGTTCGACTATATAGGCGCCGAAGATGCCGAGCGGGTCATCGTGCTGATGGGTTCCGGCGCCGAAACCACCGAGGAAACCGTTTGTCATTTTAGCGCGCATGGGGAAAAAGTCGGCATGCTGAAAGTCCGCCTGTTCCGTCCGTTTACAGCCGATGCGCTGATTGACGCCTTGCCGGCCACGTTGCGCAGCCTGGCGGTTCTGGACAGAAGCAAGGAAGCGGGCGCCGATGGCGAGCCTCTATACAAAGATGTTTTGACCGCTGTCACACAGAATTATCTGGGAGACAATCCCAAGTTTGCCCAGTTGCCCAAAATTGTCGGTGGCCGTTACGGCTTATCCTCGAAAGAGTTTACACCGGCTATGGTCAAGGGCATCTTCGATGAACTGGCCAAAGAACGGCCCAAGAACGCATTCACGGTCGGCATTATCGATGATGTGACGCAGACCCATCTGAACTGGGACCCGACATTCCGGACCGATGCCGCTAAAGCCACGGTCAGTGCCGTTTTCTACGGATTGGGCAGCGACGGTACGGTCAGCGCCAACAAGAATTCCATCAAGATCATCGGCGACAAGTCGCAGCTCAATGCCCAAGGCTATTTTGTCTATGACTCCCGAAAAGCGGGCGCCGTCACGGTTTCCCACCTGCGTTTCGGCCCGGAGAAAATCCGTTCCAGTTATCTGATCGGCGATAACGAAGCCAGCTTTGTCGCCTGTCATCAATCGGTGTTTCTGGAACGCTACCCTATGCTCGACAAAGCGGCTCCGGGCGCGGTGTTTCTGCTGAATACCTCTGTCGGTGCCGATCAGGTCTGGGACAGTCTGCCGCGCAGTTTTCAGGAGGCTATCATCGAGAAAAACATCGCCTTTTTCGTGATCGATGCCTATGCAATCGCCAGAAGCTGCGGCCTGGGCCGGCACATCAATACGGTCATGCAGACCTGTTTCTTCGCTCTGACCCCTGTTATTCCGCTCGACGAGGCGCTGGACGCGATCAGGGCGGCCGGACAGAAAACCTATGCCAAGGCTGGAAAACGCATACTGCAGGCCAATCTTGAGGCCATCGACTCGGCGCTTGCCCAATTGCATCAGATCAGCGTGCCTGAGCAGGCGGGCAGCGTGATCGAAATGCCGCCCGCCGTGGCCGCCGACGCGCCTGATTATGTGCAACGCCTGACTGCCGAGATAATTGCCGGGCGCGGCGATTTTCTGCCGGTCAGCCGTTTCGAGCCGGACGGCACCTTTAAAACCGGCACTTCCGCGTTCGAAAAGCGCAACCTCGCCCTGGAGATTCCGGTCTGGGAGCCCGATATCTGCATTCAGTGCGGCAAGTGTGTGTTCGTCTGCCCGCACAGCGTGATCCGCAGCAAGCTATTCACTGCCGACAGCATTGAAAATGCACCGCCGACATTCAAATCCGTGCCGGTCAAAAGCAAGGCCTTAGGCAGCGATCTTTTGACCAGTTATCAGGTTGCGCCCGAAGACTGCACCGGCTGTACTCTGTGCGTGCAGGTCTGCCCGATACGTGACCGTGAGAATCCCGAGCGTAAAGCCGTCAATATGCATCCGCAGCCGCCGCTGCGTGCTCAGGAGCGCGAAAACTGGAATTTCTTCCTGCAAATACCGGCACCGGACCGCCGCCTGCTGCATCACAACAAGCTACCGGAAGCCATGCATCTGCAGCCCTTGTTCGAGTTTCCAAGCGCGTGCCCGGGCTGCGGCGAAACGCCGTATCTGCGGCTGGTCAGTCAGCTGTTCGGCGATCGCATGGTGATCGCCAACGCGACCGGCTGTTCGTCCATCTATGGCGGCAATCTGCCGGCGACGCCATGGACCAAAAACGCCGAAGGGCGCGGTCCTGCCTGGTCCAATTCCTTGTTTGAGGACAATGCCGAATTCGGCCTAGGCATGCGCGTTGCGATAGATCAGCAGTCTCAATACGCGCGCGAGCTGCTGCAAAGCCTGCGCGATCCGGTCGGCCCGGAACTGGCCTATGCGATTCTCGATGCCGACCAAAGCGGCGAGGCCGGCATCTATGACCAGCGCCAGCGCGTCGCCGAGCTGAACCAACGATTGCAAGGCATCGCTGCCGATGCCGCAGGCCGGCTGCTGGAAGTGTCGGAAAATCTCGTCAAGCGCAGCGTCTGGATCATCGGTGGCGACGGCTGGGGCTATGACATCGGCTTCGGCGGCCTGGATCATGTGCTGGCTTCCGGCCGCGATGTGAATATTTTGCTGCTCGATACGGAGGTGTATTCGAATACCGGCGGCCAGACCTCCAAGGCCACGCCGCGGGGCGCCGTCGCCAAGTTTTCGGCAGCCGGCAAGACCACGCCCAAAAAGGATCTGGCGCGTCTGGCGATGGATTACGAACAGGTCTATGTGGCCCAGGTCGCTTTTGGCGCCAAGGACATCCAGACCCTGCATGCGTTTCTGGAAGCCGAATCCTATCCGGGCACCTCGCTGATTATTGCCTACAGCCCTTGCATTGCGCATGGCGTCGACATGTCCAACGACCTGCGCCAACAGGATCTGGCCGTGCGCAGCGGGCACTGGCCTTTGCTGCGCTTCGACCCGAGGCGGACGGCGCAGGGGCAGAATCCGTTGGTCCTGGACAGCCAGAAGCCTTCCATTCCTTACCGGGATTTCGCCATGACCGAGGCCCGTTTCAGCATCCTCAGCCGCACGCATGCCGAGCGCTCGGAACAGCTCCTGCAGCAGGCGCAACGCGATGTGAACGACCGCTATCGGCATTACCGGCTGCAGGCCGAGCAACCGTCCGGCAGACAAAATAAAAACGAACAGGAGTAGATCGACCATGAGCAGCATAGATCTGAGCACAAACTACATGGGTCTTAAACTGGACAATCCGCTGGTGCCTTCATCATCGCCCCTGTCGCGCAGCATCGATTCGGCGCGCCGTCTGGAAGACGCCGGCGCTTCGGCTTTGGTCATGTATTCGCTGTTTGAGGAAGAACTGCGCAACGAAGAAAAAATGACGGCGCGCTTTCTGATTCATCAGACCATAGGGCATCCCGAAGCCGAGAGTTTTCTGCCTTTCGACAGCTGTTTTCAACCGGGACTGGATCAGTATCTGGAGCATCTCGCGGACTTGAAAAACGCGCTGAACATCCCGATCATCGCCAGCCTTAACGGCATTTCCCTGAATGGCTGGGTGGAAAACGGCAGATTGCTCGAAGAGGCCGGCGCCGATGCGCTGGAACTGAATGTCTATTACCTGGACACCGATCCCTATGAAACCAATATGGACGTGGAAAACCGCTATCTGGAATTGTTGCGGATGTTGCGCCATAAGGTGCATGTTCCGATTGCGATGAAGCTGTCGCCTTATTTCAGCGCTTTGCCTCGTTTCATCAGGGAGCTGGAAAATGAAGGCGCCGATGCCGTAGCGTTGTTCAACCGTTTTTATCAGCCCGACATGGATATCGACACTCTGCAAATCATCCCGCAACTGCATCTTTCCACCTCCGCGGACGCGCTGCTGGCCATGCGCTGGATAGCCATTCTTTACGGCCGGGTCAAATTGTCGATGGCTGCGACCGGCGGCGTGCACACTGCCGCTGACGTCATCAAGCTGCTGCTGGCCGGCGCCGACGTCACGCACCTGTGCGCCACGCTGCTGCTGCACGGGCCGGAACAGCTGACGCGCATCAAAGCCGGACTGATGTCCTGGATGGAACAGCATGAGTATGCTTCGGTCAAGGACATGAAAGGCCGTTTGAGCCAGCAGTTCTGTGCCGATCCCGAATCGTTCGAACGCACTAATTACCTTGCCGTGCTGGACAGCTACAGTTCTCCGCCGGGGATGCGGCGTTGATTTGTAGAGGGAAGCAGAAGTTCTGTAGGGTACGCATCGCATACTTTTCCGGACTTGTGGTGTGCCGAGAAGCCCTGAATAGGTACGCGATGCGTACCCTACCGTGGATTTCGCCCTGGTTTTGCAGGGCAGCGGGGTAAGCCGGGCTGTTAAACCCAGTATTTCGAAACCGCCCATGCTGGGTTTCCGCTAAAACTCCAACCTAGCCTACACTGGTTACGGTAGGGTAGGCGCCGCGTACCGTTTCAGCTCGGTCAGGCTTGGTAGCTTTGCAGGCGCTCGACAATTTCCTCGTACTTGCGCAGGTAATCGAAGTGTTCAGGCGTGCTGTTCACGCCCCTATCCAGATCATGCCCGACTTCATCGAAATGATCGGCCGGCCAGGGCGGAGAAATAGCTTCCCAGCCGTCGCGCAGGGCGAAAGAAACCGGCACCGTGCCGTCGTTTTCCTCGTCCGTCATTCTTTTGATGTATCGATGCGCCGGAAGCAGCAGCTTGCAGGTCTTCGATGACTCGTCGCCATGGCGCCCTTCGCCGGCGATGCAGAAATAGTCAACCTGCGGATTATCAATATAGATATCGTTGAATTTACGCGTGGATTCCGTAGTTAAGTCATACACGGCATCAAACCAAAGAAATTTACTGACTATGCCGCGAATGACGCCTTCTATGGCTCCCAGCAGCGGCATCTCGGATTCGCCGTCCACGAATGACTCGAAAAGATCGGCCAGAGGCGAGCCCTGATGCGGCGTGCCGATAGTAGTCAGCGAGCTGACCCGGTCGGCAATATTGTCGGGGTTAGCCGGAGACAGCATGTAGCGGCTGTCCAGTCCGCCCATGCTATGGGCGATGATATGCACTTTCTTGTCCGGGTCCAGAACGGACGGTTTGACGGTTTGCTCCAGATCATCAAGAATTTTACGCTTCAGTTGGTTGCCGCGCACCTCAATACCGGCTACCGGGGCAACTTCAGCGACCAATACCCGAGCCTGGAATCTGTCTTCGAGATGTTTCTGGATGTTGTTGAAGTATTCGATATCCGTAAAAGGCACGGTGTTGAATCCAAGAATGCCATATGCCAGGACTATGTTCATATTTCCCCTATATAAAATGGTTGCGATAAAACGTTCACATTAAATGGCCCGTATCCGTTTCCGCCGGTGCGCAGTACCCGTTCTTATTTTACCCATAAAATAGCTTGGGCTTCGGCAGGTATACCGGCATCAGGATGGTTGGGTATGATTCTGGGCGTGTAATCCGAAATCGGCCGCTTTGCCGGAATGCTGATAGTATAGACAAAACCGTTGACGGCACCGGGCAGGGCGTGGTCGATGTGCATTTCATGAATGTTGTCCGTATCGCCTTCAGTCGGTTCTGCAAACAGCTCCACTCTGACATCCTGCGCCGTTAAGTCGCCCAGGTAAAGCTGCAAGCTGAAAAAATACACGGCTTCGCGGTTCTCGATATTGACGCGCGCGATATGAATCTTGGGCCACAGATCATTCAGGCGCGACAGCCAGCGGCTCAGGGACCGGCCTGCCTGCGCGCCATTCACGGTGCGGCGCTGATATTTCTCCGCCAGGGGCAAATAGAAATGGTCGGTATATTCCCGCACCATGCGGTTAGCCGAGTAAAAGGGCGTCAAGGTCGTCATGCTTTCGCGCATCTTGCTTAGCCAGCGTTCCGGAATGCCATTGCCGTTGCGTTCATAGAAGGCCGGCACGATTTCCTGTTCCAGCAATTCGTATAGCCTATCGGCCTGATCGGCATCGGTATGCTCGGCCTCGTGCCCGTTCAACGCCCAGCCGACTTCAGGCCGATAAGCTTCGGCCCACCAGCCGTCCAGCTCGGACAGGTTCAGGCCGCCGTTGACCAGGATCTTCATGCCGCTGGTGCCGCAGGCCTCCCACGGGCGCCTTGGCGTGTTGATCCACAGATCGACGCCTTGTACGAGATATTCGGCCGTGATCATGTCGTAATCGCTCAGGAAAATGGCATGATTGCGGATTTCTGGGCGCCGCATGAACTGGTTCCAGTCCTTGATTAAACGCTGGCCCGGCAAATCCGCCGGATGTGCCTTGCCGGAAATGACTAATTGCATTGGCCTGTGAGGATCGGTCAACAGGCGCGCCAGCCGGTCAGGATCGGTCAGCAGCAGGTTGGGCCTTTTATAGGTGGCGAAACGGCGGGCAAAGCCGATGGTCAGCACATTCGGATCAAAAAGACGCAACGCCAGGTCTTCCACTTCGCTGTCCAATAAATTGCTGTGCACGTTCAGCTCCCGGCTGTATTCATCCCTCACGAACTGCACCAGCCGGGACCGGTTCCGGGCGCGCAAATGCCACAGGGCCTGGTCTTCTACATGATGGAATTGTTTGGCCAGATGTTCCGGATCGCAAAACCAGCGGCCTTTGCCGCATAATTGAGTCCATAGCTCGTCGGCTTCCATGGAGTCCCAGGATGGAGCGTGGACACCATTCGTAACATGCGTGACGGGGACTTCATATCTCGGCCAGCCCGGAAAGAGGGGATTGAAAATATCCCGGCTGACCTCGCCGTGTAAACGGCTGACGCCATTGACGGCGGCGCTGCCGCGTATCGCCAGATAAGCCATATTGAAAGGTGCAGCCACATCGTTGTTGCCGGGGATTCTGCCCAAAGCCAGCAGTCCGTCGAGATCAAGATTCAGCTCTTTGGCATAAAGGCCCAGGCTGTTTTTGATCAGATCGGGGCTGAAGCGATCGAAACCCGCTTCCACCGAAGTATGGGTGGTAAACAGATTGCCGGCGCGTGTTACGGTCAAAGCCGTTGCGAAATCGACGTTATGTGCCCGCATAAAGTGGCGCGCCCGCTCGAGGACCAGCAGAGCGGCATGGCCTTCGTTCAGATGGCAGACATCAGGCGTGATGCCCAATGCCTGCAGCACCTGCCAGCCGCCGATACCGAGCAGGATTTCCTGGGACAGCCGGTATTCCGATCCGCCGCCGTACAGTTCGGCCGTGATGCAGCGGTCCACCGGATGATTGGCCGGGTCGTTGGTATCGAGCAGATACAGCTTGATGCGGCCGATTTGCGCCTGCCATACCCGGACCCATAAGCGGGACGGCGTCAGCAGTTGTATGCGCAGCCATTCGCCACGGTTGATGCGGACCGGTGAGATCGGCATATCGCTGGTTTCGCTGGCTGGATAAAGGGCAATCTGATTGCCGTCGGCATCGAAAGCCTGGCGGAAATAGCCTTTTTGATAGAGCAGGCCGACGCCCACCAGCGGCAGTCCCAGATCATTGGCGGCCTTTAAATGATCGCCGGCGAGCAGGCCGAGCCCGCCCGAGTAAATAGGCAGGGCCTCGCTGAGGCCGAACTCCATGCTGAAATAAGCGATTGTCCGCAGGGCAATGTCCTGCTGCTGTTTCACTTGAAACCAGCGTTGTTCCGATAAGGCCTGGCGGTGGGCTGAAACGATAACCCGCAGTTTTTCACAGAAAGCTTCATTTTTGGACAGGTCTTCCAGGCGGGCGCGTGAAACCGTCTGCAGCACCAGCCAGGGATTCCGGGTCTGCTCCCAGAATTCGGCATCCAGCTCGCGCCATATCTCGTCAGCGCCATGGGTCCAGGAATAACTGCAATCCTGGGCCAGTTCGTCCAATCCGTCGAGTTTCTGTTCCATATCGGGGCGGAAATATTTGGGGACGGTCATCGTTGTGGGCTCCCTGAAACGGCAATCCGAAAAAATAGCAACTATAGGGCTGTGGCGGCTAACCTTCGCTGTTTTTGGGGGCTTCCTGCTGTTCGGCCTTAAGCCGGAATTCCTTGCTGATTGCCGTAAATTGCAATAGCTGGGCTTCAACCTTGCCGTTAAACGATGTCGGCGGATACTTGCCCTGTGCGTCGGCAGCGCCGGCTTCCATTCCGGTCAGCAGTTCAAGCGCCTCATCCACGGTCGTGACGGCGTAGATATTGAACTGGCCGGACTGGGCCGCGTGCACGACGTCCCAGCGCAGCATCAGGTATTTGACATTGGCGGTAGGGATGATCACGCCCTGCGTGCCGGTCAGGCCCTTTTTTAAGCAGATATCGAAGAAGCCTTCGATTTTTTCATTGACGCCGCCTATCGGCTGGACATGGCCCAGCTGATTCACCGATCCGGTAATCGCCAGATCCTGCCGTAAAGGCACCTGAGCCAGCGAGGATAAGATGACGCAAAGTTCGGCCAGCGAGGCGCTGTCGCCTTCGACATGACTGTAGGATTGCTCGAACACCAGGCTGGCGGACAGCGAGAATGGGCTGTTTCTCGCATAGCGCGAGGCGATGAAGCTCGACAGGATCAGTACGCCCTTGGAATGTATGGCGCCGCCCAGTTGGGTTTCGCGTTCGATATCGACCACTTTGCCGCTGCCCAGGCGCGTCGTCGCCGTGATGCGCGACGGCTGGCCAAAGGTGAATTCGCCCAGTTGCAGCACAGACAGGCCGTTGATCTGACCTGCCACTTTGCCTTCGGTATCAATCAGTACGGTGCCGCGTTCGATGTTTTCGTAGAGCTTTTCCCGGATCATATCCAGCCGGTGAATCTTATGGTCGATGGCTTGCTGGACATCGCTGTTGGCGATCAGGGTATGGCCGTTTTCTTCAGCCCAATGGTCGGATTCCGTCAACAAATCCTTGATGCTGCGCAGGTGCGTCAACAGTTTCTCGGCGTCGCCGGCCATGCGCGAGCTGTGCTCGATGACTCTGGCGACGGCCTGCTGGCTCAATGGGCGCAATTTCTCGCGCCGGGCGATCGTGGCCAGCAGGCGTGCATATTCATGCGTGCTGCTTTCACGGTTGGCGGCTGTATCGAAATCGGCGGCGACCTTAAAGAAGTCGGGAAATTCAGGGTCATAGACGCTTAACAGATAATAAAGCAGCGGATCACCGAACAGGATGATCTTTAAATCAACGAGCGGGATGGGCTGCGGCTCCAATGGCGAGGTCGTGATCAGGCTGAGCGTCCGCTCCAGCGGTTCGATGCGGATTTCACCCGCTTGCAGCGTTCTTTTAAGGCTTTCCCAGGCATAAGGCTGAAACAGGATTTTCCGGGCATCGATGATCAGATAGCCGCCGTTGGCTTGATGCAATGCGCCAGACTTGATCATCGTGAAATCGGTAATCAATGAGCCCATGTGAGCCTGATGGTCGGTATGGCCGATCAGGTTGCTGTAATTGGGCAGGTCTTCGTAGATCACGGGAGCGGCGCGCTTGTTGCTGAAATCCACGATCAGATTGACCTGATAGCGTTTCAGCGGATTCCCTTCCTGCGGCATCTCCAGAAAAGGCAGTGCTTTTTCGCTGTGCGGCACGAAATCCCGGACGTGCTCGATGATGTCTTTCTGGACGTCATTCAGATAATCGATGACGTCCTGTTGTTTGGCGTATTTCTCGATCAACTCATCAATGGAGTGGTTGACGGCCAAGGCGGCGGTTTCGCGGTTCAATGCCTGGAGTTTGCGCTTGGTCTCCTTGCGCCAGATCGGGAATTTTTTCAGCAGCTGCTGAAGGCGTTCCTGCAAATTAAAAATGGTCTCCTGGATTTTATGCTGCTGCTCTTTATCGAGCTTGTTGAATTGCTCGGGCGTCATCGCGACGCCGTTTTCATCGGCCGGCGCGAATCCGTAACCGGTCACCGTTTCGGTCAGCAGAATATGGGCGTTTTCGGCTTCTTCGCGCAGTCGGTTCAATTCGGTGATTTCCCTTTGGCGCGATTCGCTTTCGAGCTCGCCGGCGCGGGAGCGGTATTCATCACCGTCGAATGCCGCTGGAATGGCGACGCTCAATTCGTCGATCAGTTGCGCCATGTCGTGCTGGAAAACCTTGCCTTGCCCCGGTGATAAGCGGATGGCTGTGGGTTTTGCCGGCTGGCTGAAGTTGTTGACGTAGCACCAATCCGAAGGAACAGGCCGATGGAGGGCTTCGTGCTCGACCAGTTGTTTGATGGTCGTGAACTTGCCGGTGCCGGAAGGCGCCATCGCAAAAATGTTGTAGCCTCTTTTATTGATGCGGATGCCGAACCTGATGGCCTCCAGAGCGCGTTCCTGGCCGACGATGATGTCGATGTCTTCAAGCTCGTCGGTAGAATCGAATTTTAATTGCTCAATGTTACACGGTTTGTAAAGTTGTGAAGGAGCCAGCGGTGTATTTTTCATGGGATGAACCTTGCTTGGAAACCTTGATTTTTCTTAATTGTTCTAAATGTTTCGTATTCAGGTGCGGGAGAAACTTACCCTGTCACAAAGGCTCCAAATGAAGGCAATGTCGTGATATAAAGACAGCCATGGCTTTATAAAGTTCTTAGCCTTATTCGGGCCTTGTTTTCAGATTATAGCCATATTTGTATGGCGTGCTTAATTTATCCGTTTCTCAAGCTAAAGCAGAGTCAATTAGCCTTATGGAATATAAAGATTATTACAAAATAATGGGTCTCTCCAGGGATGCGACGCCGGAGGAGATAAAACGCGCCTACCGCAAACTGGCCCGCAAGTATCACCCCGATGTCAGCAAGGAAGCCAATGCCGAGGCAAAGTTCAAGGAATTGGGCGAGGCCTATGAAGTGCTCAAAGATCCTAAAAAAAAGGCCGCCTATGATCAGGTAGGGCGCGGCTGGCAGGAAGGGCAGCCATTTACGCCGCCGCCTGATTGGGGCTTTGATTTCGGAGTTGACCAGGGGTTTACCGGCACGCAGCCAGGCGGTGGGTTTAGTGACTTTTTTGAGGCGCTGTTTGGCGGCGGTTTCAGGAGGGGGCGAGGAGGCGCCTATGACAGGCAGATGCAGGGCAGCGATCAGCAAGCCAAGATTCAGATTGATCTGGAAGATGCCTATCGCGGCGCTGACAGCCTGATTTCATTGAACATGCCGCAAGCAGACAGCCAGGGGCATCTGGTTTCAAACGTGCGGACGCTGAATGTCAAAATTCCTAAAGGCATCAAGGCCGGGCAGCGCATACGCTTGGCCGGGCAGGGCATGCCGGGGGTTGGAGGCGGCGGCAACGGCGATTTGTATCTGGAAATAGAATTCAAGCCCCACCGTTATTTCCGCGCCGAGGGGCGCGATATTCATCTTGAACTGCCGGTGACGCCGTGGGAAGCGGCCTTAGGGGCTACCGTTCCGGTGCCGACGCTGGGCGGCGCCGTCGAAGTGAAAATTCCGCCCGGCTCGCAGGCGGGCAAGCAATTGCGCCTGAAAGGCCGCGGCTTGCCCGGAACGCCTGCCGGCGACCAGTACGTGGCATTGAAAATCGTCGCGCCATCGGCCAGAACCGATGAGGCAAAAGCCCTGTATGAGAAAATGGCCAAAGTGATGCCGATGAATCCGCGCGCGGCGATGGGGGTATGAGATGAAAAATGAGATAGTCGTCATTTCCGGTATTGTGCTTGATGAAAGCATGCGCTTCTCGCTGGTTGAATTGTGCGATTTCGCCAAGGCCAGCCCCGACCAGGTCATTGAAATGGTCGAGGAAGGGGTGCTGGAGCCCGAAGGAACTTCTGTTTATACCTGGCGTTTCGATACGCATGCCCTGAAACGCCTGCAAATCGCTATGAGGCTGGAACAGGACCTGGGCGTGAATCTGCCGGGCAGCGCGCTGGTGCTGGATTTGCTGGAAGAAATGGAAAGATTGAAGCGATAACCGGTACTTGATGTAAACTGCCATTCCCTTTTGCCGCAGCAGGCTTAAGCCTGCTGTAAAACCTCCTGTGATTTCATTTCATGCTGAAAAAACTGCCACAAAACAGCTTCGCCGAGCACTTGCTGCAACACATGCCTGTTCCGACCTTCGTGCTGGATACCCAGCACCGGGTCGTGATCTGGAATAAGGCTTGCGAGCGGCTGACAGGGCTCAAGGCCGAGGACATGATCGGCACGAGCAGGCATTGGCAGGGATTTTATGCCGAGCCGCGTCCCTGTCTGGCCGATCTGCTGCTCGACCACTCGCTCGGAAAACTGGACAGTCTTTACGAAAAAGCCGGTAATTGGGTATCGGATGCCGGTACGCTGCAAACAGAGAACTGGTGCCCGATGCCGGACGGCCGCAAGCTTTATCTGGTCATCGATGCCGGGCCTATTGTCAATGACAAGGGAGAGATCGTCGCCGTCGTGGAAACCCAGCGCGACAGGACCGAGCAGAAGCTGACCATGCAAGCTTTGGCAGAAAGCGAGCACCGGTTTTCAGCCATCCTGGGATCGGCTATGGACGCCATTGTGGCGATCGACCATCAGCACAACATCACGTTATTCAATGCCGCCGCCCAAAGAATTTTCCGCTGTGCCGCCGACCTCGCCATCGGCCAACCCGTAAAGCGATTTATTGCACCGCATTGCCATGCATTGTTCAGGCAATTCCTCAATTTTGACGAGCATACTGTCAAGGCGCCGACCTGGGTGCCGGAAGGTCTCAGTGCGCGCCGCGCCGACGGCGAGGAATTCGCAATCGAAGCGACTTTTTCGCCGCTGGAAGCCGGCGGGCAGCGCCTCTACACCATGATCCTGCGCGATGTGAATGACCGCAGGCTGGCCGAACAGGAATTGGACAGGCTCCAGCTCGAGAAAGGCTATCTGCAGGAAGTGATCGATTACGAACACAACTTCGGCGAGATCGTCAGCGGCTCGAAGGCCATGCGCGCCGTCTTCGAGCAGTCTCACATGGTGGCCCGCACGGACACGCCGGTGCTGCTGCTGGGCGAGACCGGCACCGGCAAGGAACTGCTTGCGCGCGGCATTCACGACCTCAGCGATCGCAGCGGCGCGATACTGGTCAAGGTCAATTGCGCAGCATTGCCCAGCGAATTGATCGAGAGCGAATTGTTCGGCCATGAGAAAGGCGCTTTTACCGGCGCAACCCAGCAGCGCAAAGGGCGCTTCGAACTGGCGCACGGCGGAACCTTGCTGCTGGATGAGCTGGGCGAGTTGCCGGCGGCGGCCCAGGCCAAACTGCTGCGCGTGCTGCAGGAACAGGAGTTTGAGCGCGTAGGAGGCAGCGAGACGTTGAAGGTCGACGTGCGCGTCATCGCGGCGACTAATCGCAACCTCGCCGACGATGTCGCGGCAGGCCGCTTCCGGGCCGATCTGTATTATCGCCTGAACGTGTTTCCCATCAATATTCCGGCGCTGCGCGAACGCCAGGCCGATATTCCGCTGCTGGCCCGGTTTTTCCTGGCCAAATACGCGAAGAAGTTCGGCAGGCGCATCGACGACATCGATCCGGCCTCTCTGGAATCGCTGCAGAATTACGCATGGCCCGGCAATGTGCGGGAATTGCAGAATGTGATCGAGCGCGCCGTCATTCTCTGCCAGGCGCCGATACTGGAAATCGGCCCATTGCTCAATCCGTACGCCGGCGCTCATATTGTTACAGGCCAGCCGGCTACCATGGAAGAGATGGAGCGCAATCACATTCTGCGCACGCTTGAAGAATCAGACTGGGTTATCTCAGGCTCCAAAGGCGCCGCCGTCAAGCTGGATATGAATCCGAATACCTTGCGTTCACGCATGCTGAAGCTAGGCATAAACCGAAGCCGCTGATAGGTATTTGCAGGCTGGATAAAAACGACGCTGCTGCCCAGGCTGTCCGCCGGCAGCTGAGCGAGTCCAGAAAACATCGCTTTATAATAGAGGCTTAATCTATTAGTTAGAGAAACTGGCTGGTTTGGCTATAAAAATGGCAATTTTTATTTATAAGATTTATCGCCCCAATGGCTATTGACGGGGACAGCAGGAGCGAATATTCTTTTCGCGCCCGGCTTAAGAAAATTAAAACAAATAGTCGCAGTCGGGATGTTGAAATTCTTTGCTTAATCTAGGAGCTCCCATGAAAAAAATACTTTGTTCTGCCGCGCTCGGTTTGGGCCTGCTCGGAGTCAATGCCGCGCAAGCCTCTCTTGTTACTTATAGCGCTCCGGTCGGCGGTTTTACCCATAATACGGCGTCATCAAACTTCCTGACAGCACTTGGTGCCGAAAATGACCATATCAGCTTCGCTGGCGCCACTAATAATGATGGTACAAGCTATTCAACTGATGTGACTTTCTCGACCAAGGCAGGCGCTTTTGGCGGTTCAGATACTGGATCAGTGAATGCCGACGGCGCCTTGGGGGAAATCGGCCCTTACGGATCATGGGATGGCATTCTTAATATCGATTTCCTGGCCAACGGATACACCGTTTCCGGGGTCGGCTTCGGACTGGTCGACTTTGGTAGTCCCCTGGAATCTATTCGTATCTACAACGAAGCCAATATATTAACAGCGACTTTTAACAATCAGTTGTCAGACATATTTAGCTTCTGGGGCATCGTCGCCAACGCGGGCGAGAAGATTGGCCGAGTTGAACTGGATGGAGACTTTTTTGCCATTCAGGATATTTACTTTGCCGAGAATTCTGTTTCGGCCGTGCCTGTTCCTGCCGCTGTCTGGCTGTTCGGTTCCGGCGTATTGGGATTGTTGGGCTTCA
>NZ_JADMKV010000083.1 GCF_015476545.1 Methylobacter sp. BlB1 | reverse complement strand
TTCGTCGAGCAGGGCACGCGGGAAGAACTGCTGGCCCTGTGCGGCCTCGATGTGCAAGGACTCATCCGCCGCATCGAAACGTTCTGCGCTTAAAATACTTCTCTGGATTTTGACGGGAACACTTGCAGGGCGAATTTATTCGCCCTGCAATTGAAGAGTCACCGTCGCTATCCCAAGCAATCCTCCATAAAAGCTTTAACCGCGTCCGTCACGGCTAAAGCACTGATCATCACCAAACTTTAAAATAACCTCAGTTCGGGATAAGAGTTTGCGCCAAAGGTAACAAATCAAGCTCACGCAGATTGAGAGCCGGCTTTTTCTCTTGATAAGAGTAAGCCACTAAGCCTGCGAGAGTATTTGACAGATAATTGGTCAACGAACGATGCCGCGAATGCTCGAGATCGCCAATATTCTTGAGCTGGTCATTGATGGTTTCGATGATACTGCGCTTGCGCAGCAGTAGTTTATCAAAGGCATCCATGGCCTGAGCTTTCATGTTCTTTTTCAAGGTGGTAATCAGTTTAATATCTTGGCCGGCCAACAGCTGGGTTAATTTTTTGGAAATATAGCCTCGGTCGCCGAACAGCTTGCCGGTCAATGATTTCACCAATTTGGGTACCGGTTTTCTATCATCGACATTGCCGGCGGTGATACAAAATGACAGAATCTCGCCCTGGTCATTAACGATCAGATGCAATTTGAAGCCATAAAACCAGCCGGTCGATGACTTGCCGCGCCCCGCTTCCTTGACGAAGGTTTTGTGCCGGGGAATACGGATATTCTTGCAGACTTTCAGAGGCGTAGAATCAATAAAAGCGATGCCTGCCGAGACGCCGCGACGACTGTTCATAAAGGCGGTAATCGGCGCCAACAGTTCTGGCATCAGTTCGATAAAGCGGTTATAGCTCAACAGGTTAGGAAACTCAGCTTGCCAATAGCATTGTACGTGCTTCAGGTAAAACCATTTGAAGGTTCGAAAGCCTGACTGATGATAAGCCACTAAAATCGTGATCATTTCGCTATAACTCATTCGATGCGGGCGATGGCGTTTCTTCTCGCCTTGAATGAGTTGATTTTTTTGCCATTCAACTATAAGGGTTCGGCAAAAATCGTCCACATCGCAGAATAAGTGTGTGTGTTCATCAGTAGCAGGTTTTTTGTTTGAGAAAGTTAGCGTCGAAAACTTATTTTCTCTTTTTATAACAAAAACCTGCTTCTTTTTCTTATCCCGAACTCAGGTTAATTAACAATGCCCTTCATTTCACTATCCCATTTTGACAAGTCGTACTGCAAGGACCTTTCCATATTTTTGGAGCAAACATCGCATCCACCGGCGTATGGAACAGGTGGTTGGTATGATTGCTCAAGGTTTTGACGGCAATGGCCAGGAGATCTCCAGAATCTGCCGTTCGCCATATCCGGCGGCAAGAAAGGCCTCGACATCACGGGTTTGCGGCAAAGCGCGCTGCTCGACCATCACCCGGGTAAACTTGGCCAAGGCTGACAGTTTCTCATCAGGAATTTCTGTATCGTTGCGGATGGCATCAGTCACTGCACCCGATACATTCGACAGCTTATCGGCAGCAAGACTGTGTCCAGCCATGCAATACTCACAACCATTCAGTCGGCTGATAGTCAGGAACACGACCTCCTGTTCGACCGGAGTGAAGCCGGATTCCGCCCAGAAAGCCGCATAGCCCAGCTGGTACATACCAAACAGCCCTGGCGAATTGGCTATCCTTAAATACATGTTCGGGATAAAGCCTAATTTCTCCTGAGCCTACTGAAGTCCCGTTCTGGCTTTCGGCGCAGCATCTTCAATCGTTTTTGCTGTCAACTTCAATTGATAGTCTGCCAGCATGATTTTTCCCATAATATGCTTATAAAATTTTCTTGTTCTTCCTCTGTAAGAAGGAAGAGATCATCCATGGACACCGAGAGAGGCTTGTTGCGAGCTGCTCAGAAATTCATCCAGCTTTCTGAACATCCGCTTCATCATCATGGTCATCACGGGGTTCATGAACAGCGCATCCATAATCTTGCCGAAGATACCCCATGTGGTCGTGTATTCGATATCGATATAGACTTCCGACGTTTCCGTCCCGGTAGCGCGCACGCCGAAAGTAGCCAAAGAACGCTTCATCAATGACATGGTCGTTTCATAGATATCAACGGTATAGGACTGATTTTCCTGCCAGTCCAGCACCCGCTCTTTGAGCTGAAAGCCACCCATGTTCATTTCGCAGACGCGTACCGCCCCAACGCCGCAGCTCCGTTCGCCCTCGATATAAGAGCGACCGATCATCGGATGGATACGGTGAATGTTCCCGTAATCCTTGAGCCATTTCCATACCTGATTCGCAGGGTGGTTGAAGGTTTGCTTAAGATGAATTTGTCCCATGATTTTTTCCTTATCTGAATTAGAGAGTGCCTGGATTTACTGCGCTGGAAATTCCTATTGCCGGGAATTTTCTGAACAATCCTGCTCGTCAACATTGAATTGCGTTATAGTGAGCGGTTGATGGATTAAGGTTAATGAATTCCGGACCATTGGCCCATGCTCAGGATTCCGGAATTGATGTGCGTTCGTACGGGAGAAGGATTTGGATGCGTTGACTTTACTGATCAATGGCTTGAATTTGCGGGCCAAACTTGCTTATTCAGGCGGTTTTTGTGGCCGTTGGCTGATCGATCACAACTCTCAGCACTCGATCTGGTTTCATCTGGTCGGCAAGGGGAAGAGCTGGGTGCATTCGCTCAGTTGGCAAGCTCCGCTTATGCTGGAAGACGGCGATTTGGCTTTGTTCCTGCCGCATGCGGCAAGGCATTATCTTTCCTATAGCAGTGATTATCTACCGGCTGACTCGACAGACACTATAGCCACGACTTGGGAGGCAGGAGATACCGGGTTTGTCTGTGGAGAAATTGAGCTGGGCATGCCGAAATCAGCGTTATGGCAAGCGTTGCCTGCTGAAATTGTGATCAGAAAAGCTCAGGCCGGCGAGATACTGGGCAGGTTGATCGAGCTGATTGTCAGTGAGTCCGCCGGCAACCGCTTTGGCAGCGGCTCCGTTGTTGAACGACTCTGCGACAGCATTTTTATCTTAGTAGTGCGCTATTGTCTTGAAGAAGGCCTGATACATCAGGGCGTGTTTGTAGCCATGCAGGACAGCCGGCTGGAAACCGTGCTCAGGCTGATGCATCAGGAGCCCTGGCAGTCCTGGACGCTTGCCGAACTCTGCTCCCGGGCAGGCATCTCCAAAACGGTACTTTCTGAAAAATTCGCCGAGCTTGTTGGGGCTTCGCCTATCGAATACCTGGTTTCATGGCGCATGCAGATCGCTGCACGCTGGTTGAAAGAGCCCGGCATGACCATAGAGCGGGTCGCGGAGCGCTGCGGTTATGATTCAGCGCCAGCTTTCAGCAAGGCCTTCAAGCGGTCTTTCGGAATCTCCCCTGGCCTATATCGGCGTGGATGGCATGAAACGAACGATCAGGTATAGCCGCTCGCGTTTGAAAATGATCAGCGTAGTAGCTAACCCAATATTTTGTGTAAGGTTTCGTGATTATCCTACGACTGAAAATATATTGTCGTATTACTCAAGGAGAGCTCCCATGCGCACAAGCTTCTTATTCACCCGTGTTTACGCTTTGGCTTATGCTTATTGCGGCAGAACTAATTGCATAGGTTTCACGAGTTTGTTCGGCGACATATCGGGCCGCCATGCCAGTACTGTTAGGGCGGCCGGCGCATGTTGTTGAAAGCCGGGATTAGATCCTCTAGTCAATTAACCGAAGCCCTGCTGGCCGAGCATCGGCCGGTGCTGTTCCGCTATGCCTTGCTGCAACTGCGCGATGATGAACTGGCCGACGATGCCGTGCAAGAGACCTTATTGGCCGCCTGGCAATCAGCATCGGCGTTTGAGGGCAAAGCCGGATTGCGGACCTGGCTGATCGGCATCCTGAAACACAAAATCGCCGACCACTGGCGGCGTAGCGGCCGGGAAATCGTCACCTCGGACATCGGCTTTGGCGAGGCCGACGAAAGTGATGGCGACGAAGTCGATTTTTTCATGAGCAGCGGCCAATGGAACGGCGGCCCGAGGGCCTGGAACGATCCGGAAGCAGCCCTCAAGCAGCAGGAATTTTGGGCCATCTACGAAACATGCCAGAGCAATCTGCCGCCAAAAATGGGCCGAGTCTTCATGCTGCGGGAACTGGTTGGCCTGGAAGCCGACGAGGTCTGCCGCGAAACCGGCCTCAGCGATGCCAATTACTGGGTCATCATGCATCGTGCCCGGCTGCGGCTGCGCGAATGTCTGGAAATCCGCTGGTTCAATCAATCGAAACAAAAAAAGGAGAAGCGACATGCGTAGCTGCCGCGACATTACGGCGCTGGTATCCCAGGGCCTGGACAGAAAACTCAGCTTAGGCGAACGCCTGAAAATCAATTTGCATATAATGATGTGTTCCCGCTGCCGCAGCTTCCAGCGCCAGACCCGGTTCATCCGTACGGCCGCCCGGCGCTATACCGAGCACTTGCAAAGCCGCGCGGGCAAAAAAACATTAAGCAAATGACAAAGCAGGTCATATGGCAGTCCACGCTAACCTGTCCGGTGTGCGGTTACCGAAAAACCGAGACCATGCCCCGCAATGCCTGCCAGTGGTTTTATGAATGTCAGGGCTGCCATACCTTGCTGAAACCGAAGCCGGGCGATTGCTGCGTATTCTGCTCCTATGGCAGCGTTGCCTGTCCGCCGATTCAACTGAGTGACGGACAGGCCGGTTGCTGCAGATAATACTGTTCCCGATTCAGAACCTGTTTCTTAAACGCTGCAGCCAAGTTGTGCCGCTGCTTTCTGCCGCCGGCAAATACGGCAGCGATTCATCCAGCAAGCAAGCCAATCCTGCACTGTGCCTCTTTGTCCGATGGGCTTCAGGTAGTTTGCCCTATTGTTTTTTCAGGCTATTGCTGAAACCGTGCGTATCGTCAATATCACCAATGCCTTCAGCGCCATGAGCAAGCCCCGGCCCTGCCACAAAAGTAGGCCTGCAATGCCAGAGGATGGCATTGTTATGCCAATGAATGATATCAGCAGGCCGAAAAAATTTGTAAGGAATTAAAAAACTGTTCCGACTGATAGAGCAGGAAGGCACTATTGCTTGTCCTGATCACTTCAAATATCAAACACTCGGAGAGTCTTTATGAATAAAAAAACCTTATCCCTGACTTTGAGCAGCGCCCTGGCTTCGACTTTGTTGAGCACAGCGCCCGCTATTCAAGCCGGCAAAAATCCGTTTGCGATGTCCACCATTAATCCTGCTCAACAACTGGCAGCCGCCGATGCTAAATCCGCTGAAGCCGGTTGCAGTGGCAAAGTGGCCGAAGGTAAGTGCGGCGAAGGCAAATGTGGCGCCAACAAGACGAAAAGCGCCGAAGGCGGTTGCAGCGGCAAAATGCCGGAAGCCGGCTGTAGCGGCAAAATGACCGAAAGCAGCTGCGGCGCCAAAACCAAGCAGTAAGCCGGAGCAACTGCCGATGATCATTCCCAATCCTTTTGGTCTGGCCGGCTCCGGTCTGGGGCTACGCCGTGCGCTGTTGCCGGCGCTACAAGCCGATGTGCCGGACAACATCGATTTTTTCGAAGTCTCGCCGGAAAACTGGGTGGGCATCGGCGGTCAGCTGGGCAAGCAGTTTCGCCGCCTGACCGAGCGCTACCGCTTTGTGGCGCACGGTCTGGCGTTATCGCTGGGCGGGCCGGCACCGTTGGATACCGCCTTTTTACGCGATCTGAAACAATTTCTCGACCATCATAATTTTGCTTTGTACACCGAGCACCTGAGTTTTTGCAGCGACGAGGGGCATTTGTACGATTTATACCCAATTCCTTTTACTGAACAAGCGGTCAGACATGTCGCAGACCGCATTCGCCTGACTCAGGATCTGCTTGAGCGACGTATCGCACTGGAGAATGCTTCGTACTACCTTCAGCCGCCGCAGGCGGAGATGGATGAACTAACCTTCATAAATGCCGTACTGAGCGAGGCCGATTGCCATCTGCATCTGGATGTCAACAACATTTACGTCAACAGCGTCAATCACGGCTACGATCCGGTGGCGTTTTTACGCGGCTTGCCGGGCAAGCGCATCGTCTACGGGCATGTCGCCGGCCATGATACGGAGCCTTCCGGCTTGATCATCGACACACATGGTCAGAATGCTATCGAGCCGGTATGGGATTTACTGGCCGAAGCCTATCGTTGCTTTGGCGTGCTTCCAACTTTGGTTGAGCGCGATAGCAACATCCCGCCGCTGGCCGAATTGACTTCAGAAGTTGAGCGCATACGTGCCTTGCAAAATCGTTATGTATATTGCCGTAGCACAGATGACATGAAGGAGGAGGCAGCATGAACCAGACACCGCTATTTCAACAACAGCAACGGCAATTTCTGCATTATCTGCGCCAGCCGTGGGTAGCCCAATCTCCTGCTGGATTTACGCCGGAACGCCTGGCTGTGTATGCCGATCTGCTTTACAACAAATTCGACGAAAGCTTGACGGCCTGCTTTCCAGTCATTCATCGCATCCTGCCGCCCGATGACTGGCGGGCTTTGCTGCTGGATTTTATCGCCGAACATCGTTGCCTATCCCCGTATTACCGGCAGATTCCTGATGAATTCGTGCAGTATCTGCAGCAGGAACGCGATCATGTCAATGATTTACCCTTTCTGGCAGAGCTGGCGCACTTTGAGTGGATCGAACTACAGCTATCAATCGCCGAGAGTGAATCGATTACGAGCAAGCCGCTGACCAGCGGGCAATTACTATCCGGTGTGCCAGTGTTTACGCCGGCCATACAGCTGCTGCATTACCAGTGGCCGGTGCAGAACATAGGGCCAAACGCCCTGCTCACTGAACCACCCGCTACGACCACCCATATCCTCGGCTTTCGCAATAGCAACGATCAGGTACGATTCATCGCTCTCAGCCCGGCCACAGCCCATTTGATCGAGCTGTTAGGCGACGGTCTGACCGGCCAACAGGCGCTGCAGGCGATGAGAGGAGAGCTAACGCATACGCAGTTTATAGAATTGACCCGATTCGGCCTGAGCATATTGATTGATTTACACCGCCAAGGCGCTATTATCGACATTCGCCCCACAAGTCATCTGGAGCCTCACGCATGAACAATCTGACAACATCCCACCATGGCAGCCGCGCGGCCAGTCTAATTTCATCAGGCATCGAACAAGTTTGTGCCTTGCCTGGCAAGCTTTCCGGCTGGTTCGACCGCAATGCGTACGGCTTGGCGCCGATCTTTCTGAGGTTACTGCTGGCTTATGAATTCGGCGAAGCCGGTCTGGAAAAACTCAAAGGTGAAAACTGGTTTGCCGATGTGAGTTTTCCATTTCCCTTCAATCTGCTAACCGCCGATTTCAATTGGACCCTGGCGACCGGCCTGGAGATCATCGCCCCGCTTGCGCTAATCCTGGGCTTCATGACCCGGTTCTTCAGCGCCGCATTGATGGTGCTGACTGTGGTAGCCATCGCTGTCGTACACTGGCCTGCCGAATGGCATACGCTGACCGAGTTATGGAAGGGTTACGCTATCACAGACCAGGGTTATGGCAATTTTAAACTACCGCTGATGTACTTTTTGATGCTGGCCACGTTATTGTTCAGCGGCGCCGGACGGTTAAGCGTCGATGCCTGGCTGCGTTTTCGCTTATGCCAGAGGTTAGAACACTCCTGAAGTTAGCTGTCAGGCAGGCGGGCGCCCAGCATGGCTACCGCATCAAGGACCTGGCGGAGCAACTGGATGCGAAATCCGCCGACATCAAAGCATTGTTCAACAATAATTTCCGCCCCCGGCTCCAGGGCCAGCAAATACAGGGCTTGCATGGCCCGATCGCCCATCGTTGGGATACTCAACGGCTGTTGCTTGCCGTTTTTCTTGGGGATATAAATGCGCCGCAAGGGCTGAGCCTGATAGCCTCTGCGCCTTAAAGCCAAAGCGGCTTTCAATTTCTGCTGCGGCATCTTCCAAGTGACGCCATCGATACCGGCCATATGCCGGCCACGGTTTTGCCCAATCCGTCTGACGGCTAACAGCTTCGCCGCCAACGAATGGGTGAGCAGCCATTGTAAAGCTTTCACTTTACCCCAGCGCTGCTCTCGGGTTGCCTTTGCAATACACAGCTGCAGCCGTCTCACCTGCATTGCCACAGCCTGCCAATCGACGGCATCCCATGATAATGCGGCTGAGGATGCACCAACAGGCATCGCTGCCGTCATCATTTGCTTTTCCTCATAAGGTCGGTTCTACCTCTTCTCTTGCAATAAAAGACCCGTCGGACGTGGGCGCACTTTCGTGCCGGGTAACATTTAAACCCGTATCCGTACCATTACAGCACGGCCTTCGCTTCTTTTGACATCCCAAGCCCGCACCGCCCTAGGCGTACCTCACGGCACGCTGTCCCGGCCAAGGCCGGGAGCGATACGGGGTTTCCACGTTTCCCTCGGGAAGTACGCCGGGTTAGACGCTTGCTGTCGACCCGGAAGCGTATGGGGCGCGAGAACGCAGCAACTAAACGTTCTGCCCGCCTCCCGTACCTTTTTTGCTCAAGCGTATCAACCACTTCCGCTTGTCATTAATAACGGTCTTTATCACAGGTTCAGATATCTTCACCATACTAGCTATCTGGCACTCACCTGGTTTATGGTTACCAGGAGGGTGCGCCTCTCGCGATTTGCACCCCGCACGACTCTCACCATGCTTCGTTACGTTGTCAGGGCAGGTCTTGATTCATGCCCTTAGATTCACCCAGTGACACGGGTAGTTTCCGATAACCTTGTGGAAACAACTTCTCTAAGCGACTTCGTGTCGCAAAGTCACAATTAATTTGAGCCGAAAATCGGGATAATTGCGAGCCCGACCATTTTCAAATGCAAGCCATTATAATTAGCCATAATTATCATAACCTTGCAACAAGACCGTATCTCCCGGCCTAACCGCTGGCAACATATTCCCTTTAGTTAATCCGTCTTCTACAACCATAAATAATAGCACCATCCCGATTGAACCTAGCTTTCCGTATCCGACACTAAACATTAAGCACTATCCTATAATTAGGCCTTCTCATGACCGAAACTTTGTATCCCTCTCTGGAAGCCTTGCTGACAGCCGTGCGCAATTGCCGAGCATGCGAGCAGTATCTGCCGCTTGGCCCGCGCCCTGTGCTGCGCGCCGAGGCAACGGCTCGCATTCTCATCGTGGGTCAGGCACCGGGAACGCGCGTGCATGCGACCGGCATTCCGTGGAACGATCCGAGCGGCGAGCGCCTGCGCGCGTGGATGGGCATAGACAAGGACCTGTTTTACGATGCCTCGCATATCGCGATCATCCCCATGGGCTATTGTTATCCCGGACGCGGAAAAAGCGGCGATTTGCCGCCGCGCCGTGAATGCGCGGACTTATGGCTGAACCGATTGCTGGCCGAACTGCCCCGGATTGAATTGACGCTGCTTGTCGGCCAATATGCCCAGCGGCACTTTCTAGGCAGTCGCTGCAAGCCGTCGTTGACCGAAACCGTCAGAAATTGGCAGGCATATGCGCCGCAGTATCTGCCCTTGCCTCATCCATCGCCGCGCAATACGTTATGGCTCAAGCGGAATCCCTGGTTTGAGCAACAGCTTCTGCCTGTCCTGCGCGCGAGAATCAGAGCGCTTTATGCTTGCGAAGAAATTGAGGCATGATTCTCAACCTGTCATATTGACCATAGGGCATTCCACCCGCCCTGTGGAAACATTCATCGAGCTGCTCAAGACTCACTCGGTGACTCATCTTATTGACGTGCGCACCGTGCCGCGTTCGCGCCACAATCCGCAATTCAATCAAGACATTTTTTCCGAAGCGCTTGAATCCGCTGGCATTCACTATACGCACGCCACCGGTTTGGGAGGTTTCCGCCGCACGAGCCCGGAATCCCCTAACCAAGGCTGGCGGAACGACTCATTCCGCGGTTTCGCCGACTACATGCAGACTGAGCAATTTGCTGACAATCTGGCTGAACTTATCAGGCAGGCAAAGCAGGAACGCATCGCCTTGATGTGCGCCGAAGCCGTGCCGTGGCGCTGTCACCGATCGCTGATTGCCGATGCGCTGACGGTACGCGGCATTCGCGTCGAGGAAATCGTCAGTAAAACAAGCCGGCAACTGCATGTGCTGACCCCGTTTGCTAAGGTTGAAGGTACGGCAATTACCTATCCGCCTTATGAGTAGATTTGCCCCCGCCCCGTTTCAGTCAATCACATTTTATTCCGTCATGAGAATTATTTTTTACTGTCCAGATAAAAACCCGATGCGTTATATCTAATCATTGTCATGTGCGGTATCAGTTTAAGTCTGTACCATTGCAATTCCGTCTCAAATAATCAGGAATATTTATGTCGCGGCTCAGTGATTACTTCGATTACAAAGTGGATAAAAACGGCAATACTTATGTGGAAGTGACCGCCCGCGGCATTATCCTGCTGCGGCTGTCGCCGACCAATAAAGGCACCGCCTTTACTGAGCAAGAACGCATCGAACTCGGCCTTGACGGATTGCTTCCGCCGCAGGTGACCACTCTTGAAATTCAGGTAGACCGTTTATACGCCAATTTTCGAAGACAGCTTGATGACATTTCAAAATATCAGTTCCTTAGAGCCGTTCAGGAACGTTCCGAGGTGCTTTTCTACGCGCTGCTCGAGCGACACCTGGAAGAGATGGCGCCGATTGTCTATACGCCGACAATCGGTCTGGCGGTGCAGCAATTCAGCAAGATCTATACGACGGCTCGCGGCCTGACCTTGTCTGCCCAAAATATAGACCGGGTTGAAACCATCCTCGACAATTATCCCTGGCACGATATCCGGATGATCGTCGTTACGGATGCATCCGCCATACTGGGCATCGGCGATCAGGGCATGGGCGGATTGAGCATTTGCGTGGGAAAACTGGCGCTCTACACGGTCGGGGGCGGGCTCTGCCCTTTTCAGACTCTGCCGGTCAATCTGGACGTGGGTACGGACCGGCCAGAATTGCTCGAAGATCCTCGTTATCTGGGCGTGCACGAAAACCGCCTGTGGGGCCAGTCCTACTTTGAGCTGGTGGATAAATTCGTCAGGGCCGTGCAAAAAAAATGGCCTAAAGCCATCATTCAATGGGAAGACTTCGCCAAAAATGTCGCGTTTGACGTGCTGCAACGATACCGGAACCAAATTCCCTGCTTTAACGATGATATTCAGGGTACAGGAGCTGTTGCGCTCGCGGGGCTGTTATCGGCTTGCCGCAAAAAAGGCGAATCCCTTTCCGGACAGATTGTCGTTGTGGTCGGCGCCGGCGCCGGCGGCGTCGGCGTCGCCAGCGCGATCCAGGAGGGCATGGTGCGCGACGGCCTGAGCCGCGAGCAGGCTCGCCGGCAGATGTTCGTCATGGATGGCCGAGGGCTGGTTGTCGAAGGGATTACGACCGATGCTTACAAACTGCCGGTCGCGCAATTTGCCGACGTTTATGAAAACTGGCACATAACTGGCGAAGTTCCCAATCTCATGGAAGTCGTGAGCAATGCCGGACCCACCGTCCTGATCGGGCTCTCGGGCATGCCGGGGTTATTCAATGAACCCATCATCAAAGCCATGGCCCGGAATACCCGGCAACCCGTCATCTTCCCGCTGTCGAACCCGACAGCCAATTGCGAAGCCATTCCCGAAGATATCATTGCCTGGACGCAAGGACAGGCGATAGTCGCGACGGGCAGCCCATTTGCCGATGTTGAATATGGCAATCACAGCTACCCTGTCGGCCAGGGCAATAATGCCTTTATTTTCCCCGGCCTGGGCTTTGCCGCCGTGTTGGGGGAATGTTCGCGGATTACCGATGCCATGGTGCTTGAGTCCGCCTATGCGCTGGCCGATTACACGGCGGCGCATTATCTTGCATCCGGCCAGATTTATCCGCCCATTGCAGATCTGCGTAAAGTCAGCATCGTCGTTGCGGCGCGCGTACTGGCCAGAGCGCTTGAAGACGGTTCATCCGGACGCCAGGGCCTGGACGGGATCGATCTTGAAGCTTATGTGCGTTCCAGATTCTGGAAAGCCGAACACCTGCCGTTCATCTATTCGCCTCCGAATAAATAAGATCTTCACATCCTTCGAGTCAGGAGGTTTTCATAACATTGGATGTTGACAAACAATATCCAGTCAAATAGATACCGCGGTCTTCCTACTCGCCCAATGCATACCATCACCGAGAAACTCAGTAGCAGAAAAATGCTGTACATTACAAATGATAATGATTATCATTTGTAAAACAAAAATGAGGGCCTGCTGATGAGATTTTTATTTTCCTTTTTTAGACCGCCCCTAACCGTAAAGCTGGAAATCGAACCGGAATGTCTGGCCTCTTTAATGGAAAAAGGGCAAATTCATGCTACAGATTTCAGATGCCTGGACCTCGGTTCAAAACAAATCGTCTGGAAAATGCTGCTGTCGCTTACCAAGTCGAAAATCGATAAAGGCGTTAAGTAAATTCAATAAAACTGCTTCATATGGCTGAATGATTCCTTATTTATAACTCAAAGGTCCCAAACTTATGACTAAAAAGCCCTGTAACCACGAATATCTGGCGACAAGCGACACCGATGCTGTCTTGATTTGCCGAGAATGCGGAGTGGTGTATCTGCATATGCAAAACATATCGTTGCGTTTCAACGTGAAGCAATTCTCTAAATTCACAGCAATGATGGCGGAAGCATCGAAGAAACTTAGCTCAGATTCCGCTGAGCAACCGCGCAAGCGCCCGACGCTTACCTTGGTTCATTAATAGGGCTACACTAGGGCGGTTATCTTTTAGTTGGAAAGATAACCTGAATGCCTGAAGAAGTTCAGGCATTCGTCGGCCTGAAAGCGATCCATTAATTGCCCGACCGTGCGCCAGAGCATTTCATAAGTGCGTTCCGCCTTGGGCAGGAGTGCCTTCAGCCTGGCGAAGACCTGCTTGATCGGATTCAGGTCATGATTATAAGGCGGCAGATATTTAATCGTCCTCCCTTGTGCTGCAATACGATCGCCGGGCTTTAAAGTCGGTCTCAGTTGTAAGCGCAGATATTCCTTGAAGGCCTCCCCTGCCATGGCCTGATCCACACACCAGGGCGCCGCGATCCGATCGGCACGCAAGCCGGCAATCAAGGTCATGGTTTGCCAACGACTTGCCGGGGCCGCATCCCGACACCGAGCACCACCCAAGGCCCGTCCATAGCGACGGATCATGTCCGTAGATAGCCCGGTTTCGCTCAGAAACACTAGCTGAAAAAGATCACAGTGTTGTTGCCTGGCTTGCCATTGCTCACGGGCTGCCGCGACATCCTTGCGCTGCAGCTCATGGCGACGAGCGTTTTTTATAGCGATAACCCAGCTTGTGCCGGATAAACTTATCAATGGCCGAAATCGAAACGCTTAAGCTTTATTCATTTTCCAGCCAATTCTGCAGTTCCCTCAGGGTTATTGACGGACTATGCGCTAGCTGTTCCCTGATGACGGCTTCATAAGTTTCCAACAGGGCAACCGGATAACCACCGATTGGCTTGCTCTAAACGCTGCCGGTGTTTTTCCAGAGTTAATGCACTTTCGAGACAAGGCCCGGGCCACTGATAGTGTACGCCGACTTCACGCGTGGTTTTGCCGCTTTTAAAGGCCATCACGACACGCAAGCGAAATCTTCTAAATAAGGGGCGGCATCTTCGGGTCTCTCTAGCATCGATAAAACTCCATATTTAACTCTACCGGGTGATTTCAAGTAACAGATGATTGCTCTAAAACCGGTGGTTTACGGCAGGAAACTATCAAAGCTGCCGAAGAATATCGGGGATGCTGCTTTTATTGCAATGTTTTAACGTAGCTTAGCTCAAACATTATTTTTCCATTTTTATCGGGAAGCTGCTTCAACTGACCTGTGTAGGAAACTGTGGCATTCAAGCTATCAATATTTGTTATCTGGGGTACCTCCAGAAGTCCATTATCATATGAGTAATAAGGTATTGACTCTACCAGTGAAAAATCATTAATCGATATTTCGTCAAGTCTTGTCACTTCGAAGTTACTCTCACTTGTTTGCTGCAAATGGGCCGCATAAAACTTGTCCGGTCTGTTCTTGCCTTCCAGCCTGACGTAGGGAAGTTCAATAAGCCCTTTTTGTGCCGAATAGGTCGCTTTTTCCTGTAATTGATAACCATCTGTCAATGTCCGCAAAAATGCGACGATGGCATCGACTTCCTCATCCGTTAACTTCAGGTCTCCCAATTCATCAGCATTGACATTTTCTGCCACTTCAGGGGCTGGCCATTTTCTGTCAACATCTCTGGTATTGTAAAAATTCACCGCTTCTTTTAGATCGGAGAAGAAGCCGTTGTGCATATAAGGCGCCGTTTTCTCGACATTGCGTAATGACGGCACTTTGAATTTGCCATTTTCAGTCGCACTGCCTACTGTTTTTCCCAGGCCCAGATCAATGAAATCAGCACCTTTTAAAGCTAAAATCTTTGGATTGGAAGGCACTCCCAGATTATCGTAGGTGAAATCGGTAAACAGCGGCGGCAGGCCATTTTCAGTTTTACTGATATGGCAGGCGGCGCAATTGCCCTTGTTTTCATCTTCAAATAATTCCAGTCCTTTTTGCTCTTGTTCAGACAAGGCGACACGGCCCGCTAAAAAATAATCATACTTGGAGGTAAACCGGTTAAAACTTGCTGTGTTCTCAAATGCGACGATGGCCTGAGCCACTTTGTCGTAGGCTTTGGCCGTATCATCAAGCGTATCTTTACCATACACCTGCTCAAACAGTTGAACATAGTCTGACTTGCGGATTTTCTCAATCACGCTGCGCTCATCAGCATTGTTCATTTCATCCGGATTCAAAAAAGGGCCTTTGGCCTGCTCTATTAAATTAGCTGCCCGGCCATCTAAAAATTGACCGCCTATATACAATCCTTCCTGTTCGTCAAAGTGGAACTGCGGAGCGAATGCCGAATACGCTGCCGACGGTGCGTTGCGAGTGCCCGTACGCTTGGACACAGCCCCCAAGGAAACAGGTGAGTTTGTTATCGGGTCGCTGAATGCCGCTTTGATGTCATGACAGCTCGCACAAGCCTGACCGGCAGGCGATGACAGGTTTTTATCAAAAAATATTTTTTCGCCTAGCTGTTGCTCCAAGGTGAGTTTCTTTTTTTCCGCCAGATTCAGTGTTGTGGTTTCGGCCATAGTCTGCTGCGCATAACTGACCAGAATTATAGTCATGCCAAGCATGACCCGTCGGTTGTGAATCATCGTTCCCCCTTTTATTAAATACCATACAAATAAATGATAATGATTATCATTTGCTTTGTAAAGAAGAGCCATTTTTGTTACTTCGTAAAAATGAACGATGCATGGCCAGTGGCCCTGAGGACTGATTTCGGCTGCCGGCAGACACTCTATGAATCGGCGGAATGTCAATCAATAGCGTCAAAGCTAACTGGCAAAAAATTCTATCGGATGGTTTTTTATGAAAACCGATTGTTGAGAATAGTACGGTATATGAATCGCGGTGTAGGTGCGAATTCATTCGCACTGCCTGCCGATACCAACATCTGGTACGTTCCAAATCATGAATTCGCCCTACAACTGCGTAAGAAACCGATACGAATCAAGCCGTGTCATTATTGTCAGATACCGGTCAAAACACTATGGATAATTCAGCCGAATGCTGGAGTCTTCTCAGAAAACATGTAATTCCCAGACGTTGTCACTAAACCTAGAGCAATAAAAATCACTTGCAATAGAAAATGATAATCATTATCATTTGAATGAGGCGATAATTTGACCTCTCGCTGCTTTCGTTTAACGCGCCTGCTGCACGACAGCGCGCGTTAAACCCTTTTTTCAATCGACTACAAACCGAGGAGTTTTATGCCTGAACAACCATCTACT
>NZ_JADMKV010000082.1 GCF_015476545.1 Methylobacter sp. BlB1 | reverse complement strand
TTCGACAAGCCTGTCCTGAGCGCAGCCGAAGGGCTCACCACGAACGGCTTAACTTTAACGGCATTGGGTGTTAGTTCAGACCAGTTTGGACGCTTAGGCAAATGGCGGATCGATCAGTCTTTGACCGGCATTACAGGATCATCCTATACTCATCCGTTAGACGGCTGCACGTATTGATCTCGTGTCAAGGCCGGGAAACAATACCTTATAAACAGTAAAACTGACTGCGTCCACCGTAGGCTGGATAAGCGGTTCCGGAGGTACTTCTCATGTCATCGCATCCTTCCATCGGCCATTACCTTTTAACTCGCCTTTACGAGTCCGGGGTCCACCATGTCTTCGGCGTGCCGGGCGATTACATCCTGCGCTTTTATCAGCAATTGTCTAGAAGCCCCATCCAGCATATCGGCACGACCCGTGAAGATACCGCCGCCTTCGCTACCGATGCTTATGCCCGTTGCCGGGGACTGGGGGCGATGGCCGTCACGTATGGCGTAGGCGCCCTGAGCGTCGTCAATGCGGTCGCCGGCGCTTATGCCGAATCATCGCCCGTAGTCGTTATCAGCGGCGCGCCGGGCATTAAGGAACGGCACGAACATCCTCTGCTGCATCATCGTTTCGGGCCGTTCCGGTTTCAGCATGAAATATTCGAGCGTATAACCTGCGCCGTCGCGGTCCTTGACGATCCCTACACGGCTTTCCGCCAGATCGACCGCGCACTGGCCGCGGCCCGCGAGCATTGCAAGCCCGTATACATCGAACTGCCCCGCGACAGGGTGGATGTAGAGGGTTATTCAATGCCCTCGGAATCGAGACCTGCGACCGCCAGCGATGCCGGCTCGCTTAACGAAGCCGTGGAAGAGACCATGCAATTGCTGGGCAAGGCCGCATCGCCGGTGCTGGTCGCTGGCGTTGAGCTGCACAGACGCGGACTGCAGGACAAGCTGCTCAATCTGGTCGATAAAGCGCATCTGCCGGTGGCGGCGACGCTGACCGGCAAATCGGTTCTGGGCGAGCGCCACCCTTACTATCTGGGCATTTATGAAGGCGCGATGGGATCGACGCTGGCCCGCGATCGGGTAGAACAATCCGACTTCCTGCTGATGCTGGGCGTCACGATGAATGACATCGACCTGGGCATTTTTACGGCCAAGCTCGATGCCAACCGGGTCATACGCGCCACCCAGGACGAAGTCATTATCCATCATCATCGCTATCCGCATGTGCTGCTGGGCGATTTCGTGACCATGCTGAACGAACGGATGGCGCCGCGCCCCGAGATCGGGCCTGCAGTCGCGGCGGAACCCGCAACCTTCGATTTCCCCGTCAAGAATCAGCCGATGAAAGTCGCCCGGCTCATCGCGCGGCTCAATCGCTTCCTGACGCCTGACATGGCCGTCATCAGCGATGTCGGCGACTGTCTGTTTGCCGCAATCGACCTGAGGGTGCATGAAAACAGCGAATTCCTGGCCTCGGCCTATTACACCACCATGGGCTTCGCCGTTCCCGCCGCGCTAGGCGCACAGATCGCTAATCCCACGCGCCGCACGCTGGTTCTGGTCGGGGACGGTGCCTTCCAGATGACCGGCACCGAACTGTCGACGATAGCCCGCTTCGGGCTCAATCCGATCGTGATTATTTTCAATAACTGCGGCTACAGTACTGAACGCTATATTCTCGACGGCCCGTTCAATGACATTGCATGCTGGCAGTTCGAGCGCCTGGGCGAGGTATTCGGCCCACTGGCGGGCTATTCGGCCAGCACCGAGGATGAATTTGAGGACTGCCTGAACCGGGCTTTTGCGCAGCAGTCATCGCCCAGTCTCATCAATGTGCATCTGTCGAAGGATGATCCATCCCCCGCCATGCGGGGATTGGCCGAGCGCCTTGGCAAGCGCGTTTAAGCATTGTGGGGGCGACTTTAGTCGCCCTCACGCCTGCCACCCCTATTCACGCCTCAACGTCCGCCCGAACTCTGCTTCGCCGCTATCTGCGCCACATGCCTGCCCTGGTAGCGGGCGCCTTCCAGTTCCACGGCCGACGGCCAGCGGCTTCCGTCTCCGCCGGCGATGGTCGAGGCGCCGTAAGGCGAATTTCCCATCACTTCATTAACACCCATCTGCCCCTGAAAAGCATAAGGCAGGCCGACGATGATGAAGCCCAGGTGCAGAAGCACCGGAATAAACGTCAGTATGGTTGACTCCTGGCCGCCGTGCTGCGTTGCCGTGGATGTGAAGACCGATCCGACCTTGCCGACCAGCGAGCCGTTCAGCCAGAGCGATCCGGTCCGATCGATGAAATTCTTCATCTGCGCCGTCATATTGCCGTAGCGCGTGCCGGTGCCGAAAATGATGGCGTCGTATTCGGGCAGCTCATCGACAGTCGCGATAGGCGCGGGCTGGTCCATTTTATAGCCGGACTTGCGGGCGACCTCTTCCGGCACCAGTTCCGGCACGCGCTTGATGACCGCCTCGGCGCCGGCTTCTCGCGCACCTTCGGCGACAGCCTCGGCCATGCGCTCGATGTGGCCATAGGATGAATAATACAGTACAAGCACCTTGGTCATGGTTTTTCTCCTAAAAATGTGCTGTTCCACTGCCTGATTCGCTATTGGATATAATGAAAAAACGTTATCCGTGTAAGACAGGCCTCTATCATGCATAGGAAGAACATAAGATAAATGTGCCTGCGGTTCAGTGCTGTATCCCACATTAAGGGTGAAAATCCGACACGTGCGGCATGCAGCATAGGCATTGAGCCGCTATTCTCTGTTCTGCCAGGGCCAGCGGCCGTTCAACTCCACTTCCAGCGAAAAGCTCAGGAAAGTGCGTATGACGATGATGATGGCCAATACGCCCACCGTCTCGAAGTTGACCTCCACCACAGCGGAATGAATGACATCGGCCGCGATGAAAAGCTCCAGGCCCAACAGGATGCCGCGCCCGAGACGCTGACGTGTATCGCGGAAAACTTCTTCAGCATCAGCGTGGTTATAAAGCCGGAATGCCGCAAAGACCAGCGTATACAAGGCCAAAACGGCAATCAGGACGACGCCGCGGTCGTCTCGATAATGGCCGTGCACCACTCGCCTATCCGTTTTACAAATTCGGACATATCGCCGTTTCCAGAGAAAACCTGCAATGCTGTGCGTAACTAAAGGATTTTCACTGCGAAGATAGGAAGGGCGCGAAGCAAAATAAAGTCAAAGTCTTCTCGCCCTTCGAATGCTTCACTGAGTTTTCATGAAAATGAGGCCTGATCAGGCAGGCCATCACAGGCTCAAAAACGGCTGTCTGATTTATATCGCGCCCGCCTGTTTCAGCGTGATCTGTTCATACCACTGCCGTATCTCCATCAGATGCTCATCCTCCTCATTCAACGCCGCCTGAAAGTCTTTCGACATGTCATCAAGCCCCATGTCATCGGCCAGCTTGACCAGCAGGTCCCAGCCGGCATTATCGACCAATTCGGCATTCAGCATCGCTTCCAGGCATTGATCCACGGATGTGCGCGGATCGCTTAAAACCTGAAGCACGCCGCTTGATGCTACGGCGCTGACATCGGCGCCGGGCGTCTGCGCAGTGGCATCGGCTCCCAAAGACTCTAGCGCGCCAGCGACTACTTTGAAGTGCAAGGCTTCCTCATGCCTGAATCGTTTGAGCATATCAATGGAAATCGGCGAGTCATCCGGTTTAGGTGCCGTCTGACATTTATTGATAAAGTAATCATAGAGCCGTGTGCCCGTCCGTTCAAAAGCCAGGCGCTCGCCCAGCTTGTCGATCAGAACTTGGGCATTCCTGCCGGCAAGTAACTGCATAGTTGCCTGGGCCGCGCCTTTCAACGTACCCGGAACAGGGACCGAACCCACGGGTTCGGCTTCTTTGATATAGTTGGCCTCAACGGCTGCGATACCTGCCCCGTCTCCGCGGGAGCTCGGCAAGTAGGCGTTGGCCGCATCGATCATCTTCTGGCTGTCGACAGGCGACATATCGATGCCGGTTCGGTTTCGGATGCTCATTTCAACGGGTTGGTTCATTTTTCAGCTCCTACACAAGTCTGTAGTTAAGCAACTTTACGATTCAGTTCTGTGCCGGGAGTCCACTGGTATCCTTCAGCGACCGTTTGAGATGGCGAACCATCAGAATTGATGTGCTGCCGGTAAGCCAGCGATGCCTGGTCCTCCTTGTCTTTACTGACGAACTGCGTGCCGCTGGTGCGCAGATCCACTTCCTGTTTGAGCGTTTGCCGTACGAATTCGCGGTTGCTCTTGAACGGCATCGGATCGGGCAATGTTTGAGAAATAATCTCGGACGGGTCCCGGCGCTCATACTGCTTGACCAGTTCCGATACATAAGCATAATGCCCGAGCTCATAATCCAGGAAGCGTTCCCAGATCGCCTTAATGCGCGGATTCGTCTCCTGTTCCACGCAGCTGTAGTAGTTGTAAACTTCGGTCGCTTCATGGATCAACCATTTCTCCAGCCAGGTTTCATCAGGATCGATGATCGATTCATACTGCGTGACATGCTGCTCCTCGATCGAGGCGATCTCGGCATACAACTGACGCGCGACCGGATCTGCATAGGTCGGCCCAATGTTGGCATAATAATCATGGGTCTGATACTCGGCGGCCATGATGGTCGTGGCGTGCAGTTTGCTGATCGTATCCGCTTTGGTGCGATCATAAGGATTGCGCAGATCATTTTCGGGCGCCCGGTGCTCGTCCACGGTAGGCCGGCCCGGAATAATATCAGTATGGGACTGGAGGATGTTGTTCGCATCCTTGCCTTCCAGACGATCGAGCAACGCCGAGTACCGGTAGAGATGGTCGAAGTCCTCCAGCAAGCCGAACCGGTAGACCTGGGCCAAATAAGGATCGGGCTCGTTTTGCGCCACGGCGGCCGTAACCTCGACGGCGACCTGCTCATAAGCAATAGTAGTTTCCAGCGGAGAGTGGTCGGATGAAATGAGCCAATTGATGGTCGTTTGTTGCTGTTGCTCGACGCGCCGGACTTTCGCCAGCGGCACCTGCAGATCTTTGTTCATGCGTGCGCACAGGTGCTGGAAGCGCAGCGCTTCTACTTCCAGTCCATTAGTGAGGATGATTCTCACGCGAGTAAAAGCTTCATCGTCGAGCTTGCTGATGGGCGGCTGTACCATGTCCTTCCAGGTCATTCGTTGTTTCTCGAGAGACATCCCCTTCGAATCGAATAGATTTACAGACATATCGCCTCCTTAACTATTAAGGAATAAATTCACGGTTACTTGTTGAGTAAACAGGGCTCCGTGCGATCCTTTTGTTTACATTTCGTCATGATGCCAGGATAAATTGCCCCACTACGGCGAGATTTTTCCGTCAATTTAGATCGCCTTTCTATTGTTGGTGCATCAATCGCCATTTCGGCCTATGGCCCATGGGATGTGCATCATGATTTTTTCCGTAATGGGCGAACATATCACAATCTAACTAATCGAGGCAGACGGGCAAATACTTAGATATATTGCCGACTTGGAGAAGAAGGCCTACAAGTTATTGATGAAGCGGGGGATGCGGCACAGCTTATGGACGCGCCCGCCGAGCTCCCCCTCAGCTAGATAAAGAATGGCTAGTGAAACCAGGCCATCAGGGCAGTTCCATCTTTTCGCCCAGCACGTCCCGTACATAGAACATCTGTACCAGCACCATGATCACGACCGCCAACGGAGGCGCGAGCAGAAACCCCAGGATACCGAAACCTGTCCCCAGTACAAGCTGGGCGGCCAGCAGCCAAGCCGGCGCTATCGATGTCATCTGCTTCTGGAGGTAAGGCGTGAGCAGATAACTTTCCAGTCCTTGAATCACGGTATAAAGAATAATGACGTACAATACCGTCGATCCATCCTGGCCCAAGCCTACCATGACCGCAGGAACGGTTGCCAGAATCGGCCCGATGTGCGGTATAAAATCCAGAATAGCGGCCACCAAAGCCAGGATGAAAGCGAGCGGCATCCCTAACATGACCAGTCCGATCACGGTCAACAGGCCTACAGCTAGCATCGACACGAGCCGGCTGAGCAGCCACCAGCGGAGCGCACTCCCGATCCGGTCAAAGGCTTCATAAACACGTCCCCGGTGAAGCTGAGGGAACAGGCGCGCAACACCATCGATGTAGGTTTTCGGCTCGATAGCGAAATAAAGACCTAGCACGATAACAATGAAGCTACTTCCGAGCGCTCCGAAGGCGGTCGAAAAAACCCCGGCAATTCTGGCCAACTGCTGAGGATTGGTCAGGGCGTGCCCCACTTTGGCCATCGAATCAAGCACCGTGGGCGCCCACTCGTATTGCCCGAGGCTATCCCGCATTCTGTCAATTGTAGTGGGCAACTGAAGCGTCAATTGATAAAAATCAGTAACAATATCAGGACCATACAGCGACCCAATGAGTGTGACCCCACTCGCCAGAATCAGAACCACCAGTATCAGTGAGGCATTCACCGTCAGGGATGTGTTTTCGCTAATGGTAACCGCGCTGGTGCGCAGAAACAGCGCCAGCAACATGCTCGCGAAAATCAGCAGTAAAATCTGGGCCACCTGCCAAACCATTAACAGCAGCAACACGATTGTCGCAGCCGCAGCCACTACGATCAGCGTCCGCCTAGTCAGCAGCCCACTTATGCTCCGGGCTCCGAATCTTTCCATATCCGCCCTTTCGCTGTCCGGCATCCTGTCTCTGTCCCAGAAGCTCATAGCGGCATCCTCCATGACAGTAGTCCTTCTCTTGCCTTCATCCATCGTTTACGTAGAAAAACTTCCTTCGAACTGCACAGTTTTGCGGCCATAACGCCTCCTCAGGAATAAGAATTTCAACGTTACCTTGCCTAAAAGACTCTACCCCCATGTCAATCGTTCCACTTTCTTTGCCAAATCAGCTCTCGGCTCATGATGATACGGATGGTAGTTGCTGAAGACTGCGCGCTGACTGCCGGGGTCTCCATAAAGACAGAAAGCATCAATTAGCTAAATCTCCGCAGCAAAGGCCGTGGTGCGCCCCTATTGTCATAGGGGCGGGAGGCATAGAGGCAACCTTGGGAGTGGCTATGACGAAGCCTTTCGTCATCAAGAACCGATTAGCGGCAGCTCTACAAAGCTATTTCTTTATTTAGCTTCAGAAAAGGCTTGTTTTCCACCTTCAACCTGGGCACCGCACTGAGTAGCTTTTGGGTATAAGCCTGCTGCGGATGGGAGCAAACCTGTTCAGTTAAACCTTGCTCCACAATTTTGCCTTTATACATCACTACTGTCCGGTCGCTCAGATATTCAACTACGCCAATGTTATGGGTAATGAACAACAGGCTCAGGTTGCGCTGTTGGCGGATACTCAGCAATAACTGCAGTATTTCCGCCTGCACGGAAACATCCAGTGCGCTGGTAATTTCATCGCAGACAATAAATTCCGGATCCAGTGTCAACGCGCGCGCCAGACCAATTCTCTGCCGTTGTCCGCCTGAAAATTCGTGCGGGTAGCGCCACAGGAAATGGCGCTTAAGTTGCACACTTTCCAAGAGCTGTGCGGCGAGTTCGATCCGTTCTTCATGATTTGCCCCTATGCCATGAACTTTCATTGGTTCAGCCAGTGTTGTTTCGATCAATAGGCGCGGATTCAGCGATGACTGCGGGTCCTGAAAGGCAATCTGCATCTTGCGCCGCAACGGCCTCAATTCGCCGGCGGAAAGTCCGATTAATTCCTGCCCTTGTATCTGAATGCTGCCGGCAGTCGGCTTTTCCAATTGCAGTACCGCCCGCCCTAATGTCGTTTTGCCGCAACCGGACTCGCCGACCAGTGCCACGATTTCGCCTTGCGGAATATCTAACGATACGTCGTCTACCGCACGCACATAGTCGACGGTGCGGCGAAGCAAACCTTTTTTAATCGGAAACCAGACTTTCAGATCGCGGATCTGCACCAGCGGCGCTTGATCTGCCGCCAATTCCCCCGCTGCATTTTGAGAAAGCGATCGCCCTCGTACCGGTTTCGCCAAATTTTCCGGCAGAGCGGCCAGTAACTGCCGAGTGTATGGATGTTGCGGGTTGCGCAAAACTTCCGTACAGGAACCGACTTCCACCATCTTGCCCTGCTGCATCACGCCAACCCACTGCGCCATCTGTGTCACCACGCCAAAATCGTGGGTAATAAACAGCATGCTCATGCCTGTGTCATCCTGCAGTTTGCGCATCAATCGCAGTATCTCGGCCTGCACTGTTACATCCAGCGCCGTAGTGGGTTCATCGGCAATCAGCAATTGGGGCTTGCAAGCCAAAGCCATTGCTATCATCACCCGTTGTCGCTGTCCGCCGGACAATTGGTGCGGATAATCGCGGAATCGGCTGGAAGCATGAGGGATCTGCACCTGCTCCAATGCCATGATCGTACGCTGTTCAGCTTCAGCATCGCTCATATCCGGGTAGTGCAGTTGCAGCGTCTCCGTGATCTGCTCGCCAATAGTCAATACAGGATTCAGCGAGGTCATTGGCTCTTGAAAAATCATCGCGATATGCGAACCGCGAACTGCGCGTATTCGTGGATCGTCCAGCTTCAACAAATCCTGGCCGTTTAACACTATTTCACCGCTCGGATGCGAGGCTATTCCTTGCGGCAACAGGCGGATCACCGACAACGCGCAGACTGACTTGCCACTGCCCGATTCACCCACCAGACAAAAAGTTTCGCCTTTGGGTATGCTGAAACTGACATCATCGACCGCTCTAACTTCCCGATCGCCCGATTGTAGATAAGTGCGCAGGTTGCGAACTTCCAGCAACGGCTGGCTCATTTATCACCCCCTGTCTTGCGCGCAAGCTGTGGATCGATCGCATCGCGGAATGCCTCGCCAATCAAATTATAGGAAAACACGGTCATGAAAATCGCTCCGCCTGGAAATACCGCCATCCACCAGTTAAAAGTCGACGACTTGACTGCCTGATCCAGCATTTGTCCCCAAGAGGGAGCGTCCACCACCCCAAGCCCTAGAAAGCTCAGAGTCGCCTCTGACAGAATCGCACCCGCCACGCCGAAACTAACGGCTACCAGCAAAGGAGCCACCCCATTTGGCAGCATGTGTCGAAATAGAATTGACGTGAGAGGCAAACCGCTAGCCACCGCCGCCTGCACATAATCCTGTTTGCGTAACTTCAGGAATTCCGTACGCACGTATCGTGCATAACCAGACCAACCCGTTACACCGATAATCACCATCATCATGTATAGGCTGCGGCCAAAAAAAGCCACGAAAGTCAGTAGCAGAAATAGCGTGGGAATATCTTCAAAAATTTCCACCAGCCGCATTCCCAAAATATCAACGATGCCGGAAAAATAGCCCATCAAGCCGCCCACAACCACCCCAATCAACAAGGCAATTCCGGAGGCAATCAATCCGATGCTCAACGAGATCCGGCAAGCATGAATCATCCGGCTCAGCACATCCGCCCCATTCTCTTCAGTGCCCATCAGATGAATACGCCCTTCGGAAGCAAAAGGAGCTTCTAGGCCTCTGCTGTTTAAATCGCGCAGATAATCGGTCGGAGCATACGGAACTGGAGGCATGATCCGCCAATCAACTTCAGTATAAGCAGCAGTGCGGAAATTATCATAGATCAGCAATACCGGCGGTTTGACAAATAGATTGGCCAGTACCGCAGCAACCAGCGCTCCCAGCATAAACAGCAGGATGCGCTTACCGGTGCTGAGCCGCCGCAGCAAATAAACAGCCAGCGCGATAAAAAACGTGGCTAGTATCCATACATCTTCCACACTCAAATATTGAAGCACCGGCGCGGAAATGACGCCTTCCTTGCTCATCAGCAACGGCATGGAGTTCGCCAGAAACGGTGCAAATACGGCAGCAAACACCAGGAGCATCACCCAGGCAAACCCTACTTTTACGCCTACCCCTTCCAGCGTCCTGCGCCAAATGCGGCTAGCGAAGGATTCTCGGCTTACTACATGTTCAATCATAGCTTATCCGTGGATCGGCCAAGGTATAGCAGAAATCGGCAATCAAATATCCAATCAAAGTCAGAAAGCCGCTCACCCAAGTAATCGACAGCACCAGTTCTCGATCGCGGCCTTTTACCGCCTCCACGGCAAGCTGTCCCATACCGTTGATGCTAAAAATGTTTTCCACAATCAAAGAGCCCGCCAATAGACTCGGCAATAGCCCTGCCGATACCGTAATCAACGGCAACAGACTGTTGCGGAACACATGCCGCCATAACACATCATGTTCTGCCAGTCCTTTAGCGCGGGCAGTCCGTGCATAATCGGAATGCAGATTTTCCAGTATCGAAGTCCGCATCAATTTCGCCAGAGCCGCAAAACTGCCATAGGATAAACAGATCACCGGCAGTATCAGATGCCACAACCTGTCCAGCAAAAAACCGCGCACAAAACCGGTTTCTTCCCAATGAGGCAAAAACGGCATGTCCTGTGCCTCACGACTGCTGATGCCGGCAGTTGGAAACCAATGAAAATGCTGAATGTTGGCGAAAAAACCCAATAACAGCACGCCGGACAGCATAGTGGGAATAGACCACAAAGCCAGCATCGACATACTGGCTCCCACATCAAATGAACTGCCGCGACTGGTCGCGGATTTCATCCCAACCATAATCGCGATCGCATAGGTAATAGGGATAGTGACCAGATTAAGCAACAATGTGATTGGAATACGTTCAGCGAGAATGTCCGACACAGGCCGTCCATATTGGAAGCTGATTCCTAAATCCATGCCTTTGCTGAAAGAAAACTCACCTTGCTTGCCCTGCTCGTCAGTCACAAAACCGATCGGAGACACATTATTCAACCAACGCAGGTATTGCATCGGCGCTGGCTGATCAAGCCCGTAGCGCTTGTTGTAATAATTCAGCAACGCTTGTTTTTCTTGAGGCTTCATATCCATGCCGCCGACCAGCGTCTGTGCGCTGATCCCGCCTGGCGACATTGCCATCACTGTAAATACCACGATCGTAATTCCCAGCAGGGTAGGAATCATCAGCAACAAGCGACGCAATAGATAAGTCAACATCAGATATCCCTTTATTGTGAATATTTTTGCTGGGCGACAGGCACGTAATTCTCCATCGGCAATGATCCCAGATTCAAACCCAGCTTGGTCATTTGCAGGTTGTGGATGCGTTTATCGACAAACAACAAACTCTGACGGCGCATAAGAAAGGTATAAGGTTGATCTTCATAAAGGATCCGCTCGGCCTGCTGCCATAACGGCATGCGTTTGCCCTCATCCACGGTGCGGCGCGCCTCATCGATCAGTTTGTCCAGTGCTGGATTTTTGTAGCCTACAAAGTTGTCGCCTTTGCTGCTTGCCTGTGAACTGTGAAACATCTGGTACAAATCGGTTTCGATCCCGCTGGTCCATCCCAATGTGATCGCATCAAAGTCCTTTTTATCGAGATTTTCCAGCATCACCGGCCATTCCTGCGGGAACGGAATCATCCGCACGCCAGCGCGGGCATACAAGTCTCTTAATAATAACACCATGCGTTTGGTGTCTTCGTTCGATTCGAGATAGGTCAACTTAAACTCGAAGGGTTTGCCTGATTTATCTTCCAGTACCCCATCGCCGTTACGGTCTTCATAGCCGGCTTCTCTTAGCAGGGCTTTGGCCTTGTCCACGTCAAATTTATAAGGCTGTAGTGCGCTATCGTGCTGTTTGCTGGCCTTGCTGAACGGGCTGACGGCAGGCTCGGCGTAGTCCAAGAAAACATCCTTGATGACACGGTTAACATCGGTCAGGTAAGTCAGTGCCTGCCTAACCCGCTTATCGGCAAAACGAGTCGGCTTTCCGGCGCGCTCCTGATTCCAGCCAATATAGCTGTAACCGACCACCGGCGGCATATATTCGAAATTCTGGCTCTTGGCGACGATCTGCGCATCTTTTTTCAGTTGTTGGTATTCGACCGGGCGAGCTGAGTAGGAATCAATGTCGCCATTGCGATAGGTGGTCAGTCGCGCGCTGTCGTTCTGAATGATTTTCCACAGAACTCGATTATACGAGGGCTGCACATCGCCCCAATAACGTTCGTTGCGCACCAGTTCCACATTACCCTTGTCCGGTGTCCAATTCTTGGGATCGACCAGTCTATAAGGTCCACTGCCTAACAATAAGCCTTTGGATTCGTTAAACTTTTGTGACTCCTTCAAATAGACTGAGTAGAAATGTTTGGGCAAGATCGACATACCGCCCGCCAGAGATAGGGCTTCGAAATAGGGTTCTTTGAAGGTAAACACAACCTCATACTTGCCGTTGGCCTTCACATTCTGGATCTTTTCCAGGTATGCCCTATCACGCGGGGCCTGGATTACCTCGTTCATAATAAAATCAAAGGTAAAAACCACATCCTCGGCTGTCAATGGTTCACCATCAGAAAAATTCACATCCTCGCGCAATTTGAAACTGATCACCAGGCCGTCATCGCTGATCTTCCAACTTTTAGCGATTAAACCCTCCCATTCCAGTGTGTCGGGGTTACGGATAATCAGACTTTCCAACACATAGCTCTGCACATTGGACGCATAGGCATCGGTAGAAATCAGCGGTGTGATGGTCTTAATGTTGGTAGCGAAAGCTTCTACGCTCCAATCGCCTTGGGCATAATCCGGCTGACGTGTAGCGGCATAGGCTCGCTTGAAGGCTGGAGCGACTTCTTCAGCTACTGTCGAAGTTGATGGTGATGTGGCAAGCGCTGCTCCGGAGGCCATAGAACTGCGCAGTTCGCGCATGACCTTTGCCTGTTCCGACATTGCGGTTTGCATCTCGGTGAGCTTCAACCACTGCCGGTCGATCTGATACATGGCCAGCAATAGCAATAATATCAGCAAGCTAAGGAGCAAATAGAGAATCCAGTCTCGGGTAGTCAGTTGTTTTTGCATGTTTTCTGTGTGTCTAAGAATTTTAACGTTGGCTTAGGCAATACCTTTGCGGCCGATCCTGAATAGCGCTAAATAGGACACATAGCCTAGTTGTTCAAAAAGTCCATTCTATTCTTTTAAATCGCCACTGATGCTTACTTTAACCTTATGCCGGAGTTTTTTAAAGGACAGCGCGGACAAATGCAATCAGTATTGATTGCTGTGATAAATCAACGCCGTCATTTAGCTTGTCTCACTGACTTTAGAGAAGACTCCCGCCGGATCGGTATTATTCGGCAAGAATAAGATTGTAGCGGATTTACGATAAGATCCAGGACATGGCTAAAAACATAAAAGCCGAGGGCCGACAAAGTGCTGGACATCATTAGATGGATCATAGATACTTTCCGATACTATATCAACAAGCCATTTAAATTAAAGAGGTAATGTCTAATGGGTTTTATGCAAGGCAAGCGTGTCTTGATTGTGGGTTTAGCCAGTAACCGTTCAATTGCATGGGGCATTGCCCAGGCCATGCACCGGGAAGGCGCGGAATTGGCCTTTACTTATCAAAATGAAAAGCTCCAGAGCCGGGTTGAAACCATGGCGGCTGAATGCGGTTCCAACATTACTGTTGAATGCGACGTCAGCAGCGACGAACACATTGAAAACGTTTTTAAAAAGCTTGGCGAGCACTGGGATGGCCTGGATTGTATCGTGCATTCAGTCGCTTTCGCCCCGCGTGATGCGCTGGAAGGCGACTTCGTCACTGCCACGACCCGGGAAAATTTCAAAGTCGCTCACGATATCAGCTCGTACAGCTTTACTGCTCTGGCCAAGGCCGGCCGAGCAATGATGGCGGGCCGTAACGGCTCTCTGTTGACCTTAAGCTACCTGGGTGCGGAGCGCGTCATGCCCAACTACAACGTCATGGGCGTGGCCAAAGCCAGCCTGGAAGCCAACGTCCGCTATATGGCCGTCGCCCTGGGCGCCGAAGGCACTCGCGTGAATGCAATTTCCGCAGGCCCAATCAGAACACTGGCTGCATCAGGCATCAACGATTTCAAAACCATGCTCAGCAAAGCGGCCGATGCTTCGCCGTTGAAGAAAAACGTGACGATTGAAGAAGTCGGCAACGCGGCGGCATTTCTGTGCTCAGATCTGGCCTCCGGCATTACGGGTGAAATCACTTATGTTGACGCCGGCTATAATATTGCTGGCTATGTAGCCTCTTAAGCGTTTATTTTCGCGGCACAAAAAAGGGAGCTTACGCTCCCTTTTTTATTGCTTGTCCAGCGGCTAATTCTGAGCCTGAGCTTTCTTCACCGAAATATCGGCTTTTGCTTGTAGACTATTTATGACCGCATTGAACTCATTCTGACCAAAAGCCCTGGCAATATTCTTTGATGCCAACTCAAGCTGCTTCTTGTCATCCTCGCTCATGACGCCCTCTTTGACTTTGGACAAACTCACTACCGCCTGCTCATCGGAAGGCAATGCTGCCGTAAAGATTATCGGTTTATCGCCAACAGGCTTGGCCGCCTTAAAGATTGCCTGATTCAACTGCCAGGGCAATTCACCGTTGTTGCGTGTTACATCAGCCATTTTCTTGACTGTTAACTTGTTTTCAGCCGCTACCGTATCAATGGATTCGCCGGCCTGCAGACGCGTTTTTACCTGCTGCGCTTTTTCGGCAGCCTGTTGTTTGGCTTTTTCACTCAACAAGGTCTCTATGACTTGCTGTTTAACTTCATTCAGATCACGCGTAGCCGCAGGCTTGTGCTCCAGCATGCGTAATACCACCAAGCGCTCAGCCCCCAATTCTACAGGTGTGCTGTTATTGCCTTGTTGAACTTCTTCAGAGAATGCGGCGCTGCGTACTTTGGGGTCGCTGGCAATATCTTCGCCTTTATCCTTGGTGAATAGCGCTGTTTTTTTAATGGTTAGGCCTAACGTATCCGCTACCGTTTGCAGATTGTCAGGGTTTTCATAACTCATCTCGGTCAATGTTTCACCGGACTCGTAAAAAGTATTTTCGGCTTGCGCTTTTTGATAAGCCTTGGTTAATTCCGGTTTAACAGCTTCAAATGACTTGACATCGCCCGGCACTAATTCGGTCACCTTGATCAGATGGTAGCCGAATGCTGTTTTAACGGGCTCTGACACCTCGCCGAGTTTCAATGAATTTGCTGCATCCTCAAACGGTTTTTCCATTGCGCCGGAAGTAAACAGACCTAAATCGCCACCCTTGTTAGCAGTTAATTTATCGTCTGAAACTTCAGCGGCTAACTTGGCGAAGTCTTTATTCGCCAGTTCTTTTTTTGCTTGCAACGCTTTTTCCAGCGCTGCTTTTTCATCTGTTTTGTCATTGACGGCAAACAGGATGTGGCTGATCTTTCTCCGTTCAGGAGTCGCATACTGATCCTTATGCTCTTCATAGAATGCCTTCAACTTTTCATCCGTTACGGCAACTTTTTTAGCGATATCTTCCAGCGACAGCTCTACGTACTCTATGGAAACCTGCTCAGGCACTTTATATAGGTCCTGGTGCTGCTGATAATAAGCCGCTACCTCTTCCTCTGAAGGCTGCTCTGCCGGTTTCTGTGCCGGAATCGTCACATAAGCTACATCACGCTGCTGATTCTGAATTTTAAAAAAGCTTTCTACATCATGCTGAGTAGCAAAACCGCTATCGATGATACTGCGCTGAAACTGTTCCATTACCAGCGCGTTCTTGATTCTGTTTACAAACTCGCCGGATGTCATCCTTTGCGAATTCAGTAAAGCCTTATAACGGTTCTCATCGAACTTACCGTCTACTTGAAAGTATTCCAGAGATTTAATGAATTCGCGCGCCCTGTTGTCGCCGGTGACAAGCCCCTCGGAACGCACATGCTGCAGCAAAACCTCATCCTTTATCAGCTTTTCCAAGGCCTGTGCTTTCAGTGTCTGTTCATCAATATTGAGTCCCTGGAGATTCTGACTGTACTGTTCATAAGCCCTGTTGACATCCTGCTGATAAAAATCCCTATCGCCTACGGAAGCGACCGGCGGTTCTTTCCCTGTATCCAAATAATTTTGAATACCCCATAAAGCAAAAGGCACGCAAATTATTATTAAGATGCCCCATGCAAAAGCACCTTGCGCTTTTTCTCTAATTCTTGTCAGCATACGCTCTATCCTAAAGAAAACGGCTAAAATTTAAGCAAAAAAAAACCCCGAACCAGATACCGGTACGGGGCTTTAATTTGGCGGAGTGGACGGGGCTCGAACCCGCGACCCCCGGCGTGACAGGCCGGTATTCTGACCAACTGAACTACCACTCCAAAGTCTGGTGGGTGCTGAGGGGTTCGAACCCCCGACCCTCGCCTTGTAAGGGCGA
>NZ_JADMKV010000081.1 GCF_015476545.1 Methylobacter sp. BlB1 | reverse complement strand
GCAGCGCCCCTGCGGGCTGTTCTCGCCGAAAGCTGCGGTGCTCGGCGCGGCAAACAGGATGAAACAGCCCACGCGTAATATCAGTTATGTTATTTGGAGAAAAATCAATGAACTCACAAGAGCTTTGGCGGCATTACCAAGATTGGTTTTACTTTCACAAAGACTTGGAATTGTATCTTGATATCAGCCGGATGCGGTTCAGCGAAAGTTTGGTGGAGTCTCTACAGCCAAAATTTGCGAAAGCGTTTAAAGATATGGAGGCATTGGAACAAGGCGCAATTGCCAACCCGGATGAAAACCGAATGGTCGGGCATTACTGGTTGCGTAACCCTGAAATTGCGCCATCGGAACTGAAAAATCAGATCATGGAGAACATTGATCGCATCGAGGCTTTTGCCAAGAAGGTTCATGAGGGCTCGATTCATCCGCCACAAGCGCCAAAGTTCACCGATATACTTTCTATCGGGATCGGCGGGTCCGCGCTCGGTCCACAATTTGTAGCCGACGCGCTGTCAACCGATTTTCCACCGCTCGCTATACACTTTATCGACAACACCGACCCCGCAGGGATCGATCGGATCATCAATCGGCTGCATGACCGGCTCAACAGTACCCTAGTCATAGTCATCAGCAAATCCGGCGGGACGCCCGAAACCCGCAATGCCATGCTGGAAGTGAAGCGCGCATACGAGCAGCAAGGCCTGGATTTTCTTGCCCATGCCGTGGCTGTCAGCAAAATAGATGAGCTGGAGCGAATTGAAGGCTGTCTGGCAGAATTCCCCATGTTCGACTGGATAGGCGGGCGGACTTCCGAGATGTCTGCCGTAGGATTGCTGTCGGCTGCGCTGCTGGGGATTGATATCCGCGCGCTGTTAGCAGGTGCAAAGGAAATGGATATTGCCACCCGCGTACCTGAGATCAAGCGCAATCCGGCCGCTTTGCTGGCCCTTGCCTGGTATTATGCGGGCAACGGCAAGGGTGAAAAAGATATGGTGGTTTTACCTTATAAAGACGCTCTGCTGCTGTTTTCACGCTATCTGCAGCAATTGGTGATGGAGTCTCTGGGCAAAGAAAAGGACTTGGACGGCAACACGGTCCATCAAGGACTTGCGGTTTACGGCAACAAAGGGTCCACGGACCAGCACGCCTATGTTCAGCAATTGCGGGAAGGCGTGGCGAATTTCTTTGTGACTTTCATAGAAGTGCTGGAGTACCGGGCGGGACCCTCCATTGAAGTCGATACCGATGCAACCAGCGGCGACTTTCTTTCCGGATTTTTACAGGGTACGCGGCACGCGCTTTTCGAGAATTTAAGGGATTCGATTACCGTAACGATTACACGGGTAGACGCTCAATCGGTCGGTGCCCTGATCGCCCTTTACGAACGCGCCGTTGGATTTTATGCCTCTTTGATCAACGTCAATGCCTATCATCAGCCCGGTGTAGAAGCAGGGAAAAAGGCCGCCGAGACATTGTTGGGGCTGCAACGGAAAATTCTCTCCGTTTTGAAAACCACGGATCAGCCTCTGGAATTGGCGGCATTAGCGGAAAAAGCGGACGCCAGTGATCAGATTGAAGACGTTTACAAAATTCTGCGGCACTTGGCGGCTAATCGCCGTGGTGTCGGTTTGCATGGCGATCTTGCCAAGCCCGGTGAACTGACTATCAGTTTTAATAGACCGGCAAGCGTTTGAAAAGTCTTTTTGACTGTCGTCCTTAAATTGCTGAGTTTGTCTTGCCAGCCAAGGAGTAATACAGCATGACACTGAAAATCTATTTGCTTCGTCATGGCGAAACGACGTACAGCCAACGCGGCGCTTATTGCGGGGCGCTCGATGCCGAACTTACCCCGGAAGGCAGGCAAATGGCGCAATTTTTTGCCGAAGCCCATCGCTCGATACCCTGGACTGATGTCTATGTCAGCCCGATGAAAAGAGCGATAGCGACAGCACAGCCTTTATGCGACGCCTTGGGCCTGACCCTGCAGATCAGGGATGGACTTAGCGAAATCAGTTATGGAGCGTGGGAAGATCAGGAGTTGGACACTGTCAGGCAACATTACGAGCAGGACTATCTACGCTGGCAGACTGATCCTGCCTGGAATCCGCCGACGGGCGGCGAAACGGCTATTCAGATTGCCGCCCGCGCCCTTCCCGTGATTACGGAAATCGAGTCCGGATACAAGACCGGCAATGTGCTGGTGGTATCCCATAAGGCTACCATACGCATCATTCTTTGCAGCCTGTTGGGGATTGATGTAGGCCGTTATCGGGATCGTATCAACGCTCCGGCTGCTTCCGTTTCCATTATCAAGTTTGCTGCTTATGGACCGATGCTGGAAGTTTTGGGCGATCGAAGCTATATGCCCGAGCATTTGCGCAATCGCGCTGGCACTTAGTGGGCGTAAACGGACTCTCTTTAGGTTAAAAGTTACCTATTTTTCAATCGCAACACTTCTGAAAGTCACTTTATATCAAGCGATTGATGGCCAAGCCAAAATTTTATGGAGTGAATTGCAGTGACTCTTTCGTATAAAGCAAGCCATGGCTCATATTTTCCGCCTGGTGCAACGGTCAACGATGCTGGAGTGAATTTTTCAATTTTCAGTCGTCATGCCAGTGGCGCTGATCTATTACTTTATGACGCGGCCGGAAGTCTGGAGCCGTTTCAAATTATCAGCCTCAATCCCAAAACAAATCGTTCTTTTTTCTTCTGGCATGTGTTCGTCGAAGCGCTTCCCTCCGGGACCCATTATACCTGGCGAATATTTGGACCGAACGATACGGCTTCGACAGGGCGGCGTTTTAATCATAAAAAGGAATTAGTAGATCCCTGGGCCACGGCAGTTACCGATGCCTTTTGGAACCGGCGCCGCTCTTCCGATCCGGACGATAAAAGTCGTTCGTCATACCGGGCCGTTGTCGCAAAGTCTGATTATTTCTGGTCGGACGAGCATGCCCGCAAACGCGGCCTCGAAGGAGCGATCATATACGAATTGCATGTCGGCGGATTTACGCGTCATCCTTCGTCTAGGGTAGGGCAGCCCGGCACGTTTACAGGATTGATCGATAAGATTCCTTACTTGCAGGAACTTGGCATAACCCATGTCGAGCTGATGCCGGTCATGGCTTTTGACGAACAATTCGTGCCGGATAACGTGGCGGCAAGAGGATTGAAAAATTATTGGGGCTACAGTACGCACAGTTTTTTCAGTCCCCATCCAGGCTATTGTGTAAGCCCCGAACTTGGAACGCATGCGCGCGAATTCAAGGATCTGGTCAAGGCCCTGCATAATGCCGGCATCGGCGTTATTCTCGACGTGGTTTTCAATCATACGGCGGAAGGCGACCACAATGGCCCGATGATCAATTTCAAGGGTTTTTTCAATGACATTTTTTATCATCTCGATGCGCAGAACCGGAGTTACTATCGCGATTACACCGGTTGCGGCAACAGTATTAATTGCAATCATCCTTTGGTGACGCAATTCATTCTGCATTGTCTGGAGTATTGGGTTGATGAGATGCATGTCGACGGTTTTCGTTTCGATCTCGCCAGCGTCTTTACACGCGGCGAAGACGGCATACCCCAAGCCAATCCGTCGCTGCCCTGGCGGATCGAATTTTCCAATGCACTTAACGGGGTGCCCATGATTGCGGAAGCATGGGATGCTTCGGGCCTGTATCATGTAGGCTCGTTTCCCGGCTTACGCTGGGCGGAATGGAACGGGCGCTATCGGGATGTGATCCGGCGTTTTGTCCGTGGCGATCCGGGGCTGGTGGGCGAGGTGGCTTCATCCATTGCCGGCAGCAGCGATCTTTATGCGGACGATGACAGGTTACCGCTTCACAGCATTAATTTCATCAGCTGCCATGACGGTTTCACACTTTATGATTTGGTCAGTTACAACGGTAAGCACAACGAAGCCAATGGTGAAGACAATCGCGACGGCTGCGACAATAACTTATCCTGGAATTGCGGCGCTGAAGGCGAGACCGATAATGCGGAAATTTTAGCCCTACGGCGGCGGCAAGCAAAAAATCTGATGAGCATCCTGTTATTAAGCCAGGGAGTTCCGATGCTGCTGTCCGGCGATGAGGTGTTGCGCACTCAAAAAGGCAATAACAATACCTGGTGTCAGGATAACGAACTTTCGTGGTTCGACTGGAACCTCGTGAAAGAAAATGGCGATATGCTGCGTTTTGTGAAGGAACTGATTGCCTTAAGACGCCGGCACCCGAATCTCAACCAACGCGAATTTCTAAGCGGAGAAGCAGTGTCCGACCGAGGGCTTCGCGATATCGCCTGGCATGGATACCGGCTGGATGAACCGTTATGGTTCGATTCAAACGCTCGCTATCTGGCATACACACTGGCTGGGTTAACTGATGATGAGGAGGATCTGCATGTCATGTTAAACATGTCTGAGCGGACAGTGGATGCTCCTTTACCTGAGATTCCTGGGCGAGCATGGCGTCTGGCGCTGGATACCTCTCGTATCAGCCCGGATGACATTATGTCTTGCAATCAGCAGAGGGATTACGAAAGTGCGTCTTATCAAGTATCCAGGCATACTGTCGCCGTTTTCGAGGGGCGCAGGTGAACAAACCATGACCAGTACAGCAAGCCAACGTGGTATTTCCAGGATACTGGTCATCAATTGTGGCAGTTCCTCGATCAAATACGGACTGTTTGTAATGGAGCCAATGCATTCACTTGCCAGTGGGCTGGTGGAGCGTATCGGGGAAAGCGTAAGCCTGATCCGGCACCGGGCAGAAAATGCTCAAGGCGAACTGGTGGAGAACAAGCAAGAAATCGAAGCCGGCGACCATCGGGCCGCCTTCGTCCATATTGCCGCGATTTTACGCGGCGCCTTCGGGTTTGATGCAGGGGAGGGGCCGGATGCGATTGGTCATCGCGTGGATCATGGTGGAGAAGCCTTTTCAGTATCGGTGGCTATCGATCAGGTGGTCATCGATAGGATTCGAAAATTAATTCCATTGGCGCCGCTGCACAATCCGGCCAATCTGACCGGCATTGAAGCCTGCCGGGAAATTTTTTCGTCCGTGCCGCAAGTGGCTGTTTTCGATACGGCTTTTCATCAGACCATGCCGCCGCATGCTTTTCGATATGCCGTTCCGGAAATTTGGTACAGCCGTTATGGTATTCGTCGGTACGGATTTCACGGCATTTCTCATTGTTATGTAGCAGGACGGGCGGCCGAATTTTTGCAGCGCCCGCTCGAGGATCTTAAATTAATTACCCTGCATCTCGGCAATGGTGCTAGCGCCGCTGCAATACAACATGGCCGTTGTATCGATACGTCCATGGGCTTCACGCCTTTAGAAGGCCTCGTCATGGGAACTCGGTGCGGTGATATGGATGCAGCAATACTGCTTTATCTGGAAAACGTTCTTGGCCAGAGTTCGAGAGAACTGCAGGAAATCCTTAATAGGGATTCAGGATTGAAGGGGTTATGCGGCAGCAACGATTTGCGCGAAGTACTGGCGCGTGAACAAACTGGAGACGAACGCGCCCGCTTGGCGCTGGAAGTCTACTGTTACCGTATCCGAAAATATATCGGCGCCTATTTCGTTGCACTGGATGGTCTGGATGCACTTGTTTTCACCGGCGGTGTCGGTGAAAACGCGCCTTTAATTCGAAGCTGGGCTTGTAAGGGCCTTGAAAAGCTTGGCATCGCTATCGATTCAGAAGTCAATAACGGGTTACTTGAGGAAGTCAGCGAAATTGGATTAAGCGGCCATTCCGTTCGTGTTCTGGCCGTGCGCACGAACGAAGAATTGCAGATTGCGCGCGAAACGCTTTCAGTCTTGACTGAGTAGCCATCGTGTCAAATGGATTCTTTTGATGCGGCTTCAGGTCAGAATAACAGAGGAACTCATCTCCTTTGAGTTGAATTCAGGCTAGATTGGGCATCACTTGGAGGTCAAAATGAACAGCAACATTTTCGATCCTAATAAAAGTTATTCACTATTAGGAAAGGTCGAAGGGGCGGAAAAAGCCTTCCTGTCAGGTCGACGCAACCGGGAACAAGATCTGGAAAGTGCAGTCGCATTTTTCCTGGAATTTTTACGCGGCTTCGAAAGCTTTGATCTAGCCAAACAGTGCGTCACTGTGTTTGGTTCGGCAAGATTTAAAGAAGATCATCCCTACTATCATCTGGCTCGCGACTTGGGAAGCGCATTGGCCAATGCGGGTTACATAGTAATGACCGGCGGCGGTCCCGGCATTATGGAAGCTGCGAACCGCGGCGCCAAAGAGGCGGGAGGCTACAGTTTGGGCTGCAATATCAAATTGCCTCATGAACAAAAACCCAATCCTTACCTTGATCAATTTATTGAATTCGAACATTTCTTCATTCGCAAAGTCATGCTTATCAAGTATTCATGCGCCTTTGTGGTGATGCCCGGCGGTTTTGGCACGCTCGACGAAGCTTTTGAAGTGATAACCTTGGTACAGACAGGCAAACTGGAGCGGTTTCCTGTCATCGGCATGGGCGGCGATTTTTGGGATCATATCCGACAGTTTGCCCATGACAACATGTTGCAGCAAGGCGTTATCGGCGAGGAAGACCTGGACTTGATACATCGCGCCGACAATGTGGAAACAGCCATAAACATTATCAAGGAGAGCTACTCAAATACATAAAGACCTTTCAGTATTAATGACAGCAAAGCCTTAATAACTAAAAACAGCGGAATTGTGCATGCCTATGTTGAATCAGCATCCCAAACCCGACAATTACGCTTATCTTCTGTCCGGCTTGCTGTTTTTGTTTTTGCTTGTACCTACGTTGCGCTCTTTCCCTGATCTGGCAGAAAACGCTCATCTGATGCGCCTCGGCTTGCAGATCGGCTATAGCACATTGATGCTGCTTGGTGTCTGGAGTTTGCATAGGGAAACTCGACTTTTCTACATAGGCATGGCGCTTGCTGTATTGAATGTCTTATTCACTGTTATCAATGTTTATTACCCCAGCAGGATTATTGAATTATCGTCCACTCTAGTGGCTTTCGTGTTTGCCATCATCAGTGTGATTATCTCTATCAGACACGTGCTCGGCGGAACTACTATTGATCGTAATCTGCTATTCGGAGCGATGTGTGTTTATCTTCTGATGGGGTTAATCTGGGCAATTTTATATGGATTGATTTTTCAGTTTTTGCCGGGATCATTCAATGGCATAGCCGATATCCACGGCAATGCTACTTTGGACAACCTTCTTTACTACAGCTTTGTGACTTTGGCGGGTCTTGGATACGGCGATATTACGCCGGTCGTGCCATTAGCGCGTACGCTTGCTTACTTGGAGGTGATAACCGGCCAATTGTACATCGCTATCATGCTGGCTGGGCTTGTGAGCCTTTTCCTGAGCGGACGTGGCGTACGTTAAGATGCGAATTAAAGTAGAAGAGCCAGTTCATCGATTACATTTGATCGAGATAGCGAGCTGACGATGTTTTCCCTGTCATTGAAGGAGTATTCGGAATTGTTGAGCTGTCAAACAAGCTGAAATTCAATAGCGCTGTTGTTAATCAGAAAGATCCTAAGGAGCCGATACAGCATATGCGCAGTGCATCAGTTTCTCTCTCCATGAGGCCGTAGAGTGCCGAAGGTTGTTCTGCTACTTGTCTTGGTCTTGGGCATGAGCGGTTGCAATTTGCTCAAAAATACCCTGGAGTTGCCTGAAAAGGGCATCAGTTCCATGTTTTCACTCAACCAAGAAAACGAAGCACCCGATCCCGTCGAACTGCAATCCCAGTTGCTTCGCTTTGCTGACAATTCTATTGAAACACTCAATCTTGCCATAGGCCAGTTGCAGGGAGAAGACGATAAGGCCGCCCGAAGGCGAACCCTTCTACAGCGCCGAATCACCACTACCAATGATATATTGGCCATCGCCACCGGGGCCAACACCTATGCCAATCTCCTCGATATGGTCATCTTCGCCAGCTTGAACCGGATGAATGTCGAGGATTATTGGATGCCCACCTTCTACGGCAAATCAGTTAAGCCCTATCTGATCGCTTCTCAAGAGGTAGAGGAGGGGATTTGGCAGATCGCCTCGAAGACACTAAAAGAAGAACAGCTCTCGGAACTGCGTACCGCCATTAAAGCCTGGCACGAGCAACACCCGAATGTGCGTTCGCCCCGTGATCTCGAATCATTTGGCTTTGCGTCCGAAGCCGCCGAGATTGATCGCAGATCCAGCCCAAGGATAACCAGCAGTGTGTTTAATCTGCTCGCTATAGACCCCTTGGCGGGACTCGACCCCGCTACCCGCGAGTTGGCCAACACACGGTTGTTCGCGGAACGCGGTTTGTTCCTAGCCAGACACATGCCAATTCTGATCCGCTGGGAAACCGAATTACTGGCCATACATACGGCAGAAATGCCTGAGATGGAAAAGTTGCTGGCTAACACCACCCAACTGTCCGAATCGGCAGATCGGTTCAGCCAGACAGCGGAGCGCCTGCCAGGATTCATCAGTACAGAGCGCCAACAGATCATCCAAGCCCTGGACGCGCACCAGCCGGGGCTCATCAGCCTCACCGTCCAAGCCGAGAAAGCACTGGACGCTGGCAGACAGATGTCCAACGCGTCTACCGCCACCCTAAAGTCTTTCCAAGATGTGGTGCGGCAACTCCAAGTCAGCCCGTCGAGTCCGAACGCCGAGCCTTTCCGCATCAACGACTACACTGCGGCTGCAGCGCAGATCAATGCTACTGCACAAGACTTGGTGAAACTGCTGCATGCTTTTGACCAGACACTGGCTTCCGATAAGCTTGAGGGGTTGTCAACCCGACTGGATGCCGCGGTCTGGCAAGCCCAGGCTAGTGGCAAAGCATTGGTGGATTATACCTTCAGGCAAATCGTGTTTCTGGGTTTGATGCTGATCGCTTCCGCTTGCGGGATAGTGCTGGTTTCCGCTGTGGCTTTTTGGCGGTTGAAGAAGAAATTTGCTTAAGCCATATTGGTCAATAGCGGTGAAGCATAAGCTCTGCAGCCCGAAAGCGTGGCCGCTAACCGATACTCAACATTGTCAGACCGGCAGATCAGGCGTTGTCTGCCGAACATTGATATGTCCTTACCGATCTGCTAGATTACGGGCGATTAAAACTTATGCCGGTTCAAGACGATCCAGGCGCCGCCAGAGTTCTACTATGCTTGATGGTCACGTAACCGGCGAACCCTTGTTGAAGCGTTCTTACTTGAAGCCATCGCGACCGATATGGGTTACGGCTACAACCGATTCATCGATTACATTTTGCTCGGCTCGAATAGCAAGCCAATCGCCGTGGAAAAGGTAAAGTTGTAGATGGAACTAAGGATTCGACAATCAATAATTGCCTGTTTTTAAATCCGGCTGGCGGCAGTGGGAGCGATGCCTACATCGCGACTTGCGGCGGTCTTTAGTCGCGATGTAGGCATCGCTCCCACGAGGGCTCATAAAAAATCGACATCGGGATGTTATTTTGAATCCAACCCTTAGTAATTTTGACTTTCTTAAACACCATGATGAGTTACTGGTGCGATTGGCCCAAACCGCCGAAGCCTGTTTCGTGCCCGACCCCAACACCACGCTGATCAAAATGCGCCAACTGGGCGAAGAACTTGCCAAAACCATCGCCTCCCGCGTGGGAGTTGACTCCGGCAGCGATGTCAAACAGGTCGACCTGTTAAGAGATCTGGACTACACCCTCAGGCTGGACAAACAAGTCAAAGACGCTTTCCATGCTTTAAGAAAACTCGGCAACCCAGCGACCCACGACATTACCTCATCCTCCCACCGTGATGCCCTTAAAGCCTTACAGGTAGGTCATGCGCTCAGCGCCTGGTTTCATATTCAATTCGGTGGTGATAAAGCCAAAGGTTTCAAACTGGAGCCGTTTGCAAAACCGCAAGACCCTTCCGAAAAAGTGCGTCAACTCGAACAGGCGCTACAGGAACTGCAAAAACAAACGAAAACGGCGGAAGACCGGTTAAGCCGCGCCGAACAACAGCAAAAAATCGAAGCCCAAAAAGCCGCAGCCGAAAAGCAACGTGCCGAACAGATGGCGAGCGAGAGCCAGGTCTGGGAACAAATCGCCACCGAGCACGAGGCCAAGCTGGCGCAATTCCGCGCCAAAATGGATGCGGCCAACATTGAATACTTCAAGTTTTTTACCGGACTCGAAAAACAACAACAGGCCGAGCAAATTCGCCGTGTAGAAAAGTCCACACTACACCTGAGCGAAGCCGAAACCCGCATTCTGATCGATGAACAGCTTATCGAAGCAGGCTGGGAAGCCGATAGCGTCAATCTCAGATACTCCAAAGGCGCCCGCCCGATAGCCAACGCCAACCGCGCCATTGCCGAATGGCCAACCGATTCGGGCCCCGCCGACTATGTCCTCTTTATGGGCTTAACTCCCGTTGCCGTGGTTGAAGCCAAAAAGAGCGCGAAGAATGTCTACGACGATATCGGGCAAGCCAAACGCTACGCCAAAGGTTTGCTGGAACAAGGCGCATTCACTCTTGAAACCAACTATGGCGAGTTCAAAGTTCCCCTTACTTTCGCTACCAATGGTCGCCCTTATTTAAAACAACTGGAAAAGGAAAGCGGCATCTGGTTTCTGGATGTGCGCGACAACAGCAACCGCCGCAAAGTTCTAAAAGGTTGGTACACACCGCAGGAAATCAAAACCTACCTCAGACAAACGCCCCAGCAGGCGGAAGCCGAGCTGGACGAGATGGCGTTCGACTACAATCTGAAACTGCGCGACTATCAAGTCAACGCCATCAAAGCCGTCGAGAGCAGCATCAAACAGGGCAAAAACACCGCGCTAATCGCCATGGCCACCGGCACCGGCAAAACCAAAACCGCCATCGCCATGGTGTACCGCCTGCTCAAATCCGAACGCTTCCGCCGCATCCTGTTTCTGGTCGACCGCTCGGCGTACAAGCCACCGGCGATTTCTGCGAAGTGCGCCTGGAAAACCTCAACACTTTTGCCGACACGTTTGAGGTGATGGGCATGGAGCAAAACAAGCCCCCCAAACCCAATCCGGAGGACGATACCAAAGTGCACATCGCCACCGTACAAGGAGTGGTGAAGCGTATCCTTTACCCCGGCGATAATGAAAACAAACCCGGCGTCGGCCAGTACGATTGCATCGTCGTGGACGAATGCCACCGGGGTTATTTGCTTGACCGCGAACTCAGCGATACCGAAATCCTGTTCCGCGATCAAAAAGACTACCAATCCAAATACCGCGCTGCGATCGACTATTTTGACGCCTTCAAAATCGGCCTCACCGCCACGCCCGCGCTGCATACGACCGAAATCTTCGGCCCGCCGGTATTCACCTACAGCTATACCGAAGCTGTTCTCGACGGCTACTTGAACGACCACCTGCCGCCGATCCGCATTCATACCAGGCTGGCCGAACAAGGCATCAAATATGCCGTCAACGAACAGGTCAAAGTCTACGACGCCGAGAACAACAGCATCGAAACCTACAATACGCCGGATGAACTCAACTTCGATGTCGCCGACTTCAACCGCAAAGTCATCGCGCCGGAGTTCACCAAAGTCGTCACCCAATGGTTGATCGAAAGCGACGCCATCAACCCCTATTCGCCGGCGAAAACCCTGGTGTTCTGTGTGACCGACAAACACGCCGACGACGTGGTGGAAGCCTTTAAAACCGTCATCGAAGCCTATCACGGCGAAGTGGAAGACGATGCCGTGCAAAAAATCACCGGCACCACCGACAAGCCATTAGAAAAAATCCGCAGCTACAAAAACGACCGCCTGCCCAACATCGCCGTCACCGTGGACCTGTTAACCACCGGCGTCGATGTGCCGAAAATCTGCAATCTGGTGTTTTTGCGCAGGGTCAACAGCCGTATTCTGTTCGAACAAATGCTCGGCCGCGCCACGCGCCTGTGCCCGGAAATCGGCAAAGGCCCGTTCCGCGTTTACGATGCGGTGGATATCTACAAACAACTGGAAAAAGTGAACACCATGAAACCGGTGGTCACCAACGTGGATATCAGCTTCAGCGACCTTGAAGCGGAGATGACGCAAACGACCGCCCCCGACCTGCAAGACCTGGCGAAAAAGCAATTTATCGCCAAACTGCAGGTAAAAAAGAATTTCTTAACCGACGAACAGGTCAGCAAATTTGAGACTCTCGTCGGCAAGCCGCCCGCCGAGTTCGCCAAAGAGCTGAAAACCATGCCGCTGCAACAAGTGGTGCAATGGTTTACCAACCATCCAGGACTGGGCGAACTGCTGGACGCCAAACTGACAGGAACCGGCGGCTTTCTCCCGCCCATCGTGATTCACGAGGGTGAAGATAAAATCACCCAAATCACCACCGGCTACGGCGAAGGCCAAAAACCGCAAGACTACCTCAATGCCTTTAAAGACTTTATCAACGCCAACAGCAACCGCCTGCTGGCGATACAGACCGTCATCAACAAGCCCTGGGCCTTGAGCCGGCAAAGCCTGAAGGAACTGGCGGTCGAGCTGGATCGCAACCGCTTTCGCGAGCAAGACCTGCAAACCGCCTGGCGTGAAGTCAAACAGGAAGAAATCGCCGCCCGCATTATCGGCTTTATCCGCCAGGCTGCCCTGGGCGAAGCCCTGATTCCATGGGAACAGCGTGTTGATAACGCCCTGGAAAAAATCCTGACCAGCCAGCCGTGGAAAACCCCGCAACGGGAATGGCTGCAACTGATTGCCCAACAGATGAAAGCCACCACCGTCGTCGACGAAGCGGCGCTGAACCAGGGCATTTTCAAGCACCAGGGCGGCATGAAGCGCGCCGACAAATTATTTGAACAGCCGGTGACCGAAGTATTGGAGCGATTCAATCGAGCGTTATGGCAATAAACCACATTGAGCATTAACGTCGCCGGTCGGGGCATTCGCCCCGACCGTAACGTTTAAAGCACTTCGATTAATAAGTTGCCTTCACGGTTAAACGTATGGACGGGTTAAATAACCCGTCCAGCTACCGGATAAGGCGATAGCCGCATCCACCTTACCAAACTTGGAATGTGCTGCCTGTAGGGGCGAATTCATTCGCCCTGGGCGATTAAAATCGCCCCCACAAATGGGTATTCAAGGAAATTATTTATAGCCGGATGCTTTGCCTCATCCCGGCATTCCGTGCCCGGATGAGGCTAGGCCTATGTTAAAATCGAACAATTATCCGCAAACCAACCTTAACGACCCAACCTTATGAGCACCCAAGACCTCGTCGCCAAACTCTGGAATCTGTGTAACCTGTTACGGGATGACGGCGTCACCTATCACGAATACATCAACGAGCTGACCTTTCTGGTGTTCCTGAAAATGGTCGAAGAAACCGGCCAGGATGAACTGATTCCCACAGGCTGCCGCTGGGCCGATCTGGAAGCCATGAATTCCGCCACGCGCCTGGAAGCCTACAAAAAAATGCTGGTGGATTTAGGCTCCCACGGCTCGCTGATTACGCAGGCCATTTACAACAACGCCAGCACCGTCATTCGCAAACCCGCCACCCTCAACAAACTGGTCACCGAAATCGACAAGCTGGACTGGTACAACGCCAAAACCGAAGGCCTGGGCGACATGTACGAAGGTCTGCTGGAAATCAACGCCACCGAGAAAAAATCCGGCGCCGGCCAGTACTTCACGCCGCGGGTACTGATTAACGCCATGGTGGAATTGATGAAACCCACGTTGGATGACGTCATCGTCGACCCCACCGCGGGCACCGGCGGCTTTTTGATCAGCGCCCACCACTATATCAAGCAACACAACAACATCAACGCGCTGGATGAGACGGCCTACGACAAATACCAGCATAAAACCTTCTACGGCATGGAGCTGGTGCCCGATACCCGCCGCCTGGCGATGATGAACCTGATGCTGCACGACCTGGCCATCGACGACCGGAACGCCGGCATTCTGTTCGGCGATACCCTGAGCAACGAAGGCAAACAACTGCCGCCCGCCACGCTGATTCTGGCCAACCCGCCGTTCGGCACCAAGCAGGGCGGCGGCATCCCCACCCGCGACGACCTGGTGCACTACACCAGCAACAAACAGCTGGCCTTTCTGCATTTGATGTACCACGTCATGCTCAAACCCGGTGGCCGGGCTGCCGTGGTGTTGCCGGATAATGTATTGTTCGAAGGCAGCACCGGCAAAACCATCCGCCAGGACTTAATGGAAAAGTGCAACCTGCACACCATCCTGCGCCTGCCCACCGGCATTTTTTATGCCGCCGGTGTGAAAACCAACGTGCTGTTTTTCAACAAACCCAAAGACGCGAATAAGGACAAAGGCAACACCCAAAACATCTGGGTCTACGACCTGCGCGCCAACATGCCGCAATTCGGCAAACGCACCTTGTTTACCGCCCAGCATTTGCAGGAATTTTACGACGCAGTAGGCCGCGACCTGACCACGGTGGACGAAACCGCCCGTCAGGATTTTATCGAGCGTCATACCCGCAACAACGGCAATCCGGAAGCCTGCCGCTTGCGTTGCTTTAGCCGCGAGCAAATTCGCCAAAAAGACGATTCGCTGGACTTGGCCTGGATACGTGATGACAGCGTGGAAGACAGCGCCAAGCTGCCGGAGCCGGATGTGTTGATTACCGAAGCACTGGAAGAAATGGCCGGGGCGATGCAGGAATTGCAGGCAATTTTGGTTGAGTTGGGGGCGGCGGAAGAGGGTGAGGAGGTTCTGGCATGAGTGAGCTTCCTTCTGGGTGGATACAAGAACCGTTGCAATCCCTGGTGTCTCTGAATGAAAAACTCAGCGATATAGAAGACGATGAAGATTGTGGATTTGTGCCGATGAATTTGGTGCCAACCAAATTACTGGGAAAAATTCAGTATGAACAAAAGAAATGGGGCGATTGCAAAAAAGGATATACCCATTTCAAGGATGGTGACGTATTACTGGCAAAGATTACCCCTTGCTTCGAGAATGGTAAAAGTGTTCTGGTTTCAGGGCTTCCCAATGGTATAGGAGCAGGTAGCACCGAGTACTTTGTACTGCGATCCGAATTTCTAGATTCACGATATCTACATGCCTTTGCTAAAACAAAACAATTCAAAGATGATTGTTCGGTTCGCATGACCGGCTCGGTCGGCCATAAACGTGTTCCTAAGGATTACTTGCTTGAGTATCGCATCCCAGTCGCCCCCCTAAACGAACAAATCCGCATCGCCGACAAACTCGACAACGTGCTCGCTAAAGTTGATGCGGCCCAGGCACGCCTGGAAAAAATCCCCACCCTGCTCAAACGCTTCCGCCAATCCGTCCTCGCCGCCGCTACTTCCGGGGAGTTGACGAGGGAGTGGCGTGAAACTAACGGTATACATCTTAACCAGTGGTCTTGGAAGAAACTTTCGGATATTGCGGAAATACAAGGTGGCGTAACCAAAGACTCAAAAAAACAGTCAGATGTAGATGAAGAAATACCGTATTTACGGGTTGCGAATGTGCAGCGTGGTTATTTGGATCTTACAGAAATAAAGACAATTAGAATACCCAGCTCAAAATTAGAAAAATTATTATTAGAGTCCGGGGATGTCTTGTTCAATGAGGGCGGTGATTTGGATAAATTAGGACGGGGGTGGATTTGGGAAAATCAAATAACTCGCTGTTCTTTTCAAAATCATGTTTTTCGAGCACGTCTTTACGACTCAACTAACAATCCAAAATATGTTTCATGGTGGGGGAATACCGAAGGTCATGAATATTTTATTCGGCAAGGAAAACAAACTACAAATTTAGCCTCAATCAATAAAACGATTTTGAGCAACTTGCCAATCAATATGCCGCCGACTGAGGAACAAAAAGAAATCGTCCGCCGCGTAGAATCCCTGTTCACCCTGGCCGACACGGTCGAAAAACAGTACCTCGCCGCTAAACAACGCCTCGATCGCCTGACCCAGTCGTTACTAGCCAAAGCCTTCCGCGGCGAACTGGTGCCGCAAGACCCCAATGACGAACCCGCCGCCGAATTGCTAAAACGCATTCAAGCCGAACGCAACGCGCAGCCGCCGGTGAAGAACAAGCGGAAGCAACAAGCATGATCGCCGCCACCAAATCATCGTTCCCACGCTCCGGCGTGGGAACGCATTGGCGGACGCTCCGGCGTCCCGATCCGCGCCGCTGGAGCGGCTGGACGGCATTCCCACGCCGGAGCGTGGGAACGATCAAATACCTCGCACCCCAACAGTGCATAGCCCCCTGGGCCCAAGCGCTGCTGGCCAAAGCCTCTACCGGACACGTCCCAGTAGTTGTAGGATAATGGTATGGACTCCTCCTCTTCCCTGCGGCATCACGATGTGCCAAAG
>NZ_JADMKV010000080.1 GCF_015476545.1 Methylobacter sp. BlB1 | reverse complement strand
GGCGGCCTTTTCTTTGGTTACTTTCTTTTGGCCGCGCAAAAGAAAGTAACTCGCCCTCGGGTGCGATGAACCCGATTAACACAACCGTCGCGCTAGCGACACTTTAGCGCTGTTGCTGAGACAGCAGGCCATAAACAGCTTGTTGCTGAGAGTGCAGCCAGGTGCATGGCCGCGACTGCGGTCAGCAAATCGGCCACGAAGGTTTCCTGTTTTTAAAGTCATTGAATTCATTGGTATTGTTAGTGATCGAGCTCAGGTTGTGCCAGACATGGCACGGATTGTGATTAGGCTGTCTTGAAGTCGATTGAGACCAGTCTGCTTAAGGTTGTGGCCTCGTTTGCAATTATTACTAATGAATTGACACCGATCGGTGTCGTTCAAGGAACTGAGTGAACAGTATGAACCGCCCTGTAAAGAACTTTCAGCAAGTTGAACCAGGAATTACATCTCCCAATAATTTGGCGCGCATTTTCTCCTTTAAAACCGCTGCCAATGAATTCGATGCGTCATTCTTGCCCTCTGCAGGGACAGCCGCGGTCTTGGACGACTTCAGATTTGAATCCGATAAAGGTGATCGGAAGCTTATCGATTATCTGGCGTTAGGCATATTGTCGATTTTTATTCATGCCGCGCTGGTTGACCATTTCGAACGGGCGGATTTTGAGCCGGAAGAAATTGTTCAGCCCAAGGTTCCGCCCAAAGTGCAAATCACCCTGGTTAAACCGCAGCCGAAGCCAGTCATCCAGCCGCCACCGCCTCCTCCACCCAAGGCCAAGCCGAAACCGGTGCAGAAAAAAGCCGTTCCGCTCAAGCCGCAAAAACCGAAGGTCAAGCCAAAACCGGTCGAGGATATCGTTGAGCCGCCGCCAACGCCTCAGCCGACCTCGGCTGCCGAATCCAATGCGCCGGTTAGTCCGGCTCCCGTAGCGGCCCCGCCTGCACCGCCCGTCGAGGAGAAAGTAACGCAGCCGCATGCGGGCGCCGATTATCTGAATAACCCGGCCCCGGAATACCCCGAGATTGCCATGGAGAGAGGCTGGGAGGGACGCGTGCTGATGAAGGTGCACGTCCAGCCTGATGGCAAGCCGGACGAGATTTCCGTCATAAAGTCCAGCGGCAAGAAGGTGCTGGACGATGCCGCCGTCAGCACGGTCAAGAAATGGTCTTTCGTTCCTGCAAAGCGCGGCGATACGCCGATTGCAGGCTGGGTAACCGTTCCTATCACGTTTAATTTAAGTTGAGGATTTATCAATGACACAAACCACATCTCCAGTTTCGCAAACACCGCCGGGCGCTGGTATTGCCAATCCTGCGGCGTCAGGCATCGCGCCAGGCATTACCGACGCGCCCGCGGGCGCTGCCCAAGCCGCGTCCGCGGCTACGGAACAGGTTGCTTCCGCTGCAAGCGGCATTGCACCGGCCGGTTCGGACATCACCTCGGCCGTCATCGTAGACGGCACGCTCTGGGTATTAATCGGATTTTCGGTGGCGACCTGGGCCTTGATCCTGATCAAAGGCATACAGCACCTGCGGATTTCCCATCACAACCGCGTCTTCAGCAAACAGTTCTGGGGCGCGCAGGATTTTCAGGCCGCCGCCGCGCTGGGCACTTATGCCGGGCCGGCAGGGAGAGTCGCCCAGGCCGGTTTCGCAACGCTGATAGAAGCCGATGGCGGCACGACGACGCACGATCTGGAACATACGGGCGATCGTCAGGAGCTGCTTGACCGCCGCCTGCGCCAGCAGATGCAGAAAGAACGCGGCGCGCTGGAAAGCGGGCTCGCGATCCTGGCGACCGTCGGCAGCATCTCCCCGTTCGTCGGTCTGTTCGGCACGGTCTGGGGCATCATGGGCGCGCTGACCAGCATCAGCAAAAGCGGTTCGGCCAGCCTGGATGTGGTGGCCGGACCCATCGGCGAGGCGCTGATCGCGACGGCCGTCGGTATCGCCGTCGCCGTGCCCGCGGTCATCGCCTACAACTTCTTTATCCGCAGAAACAAAGTGATCTGGGCGTTTCTTGACGATTTCGCCATCGATTTCGTGCATCTCGCCCTGAAAACTTCGTTCATCATCAAACGCCCTGCAGCCCGGCCTGCGGCGTCCCGCCTTGCTGATGCGGCCGGCAACAGAAAGCACATCCTCAATGACGAAGAACTGCCAGCGAAGGGGGCGCACGCCTGATGGCCTTTAATACGAGAGAAGACGGCGGCGATGATGTCATGGGTGAAATCAACGTCACGCCCTTGGTCGACGTGATGCTGGTATTGCTGGTGGTGTTCATCGTGACCGCACCTTTGCTGACCAACGCCATCCATGTCAATTTGCCCGAAACGGCCGAAACGGCGCCGCCCGAAGAAAAGGAGGCCGTCTATGTCAGCGTGAATGCGCAGGGGAAAGTGTTCATCGACAAGACCGAGATTCCGCTGGAATCCTTCGAAAACGAGCTGAAAACCCGCAAGGCCGCCGACCCTGAAATAGCGCTCAACCTGAACGCGGACGATGCCGTGCAATACGGCATCGTAGCCAAGGTGATGTCATCGATAGAACGTGCCGGCATTGCCAAGCTGTCGGTTCTGACTATCGCCAAATAACCAATAAATCATTGCGTGGGAAGTGATTTAACCGGCCTGCCCAGGGCCGGTTCAGGGATGCTTTGTCCCGAACACACGGGATGCTCGTCAACCGACGGGCTATTCCAAAAGTTTTGAGAATAATTATTAATGAGTAGTGACAATGAATTTTGACAGTAATCGGCAACAGACGGAGGGCAGTGACGAGCTGGCGTTGTTGAACGAAGAGCTGATGTGGCTGATAGCGTACGATAATCTTGATGAGGCCATTTCGACTGAAGATAATCAAGCTTCATCAGACCCAACAAGAAAAACCACAGGCATCAACAATAAACCTATACTGCTGAGCTGTGCGGCAATCATTATTGCCAGCGCTTCATTATTCACGCCTGATTATGCTTTCGCTGACGATCAGGACCTTGCAGCCGAGAATGCCCGGCTGAGACAGGAGCTGGAAGCGGCGAGGAAAGAGAACCAATCTCTTAAAAAAACGCTTAAGGTTGAGGATGCGCCAGTCGTTGAAGATACCTCGGCCAAACCTCAGGCTGCTGAAGAAACCCTTGCAGAAGAAGCGGCCGTTGAAGAAAACAAGACCAAAGACCTTGGCGAAGTCGTGGTACGCGCGCAGCCGCGGCTTAAAAAACTAAAAGACGTCCCGACTTCCACCTCGGTGCGGACAGGACAGGAATTGGCGCGGGAGTTGGCATTCGACATGGAAGGTATTCTAAAACGCTCAGGCAACGTCAAATTCGATCCGGGTAATGCCCGCACCAGCAGTTTATCGCTGCGGGGCTTGGGAAAACAGGGCTTGGTCGATGCCATGGACCCCAGTATTGGAACCGTCTTCGATGGCGTGCCGTATGTATACAATCCGCTGACAAGTTTTGATCAATACGACTTAGCTTATGTGCAGGTGGACCGGGGACCTACCGGTACCGATTTCGGCAAAAATTTTAACATGGGCAGAATTGCGATTACGCCCAGACACCCGGCTTTCACGTCAGACGCCAATTTTTCCCTGACCTATGGCGATTATGATACGTACATTGCCGATGCGGCCGGCGGCGGTGCCGTGATTGACAATTTACTGGCCTGGCGAGGCGCTATTCACGTCAACAAAGCCGATGGAGCGTACGAAAATATATCGAATCCGCGCCAGACTTGGTACAACAGAGATCGTGCAGCGGGCCGGCTCCAGTTGTTGTTTACGCCAACCGAAGATTTCAACGCCCGTATCAGCTTTGACGCGAATGTTAAACAGGATGAGTCATTCAATGGCAATGATTTTTTCACGCCACTGCCGCGTCAATTTGCCAACGGCACACCGAATACGTCTTTGAATTCGTCATTTGAGACACGATCAAGCAGGCGCTGGTTCAGGGATGCCAAGCCAAATTATACCCTTGCCAATTACTTTCGCACTGACGCCTTTGATCAGGACAGCAGCGAACCCATTCAAACGGCTAGCAAAGGTGGATTGATTGACCTTAATTGGAATGCAGGCGATTTCAAACTGTCCTCGATTACCTCGCTTAGAGATTTTGAATTCCGGGCCGCCAATGATGAAGGTACGCCTTTCGATGTCAACAGAGGCGGATTTACCGGCGGGCATGTACCTGAATTATTGCATTTTACCCAGGAATTTCGCATCGGCTCACATTATAAAGATCTGGTCGATTATCAGGCTGGCGCGCTCTACCTGAAGCGCGATATGCAGTACAACAACTGGGCTTCTTATGGCAAGGACGCAGGCGCCTGGTACGCCAGTAATAGCCAATACAATGTGCTCGATGCCGATAATAACGGCAGACAATTGATGTCGGATTCTGCTGACGGCCTGATCAGATGGCGTAATCGTATTATAGAAAATGATTCCGCGGGACTTTTCGGGCAAGCGGAATGGCATGTAAACGATGCTTTTAACATCACGACCGGCGCCCGGGTCAATTATGAAAAACGCAAACTATCCGTCAAGCAAGTCTTGACCGATAACGGAAGCGGTTCAGTCTTGAACAAGGCTGCCGTCAATGGTATCCAGTTAGGCGGTTTTGAAACGGACAAGTCAGGCGTTATGCCTGCGAGTGCGCTGGCCGACCCCAAGCAGGTCGCAGCAGCTAACGCGGCGGCACTTAAATATTTTAATCAGCAAAATTACGCGGACCTGACTGCTGCGCAGAAAAGCCAGATCGGTGCGGCAAAATCCATTCGTGATGGCCGTATAGGGAATCTTTGGGACTTCCAAGATGGCGTCATTGAAGATGTTCAGCCTACATTCCTCGTAAGTCCGAGTTATAAATTCAACAAAGATCTGACGGGTTATGTGTCCTGGCGATTCAGCCAAAAGCCGGGGTTCCTGGATGTCCCGAATGGCGCAATTCAGAAAATTAAAGAAGAGACCACCAATGCCTTCGAGATAGGTTTCAAATCGGATCTATTCAACGACACATTAGCCTTGCATGCCGATTTCTTTTGGATGGATATAGAGGATTATCAGCAGCCGGCTTTGGTATTTGACGAATTCACTACCAACATAGATCGTCAAACCAATCCTAATGCCGATCCCGTATTCATCTCTGGCAGCGGCAATGCAGAAGGCGTCCGCATAATGGGTGTGGAAATCGATGGTTCTTACACCGGACTCCCCTATACCGCGATTAATTTTTCCGGCGCCTGGAATGATGCGGTTTATACCGATTTCACCAACGCCGTAACGCCGGTTGAACTGCGATATCCCGGCGCGCCGGTGTTATACGACGCAACGGGCAAAAATCTTCCCGGATCTGCTCAATTTACCTTCAGTATCAGCCCGGAAGTTCGTTACCCCCTTGCCAGGGTAGGTTTTGATAAAGCTGAATTCCATACCAGTTTTACCACTACGTATACCAGCGCATTCAACTCGGATAACTCGTTATCAACATACGGTGTCATTAAAGCCAATACCACGACGGATTTTTCGATTGGCATTGGTCGCGTCGACAGACTGCTTGATGTCTCGGTGGTCGGAAAGAATATTTTTAACAATCAAGAACCTATTGCCAGAACCTGGAATACCTGGCAGCCAAATTGGCCGCAGTGGTTTGGTGTAAGGGTCAGCAGTAGCTTTTAAATAATTTTATACGCATTCGGAGATAAAAGATGTTACCCAAAAAAATACTTAACAAGCTAGTCCCCCTTATTAGCGCAATTGCCTTCAGCGCCTCGGTTCAGGCAGACGATTCAGTCACGCCGCCCATTCCCGGCGTGGCGGCCGGCGGCGTCGTCATCGATCTGATCAAGGACGGCTTCAACGGCACGGAAGGGCCTATCGGCCTGGCGGACGGCAGCCTGTTGTTCACCGAAACCAATGCCAACCGCATCGTGCGCATCGCGCCCGACAATACCGTTTCAACGTTCCTGGAAAACACAAACGGCGCCAACGGTCTGGCCGTAAATGCCAATGGAGAACTCGTCGCCGTGCAGGTCGTCAACACCCGCGTAGGCGTGATTCATCCTCAGGGGCAGGAGAAAACCATCGCCGAGAATTTTGAAGGGCAGGCTTTTCAGCGCCCTAACGATCTGGTTCTGGCCAAAAACGGCGGCATTTACTTTACCGACAGCGGCACGCGCCCGACCAAGGAAAACCCTAATCCGCCGGTTTCAAAACCGGGGCTGTTCTACATCACGCCGGCCGGCTCTCTGACGCGCCTGGCCAACGATATCGAGCGTCCGAACGGCGTTCAGCTCAGCCCTGACGAAAAAGTGCTGTATGTGGCTAATACCCAGGGCGAGCATGTTCTCGCCTATGACATCGCCGCCGACGGCTCAATCCAGAACAAGCGCAACTTCGCCAAGCTGGAAGGCTGGAAAAATACCGAAAACGGCTGGTCCAGCGGCGCGGACGGGCTGGCAGTCGATGCCGAGGGCAGGCTGTATGTCGCCTCCAACGCCGGCATCGAAGTATTCAGCAGCAAGGGCGAAGCGCTGGGCGTCATCCCGGTGCCTAAAAAGCCTCAGAATCTGGCTTTCGCCGGCAAGGACAAGAAAACGCTTTATGTGGTAGGACGCGGCGCCGCCTACAGAATTCCTCTGCTGGCAGCAGGCTACGGCGGCAGGGCGAAGTAAGGAGTTTATGAATTCGGTTTCAGGGTTTGCGGTGGAGATTGTGATCAATGGAGACACAACCCAAGCGTGGATAACGGCACCCCTTCCTCATGCTTGCTGTAATCCATGTAAATCCGTGCAGCCTCTATCAAGGGCTCTGAAACCGACCTTTTTATCAGGACATCAATCAAGGAGTCTTCCATGACGCGCAAAACAGCAAACGACTTCAATCCGGAAGTGTTGAAGCTTTTCGATCACTACGTCCACGGCGATCTGTCCCGGCGGGGATTTCTGGCCTCGGCAGCCAAATACGCGGTCCTGGGCCTGACTGCGGAAGGCCTGCTTGAGGCGTTGAACCCGAAATTCGCTGAGGCGCAGCAGGTTGCCGCCGACGATGCCCGCATTGAAGCAAGCTACGAGCATTTTCCGTCGCCGAATGGCTACCAGGCGATACGCGGCTATCTGGTAAAGCCGGCCAAGATCAAAGGCAAACTGCCGGTGGTGCTGGTGGTGCACGAAAACCGCGGCCTGAATCCCCATATCGAAGACATCGCGCGGCGCGTCGCTCTGGATAATTTTATCGCTTTCGCGCCGGATGCCCTGTTTTCTTTGGGCGGTTACCCGGGCGATGAAGACAAGGCGCGCGATCTTTTCAAGGCACTGGATCAGAACAAGACGCGGGCCGACTTTATAGCGGCCGTCGATGTGCTGAAGAAACTGCCGGAAGGCAACGGCAAAGTGGGTGTGGTCGGTTTCTGCTACGGCGGCGGCATCGCCAATTTCCTGGCGACCCGCGTTCCCGATCTGGCGGCGGCCGTGCCTTTCTATGGCGGCCAGCCGGCGGCGGAAGAGGCGGCAAACATCAAGGCGCCGCTGCTGCTGCACTTTGCCGGCGCCGACGAGCGCATCAATGCCGGCTGGCCAGCCTATGAGGCGGCCCTGAAAGCCGCCAGCGTCAACTATGAGGCGCACATTTACCCCGGCGTGCAGCACGGCTTCAACAACGACACCACGCCGCGCTTCGACGTGGCGGCGGCAAAACTGGCTTGGGAGCGCACCATCCGTTTTTTCAATGACCATCTGCGCGCCTAGTTCCTTCATGTTCGACTGACTATCGTGAGGTTTCCATGCTGATCTTTCGTCTCATACCGATCGCTTTACTGGCGCTGACTTGCTCGGATGCCGACGCAGGCCCGTCTGAAGCCGCTACCGAGCAGGTCAGGGCGCAGCTGATCGCTTCTGTCGATGCCGTGCGTCCGGGCGATACGATTCAGGTGGGCGTGCATCAGACGATCATTCCGCACTGGCATACCTACTGGGTCAATCCCGGCGATTCCGGGCTGGCCACCACGATTGACTACGATCTGCCCGCAGGCGCCACGGCCGGCGCCATCCAATGGCCGACGCCGAGCCGCATCACGCTGGGCCCTGTGGCCAATTACGGCTACGAGAACGAAGTCACGCTGCTGTCCAGCATCAAGGTGCCGGATGACGCCAGCGGCGTGTTCCCGGTCAAGGCCAAGGTCAAATGGCTAGTTTGCGAAGAGATCTGCATTCCTCAACGGGTCGAACTGGCGCTGGACCTGCCCGTCGTAGCGCCCGGCCAGGATCGCGGCCGCGGCAGTGCGCTGATCGGCAAGGCCCAGGCCAGCCTGCCGTCAGCCAGCCCCTGGCCGGTCAGCGCCTCAAGCGATAATAGCGGCTTGACGCTGCGGATCACCGGCACGGGATTGCAGCCCGACAACATCAAAGACATCTGGTTTTATCCGCTCGAGTGGGGCCGGATTGCGCACAACGCGGACCAGCCTTGGCTGAGCAGCGGCGATACCATTGAGCTGAAACTGCAGCCAGGCGATGATGCGCCGGCTGTCGGCGGCCGTTTCAACGGCGTGCTGGCGATAACGGAAGATGGCCGGGATGGGCCGGTGACGCGCGGGTTTATTATCGACGTGCCATTGGCTGCGGCCAAAGCCGGTGCTTCGTTAGCTGCGGAACCCGATCTGGCGCTGCCGTCGGCACTGTTCCTGGCCTTGTTGGGCGGCGTGATATTGAACCTGATGCCGTGCGTGTTTCCGGTGCTTTCCATCAAGGCGCTGTCGCTCATAAAGCATGCGCATCAGGCGCCGCTGCAAACGCGCCTGCACGGGCTGGCTTACACCTCAGGCGTGCTTTTCAGTTTCGCGCTGCTGGGCTCGCTGCTGATCGCACTGCAAGCCAGCGGCTTACAGATCGGCTGGGGATTTCAGTTTCAGTCGCCGGTGTTCGTGCTGGCCGTCGCCTATCTGATGTTCGCGGTCGGGCTCAGCCTGTCCGGCGTTTTTTCCGTAGGCGGTTCGGCCACAGGCATCGGCGCTTCGCTGGCTGAACGGCCCGGCTATACGGGCAGTTTTTTCACGGGCATGCTGGCGACAATCGTCGCTACGCCCTGCACAGCGCCGTTCATGGGGGCTGCCATCGGCTTCGCGCTGGCTCAACCGCCGCTGGTGTTGCTGGCCGTCTTCCTCAGCCTGGGCTTCGGCCTTGCCTTGCCCTATCTGCTGTTGAGCTTTTGGCCTTTCCTGCAGCGCTGTCTGCCGAAACCCGGCGCATGGATGGAGCGCGTCAAGCAGGGTATGGCTTTCCCGATGTACGCGGCGGCCGTCTGGCTGGTCTGGGTGCTGGCGCAGCAAGGCGGGAATGATGCGGTTGTCGTCGCGCTGGGCGGCATGGTGGCGATCGCTTTCGCGGCCTGGCTCTATGAATCCACTAAAACCGGCGGCGAAACGGCGCAGCATAGCGGCGAGGGCATTGCCGTGCTGACGCTGGCGCTGGCTTTGATTGGCGGCTATTACGGCGTGGAAGCCGGTGTTGCCGCAGAAGCTGAATCTTCAACCGCCGCCGAAGGCAAAGACTGGCAGCCCTACTCGGCCGAACGCCTCAAGGCCTTGCGCGCCGAGGGCAAACCGGTGTTTCTGAACTTTACGGCGGCCTGGTGCATTAGCTGCATCGTCAATGAAAAAGTCGCGCTGAGCCAGCGTTCGGTGACCGACGCCTTCAGGCAAGCCGGCATTACTTACCTGAAAGGCGACTGGACCAACCGCGATCCCGAAATTACCCGGAAACTCGCGGAATTCAGCCGCAGCGGCGTGCCGCTCTACGTCTATTACCCCGCCGGCACGGCGGCGGGTCCGGTTGTGCTGCCGCAGATACTGACGCCCGAGATCGTAACGCAGGCTGTCACGGCAGTTTCCACGAATGATCAGTGAGAGCCGTAGGGTACGCACCGCGTACCTGTTCAGTGTTGTGATGAGCCGGCAAATTTTGAAAAAGGTATGCAATGCATACCCTACAGAGTGTAGGAACAAGGGAGTGCAAAGGAAACGGCACTCCCATTAAGGAAGCAAACGAGCTGAAAAAGTGATGATGACAGGCGAAGCACAGCGCGATCAAGTCCAGGTGTGGAGCGTGCAGACCTGCAAAGTTATAAGGCGGCTTCCGTTTCGCGGTTGAAGGATCAAGTTCAGCAGCAAATCAATGGACCGGTTTGCTGCCTCATCCAGGGCGCTGCATTGGATGGCGGCGCAATAACCAGGGAGGGATAAGTGCGTATGAATTTTTTAATGTCAGGGCGAAGATGCTGAGCAGCAAACAAATACAGATAGTCATAACCGCCGCCGTTTTGATTCTGGCTGTAGTGATGCCGGTTGAGACCTTTCATCTGCTGATGGAAATCGTGGTTGAAATTTATGAGTTGCTCGAATTCACGCTGGATGAAGTGATCCACCACGTCTTCGAAACGAGCCGCCATACCACTCAGGTGATCGTTTTTTATTTGATGCTGGGGATGTTTTTGTACGGCCTTTACCGTCTGGCGAGGCTGTTGAGGGCGATCAACCTCAAGGTGAAAACCGTGATTTCCGGTTGGCATGCGATATGCAATGAAAGAAGCGCCAACGCCTGGAAGCCCTGGCTGTTGGACAAAAGAGTGCGGATGCTGTGCGGATTCACCTTTGGCGGGGCTTGTCTGGCCCTACTGGTGTTTTAAGCAGCCGAGAGCCTGAAAGCGTTTTTTATTTAACCATAAGGAGTCAGTCATGTTTTTGAATCAATTTTACCGGAGCGCCTTAATGGGCCTGGCTTTTGTCTTGGCTTCCATGACGGCCCATGCCGCGCCTGTCGTCAATCAGGCCGCGCCTTTATTCTCGGGCGCGGCCGCCGACGGCAGCAACGTCAATCTCGCCGATCTGCGCGGCAAGACCGTAGTCCTGGAATGGACCAACCATGAATGTCCGTTCGTGGTGAAGCATTACGAAAGCGGCAACATCCCGAACCTGCAAAAAGGCGCCGCCGCCAAAGGCATCATCTGGCTGCAGGTCATCTCTTCGGCGCCCGGCAAGCAAGGCTACATCGACGGCGAAACGGCCAGGAAGCTCAATGCCGAGCGCGGCGCTACGCCTGCCAACACCGTGTTCGATCCGGACGGCAGAATCGGCCGTCTTTATGAAGCCACCAATACGCCGCAATTCTTCATCATCAATCCCGAAGGCGTGCTGGTTTACAAAGGCGGCATCGACAGCATTCCTTCAGCGGACAAGGAAGACATCGCCAAAGCCGAAAACTATGTCAGCGCAGCATTGGCTGAACTGGATGCCGGCAAGCCCGTCAGCCAACCCGTCACCAAGCCTTACGGCTGCACCGTCAAATATTCAGGATAAGGAGAGACAACCATGAAAGAAACCGTACACATCTGGGACTGGCCGCTCAGGCTGTTTCACTGGCTGCTCGTGATAGCCGTCGTCGGGGCTTATGTCACCGGCAAGCTCGGCGGCGATCTGACCGACTGGCATGGCCGCATAGGCGGGCTGATTCTGGGCTTGCTGATCTTCCGTATCATCTGGGGCTTTGTCGGCACGACGCATGCCCGGTTCGTCAATTTCTTCCCGACTTTCGGCCGTCTTGCCGCCTATTTCAAAGGCAACTGGCATGGCATCGGCCATAATCCGGTCGGGGCCTTGTCGGTCCTGGCGCTGTTGGCGGTGCTGACCGTGCTCGCCGCCACGGGCCTGTTCGCCAATGACGACATCGCCTTCGAAGGGCCGCTGTTCAGCCTGATCGATAAATCCTTGAGCGACAAATTGAGCGGTATCCATGCGCTGGCGCTGGACGTGCTGATGGGTTTGCTGGCATTGCATCTGGCCGCCATCGCATTTCATCAGCTGGTCAAAAAGAACAATCTGGTGCTTCCGATGTTGACGGGCAGGAAACAAGTGCACAAAGCCCAGGCATCATCGATTCCGGCGGTTGGAGCGTTGCGTTTCCTGATGACCGTGGTGATTTCCAGCACGCTGGTCTGGAGCATCTGGAGCGGGAACGTGGCGAGCTATCTCAATCCGGTCGACAGCCTGCAAACCGCGGCGGTCAGGCTGGGTTGGTAAAACGTTAAGACCATTTTTTATAACTCTAAAGGAGCTAAATACAATGAAAGTAAAACTGCCACTCGCGTTAGCGCTGACTGCTGTGACAACCGCAGCGTTGTCAGGTCAGGTTGAAGAGCAGATAAGATTCCGCCAGTCCGCCTATTCGTTTCTGAGTTGGAACACGGGGAAAATCAAAAGCCAGGTGGTCGACCACCCCGAAACCTTCAACAAGGATCAGATTATAGCGGCCGCAAACGCCATTGCCGCGACCGCCAATTCCGGCCTGATCAATCTCTACGGTCCCGGTACGGACCAGGGCATAGGCTGGAAACAATCCCGCCTGCGGCCTGAATTCTTCCAGAAACAGGATGAAGCCAAGGAACTCGACGCCACTTTCATCAAGGAAGCCAACGAACTGGCGAAAGTGGCCGCCACAGGCGATGCCGGCGCGATCAAGGCGCAGTTCGGCAAAGTCGGCGCTTCCTGCAAGGGCTGCCACGACCTGATCCGCATTCGCGAGTGATGCGGCAAACTTCATTGCAGCCAAGCGTACCTGTAATGAGTAGGTACCGCTTGGCGCCATGGCCAGATTGAGGAACGAAACCCGGCATAGGGACACCTAATCGGTGATATGCAGGGTTTCCGCAAAGCATCGTAGGGTACGCATCGCGTACCTTCTCAGTGTCTAAATCAAGCCTCAAAAGGTACGCGATGCGTACCCTACTGAACTGTTCAACAACTTATTCTGGAGGATCAGATGTCTGGTATTTTTTCCCGCCATCAGTTATCACAATTAACCCTGACGCTTGCTTTGCTCGGAAGCTTCGGCACCGCAACCGCGGCCGATCTCGATCCCAGGGCCATTTCGATCAAACTGCCGGAGCAGATCAATTGGGTTCCCAACCCCAGCGGCTCGGAGACGGCAGTATTGGTCGGCGACCCGAGCAAACCGGGCCTGTATGTGGTTCTGAACAAGTGGAAAGCGCATCACAACAGCAAGCCGCATTCGCATCCCAACGACAGATTCATCACTGTGATTTCCGGCACCTGGTGGGTAGGCACCGGCACCGATTACGATCCGGCGCACCTGAAACCGGTCCCGGCCGGCAGTTTCGTCACCCATTACGGCAATGAAGTCCATTACGACGGCGCCAAGGACGAAGACACGATTCTGCAAATCGTCGGCATTGGGCCGGCTACGGCGACGCCGGCAAAGTAGTTTGTAACTGAAGTATTGTAGGGTACACATCGCGTGCCATTTCTGAAATTTTTTCGATGAACCAAACCTCAAAAGGTACGCAATGCGTACCTTTTACTGAACTATCAGAAATGGAAGATAATAAAAAACCGCCTACGGATTACCCGAAAGGCGGTTACAGCATTAGATAACAGTGATTGTATCTGTGCTAATAATGACTAAGAGCGCTTGCGATTAAAACCCAGCAGTCCCACTAAGCCAGAGCCAAACAGCCAGACGGCGGCAGGAACGGGAACAGCGCTGACATTGGCATTATTGACGGTAAAGTTGTCAATAAACACATAGTCGCTGCTGCCATTTATGGTCAATGTAGCATGAGTAATGCCTGCATGAGCAATCCCAAAGTAGTCGCCTGAGTTACTGGCGTATGTGGGATTCAAGATGAGCGTTTCAAGTAAGTTGTTGCCGTTAAAAGCGGATAATGTCCAGGTATAATCAGCAGCACCCCATAAGAATCCGAAAGCGCTTACCGGCGTGTCAAAATCAAATTGGAAGCTATCAGGGCCGGAACCATGATTGGTCATATGATAAGTTCCGCGGGTGTTATAACCTCCAGCGTAATCACTATCTACTTCAATATTAGTATTGCCTGTGAATGTAACGCCGGCTATTGACAGAGAAGGAGCATCAACAACACCTGTTGATTCGAAATCAATTACAGTTCCTCCGGCTAAGTTAACATTGTCTGTGGGCAGTCCTTGGCCAAGGATTGGTGCGGCTGTGGCGAATGTTGGAAAAGCCAAGGCGGCCGTAATTACTAAGCCGCCTAAAGATAAAGATTTTTTCATTTATATTTCTCGATAAGCAATGGATAAAAACTTAACTCTTCCACTGTCCATTTTTTAGTTATAGCAGTTGAGTTAGAGTATATATTATCCCATTATTATTTATTTATGTGATACGTATCACATAATTTATTTATTCATTTAGATAATACCAATACTAAGTCTGAATTCCATTTCATTTATTTTATAAGGTTTATTCATCCAATTAATTAAGAGGGGTAATTTCTTTTCATTTAAAATCTGTAGGCTTGATTAAGAAAGGAAATCCAGTATCGTAGGGTACACATCGCGTACCACTTCAAGGCTTTTCGGCACACCGCAAGTCCGGAAAGGTACGCGATGCTTACCCTACTGAACTTGCGCCCTTGAGAGAATTCGTATTGCCTGACCATGCCGATGTCTGCCGCTGTTTCGGGTCGAATGCCCAAAGGGCACCAGTGAATTCGACCCTACAATGACGTAACATAAGTACGTATTTTGAAAATGATACGCCATGCGCCCCAGCCCTGCTGAATCCGGTCGGGCTGAGGAATGAAACCGGTTCAGGGCACGCGAACGTTCCCTGACACATCAAGCTTAAACAGACTTAATCTGCAGCAAAGCAATAGAAATAGCCCGCGCCGCCGGTGCTCACCAGGTTCTCCTGGCCGCAGCCTTTACTGGCGTGGGTCGAGTTCCAGGATACATTGCCGCCGGTAGCCCCGCGGTTGGTACGGTCGGAATGGCCCACCTGAACGCTGCCCTCTCCGCTGCTCGTGTAGTTCTTGCAGGTGTGATCGGCGGCGTCGGCGTAGGCTCTGCCGTCGGGCTTGGAGCCGGTGATGACGTCGTGTTGGTTGGGCGTATCGCCAACCCCGTTGATGGGCGTGCCTTTTTCGGTCAGCGTTGTCTTCCGGTGCACGTTATTGCCTTGCTGACCGAGCTCCACGGTGTCGCCGTGCAGATGGGCCAGGTCGTTGGCCACGATGGCGCCGTTGGCATTGGCCCATGGGCCCTTGCCGATGCGGTCGCGGGCGTTGACGGCGGGCTGGTCGCCGATAGCCTGAGTGCTCAGGTAGGCTCGCCAGGTCCGGTTACCGGCGCCGACCTCGCTGGCCAATTTTTGGCAATGGGCATCGGCACCGGCCAAGCCGCCCAGATCGGCACCCTTGCCGAGGCCGGTGCTGGTTACGAAGAAGCCCAACGGGGGCTTAGGGGGTTCTTCTGCGAAGACGGCGCTGGCGCTCAGAACGAGCAGGCCGGCAAGAAAGCTGTTTTTTTTATTCATATTCTTTTATCTATGGTTTAACAAAACGGATTTATGGAGCAAGGCTCCAGCCCAAGATAGTCAGCATTTATCGTGCCGAATGAAAACGCGTGGGAATCTAATGTTGATGAGCATGACCGATCGCCGGATGTTGCTCTGAAGGCATATTTTGCTGATGGCCTGTTTTCACAGCAACACAGTATCGTAGGGTACGCATCGCGTACCTTTTGAGGTTTGGTTCATAGAAAAAATTTTGAAAATGGTACGCAATGCGTACCCTACCGAACTAAACCCAGCAGTCGACTATTTGGGCCGACTATCGCCCGGATACCAAAATTGAGAATGACATTGTTCGCAGGCCTGTTCGACTTCGCCGCCGGCTCTTTCCAGATCCTCGACGTTTTTGGCGTCTATCGCAGCGATCAGTTGCTGCGCGGCGACCTGAAAGTTATGGACCCGATTGACGTATTCGTTGCGGTTGGCGGCTATCAGTTTTGTGATGTCCGCCGGGTTCAATTCGGCGCCGCCGCTGGAAGTTTTGGCGCTGGCGGCCGCAATGGGTCGGTCCTTGATCAGCAACAGGTTGCCGGCCTCGGCGACAGTCAACGCATGTTGCCTGAGGACCAGCCAGTCCCCGTCGGTTTGCGGGCGGCGTTCCTCGGTGCCGTTGGCCGTGCTGACCGATGATACCGAGTTCCAGACAAAGTCGATATTGGGGTCGATGACAGAGGTCATGATTTCCTGCAACGTCGCGGCCGGCTTGAAGGGCGGGTTCGACTCGGCCGCGGGGATATTGCAGGCCGCCAGCAGCGAGGTCATGGCTAAAGCCGGGGCCGTGGCGAGTAATTTCAGAGCGGATTTCTTGGATAAATTCATAAGTGGGGTGGATTCTCTAGCAGGTAAAGTCCGATGCCGGCAAGTAAAGGTTCGTCATACGCTTGTCGATGGCATTCCCGGATTCAGAAAAAACCGATAAAGCGCCCGGCAAACGCCACGCCGATCCACAAGCTCAGCACCAGCCCGCCGGTAGTTTTTGCCAGCCATGTGCCGCGAGATTCAACGGCGGCGACTTTGCGGTACAGCGTCAAGTAAACCAGCAAGGCCAGGCCCAGCAGGACAAATTTGGCCCAAAAGAAATCGTTGGGGTAATAGCTGGTCGCGGCCGGAATGAAAATCAGCAGGCCGGACACGACCAGGAGCGCCAGGCCCGTCCAGAACAGCCGAGCCGTGCTGCGTTCGATCTGCGCCAGCGGTACATTGCGCAGGCCCAGGCCCAGCAGGTTCAGGCTGGTCAGTAGTACCGACGACAGCAGCAGTATCATGCCGGCGATATGGCCGAGCTCCATCACGGCGCACAACAGATGGTCCAGGCCGCCGAGGAATCGGCCGAAGTCGCTGGATTGCAGAGTTTTAAACGTTTCAAGTGCTGTCATAACAATGATGATTCTTAAGGTTATTGATAACTCACTGATGTTACGCGGTCAGTTGAAGTTAGATCGGTTTAGCAAAGTGTCGCTAACGCGACAGTTGTGTTAATCGGGTTCTCGCACCCGAGGGCGAGTTCCTTTTCTTTGCGCGGCC
>NZ_JADMKV010000007.1 GCF_015476545.1 Methylobacter sp. BlB1 | reverse complement strand
GCTGAAATATTCCGTCATGCTTTTGATGCTTAAATGGAACGGTGAATTGGATACTGTACTTAATTAACAATACCTTATTTTTTAGTCCATATTTAGATTTGAAGATGACGCTCAATAGCCTCATCAAGCTGCTCAACAGATGCTCCTTCAGGAAGTTCCTTCATCTCTACCGCGATATCTGAAAGTTTGCCCTGCATAAATTTTTCTTCAAGAGTGGGAACATCGAGAGGCATGTTAAATAGAAGCGTCTCGCTCGAAATCGTCCAATCTGGCAAACTTCTTGAAGCCCATGCTCCGATACGTACGCCTGCATACAAAATCCGTGCTTGAGCCTCCGAGCAGCCTCCAGCCTGACAAGCATGAAAGAACATAACGTCCGCTTCCTTCCTTGAAACGCCTGGCGTGCCACATGCAACATCATGAATTACAGATGCTCTACGATAGTCATCTGTGTATGGGCTTCCGACAGACGACCACAGCGGCCTAGGAATGCTCGCACCATTTACTACCGATCCTTCGGGCGCTAGCCAAAGTTTGCCATCAGGATCCGCGTAAGAGAAATCCTCCAGCAAGCGCATATCTCTATCAGTACCATTATCATCGGTAAGCCACTCTGTTTTTGGATTACCTGAAAATTTGCCGTGCTTCATTTTTATTCTCCTCTTCTTGCTTTTCTCTTTCTAATACTCAAACTATCACGATTAACATTTTTTCCGTGGACTTATCGAACACCAGAGTGCCAGTCGGGGAGGCTGTGTACCTCGGCTTCATTATAGGCCTACCAGCAGGTCAACAATAGTAAATCGAAAGAAAAATCAAAAAATGCGATCAATCTACAAATAGGCGTTGAGATTTTGCCAATTTTTGATGCAGGAGCCGGAATATTATTATTACGGTGAATGCAAAAGCCAGCTGTTTTACGAACCGTGTAACATGGATTGTGTTCGTGGTGAATAATCGGCCCTTTTAGCTAAAAGGGCTCGCAGTCAGCCTTTACATTTTACGCGACGTGGTTAGCCGGATGCGCCAATCAAGGCGCATCCCACTTCACATGATCAGGCATGGTTGTTATTTCCAAGAGATTCCCGCCCCATTTCCGGTTCGTTCATCCGCGCTTTTTATGGGCTGCAAGCGGCGATTGCTTCACCATTATTGCAGACGTCAGTGCCTGGGCCGCCGTTAAGCACATCGATTCCGGGTCCTCCGTCAAGGAAGTCGCTGCCATCCAGACCTATGAGCACATCATTGCCCGCGCCGCCGCAGATACGATCGTTACCGCCTCTGCCGTTAATAACATCGTTACCGCCCAATCCGGCGATGATGTCATTTCCGGGGGTTCCCTGCAGGATGTTATTGGCATTAGTGCCGACGATAGTTGCGCGCACTCCAAAGCAGTTCAGCGCTGATGCATTAACAGTAATGTTCCATGTCCTCGCCTCCCTTAGCACATCCGCGGGGTCGTTCCTTACCTTAGGCGTCGGATCGTCCACAACGACTTGGAGGGTATGAGGGCCGGCCCCAAATCTTGCGGAATTAAAGGTAAATGTCAGGCCTGTCGCTACTTGCGATCTATCTACGTACCACGTAACTGATAAAGCGTGCGTATTAGGTGTCGGTACGGTGACCTTGAAAGCCTGATTGTCTCCAAGATTGAGAGTTATGCCGGAAGGCTGCGGGGTGCTGGAATCCAGTGGAGAAACCCAGTTGTAGACCCGTTTAACGAGCTGCTCCTCATTGATTTGCTCAAATGGAGTGTCAAGCGATCGCATCTTAGAGTTATAGGTAGGTCGATATAACCCGGCAGGACAATACTTAGCTCCTTGGTAGAGTCCGGGTACTCCCGGGCTGGTCGAGGTTGTGGGAATCGGCGTGGCAGGATCTATCCATCCGTTGGGAAGACCACCCCCGACGTTCCATTTTATCTGATTTCTATTCGTTTGGCGGGAGGCGTTTGCCTCAGATGGTTCCACTGTGTTGTTGCAAGGGGGCGGCTGGGTCACATACTCATCCGCCAGCAGTCCAAAGCTATGGCCAACCTCGTGTAAGACAAGTTCGATAACCGCGGAATTCAGAGAAGCCACCGAGATACTTCCTCCGGATCCTCCGTATTTTGTGTCGTTAACCAAAACGAGAACCATATCCCGTTGATTAGCTCCTACACTATTGTCGAGTACTGTCTGAACTTTTGAGATATTGACACAAATCAGCCGCTCAATACCCGAACAGTTATAAGTCGCGTCAAAAGCGGTGTTTTTGCTGATCGGAGGAGCGTTTTCAGGATGATCCGCTCCTGATTCCGCGCTCGTCACGTTCACCCGGTGCACATTGAAATATTTTTGATATTCCTTGAAGGGTTCTTGTGCAAAAAAGCCCTGCACAGCCTGTTCTGCATCCGTGGCGTATTTCCCCAACTCCGCACTTGTATATCCATCACCCAAAATTACCAAATCTACTCTGTTTGCAGAACTGCCGTTATTGCGAATGATGGTTACAGGCTCGCCAAGTACCCATGGCGAGAATCCTAGCAACCCTATTATCAAGCCGAAAATCGCTGATTGCTGGATAATTCGGCTGAAGCAAAGTTTCATGCTGATGGGCTTAATCATGGGTCCCTCCCGGAAGCTTGGCTTCGCCTATGAGGTCCAAGGCGTATTCTGCTCCTGTCCAGCGTGGCTGATAAACCTTTAACCCAATGATGCCGGGCTCATCAGGTACTGTGACCGAAAAGGTTACATCGTTCCGATAAAGAAGTCCTGGAGAGATGAGTTTTCCGGATGAGTCAGTCGTCTCTGCGCGAATTATCCTGGGATCGAGCATGACAGTCCGTGATGTCTCTTGACCCTTTGCATTCAGTCCCACAACGACGAGATGCTGCCGGGAAAGCTCCGGGTTGCGTTGTGTGGGCAGCGCGCCTTGAGTACTCTTCTGGGATAATATTGTTACTGTATTTTCAGCTGGAGGGGCTGCTGAAAGACTATCTTTGGCGACAGAAGGGGAAGTCGAACTTAAGTGGAGTTCAATCACACGGGTCATCTCGGTTTCTCCCGCTTCGGCAAGACCGATTGACAACACTAGAAATGAAACTATCATCGTCTGTAAAAAGCGCGCCAGCACTGACAGATATGCAAGGCATCCAGCCGAAACGCCGGCATTCCTCAAATGACATATTTTTTTCATGGCTCATCTCCTTAATAAAAAGGCAATGCAATGTTAGACTTCATGCAAGGCATATCGAACATCACCTCCTCTCATTCAGGACGAGCCTGATAAGTTATTATCCAGTACTCAGTCAGTATTAATATGTCGGATCAATAGGCTGTGCGTAAATCCGCTCATCCTTCGACAAGCTCAGGACGAACGGATTTACTTTTATTCGTCAACTCAGGATTGACTGGGCACTAGGTCCTCGTTTTCCAAATGGGATAACATTGATGCTTAAACTTCCGGGCAATCTATCTGGAAGCTTTGGGTTTGATGAATGCTGGATTAAAAAATTCCAGATAAAGCCAGAAATAAGGACAGCGATCCCGACACGATCCTGCTGCCCGATCATATACGCATGGCCGAGAACGGCTGGTTCAAGGACCACGCCGAGCGCGGGACGCTGGTCCGGTTCATGTATGTCATCAAGCATAGTGCGGATCTGGCGCAAGGTTAAGCAGATCAATTCATCGCGAACGACTTGCCTGGGCGAAAAAAAGCTTTTTGGCCTCTTCTTTGGACAGTGGCAACGATTTCACGTGACGCGGAAACGCCGATAAAGGCGCGTCCCGCTTTGCGTGGTCAGGTAGGGTTGTTATTACTCCCTAAAAATTTTCATCTCTGCCTCGGCTTGTTCACCGGCGCTTTTTATATGCGACAAGCGACGTTCGCTTCACCATTCATACAGGATTAGAGCCCGGGCTGCCGTTAAGCACGTCGAGTCCAGGTCCTCCATTTTTGCCTGCGCAGCCAGAACCCGCCGCTTAGCAGCAAAAGCGCAGCGGCGCCCACCGAGAAAATAAATGTCAGCTTATCAGAGGAAGACGGGGAGGAATCGCCCACAGCTTCTATCTTTAAGCGCCAGTTACTGGCTTCCAAATTATGAATATGCAGCGTTTCCACACTGAATTCATCGCCGGGCTCAACGGTAAAGTTATCAAAAATAACGGTTACTTGATCAAGGCTGTCGGCGCGTACCTCACGCCAGGCGTTCTTTGTTTGTCCATTGATTGCAATTTTATTTACTAACGCCGCTTTGGTTTGATCCAGTAAATCACCGTGGACCGCCGGCAGGTATTTTTCAGTCGCCACATCCCAGCGTTCCATCGTTAGCTTGAGCTGTTTCCAGACGGTTTGTGATTGATTGGCGATGTCGAAGTCGATTTCGAAACTGGTCGCGTCTTCCGCGTAAAAAGGGCCGGCGATAGCGGTAAGCGCATCCGACACTTCCAGGCGGTAAACGGTACTATTCTCACCATGCGCCATTGCCATTGGGCTATTCAAAAGTGCCATGCAAGCAACCAGGCGAATCAAGTTGATTAAGCACAATGGCCCCATGTTGAAACTGAAGTTTATTTGTTGGGTAAGTATCTGCATTTAAGCGGGCTAACTATTGGGATTGTTTTTTAACGGCGGCTATAGACCCTGTGTGTACCCAATGCCGTTAAGTTAAGCCGTTCGTGGTGAGCTTGTCGAACCATGAACGGCTTAACGACTTGTTCCGCTCCCCCTTCGACAAAGCCTCTAGTCCTGAGCGTAGTCGAAGGAGCAGGGCGAACGGAACACGTCTTAACTGAATGGCATTGTGTGTGCACCCACATCCCTGTGGGCAATTTGACTATGACGCGCAATAAGCTTTACTTGATGCGGACGACTGCTGCATGCGGGTCGCTGATATTAGTTGCGCCGCTGTAATCGAACCATTCCAAAGGAATGACGCGCGTCAGTACGCCATGTTTGCCTCCGCCAGTCGCGTCCAGTTCGACAATACCCAAACCTGGACAGCTGCCCGCGGCGGCATGAGTAATTGATAAAGGATTGGGACCGCGCAAGGCCACATAAAAACGGTTGCCATGCGGGGAAAGATCAAACAAATCGGGTGATGGATCATTATTCACGGCAATACCGCTCGGGTTGCGTTTGCTCGGATCGGTTGGATCATAGCTGGCGCCGGGCGTGGTGGTGCAGGCATTGCTTTCGTTTTGGCCGTTTGGCTCCTGGCCATCGATAGTGGTCAGGTAGTAGGTATTGCGTTCGCCGGTACCGACATGAAAGACCTCGACATTGTTTTTTACCCGGTCAAACTGATGCAGATAAGTGCGGTTGAGTGTAAAACCAAAACCATGTGCATCGCGGTTGTTGCCTTGGATGACGTTACTGGGCGGGATGGTTTGCGCGTGGTCTTGATCTTGGTAGACAACTTCAGGGGCAGGTGAATTAGGCGAGTTGAACTCTGGCGCCGAGGGCCATTCGGTGGGCAAGCGATAGAGTGCGAACGAAGCAACATTGGCTTTAAACACCCCCGCATTCAGCCAGGTGAACCCGCCGGCTTCCGTAGCGCCACAGCCCGCTGCGCTGATGGTGTTTTTGTCGTATTCGGCAACAATTTGCATTGGTGTGCTGGTGTAATCGACGACAAACAAACCGCCTCCTGCCAGCGTGATCAATGCGGTGTGATTGTCGCCCGCAATGCCGCTGCACACAGCGGCGTTATTAGGACGGGTTTGAGCGTTTTGTTTATGTTCGCCTGCTGGCGTTAGCGGAGACTGGCCATCAGCCACTGTTCCCGAAACCGAACCTATCCTGAAAGATCTGTCGCTAACCGGCTGGGTCACGATGCGGCCGTTGCCTCCGACGAGATCAAGACTGGCGGCGGCATCGAACACCGCCTTGGTGATGTTGCCTTCTTTGTCCCAGCTAAGGTTGACCCGCTCCAGCAATTTGCCGTTTTGGTTGGAAATTAACAGGTACTTGCCGTCCGGACTCCAAAGTGTCAAATGGTTTTGCTGGCCACTCTTGATCGAGCCATCAATGGCATTGCCGGCGCCGTCCAAGTCGCCGTTTTTGGTTGCTGTGGTGCGAAATAACGCCACTGCTCTACGTTTCCGCGCATCTACCAGACCCAAATGCCCACTGGCGACAAAACTGACTGCCAAATAGTTGTGATTGGGTGAAGGCGTCATGCCATGAATGCGCACCACATGAGAACCTGTATTGGCCAGTGCAGTGGGCCACAGCCATGCGGTATCCAATGCTCTGTGTCTTGGTTTATCATCGCTATCAAGATCCTCACCATCAAATACCCGCAAAAAACCGCCATGGGTGCCATTAGGATTCTCCCTGGAAATCCCTTGGCTATTGGTTTGATCACTGACCCATACTTCGTAACTGATCGCGTGGGCTGGGCCTGCCAACAGAAAGCTCAACGCTGCCAGGCGCAGGCTTCGATTAAATTGCAATGTCATTGCTTTATTCCCTGATTTTGGTTTCATGCGAAATTATTTAAATGGCGGATTGCCAGAAGAGTGCTGCATTCCAGGAGCAAAAACCATCCTTCCGGCATTAAAGCAAAAACCTTGCAGTCCTTGAAAATGGTAATTTTCGATTAATTTATCTGTAAATCAGATTTGTCTTAGGAGCCAATGCAGGGAAATGGAAGTATCATTTTCCATCCATGCAGTCATCGATAACTGCTGATTAATAAAACGATCGGCCATCATTCAAAAGCAGACAGTCAATTTCTTCCTATAAAGTCTGAATGAATGATTCAACGCCTGTTGAGCCAGACAGTAATGTTGCGAATGGAAATTCAGCTGAAAACATGAACAATAGCTATGAAAGCAACGGAAATCCATCTCGGTTCACTATAAATGACTAACCATCGCGTCAATCCGGCCTGCCCGCCACGCATGATGCGTTGTCAGCAGCCGGTTATGCGGCATGTCGGGGCAGATAGTAATGCTTATCACCATCAACAGAATGGAGGGCTACTCATGTTTACTCAACCGCCCGAGGATAATGATTATGCAACCGGAACTTTCTGCGAGAGGACGGCGGAAGCTATCAAATCATTGAAGCAAGAAATCGAAATGAAGGAGCGCGAAATTAATAGTCAGAGGGATCATCTCGGTGAGCTGCAGAAACAGCCGAGTCAAGATGCTAATCAAATCGAGGAGATCAAGAATGGAATACAGGCATTGGAGGATGAACTGGAGATGGATCGGGAACAACTCAGCGTACTCGAGGAAGAATATAATGCAGAATGCTCGCCCTCGCCGTAGTTCAGTTATTTAACTCGAGCCCATCTGCAAGCCTTTATTGGACCCCAGATTCTTTGGATGCGAAAGGCTAGGCTTCCCCGTTATCCAATAAATCATTGCAATAAAGTTTTGACACCATCTCACTCGTTTTTAAAATATTCCATCATTCGCTTAGGATCGAATCCTACCAGCCAGTTTAATTCAAAAACAGGACTTACGCAGTTTGCCTGCTCACCCGCCGAAACGAGCAGTTTTAAAACCTGTGGGGCGGCTATCAACAGTAGGCGCTTTAGGTGAAGCCGCCGCCACAGACTTGCGTAAATCCCGTCAAATTGATATTTGCAGCTATAACATCAGATCCAAAGCTTTTACGCTTTTTAATGGATTGGCTGATGCTCAATTTTGTAAACGGACAAGAATCCGCCCCAATGGCTCTGATAGACCAGACTGACGCCTTCAGGCAACTTTTTCAGCGAATCCACAAAAGGCAGCAATCTCACCAACAGGGTGTTTTTGGCTTTCGCATCGGGCATTGACCAGACACGGTAATAACTGTCCTCTTTTTGCGCCAGATAATTGCCGTCGCCTGTCTCATTAGCCCAACGCTTGACCAGGGCAATATCCCCATGCAGATCATTGCCCGCCGGGATATTTTTCGAATCGAGCGATAAAGGCGCGCCGCCATAGGCGGTAAGCTCGGCCAGATGCAATAGCAGATCATTGTTGACCAGCAGATAGACGGGCTGCGACGGGCCAAAATGCGCGGCGATTTCGGCCAGGGCTTTTTCGCTGTCCATGGTCAGCCAGCGGGCCATTTGGGCCAGGCGCGTGCGCTCCTCATCCGATGCCGCCGGCAAGCCGTCCTTCAACCCCTTCCAGACCGGATGGGCAAAGGTTTTATCGGACGGCTTGCGCAGCCAGGCCTCCTTGCCGCTCAGATAATGAATGCGCTGGCCGTCGTCCCACCAGCTCAGGAACAGCGCGTCCTGCGGTGCCTTGCGGGCAATGACGTCGGCCGCCGATTGCCAGACGGCATGGCGCAGGCCGGTCGGGCTGGAAGCAATCGCCTGCGCATCCTTCGGAAACAGGACCGCGCCCTGCGGCAGTCCGGCGCTGTCCTGATACCGGGCCACCAGCAGGCTGAACAGATCCTTGCCGTTCTGGCTGAAGGCATAGCGCTCGACCGACTGCGCAGGGAAACGGCCCTGCGCATCGGCTTGCGGTTCCGGCGCATGGCGGACGTTGAGCTGATCGCCGCTTGTCGCGCCATCCGCCTTGACGGAGGACGAAGGCAGCAGTTGCCGGTACAGTATCGCGCCGCCTGTCGCCAGCAGTACGATACTGATCACCATAAGCAGTCCTTCTCTTATTTTCCGAGACATCACTCTTGCTCTCTGCCCTGTTCGCTCACATCTTCCGGCTGGTCTTCCACATTCTCGAGCTTTTGGGTCCGGACTGGCCTCAAAACCATATAAGCCACAGCCAACCCTAACACGATCAGCAACAGGCCGCTGATGAGCAGACTGTTATCGCCGCTTTTTTCATCGGCTGAAGAGGATGCCGAAGCAGAAGCCGGAGCAGGCGCTGTCTTACCGGCCGCTGCACGCAAGCGCGTGTCTTCATCCATGATATTGGTATAGTCCTTCATGAGTTCCGACCAGCCTTCGGTGTAGGTGAAGCCGCCCGGATTGGCGTGGAAAATGCCTTTATAGTGCTTGATCAGGTTATGTTCCCACATATCGGCATGGATGCGTTCCACGCGGCTGGGGTTGTTGCCTTTCGCCCAGAACAACTGGAAGAATCCGCCTGGTGCGTCTTTTTCCGGCGCAGGGGGCGCAGGCCGGTTGGTTTTCTGGCCGACCAGCAGGCCGTCTTCGTAAAGTTTGGTGACGACTTTCTTAGCTTCCTGCTCCACAGCCAGGGCCTGAAGGGTGCCTTTGTCGGCCGCATCCAGATAGGCCTTGGCGAAGCTGGCTGAATGGCACAGGCTGCAGGTGTCGACCCAGGCCTGCTTGCGGTCCTCGAACCACGGATGACCGAGATTGTCGGCGATGGCCGGCGTCGGGTTGAATGCCCAGCGCACTTTACGCACCAGATTGTGGGAATATTCGCCTTTGTATTCAAAGTGACAGACCTGGCACGTCGGCGCCGTATAGCCGCCTTTGGCGATGGCGTCTTTCAGCGGCACTTCGAAATCCCATTTGGCTTTGCCCTGTGTCTGGTATTGGGTGCCATGCTTGGACAGCATGAAGTCCTCAAATTCGTTATGGTCCGCGCCGTTGTGGCAGGTGGAGCAGGCTTCCGGCTGCCGGGCCTCGGCGACGGAGAAGGTATGGCGGGTATGGCAGCCGTCGCATTTGTTCTGCTGGTAGTGGCACATGTCGCAGCCTTGCGCCACTTCCCGCTGCGGCATGGCCGCCCAGATGGGGGTTTCGACGTTCGCCTCCCAGTCGACCGCATGGGAAGGATGGCCTTTGCCCCATTGCTTCTGCGGCCATTCCTGATCTTTTTCCGATTCCGCTTCGGCGAATTCATCCAGATGGCACGAGCCGCAGGCGGCGCGGTCCGGCATCACCAGATTCTCGGCGTGGTTGACGGTTTCCTTGCCGACGCCGCCATGACAATCGATACAACCGACCTGATCGAGTTGCTGGCCTTCTTCAAGGAGGCCCTGCTTCACCAGATTGGCTTCCACTTCGGCCAGTTTTTGCTTCTTGTAGGCGCGCACGTCGCTGTCCGGCAGATTACGAATTGCAGCCAGGTCGCTGTGGACGCTGTTTTTCCAGGCATGAAAGGCGCCTGGGCTGGTGGCTTGATGGCAGCCTACGCAGTCATCGCGGCCGAACTCGCCTTGCACGGTTTTGGGCGGCTTGTAAAAGTCCTTGGCGTTCCAGTATTTCTGGATGGGAATCGGCTCCCAATAGTCGGCATGTGATCCTTTGCCCGGGTGAGCGTCATAGTAATTCTTCTTGAGCTGTTCAAAATCGGGTTGGTTCGCGCTGGCAACCCCGATCCAGCTGAGTCCTATTAAGCTGAATAACAACATACTCAGCAAATCCAGTAGCTTGCGTTTCATAATGCACCTCTAAGACCGGCTTTAATTATTGTATCGATTCGAAACTAAAGTCTAACGCAATACGGGGCATAATCAAACAAATATTATGAGGGGCTCTAGCGCTGCCAAATTGTTTAGCGCCAATTGACTGGCCTGTTAATCGTAAACGGCGAGCGGCTTCCAATTTGGGGCTCCCACGCCGGAACGTGGGAATGATATGTTATCCAGTTTGACAGCGAGACTTTACGACTCGGCCTGCTTGAAATGCATGTGTTTGACCCAAGCGGCGCAAGCCGCGCCTACGACGATATAGGCATAATTGACAAATAGGCCTGAGAGGGTGCCCGGGTTGTGTTCGACCGCATCGCGCAGTCCCGGCGTTACGGCGAAGGTCCAGACAACGCAGGGAATCAGGAAGGACAGGAAGCCCAGTCCGGCCGAGGATAAGGGATTTTTGCCGGTCGCTTCGGCGCTCCTGTAAAACCAGTAAGTGATGAGTAAAGCGGTAACTGTGCCTGCCATAATGAAATTCCATAAGTTGACGTTGATGATAGCGCCACAGTACCAAATTGCCTTCTTCCGCTCAAGCCTTGCTACTGCAGCCGGTCCGCCACGAGATCGCCGAGATACAGATAACCGTTGACGCTCAAATGCGTGTCGTTGGGCTTATAGAAATCCTTGACCAGTTTGCTCTGCTGTATAAACAGATCGGCTAAGTTCGGGGCTGATAATGCCGGATACCGGGCCAAGGCATCCCAGATAGGGGTTGATACGCGTTTATTCAAATAAACCGTGGATTTATCCGGCACAACAAGCCAGACAGGCTGAATACCCGCTTTAAGCAGGTTGTTATTGATAGCCAGGACATTGTTTATTGAGTCAAACGCGGGTTTATCGAAGTCGCCATTGAAAAACAAACCATAGTTGCATAATTGGTGGGAAAACAAGCCGCAGCCATCCATAGCGACGAGCCGTGCGTTATTGAAAACGATAAAATCGCCAGGCCTCTCCAGATAAGTGAACTTGATCTTGTTGATCAGAGCTTTGAGCGTCCATTCACCGCCCGTTGGGCTTTTTATCGATGTCATCAGCGAGTGCGTGCGCGTTATGAGCGGTGAAGGCTTGCTGTGGACTTTGACTTTAATGCCGCCATTGTTTTTGCAAATAGCATTCATACGTTGCTGAAAATAACGCTCAAGGCTTTCAAGCACGACATAGCGGCCTTTGAACCCGGCCTGGCGCAAGGCGTCGCCGATATTCTCGCAGGGCTTGAATTGGTCCCAATGGATGAAGCTGTGTTTTAAATGCTTTGGCAGCAGCCGGGTTTGCCAAAGCAGCTGTTCGGAAAAGGAATCGCCAATTACAAACACGTCCGAGTCAGTCAACGCATCGCTCTTTAGCTGGTCTTGAGCAATAAGCGGTTGAGACTCATTCCAGCCAAAATCCTTTTCCGGCAGATGCCCTACTCTGGTCAGATCGCCATCGAGCGGCTCGAAATACCATTCCACGCCCCACAACGTCAATATGGCAATGGTGAGAGGTACGATCAGTGTCAGGCTGTATTTTCTGAAATTAAAAGTATGCGCGAGAGAATTCATTGCTTAAAACTGGAAATACAAAAAAGGCGACTGCTTCGATAAGTTAATCAACGCAAAAAAGCCCAGGATCAAAATCGACAAGGCATGCCATAACGACGGCTGCCAGTGAATGAAACCCGGTTTTCTGATTTCCGGATTCGGCGCCGTTAAAGCCACCTGATGGTTGGCCATGATTTGCGCGATATTGGGCAGTTTGAAGACGATGATCATCGTGACAACCAATATCTGAATAATTTTCTCCGTTTTCAGCCTGGTCAAGGTCATGACGCCATTGAAGCGGAAGCCGAAATTTTCCAGCGCCTGGCTGAATTCGAACCGGCCCAGTTTATTGGACACCGAACAGCCGTTTAACCCCATCATGCCATTGAGCATCCGCATGGCCGTATCGACGCTGTCGGCCCGGAAAAATACCCAGCCGACGACGACGGCCAGAAAAGTGCCGATTCCGGATAACAGGCGCGCATTCCTGCCGCCGTCCTGCCAGCCTGCTAAGGCCTTCAGCTCGCGCCAGGCATGGTTGATCAGCAGGTACAAACCGTGCAATCCGCCCCAGATGACAAACGTCCAGCCCGCCCCGTGCCACAGCCCGCCGAGCAGCATGGTAATCATCAAGTTCAGATAACGCTGCGCAGGGCCGCGGCGGTTGCCGCCCAAGGGAATATACAGGTAATCGCGCAAAAAGCGCGACAGCGTGATATGCCAGCGGCGCCAGAATTCGATGATACTGGCAGCCTTATAGGGAGAATTGAAATTGATCGGCAGGCGCACGTTGAACAGCAGCGACAAACCGATCGCCATGTCCGAATACGCTGAAAAGTCGAAATACAATTGCAGCGAGTACGATAAGGCGCCTATCCACGCTTCAAAGAACAACGGCTGCCCTCCTTGTTGGACGGCTGTAAAAACGGGTGTGGCGAAATCGGCCAGCGAGTCGGCTATGAATATCTTTTTCGCGAGCCCGAGCACAAAAATAGTCAGGCCCGTGGCGATATTTTCCCAGTTGATCCGGCAGATGTCGTGCCTGGCGAACTGCGGCATCATTTCCTTGTGGTGCAGCACGGGACCGGCGATCAAATGCGGGAAATAAGTCACGAACAATATATAGCGAATGAAATTATATTCTTTCGCCTTGCCCTGGTAAGCATCCGCCAAAAAAGCGATCTGCGTGAATGTAAAGAACGAAATACCCAGCGGCAATAAAATATCGCTAGTCGAGAATGAAGTATTGATCAGGCTGTTTATGTTTTCTATGAAGAAATTGGCATACTTGAAATAGCCCAGCAACATCAAATTGGCCATGATGCCGCCGGTTAATACCAATTTTGCCTGGCCGGGATAGAGAGAATGCCTATCCCTGATCAAATAGCCCGCGCTGTAATTGAAAACAATCGAACCCGATAACAGCCCGATAAAACGCACATCCCACCAGCTGTAAAAAAACAGCGACGCAGCAGCAAGCCATAACAGGGCCAGAGGGTGGCTGCGTTTGCCGATGTAATAAAAACCCAGAACGGTCACCGGAAGGAATAGGAAAATAAAAATGTATGAGTTAAATAGCATGAATGAAGCTTCAATTATAGGGGTAAGCATGCGCTCATAAGCCCTCTATTTTATCTCATGTCGAGTCTTAGGGTGGGTTAGATCCGCAAAGCGGCCATACCTTCCACTCAGGCTTACGCATTTTGCCTTTCCGTCAGCCGGAAAAAGAGGGCGATGAGGCCGATTAAAACTAGAGAATAAGAGTGCTTCAAAACCTGTGGGGGCGCTCTAGGCGAAGCCGCCCCCCACAGGCTTGCAGAGCCCGGGCTTATTTCCCAGAGATTTTCGGGAACTAGAAATGCCAAACAAAGGCCAGACGTATAGTATCTTTCTGCCAACCTGAACTAATAAAAAAGGCGACCATCGTGCCCTTGACTAATCCCCAAAACGTACCGGACTGGATCATCAAAGCACTGGACTCGGCCAGTTGCGGCATCACCGTGGCCGACGCGAGACAGGATGATACGCCGCTCATCTATGTGAACCGGGCATTCGAAGCCATGACGGGCTACTCGAGAGCCGAAATTCTGGAACGCAACTGCCGATTCCTGCGGGGCGAGGATCATGACCAGCCCGAGCTGGATGTCCTGCGCAGAGCGCTGGACGAGGGCCGGGAAACGACGGTCGTCCTCAGGAATTACCGCAAGGACGGGACGTTATTCTGGAATGAACTGCGTCTGGCGCCGGTTTTCGATGATCAGGGCCAGCTCACCCATTTTATAGGCATTCAAACCGATGTCACGGCGCAAAGGGAAGCCCAGGCCGAAGTGCAAAGGCAAGCCCGGCAATTCCACAAATTCCTCGAAGCCATCCCTTCCGGCATAGTGGTTCTGGATGTGCAAAGCCGGATCTTCTTTGCCAACAGAGCGGCCAGCGCCATTACGGGAAAAACACTCGAGCCGGGCACCATAATTGAGAATTCGGTGGACTATTTCCAGGCGACCATGGCCGGCACCGATAAGCCTTATCCGCTTGAAGACCTGCCGATCACGCGGGCGCTGGCAGGAGAAACAGTGGCCGTGAGCGACATAGAGGTCCGGCGCGACGGCCGGGTTGTCCCGCTCCACGTCAGCGCCTCGCCGATACATAACCAGCAGGGAAATGTCACCGACGCGGTTGCGATTTTCGCCGACATCTCCGAGATCAAGGAAAAGGAAAACCAGCTGAAGGAAGAGGAAGCCCGCCATCGCGCCTTGCTGAACAGCTCCGTCGATGCCATCATCACCATCGACGCATCCGGCATCATCCAATCCGTCAACCCCGCCACGGAGCGCATCTTCGGCTACCGCCCGGAAGAACTGCTGGGCCATAACGTCAGATTGCTGATGCCGGAGCCGCATCGCAACCAGCATCCCCACTACATTGAAAACTACCTGAAAACCGGCCGGGCCAAAATGATCGGGGCCGCCCGGGAAGTCTCGGCGCAGCGGAAAGACGGAACCCTATTCCCTATCGATCTCACCGTGACCGAGGTGAAGCTCCCCCAGGGAGTCACGTTCAAGGGCATCGTGCGCGACATTTCCGAGCGCAAGTCAGCCGAGGCGCTGGCCGCGCATACCTTGGCCGAGCTCAAGAGAAGCCAGGAAAACCTGCTGGTCTTGCTCAATCAATTCCGCGTAGGCACCCTGATGCTGGACGCCGATCACCGCGTGGAATTCGTCAGCGAGTCCTGCGGGCAGTTTGCCGGCATCGACCGCGACACTGCCGTGGGCCGTCCCTGGGATCAGGTGCTGCCTTTCGAAATGCAATCGAAAATACAATTGCAGCGGCTACTGGATCTTCCGCCCGCCGAACGCTACCGCATCACCCTGCATTGGCAGTGTCCGGACCGGAAAGCCTGCTGGGTGGAATGCGACGTGCGCGACGATCCGCAAGCCACCGACCGCCACATTCTGCTGCTCTACGACGTCACCGAAATCCATCAACTGCGGCAAACCATCGATGAAAGCCGCTACGGCCGGATGCTCGGCAATTGTGAGGCCATGCAGGAACTGTACCGGCTCATCGAAGATGTGGCGCGCGGCGACTGGACCGTATTGATCGAGGGCGAAACCGGCGTCGGCAAGGAACTGGTCGCCCACAGCATCCATGCCGCCAGTCCTCGCAAGGATGAGCCTTTCATCGCTGTCAACTCGGCAGGACTCAGCGAGTCGCTGCTGGCCAGCCAGCTTTTCGGCCATCGCAAGGGCGCATTTACCGGCGCGGTCTCAGACCAGGAAGGCTTTTTTGAAGCCGCTCACGGCGGTACCCTGTTTCTGGACGAGATCGGCGACCTGCCCTTGAGCATGCAGGCCAGCCTGCTGCGCGTGCTGCAGGAAAAAGAGATCACTCGCCTCGGGGAAACCCGGATACGCAAGGTCGATGTGCGGATACTGGCCGCGACGCACAAGGATCTGGCCGAAGAAGCCCGAGAAGGCCGCTTCCGCGAGGACCTGCTCTACCGGCTGCGCGTGGCGCGGCTTTATGTGCCGGCCCTGCGCGAGCGAAAAGCGGACATCCCGCTGCTGGTCGAAGCCTTCCTCCGCCAGAGCTTCCATTTTTCCAGCCGGGCCCAGCCCCGGTTCGGCGCCGAAGCCATGCAATGCCTGATGGATTACGACTGGCCGGGCAATGTGCGCGAACTGAAAGCCTGCGTGGACTATGCGGTTATCCACAGCAAAGGCGAGCGCATCAATCCCCAGGACCTGCCGCCCGAATTCAGCCGGAGCGCAGCGGCCGCCGTTGTCGAGCCCGAACCCATAGCCGCCGCGGAAGACGAGCGGGGCCGCATTCTGGCCGCTCTGAAAAAAACCCGGGGCAACCGCCTGCAAGCCGCTAGAATGCTAGGCATCAGCCGCGCTACGTTCTACCGGCGTCTGTCTGAATTGGACATTTCGCTGGATCGATAGCCAGCCTATGGCCGCAGCAGGCGCTTTTCAATCCAGTGTTCGCCCCGGGCCCGACTCGCAGATTCCGTAATCCTCCGACCTTGCCTGGACACTGTCTCGCGACTGTCTCATAAGACAGCTGTGAGACAGCCAGACTGTCTCACCCGCCAGGCAAAGTTATTTTCAATTCTTTTCCTCTGAATATATCATTTTGATATTTATATTGTTTTTTATTTTTACTTAGTTGGCACGAGAGTTGCTTGATTAACGACCAGAGATCCGGAGACCATTGCGCCATAACAGCCATGCTCGATGGATCATTGATTATTAATTTTGTAAATTTTGAGTAGCCGAAAATGAAAATGATACATTTTGCAATCGCATTATCCATGGTGTCAGCGCTGTCACTGGGCATCAGCGGCATAGTTATGGCAGCGGAGCCTGACTATACATTTACGACCGGCGAAATCAAGGCCGGCCAGGGTTGTAACATCCACACCTATGACCTGCCAGAGAAGGGCGGCACCGGTATTTATGCCTATGAAAATCATGGAAGTCAGCCATGTGACCTTCCGCTGAAACAGGCAGATAACCGAGACAAGCGAGTGGTGTCTGCCTGATTGCCAGAGGCAGAAATAGCGTCTGGACTCCCGGAAAGCTAACGGCTGCATTAAGAGAGACAAGCCGGGGGCGGTTCGTCGCAATCCGACACCTCCCTGGTCATGATCTGTAGCCGGTTCAGACGCGAAAACCTGTGTATTCGGTCTTTATTCAAATTTTTACCGTGTTGTAACTCGCCCGTAATACCCCACGTTTATCTTTTGTTTTTAGGTCCTTCCGTTTTTTGATTGTTTATATGATTCAAGCGCAAAGCGTCAAAAAGGAGCTTTTTATGAGCAAGGCCTTAATCGCCGCCGCCCAAACAAATCCCGGCATCCTTCGATACCCCGCCCATTCATCAGAAGCGTTGGAAGGGCCGGCCATAAGCCATCCGGAAAATCATGGTGAAGGCAGCGTGTTTGCCTTTAGCGAGCACTGGCTGACCCGTTATTATCAGCAATCCCTTTGGCAACAGCACCCGCTGTTGTTTCTGCTGCTGGTTTATTATGCACAGCGTCAAGACTGGTCTGATCAGCAATGGCTGCAGTGTCGCCGGCAATCTCTCCGGAATCTTTTGGCCATGATCGACCTGCCGGCGACCGAAGCCAATTACCGCATGTTAATGGATATAACCGAGTTGGATGGGCTTGATCAACTGTCAAGTTATAGACCATCAGAACTCGCCTCGCTGTATCAATTCTTTAAAAGCGATGACGCAAGCTCATTGGCGGGCGCAACTCTGCATCAGACGATCAAGCACATGCTCCAGCGCTCTTTCATAAGTGAAGTGCCGGCCCTTGTTCTGAGCTAGTGGTGGCGTGGGAATGATAAGCTGCTAACCGATAAGCCGGCCCAAAGTCGCCAAAGCCCGATCGACCCGTTCATCCCATTCGCAGGCGCAGTTCAGGCGGATGAAATTCCGGTACTTCTGCGTCGCTGAAAAAATCGGGCCAGGCGCGATGCTGATACCTGCCCTCAGCGCCTGCTGCGCCAGTTCGACGGCATTGATGTCGCCGGGCAGTTCCACCCACAGCACGAAGCCGCCCGCCGGCTGGGTCACGCGGGTTTCCCTGGGAAAATGCAGGCTGATGGCTTCCGTCATGCGTCCGATGGCGCGGGCGTATTGATTTCTGGCCTGGCGCAGGTAGCGGTCGTGGCTGCCGCCTTCCAGCATTTGCGCCACGGTCAGCTGGGCCAGGGTCGGAGCGGCCAGGTTGGTCACGTATTTCAGATATTCCACTTTTTCAAAGTATTGGCCCGGCACGATCCAGCCGACGCGCAATCCGGACGACAGCGATTTGGAGAACGACGAGCAATGCAGGACCCGGCCTTCGGTATCCCAGGCTTTAGCGACCGAGGGCCGCTGCAGGCCGAAGCCCAGGTCGCCGTAGACATCGTCTTCGATCAGCGCGATGCGGTAACGATTCATGAGATTGACCAGTTCGCGTTTGCGCTCATCGCTCATGCAATAGCCCAGCGGATTGCTGTAATTGGGCACCACGATGCAGGCCTTGATCGGCCACTGTTCGCAGGCCAATTGCAGAGCGTCCAGCGCCATGCCGTCGCGCGGGTGCGTCGGAATCTCGATGGCTTTCAGGGCCAGCGATTCGATGACCTGCAGCATGCCATAAAAGGTCGGCGATTCGATCGCGACAATGTCGCCGGGTTGGGTGACCGCGCGCAAGGCCAGCGTGATCGCTTCTTGGCAGCCGTTGGTGATGACGATGTCGTCGGGGCTGACCTGACAGCCGGCCTCGGACATGCGCCGGGCGATCTGCCGCCTCAGCTCCGGGCTGCCGGGCGGGAATTCGTAGCCGGCGACGCGGTTGCGGTAGCGGAGCGAACAGCCGGCCAGGGTCCGTTCCACGCGCTGCGTAGGCAGAAACGAAGGCGCCGGCACCGCCGCGCCCAGCTGCACCATAGACGGATCATTAGTCGCCTGGGCCAGCCGCAGCACCATGTCCTGGCCGGTCACGGGCGTCGGCCGGCTGGACGGTCTGGACACGGCCGGCTCCTGAAATCTGGCGCCGGGCCGGAAGCGCACGTAATAGCCGGAACGCTCCCGCGCTTCAATACAACCCTGGTCTTCCAACTGGTGCAGCGCCGCAACCGCCGTGGCCACGCTGATGTTATGCTGCTCGCGCAGCTTGCGGACGCTGGGCAGGCGGTCGCCCTGGCGGTAAACACCCTGGTCGATGGCCGTCAGTAAATGATCCGCGATGACTTCATAGAGTAATGCCATGGTTTTACCGTTACAGATAAGGCGTCAGGACAGCGGTACAGTGGCCGATCGACGCCATCTGTACCGGTTTAATTAACTGTTTTTGCTTCTGTATCGGCACCAGCATAGTGGGCTACGATAGCGGCGTCAACAACAAGGAGTTCATCATGACCAAATCCCTCTATATCATCGAACAGCCGTTCAGCGGAAAAGCCGGCGTCAGGCTGGCCGGCGGCCAGGCGCATTTGCCCGGCCGAGCCAGAACGGTTTTGAAAGGTGAGCTTTATGCCTAAACATAGATCGGCAAATCGTCAAAGTCTGGCCCTGGGCCTGTTAGGCGTATTCTGCTTCAGTCTGACATTGCCGGCGACTCGCCTGGCTGTGGTCGATCTGGACCCGGCCTTCGTAGGGTTGGGGCGCGCCATCATAGCCGCGAGTCTGGCCGCAATCGCACTTTGGGCGACGAAAGCGACCATTCCAACCAGACGGCAATGGCTCAGGTTAGGAGCCACGGCGCTCGGCGTCGTCATTGGCTTTCCGCTACTGTCGTCTCTGGCCATGAAAAGCGTTCCGGCTGCGCATGGCGCTGTCATTGTGGGTCTGATTCCGCTGTCGACGGCGCTGTTTGGCGCCTGGCTTGCAAAAGAGCGCCCTGGTCCTTTCTTCTGGCTGTCGACGACTGTCGGCAGCGCCGCCATCGTCGCGTTTTCTTTTATGGCCGGAGCGGGCGCGCTTCAAGCTGCGGATTTTTTATTACTGGGCTCTGTTATCGCGGTCGGTTTCGGCTATGCAGAAGGCGCACGGTTGTCCAAAGAGATCGGTGCCTGGCAAACCATCAGCTGGGCCTTGCTGCTGTCCGTGCCGGTGCTGCTGCCGCCTGTTGTCATGTCGGCGCCGACGGATATTTTTGCGGTGCGCTGGACGAGCCTGCTCGGATTCGCTTACGTCAGCATCGTGAGCATGTACCTGGCCTTTTTTGCTTGGTACAAAGGGCTGTCCATGGGCGGCATCGCCCGAGTCGGACAGCTTCAGTTACTGCAACCGTTTTTAACACTTGCCGGCGCGGCGATTATTCTGGAGGAATCCATAGAGGCTTCGCAAATCATTGCTGCCGCCATTGTGCTTTGTTGTGTTGCAGCTGGCAGAAAATCTCTGCCGGCCAATACAGTCGTTATCCAAAAACATTAACGAGGATTGATATGTCTGAACAAGCTCTCTGCTGGCTGAACGGTCAGCTGTTACCACTGGCGGATGCGTCCGTTCCGGTCAACGATCACGGTTTGCTGTACGGCGACGGCGTTTTCGAAGGCATCCGCATCTACCATAAACGCGCGTTCCGCCTGCAACAGCATCTTGAACGTCTGGCATTGTCGGCCAGGGCGATCGCGCTCGATATGCCTTACAGCCTTGCCGAGCTGATGGCGGCCGTCGAAGAAACCGTCGAGGTTTTCAGCCACGAGTCGGGCTATATCCGGCTGATGGTGACGCGCGGACCCGGCCCGCTGGGGCTGAATCCCGTCGGCTGCCATCGGCCCAACGTGATCATCATTGCCGATCAGATAAGCCTCGTGCACAGCCAGAGCCGCGATCAGGGCGCGCGCCTGATCATCGCGGCCACGCGCCGGCTGCCGTTCGACGGCCTGGACCCGAGGATCAAAAGCCTCAACTATCTGAACCATATCCTGGCCAAAATCGAAGCCAATCACGCCGGCGTCGATGAAGCCGTTTTATTGAACGGCCTGGGGCGGGTGACCGAGGGCACGGCCGACAATATCTTTATCGTGAAAAATGAAACACTGGTCACGCCGCCGTGCACGGAGGGCGCGCTGGAAGGCATCACCCGCGAACTGATCCTGGAACTGGCCGCCGAGGCCGGCATTTCTGTGCAGATTGCGCCGCTGGCGCCTTATGATCTTTATACGGCGGATGAATGTTTTCTGACCGGCACCGGCGCGGAAATGATTCCGGTCAAGGATATTGACGGACGAGGATTGACGAAATGCCCGGGGCCGGTTTTCAAACAGCTGAACCGGCTGTTTTTCGAGTGCATCGAGACGGAATCCCGGTAAATTTATCGTTCTCACGCTCCAACGTGGAACGCATCCTGCAACGCTCCTGCGTCACTGGCAGCATTCGTACTCTGGAGCGTGGAAACGATGATGAGGTTACTCGTAAAGTATCCAATGCCGCTCGCGAATCAGCCCGATACAAAGCCGCAGCTCCTGCTCCATGGCCCGGTCCTCACTTAAAAACGCCGCCTGTCCGCGCACCTGCGCGCAGGTGTTTTGCAGCGCCGGGCTTAACGCCTCCCGGTTGCCGCGCAGTTCCACGCCCTGGACGGCGGCCAGGAGCATGGCCGCTGCGACCTGCTCGGTGAGTTCCAGCACGCGCAGGCAGTCGCGGGCCGCGATCGTGCCCATGCTGACCTTATCCTGGTTGTGGCATTCGGTCGAGCGCGAGAACACGCTGGCCGGCATGGTCAGCTTCAGCGCCTCGGCGGTCCAGGCCGAAACGCCTATCTGCACGGCTTTAAAGCCGTGGTTGATCATGGCCTGTCCGGCATCGGCGCCGGACAGGTTGGCCGGCAGGCCGTGATTGAATTTGGGGTCCATCAGCTGCGCCATCTGCCGGTCCATCAGGTCGGCCAGATTGGCCACGGCCGTCTTCAGCGAATCCATGGCAAAGGCGATATGGCCGCCGTAAAAATGGCCGCCGTGCAGCACGCGCTCGCCTTCGGCGTCGATGATCGGGTTGTCATTGGCGCTGTTCAATTCGTTTTCGATGAACTGGCGCAGCCAGGGCAGTGAATCTTCCAACACACCGATCACATGCGGCGCGCAGCGCAGGGAATAGCGGTCCTGCAGGCGCGTGTCGTGCCGGGGCGCGCCGGTCGACAGTTGCAGATCGGCGCGCAGGCGCCCGGCGACGCGGTTCTGGCCCGGATGCGGCTTGACCGAAAACAGCTGTTCGTCGAAGTGGTAGGCATTGCCTTTCAAGGCGACTGAAGCCAGGCTGGTGATGCGCGTAGCCAGCTGCGACAGGTATTCGGCGCGCTGATACGCCAAACAGGCGAGCCCGGTCATGGCGGCCGTGCCGTTCATGATCGCGAGGCCTTCCTTCGGCTTCAGGGTCAAAGGTTCGATATCGAGCCTCGCCAGAACCGCCTGCGCAGGCTGGCGCTGGCCTTGATACAGGACGTCCCGCTCGCCGGCCAGCACGGCCGCGACATAGGACAGCGGCGTCAGGTCGCCGCTGGCACCGACCGAGCCTTCCTGCGGAATCAACGGCAGAATATCGTGTTTCAGCAGCGCGGCCAGCTGCTGCAGCAACCGGTAGCGCACGCCCGAGAAGCCCTGCGCGAGACTGTTCAGGCGCGCGGCCAGAATGGCCCGCGTCTGCTCGGCGTCGAAATGGCTCCCCAGGCCGCAGCCGTGGAAGGTGTAGAGATGCCGGGGCAATGCTTCGACCAGATGCAGCGGCACGGCTACTGTGCAGGAATCGCCGTAGCCGGTCGTAACGCCGTAAACAAAGCCCTCTTCCTTTAACAAGGTATCGATGAATTGTGCGCCTTTGTCGATGCGCGCTATGAAATGGCCGTCTTTGCTTAACTCGCAGACGGCCTGCCGGCTGGCGAGCCGGCACACGTCTTCGATCGTCAGCGGCTGGCCGTCGAAAATGACTTTATCTTTTAGCGGTGATTGATTATTCATGAGGCATCGTTGAGTGCGAATGAATTCGCACCTACATCAATTCTGTTTTTATTCATAGTCAGGTCAAATATTCGGGCAATCATCCGTGCCAAAAATCGAAGAAATTGAACCATTGCAGAGGCTCTTTCAGGCAATAAGCCTGCAGGCGTTCGGCATAGCGCTGGATCTCGACCTGCATGGCCTGTTCGCGCGTTTTGCGCGGAAACTTAAGCCCGTCGCTGAAATGGTCGAAGTAAATCGCGTGCCTGCCCCGCTCCTTCAGGCAGAACAGCGTATAGACGGGGCATTTGAGCAACGCCGCCAGGATGAACGGGCCTTGCGGGAACGGTGCCTCTTCGCCCAGAAATCGAGCCTTGAGAACGCGCGGCTGCTCGCTGACCGGCGTTCTGTCGGCGGTGATGATGACCAGCTCGCCGTTGTCGATCTTGTCGTTCAGCAGTATCGACGTGGCCGCCGTGATTTCGGTGACCTGTATCAGGTTCATGCTGCTGGCTTCGTTGTACTGGCTGAGCAACTTGTTGAATTTCTCGGCGTGCTTGGTGTGTACGAGCACGTTGATGCGGATGTCCTTGTCCAGATGGGCGAGCACGCGGCAGACGTCCAGGTTGCCCAGGTGCGATCCCAGCAGCACTGCGCCGCGCCCGCTGGCGATCTGGGCCATCATGGCATCGCGGCCATGGTACTCGACATCGGCGCGTGACACAGCGCCGGACCAGGCCGCCAGTTTGTCGATCAAGGCATTGGCGAAACAGATGAAATGCCGGTAACTGCCGCCCGGCTTCAACGACGGCGAAAAGCCGGCCACGCGATCCAGGTAATCTCGGCTGGCTCGCCGTCCCCGCTTGTTGACCAGCCAGTAATAGCTGACCACAGGATACAGAAACACCTGAAGAATACGGCGGCCGCACAGCAGGTAAATTTTCAGCAGCAGGCGCATGCCCCAGACGATGCCGCTTTCCTGCATCTCGGCCCAGTGCTTGCTCTGCTTCATCGCCAATGCCTGATCAGTAATTGCGGAAAACGCACCAGCATGCCTAAAAACAGCCGGGCATGAATCATCGAAATCATGGCATTGTCGCGCCATAGCTTGAAGTGCGAGACGCCGTCGTAAGGATAGCGCACGCGCGTGGGTACGTTGACGGCATCCGTGCCCTGCCAGTACAGGCGCACGACGATGTCGATGTCAAAATCCATGCGCCGGCCGATACGCGTGCTCTTGAGCAACCGCGCCACAGCCGCCAGGGGATACAGGCGGAAGCCGCACATGCCGTCGGCGATCGCCAGAGACAGCGTGTTGGTCGCTATCCACAGGTTGGTGAATTGCCGGCCGTAACGCCGGCTTTTGGGCGCGGAATCGTCGAACACGGGCCGGCCCAGAATCATGGCGTCCGGTTCGCGCCGGCTCGCCGCCAGGAATGCGCGAATATCGTCAATGTCGTGCTGCCCGTCGGCATCGATCTGCAGCGCATGGGTAAAGCCCAGCCTGATGGCTTCGTTGAAACCGTCGATCACGGCCGCGCCCTTGCCGCCGTTTTCAGGCCGGTCGATCAGAGCCAGCCAGCCGGCTTCCCGTTCGGCAATCGCGGCCAATACGTTTGAGCAGGCTTCCGAGCTGCCGTCGTTGACCAGCAGGCAGAACAGGTCCTGCGCCTTCAGTCTCGCCACGACCTCTGAGATGGCTTGTTCATGATTATAAACCGGCACGATGACGCAGGCTTTCATGGCATGAATCGGGCCGTGCCGGCATGATGCCGGATTGTTTGATGTTTGGAATAATGCACGTGGATTTTCTTTTTTCAGAGGCTAACCGGAGAAGATAGACGACAACATTGGTATCAACGAAAGCCGGCACGGTCATGAAGCTCGTCGCGGTTGAATTTGGTACCGTCGTAGCGACCCTTGAATTTTTCCAGAACGGCCAGCGCATGAGCCTGCCGTTCTTCATGATCCCGCTTCCTTTTCGCTTTCAGAAACTCGACAAAATCCAGAATTTCACGCGCATCGGCCTCGGGCAAAGTTCTAACTTGCTCAAAAATCTTCTCCGCTATAGTCATGATATTTCCTCCGCAATGTAATCAATGCACCGGGACCTTATAATGCAGGTTTTCATAGCGTTTTTCCATAGACCAAGCGGCCCGAGCTGTGCGGCCCCTGCTTCGAGCTCATCGTGAAATACAGTTTGCCGGCCCGGGCGTTCCATTCCAGCGACAAGGTCAGCGTATTGCCGGGCTCGATGAGCCTGACGAATTTGATGACGTCCATATGCGAGAACGGCTGGCCGATATCGAAAAACAGCTTGCCGTAATGCTCGGCCCAGGCGATCTGCACGACGCCCGGCAGGATCGGGAAATTCCGGAAGTGATCTTTAAAATAAACCAGCTCGGGCGGAATCAGCAGTTTCAGTTCGACATGCTCAGGCGCCAGGTTCAGGCCCAGCACTTGAGGCAGTTTACGGCTGCTTGACGCCAGCAGTTCATTCAGCAGGCGCGTGTCGGTTTTGCCCTGGGTTGTCAACGGAATGCTGTCCAGAATCAGCCATTTCCTCGGCAGAACGACGGCATCGAACCAGTGATGCAGCGCCTCGCGCAGCTGCCGGATCAGGCCTGATCTGCCCTGCTCTGCCAGCAGTTGCCTGCCGTCCCGGTTCAGCACGATGCCTGCGCCGATGGTGTCGCGGCTTTTCGCAATCATCAATGTGACGGCTTCAGCTATCCAGGGCAGCTCTGCCAAGCGCTGCTCCATTTCACTCAGGGACAGGCGTTTTTCCTCGACCTTGACGATGCGGTCCAGGCGGCCTGCCAGCAGGAAGCGGCCGTCATCGAGGAGCTCGATCCGGTCGGCCAGCTCCAGCCGTTCGCCGTCCAATAAATAAGGCGATTGCAGCCGCCAGCGCGCCTGCTCATGGCTCAACGCCATACCTTCGAACAGCGTCCAGGGCGTCGTCGGCTCAAGGCCCTGCCGGCGCCAGGCGATGCCGCCGCTTTCCGTGCTGCCGAAGATTTCAATCGCGGACTGCCCGCAGCAGGCGGAAACCTGCATGGCCGCCTCATGCGACAGCGGACCGCCGGAGCTGAAGATAGCTGCAAAATCCGCCATCAGCGGCTGGTCCAGCCGTTTCAGGTGCGCCGGGCTGGCAATCCAGTAAACGGGCCGGCTCTTGCCATAGTGAGCTATGGCTTCGGCATTGAAATAGATGCGGCTGTGGAAACAGCGGCCTGCCGACAAAGGCCACAAGATGCGGAACAATAAACCGTAAATATGCTGATGGCTGACCGTCGCCAAGGCCGCCGCATCGGCCAGCTGCCTGCCCCACTGCTTTTCCAGCGTTTCAGCTTCGCGCAGGAGCTGTATCAATCGCTTAGGGACCGGCTTGGCCTCGCCCGTGGAGCCCGAGGTGAACATGACCAGTTGCGCGCTTGACGGATCGAGCGGCGCCAATCGCTGATCCGGGTATGGCATGGCGTTCAGCAAATAGTCCGTAATCGCCTCTTCAGGCCAGTCGCCGATCAACCGGCAGCCCTGCTCCTTCAGCTGTCCTGCCGAGCCTGGACGGTTATTACCGGGTATCCAGACTTCCTTATCGGCATACAGCAGCGCGAACAACAGCACGGCGAAAGGATAGGCGTCCTCGGTGTATAAAGCATAGCGCCGTTCCGGCTGCGCCCGCAGTTCGTCCGTCCATCGGCAGACAGCCGCCTGAAACTCGCTGGCGTGATAATAACGCCCGCCATGCCAGGAAACCGGCGGATCGGCCAGCCTTGCCGTCAGGCACTTGGACAGCGTGATAAATCTATCGGGCATGTTTTTGAGTCCGCAGCCTGACGATATACTCGCCGCCGAATAAAGTGCCCATCAGCAGATAGGAGATCAGGCCGTTGTATAGACTCCACTGCTCGAAACTGCCCCACAAGGCCGTCGCCAGTGCGATCAGGCCGTTCATGAGAAAAAACACGCACCAGACTTGCGTGACCCGGCGCGTATAAACGACGCCTTCGGGCGGCAGATCAGGATGCTGCAGCCGCGCCAGGCGTTCGATCAGGGGCTGCGGCGACCACAGGCTCCAGGCAAAAATCAGCAGCATGCCGGTACTGACCAGCGCCGGATAAAAGCGCAGGGCAATGAGATTGTTGGCCCAGATCGCGAAGCCGCAATAGAGCATGCCGGCTATCAGTAGCGGCCGCAGCCATTGTCCGCCCATACGAGTGGCCAAACGCAGGACCAGCAGAGTCAATAAAATACCGGCGATGACCCTCGGTTCGACATAGTGCATGCCGAAGTAAACAGCGAACGGATAGGCGAGCGTCAGCAAGCCGATCAGGCTGTTTAGCGCAACCCGCATCAATCCTGCACCAGTCTATGGACGGCCTCGACCACGTCGCCGATCGTGCGCGCCGATTTGAAGTCTTCCGGCTTGACGGATTTGCCGGTCATTTCTTTCAGTTTGACGATCATGTCGACGGCATCGATGCTGTCGAAATCAAGGTCTTCGTATAACCGGGCTTCCAGGGTGATGCTGTCTTCGTCAATTTCAAACAGCTCGACCATGATGGATTTGATAGCCGATAAAATTTCTTCTTGTGAATTCATAACACCCTCAACGGCGCACCGATTCAATATAGTCTGCCAGCGCCGAAACCGAAGAAAAAATCTTCGCGACATCGTCTTTTTCGGCATCGATTTTTACATCATACTTCTTGCGGATCGCCAGGCCCAATTCCAGGGCGTCGATTGAATCCAGACCCAAGCCGTCGTTAAACAGCGGTTCATGACTGTCAATGTCGTCGATGCCGATATCTTCCAGATCCAGCGCATCGATGATCAACTGTTTTAGTTCATTTTCCATAGTACTTATAGACTTCTCTCTGTTGCGTAAAATAGTCTTGCAAATAGTGATTCAACCGGCGTACGGCGATTGATTTCGAACTCGCGCCGGTAAATTCGTCCAGCGCGATATCGTCGCCGACATGCATGGCCAGATGAAAGCGCCGGTAGGGAATCCGGTACCAGGGCGCGGCCTTGGTCAACGTGCTGGGATAACACGAAATCGTTACCGGCGTGACGATCTTTCCGGCCTGTATCGCGATAGCGGCCGCGCCGCGCTGGAACCGATAGGGTTTGCCCGGCACCGAGCGCGTGCCTTCCGGGAAAATGATCATCGATCCGCCCGCCTTCAGCCAGTCGACGCATTCGGCGATCATGCTTTCAGGTTCGCTGTTGCTGATATAGCCGGCATTGACGATAGGCCCGCGCATGAACGGGTTGCGCCATAACGAACCTTTGACGATGCAGCTGGCCTCTTTGATCCGGCTGATCAGGAATACGATATCGACCAGAGTCGGATGGTTGGCGATGATCAATTGCCCCGGCCGGTTCAGTTTCTCCAGGCCGACGATGTCGTAGGTCATGATCCCCAAGCGATGCATCAGCCCAATGAAGGAGTAAAAGCTGTAATGCACCACGCGCTGCCCGCGGCTTATTTTCTGCCGGCGCGCGCCCGGCAGCACCGACAGCAGCGGAAACACCAGCAGCCATAGCAGCAAACCGCCCAGACCAAAACTGAAAAAACTGAAACCTGTGGCAAAAAGACGCCAGCCGTACCGGATTTTTGCCGTCATCGCTTATGCCAGCTCCAACTATGTTTTTGGTTTCCCAGGGTCAGCGACTTCTGACCGGAAGCCAGAAACTTCGCAAACGCCAGCAACTGCACCGGCTGTTCGCCATCGTCGCGCAATTCGGGCGACCGACAGAACCGCATCGCCAGGCCAGGCCCTGCCGCCGCGATTTTCAAGGCCAGCGCGCAAGGCATATCGATGTTCAGCTTGAACGGTTCAAACGGGAAAAAATCGGGCAGCGGCTCATCGTACAAAACCAGCAAAACCTCGTCCCTGCCCTCGCTCAGCATGCCGGCTGCCTCGATAAAAGCCGCGGCAATGCCTTCCATGCCCGGCGCAATAACCGTGCTTTCCTGCTGATTGTCGTAAACAATCGAAAACAGCCCCGAAATGGCGTTATGGACGGACAGGCTGAAGGCTGTCGGCGACAGTTCCTCGCCCGCTTCTATGGTCTTGAGCATCTGGAACGATTTGCCGATTTCGCCGTGCGTGGAACTGAATACCGTCGGCACCTGCTCACCGGCCTTGATGCAGTGGTCGGCGGCATGAAACACGGCTTTCGCCAGCAGGTTCAGCCGGCGCTGCAGCATTTTCGGCACCGAAGCCGGCGCCCCGGGCGGCTCCGCCGTCATCGATTTATGTCCCGCACTCCATGCCTGCCAGTCATCGGAACTGCTCAACCCCGGCGCCCAAGCGCCCCAGTCGCGCAAAACAAAATCGGAAACGATCAACTTATACCTGCATGCAATTATTCAACCGAGACAGCATGAAGCAGCGCCAGGCCGTTCCATGCTGTAAATGACATAAACCATAAGATCCGGCGCCGGAGCGCGGCTTCAGGATTATAAAGAAAACAATTCGCGCATTTTCTGGCCGGGGCTTTCGGCGCGCATAAACGCCTCGCCGACCAGGAAAGTATAAACCTCGTTATCGAGCATCAGGCGCACATCGTCCGGCGTATGGATGCCGCTCTCGGTAATGATCATGCGGTCCGCCGGCACCAGGGCTTTCAAGTCCAGGGTCGTTTGCAGCGTGGTCTCGAACGTGCGCAGATTGCGGTTGTTGATGCCGATCAGCTTGGTATCGAGTTGCAACGCGCGCGCCATTTCGGCCGCATCATGCACTTCGACCAGCACGTCCATACCCAGCTTCGTGGCCGTGTCGGACAATTCCTGCATCCGGCTGTCGGTCAGCGCCGCCACGATCAGCAGAATGCAGTCCGCGCCCAACGCGCGCGCTTCGTAAACCTGATACGGGTCGATCATGAAATCCTTTCTGAGCACGGGCAACGGGCAGCGCTCCCTGACCATCTGCAGGTATACTTCCGAGCCCTGAAAGAATTCCTTGTCGGTCAGCACCGACAGGCAGGCCGCGCCGTTCATGGCGTAATCCTGGCCGATCGCGACCGGCTGGAAATCCTCGCGGATCACGCCCTTGCTGGGCGAGGCTTTCTTGATCTCGGCGATAATGGCCGGCTTTTTGGCCAGCACCCGGCTCTGCAGAGCATTATAGAATCCGCGCGGTCTCTCCATGCCGCCGCCGATGTCTTCGAGGTCGGCAACGGACATGCGCAGTTTGCGATGCGCGACTTCTTCCTGTTTTTTGTCGAGGATTTTTCTCAGAATATCAGGCGTATTGGTCATGGTTTTCAGTGAGTTAAAGTTTTTGAATAGGCAATCAGGGCATCCCATTTCGCGCGCGCCGCGCCGCTGGCAATGACCTGCTGGGCTTTGTCCACGCCGGCTGCCAGCGAATCGGCGAGATCGGCCGCATAAATCGCCGCGCCGGCATTCAGCGCCACGATATCGCGGGCAGGTCCTGGACGGTTGTCCAGCACCGACTTCACCATCGCCAGGCTGGACGCCGTGCCGTCGACGGCCAGCTCGGCGATATCGGCGCGCTGCAAGCCGAACTGCTCGGGCGTCACCTTATAGGTCGTGACCTGGCCGTCTTTCAGTTCGGCAACGCTAGTCGCGCAGGCGATGCTGATTTCATCGAGCCCGTCATCGGCATTGACGACCAGCACATGCCGGCTGCCGAGCTTTTTCAGGACCTGCGCCAAAGGCTCCAGCCAGTCCTTGCCGAAGACGCCGATGAGCTGGTTTGGTGCGCCGGCCGGATTCGACAGCGGACCCAGCAGGTTGAACAGCGTCCTGACGCCCATTTCCCTGCGCGGGCCGATCGCGTATTTCATGGCGCCGTGATGCTTGGGCGCGAACAGAAAGCCGACGCCGAGCTCATTGACACAGCGGGCGACCTGTTCGGCCGTCAGATCGAGATTGACACCGGCCGCTTCCAGCACATCGGCGCTGCCGCAGCTACTCGAAACGGAGCGATTGCCGTGCTTGGCCACACGCCCGCCGGCTGCGGCTACGACGAACGCGCAGGTCGTGGAAATATTAAATGTATTTGCGCCGTCGCCGCCCGTGCCGCAGGTATCGATCAGGTATTCACCTTTGACATGCACTTTGCCGGCCAGCTCCCGCATGACTTCGGCCGCGGCCGCGATTTCATCGATGCTTTCGCCTTTGCAGCGCAAGGCGATCAGGAAACCGCCGATCTGCGCATCGGTCGCGCCGCCGCTCATGATCAGGCGCATGACCGCGCGCATCTGATCGGCGCTCAGGTCTTGTTTATCGAGCAGTATCTGCAGGGCTTTCTGGATTTGCATTGTGGTTCTCGGTTATCTGATGGTCACGCCAGCTTACCTGGTCTTATAAATCTTCTTCTGTAATATTGGCTATCTTCATAAAGTGCTTGAGCAGCCCGATTTTTAAGTCGTCATTTCCATGCACCGGAAGCGAAATACGAACGGGATTGCCTTGCTGCATATACACGTGGTGACTGCCGTTTATCCTGGCCACAGCTGCCAGCCTCGACTTTCGAGTATCCGGGCAAAATGTTTCCCCGATACGGATTTCAAACGGCAATCTCCAGAATTCTGTCGTTGTTAGCGATTTCGATTTGATCCAGATCGACCGACAGGCAAGCCTCTACCGCTTCATAAAGGTTAGCCAAAAGCTCCTCAAATGTATCGCCCTGAGTCGCGCATCCCGGAATCGCCGGCACTTCCGCCCAAAACCCTCCTTCTTCGGCTTCATGAACAACGACTTTTAATTTCATAAGTTACCTCAAAATTTGGTTGTCTTCCCGCGAATCTAGCCCGCTGTATTTCTTAAGTAGAAACGAACAATCACCGCTCCAGAAAATTCCTCAGCATATCATGCCCGTGCTCGGTCAGGATCGACTCGGGATGGAACTGCACGCCTTCGATATCGAACTGTTTGTGCCGCACGCCCATGATTTCGTCGATATTACCGGCTTCATCCCGGGTCCAGGCCGTTATTTCCAGGCAGTCGGGCAAGGTCGCCTGCTCGATCACCAGCGAATGATAGCGCGTCGCCGTGAAGGGGTTGTTGAGCCCCTTGAAGACGCCGACATCGTGATGGTAAATCGGCGAGGTTTTGCCGTGCATGATGCTCTTGGCGTGGATGATGTTGCCACCGAACGCGTAGCCGATGCTCTGGTGGCCGAGACAGACGCCCAGGATCGGGTATTTGCCGGCCAGCTTTAAAATAGCCTCGACCGAGACGCCGGCTTCTTTGGGCGTACAGGGTCCCGGCGAAATCACGATTTTGTCGGGCGCCAGTTTTTCAATGTCGGCCACGGTCACCTGGTCGTTGCGCACGACCGTGACATCGGCGCCGAGTTCGCCGAAATACTGCACCAGATTGTAGGTGAACGAGTCGTAGTTATCGACCATGACCACTTTTACAGCGCTCATGATTGCTCTCCTTCCAGGCCGGCTTCGGCCATGCTGACGGCGCGGAAGATGGCGCGGCCTTTATTCATAGTTTCATCCCACTCGTTGCGGGGGATGGAGTCGTAAACAATGCCGGCGCCGGCTTGTATATGTAAGGTTTGATCTTTTATCACAGCGGTTCTGATTGCAATAGCGGTGTCGAGATTGCCGGACCAGGCGATATAGCCGACGGCGCCCGAATAGATGCCACGCTTGACTGGCTCCAGCTCATCAATGATTTCCATGGCGCGAATTTTCGGCGCGCCACTGACGGTTCCGGCCGGGAAGGTCGCCGCCAGCACATCGAAGGCGTTTTTGCCGTCTTGCAGCTGTCCGGTCACGTTGGAGACGATATGCATGACGTGCGAGTAGCGCTCGACGATCATCTTGTCGGTCAGTTTGACGCTGCCGATTTCGGCGATGCGGCCGGTGTCGTTGCGGCCCAGATCGATCAGCATCAAATGCTCGGCCAGTTCCTTCGGATCGGCCAGCAGATCCTGTTCCAGCACCAGATCCTGTTCCGGTGTCGCGCCGCGCCGGCGTGTGCCGGCAATCGGGCGCACGGTCACGGTGTTGTCTTCGAGCCGCACCAGAATTTCCGGCGATGAGCCGACGATATGAAAATCGTCCAGATTCAGGTAATACATGTAAGGTGAAGGATTCAGGCAGCGCAGGGCCCGGTACAGATTCAGCGGCGAGGCCGTGTAAGGTATGGACAGACGCTGCGACAGCACGACCTGCATGATGTCGCCGTCGGTAATGTATTCCTTGGCTTTCAGCACGGCGTCTTCAAAACCCTGCTGCGTAAAGCCGGAGACAAAATCCGCCTCATCGACTTTTCTGGGCGCTTTATGATTTTCCGGCTTGGCTTTCAGCTCGCGCAGCTTGACGGCCAGATCGTTCAGGCGAGTCACGGCGCGGTCGTAGGCACCGGGCTCTTCGGGATTGGCATGCGTCAGCAGCAGCATTTTGCCGGACAGGTTGTCGAACACGAGCATTTCTTCCGATACCATCAGCAAAATATCGGGATTGCCCAGCGGGTCGTTTTTGGCTGATCTGCGCAGGCGCGGCTCAATATAGCCGATGGTTTCGTAGCCGAAATAGCCGACCAGTCCGCCGTTGAAGCGCGGCAGCTCAGCCAGATCGGGCACTTTATAGCGCGCCTTGAACTGCTCTATCCAGGCCAGCGGGTTTTCGTGCGTCAGCGTTTCCAGCAGCTCGCCGTTGTTCTCCAGGGTGATCCGGTTGCCGGTGACTTTGACGATGGTTTTGCAAGGCAGTCCTATGATCGAATAACGACCCCATTGTTCGCCGCCGTGCACAGATTCGAATAGATAGGAATAAGGGCCATCGGCTAATTTCAGATAGGCACTCAAGGGTGTATCCAAGTCAGCCAGAACCTCCCGGCTAACGGGGATACGGTTGTAGCCCTGCTGCGTGTAGTGTTTAAATTGTTCTGGAGTCATTTTTGGTCTTCAACTGCGCCCTGCGCGTTCGCTTTAAAACAAGTCGACAAGCTCGACAATGGTCTGGATCTGATAATCGGCGTTCAAATCCTCGATACTGTATTTTCCGGCATAACCGTATGACACCGCGGCGGTCTTGAAGCCCGCCGACCGCGCTGCCCGCATGTCGTTGATCGAATCGCCGACCATAAGGGCCTTCTCCGGCTCAATGCCAAAGTGTTCCGCTGTCTTCAGCAACGGCAACGGGTCCGGTTTCATTCTTGCGAACGAATCGCCACAAGTAACGAAATCAAAATACTCAGCCATGCCGGTTTTCACCATCAACGGCTGCGTGAAACGTTTAATTTTATTAGTAATGCAGGCCAGTTTGAAACCTTTTTCTTTCAATTGCTGCAGGCCTTCCATGACGCCCGGATAAATGACGCTGCGCTCATAAACATGGGCCTCATAAAAATCGCCGAATAAAGCTAGAGCCTCGGGCAGATTTTCGGGGTCGGCCGAGGGTTGCAGCTGTCCGGTCAGGGCTCTCTTTATCAGCATGACCACGCCATTGCCGACCCACTGCGCGACGGCAGCCTCCGAGTGCGGGCGTATGCCCAGTTCAGCCAGCATTCTGTTGATCGCATCGGACAAGTCAGGCGCAGAATCAATCAGCGTGCCATCCAGGTCCAGCGCTATCAGTCGAATCTGTGTCATTGGCAATCTTGTTTGGCCGGTCCGGCCAATCCGTTTTGGGTCATGTTCTTGAAACAGTGCATTAAAATGTTTGATTATATCTTTTTTTTGCCGCCAACTCTTCGTTATACAATAGCGGCCCTCAAAATCATACAGGAAAGCTATACCGATGAAACTGGCGACTTTCACTCACAATAATGTAACGCGGGTAGGCGCGGTCATTGATCAGGCCGTCGTTGACAGCCACGGCGACAACGCCATACCCAAAACCATGATTGAATTTCTGGCGGCAGGCGCAACCGCTCTGGCGGCCATGCAGCAGCTGATAGCCAGCGGCAATCACCGGATTCCCCTGAGTGAAGTCAAGCTGCAGGCGCCGGTACCGCGGCCCGGCAAATATCTGGCGATCAGCCTGAACTATGCCGATCATATCGAAGAAACCGGCTTCGAGAAACCGGAATATCCGACGTTTTTCACCAAGCAGAGCAGTTGCGTGATTGCGCACAATGAGCCTATCTACCGTCCCAGGGTCTCCGACAAACTCGATTATGAAGGCGAGCTGGCTTTGGTCATCGGCAAGCGCTGCCGTTATGTGTCCGTCGACAAGGCCCATCAAGTCATCGCCGGCTTCACGATCGCCAATGACGTCTCAGTGCGCGATTGGCAGATCCGCTCGCCGACCTGGACGCTGGGCAAATCGTTCGATACGAACGGCCCTCTGGGACCGTGGATCGTCACTGCCGATGAAATCGCAGATCCCCATAATCTGAACCTGAAAACCTGGATCGACGATGAGCTTCGGCAGGATTCCAATACCCGGCATATGATTTTCAACTGCTACGAAATGGTCGCTTACCTGTCCCAGGCCATGACCCTGGAACCCGGCGATATCATCGCCACAGGCACGCCCAGCGGCGTCGGCGTGAAGATGAAGCCGCGCGGTTACATGAAGCCGGGGCAGACTGCCAGAATCGAAATCGAAGGCATCGGCACGCTGATCAATCCGGTCATCGAAGAACCGGACAATCTGGCCGCTTATTAAAATTCAAGGCATTGGGCGATCAATCGCCCAATGCCTTAACCCAGGCTTTTTCTGTTATTGAAAAAACCCAACTTCCTGGCTCGCTTTCTTCGTTCAACCGGTTTTGGCGGCAGCGGAAACAGCACAGTAACCTTGAGTCCGCCAAATTGGGATTCTCCCAGGCTCAGCTCAGCGCCATGTATCACGGCGATGCGCTGGGCAATGGAAAAGCCGAGACCGCTGCCTTTGGCGCTCTTGGCCGTTTCAATGCAACGGTGAAACCGTTTTAGCGCGACTTCATACTGATCAGGCGCAATCCCGGGCCCGGAATCCTCGACGCTCAACAGCAGATGCCTTTCCTGCCCCGATACGCTGATTCTGACCAAGCCGTTTGCGGGCGTATATTTTATGGCATTGTCGATCAGGTTCTTGACCAGAATATTGATCAGCTGTCGATTGCCGATGATCGGCACGGCGTTATCCTCGATAAACTCCATGCGGATGCGTTTTTTATGCGCTTCCGGCTCCAGGGCCGCGACAGTCTGCACGACTTCATAGCCAAGCACGGTCGTTTCCTTGGACAGAAACTCGGTGCCGGATTCAATGCGCGAGAATATCAGCAGCTGCTGCACCATATCGGTCATGCGGTGCACGCCCTGCTCTATGCGCCCTAGCGCCTGGCGGCGCGTCAGCTCATCGTCGGTTTTCAGAGCCACCTGCGCCTGGGTCAACAAGCCGGCCAAAGGCGTTCTCAATTCATGGGAGGCATCGGCCGTAAAGCGGCGTTCATGCTCAAAAGCGCGTTCAAGCTGCATGAACAGATTATTCAGCTCGTTAACTACGGGCACGATTTCGATAGGCAGCTTCTTGACCGACAAAGGCTTTAAATAGCTGGCTTCGCGTCTGGCCAGCTGTTGCGTCAATTGGCCAAACGGCTTCAAGGCCCGTCCGACGATAAGCCAGATAGCCAGCCCCAAAAAAGGCAGGCCGATCAGAAACGGCTTGATCAGATGTCTGGAAATGTCATCCATCAGCTCCGTGCGAATGTCATCACGCTGCCCGACATGAATGATGTATTCGCTTTTTTCCTCGGAAATACTGAAAACATGCCATAAGTGATTATTAATGAGCGTTTTGCTATAGCCATTCTGCGAGATCGATAACGGCAGGGGCGGCGCGCTTTCGGAGCGAAGAATCAAACCCTCGTCTTTATAAATAAGCTGAAAAGCCAGCTTCCGTTCATAACGGTGATTGAACACCTTGGTCGGCTCGAACATTTCTGACTTGTCCAGATCCCACAACTCATACAGCGAACCGGCATACAACAGATGCCCGACGAATGAATTTAAGGCGCGCGCGGATTGCGCCAGATCCGCATCAAAAAGTTCTGCCACTTCATTGCGGATTTCCTTATAGCCTTTATAGGCGGCAATGCCCCAAATCAGCAATAATGTGGAAAGCAGCGTGAACAGCAGCAGTTTTCGAAGCGAATAACTCATTAATCTTCATCAACGTCAATAATGTAGCCGACTCCTCTGACAGTACGGATAATCGACGATCCCAGTTTTTTTCTCAGGTAGTGAATGTGAACCTCGACGGTGTTGCTCTCTATATCGGAATCCCAGGAATACAGACTTTCTTCGAGTCTGGAGCGGGATACCACCTTGCCTATATTGCCCATCAGGAAGCTCAGTATCTCGAATTCCTTTTGCGATAGATCCACCTTTTCGTCATTATAAGTAACCAGATGCGATGCCGGGTCCAGCACAATGCCCCGATGCTCGATCTTGGGCGCGCCCCGGCCTTCATTGCGTCTGGCAAGGGCTCTCAGGCGGGCGCAGACTTCATTGAGATCGAACGGTTTGATCACAAAATCATCGGCGCCGCTGTCGAGGCCCAATATTCTGTCAGGGATCGTGTCTTTAGCCGTCAGAACCAGCACCGGTGTTTCGTCTTTACGGCTTCTCAAAGCCCGCAAAATCTCCAGGCCATCCATATCAGGCAAATTCAGGTCCAGCACGATCAGTTCATACGTGTTGACTTTCAGAGCCTCATCGGCATGTTTGCCGTTGGTCAGCCAATCAACGGCATAGCCTTCCATTTTTAAACCGGCTGTCAGGCCATCGCCCAATATTTCGTCGTCTTCAACCAATAAAAGTCGCATATACTCTATGTTTCAGGTAGTTAAACATCTGCCAATAATGCTCGAACAGAAAATCCACCGAGATTATGGCTAAAGCGTACAAGTTTAGTAGGAAATCCAAGAATTGGACCCACAACCACAACAATCACTCCAGCATTTAAAAATTAACCTGTCCGATTAATAACATGCTGCCGAGTATGAAGCATGTAGGTCCGTCAAAAATCATAAAAGTTCCCTGTATTTTGATAGAAACGTGCATTATTTCGGCGTCGCGGATGGATAAATAGCCAGTTTTCCTGTCATAACATCCCGGCTCGCTCATCGGCAATCATATTATGTTAAACTAATTGTTTTTTAAACAAATTCAACGATTGCCTTGCCACCGCTCAGCTTATACATTCACATTCCCTGGTGCATCAAGAAATGCCCCTATTGCGATTTTAATTCACATACGGTTAAAGCCGATACGCCCGAAACCGCCTATATCGATGCACTGTTGAGCGATCTGGCCCAGGATCTGCAGTTATACGGCATCAGCCGGCCTGTCGGCAGCATTTTTATCGGCGGCGGCACACCGAGCCTTTTCTCGCCGGAGTCTTTTCATCGCTTATTGGCGGGCATAAGTCAGCAAGTTGCGTTGGCCGATAACCTTGAAATCACCCTGGAAGCCAACCCCGGCACGTTTGAAATCAATAAATTCGCCGAATTCAGGTCTCTGGGCATCAATCGCCTGTCGATCGGCATACAGAGCTTTAACGATACGCTACTGCAAAAACTGGGGCGAGTTCATTCGGGTAAGGAAGCCATGCGTGCGGCAGAATGCGCCCATCAGGCCGGATTCGATAACTTTAATCTGGATTTGATGTTCGGCTTGCCGGACGCCGGCACCGACAGCAGCAAAGCCGATATTGAAACGGCCATAAGCCTGAATCCTACGCATATCTCCTTCTACCAGTTGACACTGGAACCAAATACTTACTTTCATAAGTTTCCGCCCAGACTGCCCGATGATGACGTTATCTTCAGCACGCAACAAGTCTGTCAAGCGCTCCTGGCCGATCATGGCTATCGGCAATATGAAATTTCTGCCTACAGTCGGCCGGGCTTTCAATGCCGGCATAATTTGAATTATTGGCAATTCGGCGATTATCTGGGCATAGGCGCTGGCGCCCACGGCAAGCTATCGCTGGCTTTGCCGGACAGGATCGTGCGCACGTTCAAGCCGAAAAGCCCGGAGCAATACCTGCGCGATACCCATAAAAACGGCGGCGCCGACCCGATTGCCAGAGCGGATCTGCCTCTGGAATTCATCATGAACCATTTGCGCCTTAAACAAGGATTTTCTGTCGCGGGCTACGAAGCAACGACCGGTCTTGCCATTGATACGCTTGAGCCCGCCTTGTCGGCCTGCCTGAAGCAGCATTTGCTTACCAGCCGCGGCGGTCATTATTATTGTTCGGAAAAAGGCTGGAATTTTCTGGACAGTGTTTTGGAAAAGTTCTGTTCACTGCCGCAGTGATAATCCACCGGCTCGTCTCGTTTAGCCGGTGCGTCCAGTTTATACCGCGGACACGATCGCCTTTTCTTTAACGGCCGTTTGAGGCAATCAACATTAATTTTGTTCTATAATCCATAATAAAACCACTCGCTGTTCCGCAACAGGAAACAATTAATGGTTTAACTTCGTACTTAATCACTGTAACGGCTCAACATTATATGTTCCTTAACTGAGCTTAATAATAAACCGCAAACTCTTCAATCCGTAAAAGTATATGCTTGATTATCAAAAAGACTTTATTTCCTATGCGCTGGACTGCGGCGTGCTCAGATTCGGCGAATTCCAATTGAAATCAGGCCGCATCAGCCCTTATTTTTTCAATACCGGCTTGTTTAATACCGGCGCCCAACTGGGCAAGCTGGGCCATTTTTACGCACAGGCCTTGCTTCAATCCGGCCTTAAACCGGATATTCTTTACGGCCCCGCCTATAAAGGCATCCCTTTGGTCAGCGCGGCCTCTATCGCCTATGCCGCCTTGACCGGCGGCGATATCCCTTTCGCCTTCAACCGCAAGGAAGCAAAAGATCACGGCGAAGGCGGCACGCTCGTCGGCGCGCCGCTGCAAGGTCGGGTCCTCATTCTTGACGATGTCATTACGGCCGGCACTTCGGTCAGGGAATCCGTGGACATTATCAGACAGGCCCAGGCAACACCGGCCGGCGTATTGATCGCGCTGGACAGACAGGAAAAAGGCCAAAACGAGATTTCAGCTATCCAGGAAGTCAGCGAGCAATTCAATATGCCTGTTATATCGATCATCACCCTGGAACATATTATTGAATATTTAACTGACAATGCCGCTTACGAGCAGATCGATGCCATAAAAGAATATCAGCGGCTTTACGGCATTTAACTCCTGAAGCATTTGCCAAAGAAAAAAGACATCCAAGACTAACAGTTCCCGAGATATCGACTACACTTAGTCAAAACTAATTTTTAATCTGATGTTTCAATAACAAGAAGAATCGCGTTAGCAAAAAGGCTTGCCATGAGTAATCTGGAATTTAAAGAGCAAATGCACGAATATTCGCAATGGCGTGCAAAACTGATACAGGCTATAGAAATGTACCATCAGTGGCGCAATCGCTATGGCATGAACGATGCCCATAGCACGGATATTATTTTGAATATCCTGACGGGGCTGGAGTCTGACCGTATTACCCTGGCCTTTGTTGCTGAATTTTCGCGCGGCAAAACGGAATTGATCAACTCGCTGTTCTTTGCCGAGACCGGGCTCAGATTATTGCCGTCCTCGCCTGGCCGCACCACTATGTCGCCAACGGAACTGTTTTACGATGAAAAAGGCGGCAGTTATATTCGCTTGTTGAATATTGAAAGCCGGCTTGAAGACATTTCTCTGGCCGAATTTAAAAAGAAGCCCGAACGCTGGCATCATATCGATCTGGACTGCAACTCGCCGACCCAGATGCAGGAAGCCTTTAAAGAACTGGTCGCCACTAAACTGGTGGACCGCGAGCTTGCAGACAAACTGGGGCTATGGAACGAGCGCGAAGCCGCGGAGCAAGGCATCATCAACCCCGAAAAAGTCGAAATACCTTGCTGGCGCCATGCCTTGATCAGCTTTCCCCATCCCTTGTTGAAAGAAGGGCTGGCGATTCTCGATACGCCGGGTCTGAATGCCTTGGGAACAGAGCCCGAATTAACCCTGAGCATGCTGCCCAGTGCGCAAGCCATTGTTTTCGTGCTGGCCGCCGATACCGGCGTCACAAAAAGCGATATGGAAATGTGGCGCAGCCATGTTTGCAGCAACACGCGAGGTTCCAGCAAACAAGGCCTGGCCGTGGTCATGAATAAAATCGATGCCATGTGGGATGATCTATCCGGCGACAATGGCTATGAAGCATCCATTCAGTCCCAAGTAAAAAACTCGGCATTTATTTTAAAAATAAATGAAGCGGCCATTTTCCCGGTATCGGCCAAGCAAGCCCTGCTGGCTAAAGTCAAGAATGATCAGGCATTGCTCGAGAAAAGCCGTTTGACCGTATTGGAAAATTATCTTGCCAACGATATCCTGAGGCAACGGCAAAGCATCCTGATGGATACGATTGTCCGGGACATGGGCTTTTTGATCAGCGAATCGTCCAATCTGACGAACTCCGCCTATAACAACGCCGTCAGCCAGCTTGAGGAATTCAAGAAAATTGACTTTCAAAATCAGGATATGACGGCCAAGCTGATGGCCGAAACGCGGGACAGGCAAAACGTCTATCTGGCCAATATCGAGAACTTTCAGGCCAGCCGCCGGGTTTTCAGCGTGCAGGCCAAGATGCTGGTCGATTCGTTCGGCAAAGAAAAAATCGACGCCATCATTAAAAGAACCAAGAACGACATGTCCAAGAGCTTAACAACCTACGGCATGAAGCAAAACATCCGGAAACTGTTCGATGAATTGCGTGATCTGTTGCAGGATTCCGTGGACATTACCAATGAAACGCGTCGTCTAGTGAAAGCCATCCATAAAAAATTCAAGGATGAATACGGCTTTCAGGAGATCGAGCCGCAGCTGTTCTCCATCAAGCAATATCAGTTTGAGCTGGAACAAATCTTTGAAGAGGGCGAAGCGTTCCGCACCAGCACCAAAACGACCATGACCGAACAGAGCATTGTCATCAATAAGCTTTACAACACGCTCATTGCCAAGGCCAGAAACATTCTGGGCCAGGCGCATACCGACGCGTCGGTCTGGAGCAACAGTGTCTTGACGCCATTGATGCATCAAATCAAAGATCATAAAAGGCAGATTGAAAGCCGTCTGCAAATGCTCAGAAAAATTAACGAGTCCAAAGGCGACATCGTTGAAAGCATAGAAAGCCTTGAAGCAGAACTGGCGCCCTTGAAACGGCAACGCGATGAACTGGCTACCATTATCAGGGCCATGCAGCTGGATGCCCACTCATTCAGCAGAAGCTGATCAGTGAATTCCCTTAAATCTTGAACCCGCTGCCACTTCCAGTGGCAGCGGGTTCAAGCAAATCGCACTTTAAGCGCGCTTAAAAATCAGATCCCAGACTCCGTGACCCAAGCGCAGACCGCGCTGCTCGAATTTGGTCAACGGCCGATAATCGGGGCGCTCGCAATACGCCATCCCGCTATCGGCAGTGTTTATCAGCCGGCTCTCCGCCGATAGTACTTCCAGCATATGCTCGGCATAATTCTGCCAATCCGTCGCTGCATGAAAATAGCCGCCGGACCTTAATTTCTTGACCAGCAAATCGACAAAGCTGGGCCTTACAATGCGTCTTTTATGGTGCTTTTTTTTCGGCCAGGGATCGGGAAAAAACAAGTGCACGCCGGCCAGACTATGATCAGCCATCTTATGCTCTATAACCTCTATGGCGTCATGGCAATAGATCCTGACGTTGCTGATGCCCTGCTCTGCCAGCTGCATCATCAGATGCCCGACACCGGGCCGGTGAACCTCGATGCCAATGTAGTTGATCCCGGGATTGGCGGCGGCCATCTTGGCCAGACTTTCGCCATTGCCAAAACCAATCTCGACACAGAGAGGCGCATCGCGTCCGAAAACTTCGGCAAAGTCATAATCGGCTCGCGGGTCCAGCCCGTAAACGGCCCAGTAATTGTCCAGCGCAAGCTGCTGGCCCGGCGTGATGCGGCCTTGCCGGCGGATAAAGCTGCGAATGCGCTGCGGGAAATTTTGTTCAGGAGAAATCATATAAGCATAATGCGGGATTACTGCACGGGGCGGACTTTGCCACCCCGTCGAATCAGAAAAACAAGCCGTCTATCGGTGATGAGGCGGAAGCAAAGCGCTTTCTGGGCATACGGCCTGCCAGGAAAGCTTCACGGCCGGCTTCGATGCCTTTCCTCATGGCCGAAGCCATCAGTACCGGATTTTTCGCCGCGGCAATGGCCGTATTCATCAAGACGCCGTCGCAGCCCAGCTCCATGGCGATAGCCGCGTCAGAGGCCGTGCCGACGCCGGCGTCGACCAGAATGGGCACATTGGCGTTTTCGACAATGGTCAGAATATTGTAAGGGTTGCGTATGCCCAAACCCGAACCGATCGGAGCCGCCAGCGGCATGACCGCCACGCAGCCGATTTCTTCGAGCCGTTTGGCCGCAATCGGATCGTCATTGGTGTAAACCATGACATCAAAGCCGTCCTTAACCAGTAATTCAGCGGCAATATAGGTTTCGGCCACATCGGGAAACAGGGTTTTCTGGTCGGCCAGAACTTCCAGCTTAACCAGCTTGTGTCCACCCAGCAATTCCCGGCCCAGGCGGCAGGTTCTTACCGCGTCTTCGGCCGTATAACAACCGGCTGTATTAGGTAAAATCGTGTATTTGTCCGGTGAGATAACATCCAGCAAATTCGGCTCGCCGGGATTCTGGCCGATATTGGTGCGGCGAATGGCGACCGTAACGATTTCCGCGCCACTGGCTTCAATGGCCAGACGGGTTTCTTCAAGGTCCTTGTACTTGCCGGTGCCGACCAGCAGTCGTGAATGATAGGCCTTGCCTGCGATAACAAATGAATCGTCCTGGCCGCCGCCAATGGCATGGACGATTTCCAGGCGGTCGTCAGCCTGCAACACCTGCGCGCCGTGTTGATCAAACGGCAAAATTTCTTTATTCAATTCAACGGCGATCCGTTTACCCGTCAACCCCATGTCGGCGATTACATCGGCTACATGCGAGTTTTCAGCAATTTCACGGGTTTCGCCATTTACATAAACAATCATGTATAAACTCCGGCTTAATTCTCTATAGTTCTGCGTTTCTGCACCGCAAAGGCAAGATCTTCCAGCAGTTGCACCGTATCTTCCCAGCCCAGGCAAGCGTCGGTGATGCTTTGCCCATACGCGAGCGGCTGCCCTTCAACCACATCCTGCCGGCCCGACTTGAGATGGCTTTCGATCATAACGCCCATGATCCGGTGATCGCCGTTCGCAACCTGTCCGGCCACATCCTCGCCCACGATGAGTTGGCGCTGGCATTGTCTCAAGCTGTTGGCATGGCTGAAATCGATCATGATATTCGGTCTGAGATTGGCTTTTTTCAAGGCGTCCGCCACTTTCTCGACACTGACGGCATCGTAATTGGGGCCATCATTGCCGCCTCTGAGAATGATATGCACATCCTCATTGCCGGTGGTTGAAAAGATAGCCGAATGCCCGGCCTTGGTCAGCGACAGGAAATGATGCGGGCTCATGGCCGCACCTATCGCATCGATGGCGATCTTGACCGTGCCGTCCGTCGCGTTCTTGAACCCGACCGGGCAGGACAGGCCCGAAGCCAGCTCGCGGTGCACCTGGCTTTCAGTGGTTCGTGCGCCGATGGCGCCCCAGGCAATCAGGTCCGAGACATATTGCGGCGTAATCAAATCCAGGTACTCGGTCGCCGCCGGGATGCCTGCGCTATTCAAATCGAGCAATAATTGCCTGGCAACCCGCAAACCTTTATTGATGTTAAAGCTGGAATCAAGATCCGGATCGTTGATCAGGCCTTTCCAGCCTACGGTCGTGCGGGGTTTTTCAAAATAAACCCGCATGACGATCACCAGATCGTCTTTTAATTCATCCTTGACCGCTTTCAACCGTCGTGCATATTCCTTGGCGGCATCTGTGTCATGGATCGAGCAAGGACCCACCACCACCAGCAATCTGTCATCCTGACCGGCCAGTATCTTGTGAATATCTTCCCTTGCTCGCAGAGTAGTTTGTGCCGCTGCTTCGGTAATAGGCATTTCATCATGCACTTGAACAGGCGCAATGACTTCTTTAGTGGCACAAATTCTCAAGTCGTCAGTATTGTATTTCGTTTGCATGGGAGCGGTAACCAGGGCTTTATAACTGGATCAAATTTTGAACTTTTCATTTTAACTGTTTTTATCATCTTTTTGTTAGTTTTTGCTATCACATAAAAGATACGCTGGATCAGCGCCGCTGCAAAGAAAAGCACGGTTACAGATAATATTCTTCAAGCGAGTGCCGGTCAGCAGCTCAGATAACATCAGACAATATGGACAAAAATGAATCAGCGCTTGATGCTGTTAATGAATGGGAATTAGAAAGATGGTAGACGGAGTTCCGACAGAAACAGTGCACCGTTGCTGCAACTTGCCTTATCCAATTAAAAAACAGGGTCGAGATTTTCTCTCAAGATTTTCTTTCAAACAGAAAGCCTCAGGCTTAACATTGCTTATTTGCAAAAGCTTCAAGGCACGCGAGCGGGTTGAAAATCAGCCGCTCGCGTTAACCGCAAACCAATCGCTCAAGATAACTTACAGAACTGCATTCAGATTCTCGTCATCATACAGACGTGTTTTTTTCCAGCCATTGAATTTGCTGTCATAAAAAGTCAGATCGTTATCGATGGCATATTCGTAGCAGCTTCTAAACAGCCGCGCTGTCCGAAAGGCATGCAACTCATCATCGGCCGTTACTTTTTCTATATTGCCGACCTGAAACGTCTTGTTTCTGGACTTGCCGTTGCTAACCCAAAAGACGGTATAGCACAAATAGCTTTTGTCTTTTCTATGATCGTACTTGATGGTTCTGGATACGCCGGTGACACCGGTTGTGGTTTTATTTTTAGGCGGCTTAAGAAAGCGGGTCTTGCTGCCCTTTAATACCACCAGCATTTGGTCTCGCCAGGTGATGGCGGCCTTTAGAGATTTACCTTTATTCCCCCATAGTTTATGTGAAAAATAACGGCTGCTCTCTTTGCCGCGTCTTACGATACGTACCTGAAAACCAAACACATCTGGCTCAGTAATATGTTTATGTTTTGCCATGGATTTAAACTCGTCAAACGAATTATTAATTAAATTTAACAGCCAAGTTAGGCCGCCAATTTTTTGTCTCTTTGAAATATCAAGCTTTTCTTATATTTTTGTAAGCTGATGATTACAAATTATCGCTAAAGTTCAAATAAAAGCAAGTAAAAATCATAACAATATAGACAATTCCCGAGTAACTTAGTGTAGAATGATTTCATCCCACTTTTTCAGTGGTTCAAGACGAGTTAATAACCTTATGTTTTTCATTGTTTTTTGGAGATAATCGATGAGCGTACTAGTAGGTAAACAAGCACCCGATTTTACAGTTCCCGCTGTGTTAGGTGACGGTCAAATCGTTGATGCATTCAGCTTTTCAGAGGCCACTAAAGGCAAATATGCTGTCTTGGTTTTCTACCCATTGGATTTTACATTTGTTTGTCCAAGTGAACTGATCGCTTTAGACCATCGCATCGATGAGTTTAAAAGCCGCAATGTAGAAGTGATCGCCGTCTCTATTGATTCTCATTTTACTCACAACGCATGGCGCAATACGCCGGTCAACAAAGGCGGTATCGGCCCTGTCCGTTACACAATGGCAGCCGACCTGTCTCATGCCATCGTCAAAGACTATGATGTGGAAGCCAACGGCGCTGTTGCCTACCGTGGCACTTTCCTGATCGATCGCAATGGTGTCGTTCGCCATCAGGTTGTCAACGATCTGCCTTTAGGCCGTAACATGGACGAACTGCTGCGTATGGTTGATGCCTTGCAATTCCATGAAGAGCACGGTGAAGTTTGTCCGGCAGGCTGGAACAAAGGCGACACGGGCATGAATGCAAGCCCAACCGGCGTTGCGGAATATCTGGATAAAAATGCTGAAAAACTGTAAGAACGGTTAATTCGTCTTATAACGGCGCATTGTATTGATACAATGCGCCTTTTTTGTGCCTGTTAATTTTTTTGTGCCGCTGCCGCATCAGCCAATAGTTTCTTTCTGATCAGAAACGCAGCGAAAATGCCTACGATGGCCGGTATCTGCGTCAGCAGGAACGTACCTGTCGCGCTTTTGGCAACCAGCCCTGACAGCAGGTTAACGACGGATAATTTGACGGCCCACCAGGTAATCCAATACCCCATCACCCCTATGACGGCCCATTTGACAGGCTGCTCGCCATGCTCTCTTGCCGTTAAAAAAAACCAAATAAGTATCGCGATTCCGGATAATTTAGCTAATAGTAACATCTTCCAACCTCAATTTAGTTATTATGACTAATATGACCATACCTGATGCGGCTAAAATTTAGCCCATTGCCGCACCCAATCTGACAATCATATTCTGTAATAGATCATCATTATATCTTTTTTTAGTAGGAGAGAATCGTGGGAAAATCGCTTAAAATCATCCTTTCGATACTTGCGGCTCTGATTTTACTGATCATTGTCATCATCAGCGCCTTATTCATTTTTATCGATCCCAATGATTTCAAACCCGAAATACAAGCAGCCGTCAAAAACAAGATCGGCCGGGAACTGACGCTGGAAGGCGATTTAAACCTGTCGATTTTCCCGTGGCTGGGCATCTCAACGGGCAAAATGACACTGAGTAATGCCGAAGGCTTTCAGGCCAAACCCTTTGCCGAAATTCAGGAAAGCGATATCAACGTCAAACTGCTGCCGCTGTTATCAAAAGAAATCGAAGTCGACCGCATCGTTTTAAAAGGGCTGACCGTCAACCTGGCCAAGAACAAACAGGGCGTCAACAACTGGCATGATCTGATCGGTGCAAAACCTGAACCTGCCACCCCTGGCAGCGGCACACAAGAAACCCAACCAGCGGAAGAAGCGCAGACTTTATTGTCCATCGGCGGCATTACCCTAGAAAATGCCTTCATTGATTGGGACAACCAGAAAAGCGGAAAACACCTGGAAATAAAAGACATCAATCTCAATACGGACAAGATTGTTTTTGATGAATCTTTTGCTGTAGATCTGGCTCTGACTGTGGTAAATGCCCAGGCTAAACTGTCTGAATCGATCAAGCTGACCACTGATTTAACCGTTAACGAAAAACTCGATAACTTCCGATTAACTGGCGTCAACCTGCAAAGCACAACAGCTGGCGAAAAAGTTCCTGGCAAATCCCTGACGGCGGCTTTGAGGGCAGCCAATGTGTCGCTAAACATGGCTAAGCAGGACCTTAAAATTTCGACATTACGGCTTGAATCGGGCGATTTAAAAGTCGCCGCCGATATCACCGGCAGCCGGATCAAAGACCAGCCTTCCTTCCAAGGACCTGTCGCTGTCGAACCATTTAATCCGATGCTGGTCATGAAACAACTGGCGATAACACCGCCAATCATGCGCGATGCCAATGCCCTGACCCGCCTGGCCATGAATTTCAACCTGCAGGCCACCGATGACTCGGCCAACCTTCAAAATCTGCTCATTAAACTGGACGATACGACTATAAACGGCTCGGCCTCAGTCAATAACTTCAGTCAACCGGCGATCGCTTTCAATCTGACTGCCGATACGCTCGACGTCGACCGCTATCTGGCGCCAGAAAAAGAAGCCGATAAAAAATCAAAACCCATAGCCAGCCCCGCAGTCACCACGGCGGCGGCCGCTTCGTTATTGCCTGTCGAAACCTTGCGGAAACTGAACGCCAACGGCGAATTGGCATTGCATGAAATGAAAATCAACAATCTGAACATGCAGGACATCCATCTGAAACTCAGCGCCAAAAACGGCATTGTAGCTACAGAGCAGAGCGTCAATCAGTTTTATCAAGGCAATTATTCCGGCAATCTGAACCTGGATGTCCGCAATAAGCTCCCCGTGCTGGCAGTCAATGAAAAAATCAGCCACGTTCAAGTCGAGCCCCTGTTAAAAGCCTACAAAGGCGAAGCCAAAATGAGCGGCGTCGTCAATGCATCGGCCCAACTGCAGGCGCAAGGCAATAACAAGGATGAAATTAAATCCTCGCTTCATGGTCAATTGAGCTTTCTGTTCAAAGACAGCGTCATCTTGGGTTTTAATTTGCAGAAGATAATCGACAACAGTAAAGCCTTGATCAAAGGCGCACCTTTGCCGGCTGACAACAAGAATGACCAGACGCTGTTTTCGGAAATGACCGGCACAGCAACCATCAACAACGGCATGCTCAGCAACAATGATCTTGTCGCCCATTCATCGAAACTGCGCGTCAATGGCAAGGGCAACGTCAATCTCAATACTGAGGCGCTGGATTATAAAATCAAGGCTACGCTGCTGAAATCGCCCGATGCCAATGGCCAGCAAGCCGAAAAAATGACAGTCGCCATCAATTTTGGCGGCACGTTCAGCAAGCCCTCTTACACCGTTGACCCCTCCTCCTTATTGACGGAAGAAAATAAGGCCAAAATCGAAGAGAAAAAGCAGAAGCTGCTGGACAAACTCGACAAGAAATTAGGCCCCGGCGCCAGCGATCTGTTAAAACGCATTTTCTGATATGACCCCATCCGTTTTCCAACAAAACATCCTCGACTGGTTTGACCGGCACGGACGCAAAGACCTGCCCTGGCAGAAAGACATTACGCCTTATCGCGTCTGGCTTTCCGAAACGATGCTGCAACAGACCCAGGTTGCGACCGTTATCGGCTATTTCAACGCCTTTACCGAAAGATTCCCCGATATAGAAAGTCTGGCGCAGGCGCCTGTCGATGACGTGCTGCATCTCTGGTCGGGATTGGGCTACTACGCCCGCGCCCGCAATCTGCATAAAACGGCGCAGCTGGTTGTCGAGAAAGGCCGTTTTCCCGACACGCTGGATGAGCTTGTCGCATTGCCGGGCATAGGGCTATCGACAGCCGGCGCCATACTGAGCATCGCTTTCAAGAAAAGCCATCCTATCCTGGACGGTAACGTAAAAAGGGTACTGGCACGATTCAAAGCCGTACCCGGCTGGCCAGGCAACAGCAGCGTCAGTAAGGAACTGTGGCTGCTCAGCGCCCATTATACGCCCCAGGACCGGGTCGCCGATTACACCCAGGCCATGATGGATCTGGGGGCCACCCTTTGTACGCGCAGCAGGCCTGCCTGCCATGCCTGTCCGCTCAAGGATAATTGCCTGGCCCGACTCACCGATAATATCGCCGCCTTCCCGGCGCCAAAGCCCGCTAAATCCCTGCCGGTCAAACACCGGGTATTTTTATTGCTGCGCGATAGCCTTAACCGGATACTGCTGGAAAAAAGGCCGCCGGCCGGCATCTGGGGCGGCTTGTGGAGCCTGCCTGAATTCGACAGTATCGAGACGGCTGTCGACTGGTGTTCAGAGAGAAACATGCCCATCATTAACCAGAAACCAATGGCCGCGCGGCGCCACACCTTTTCCCATTACCATCTGGATTTTACGACGCTAATTATTGAAACCGATAACCCTACTAATATTGTGATGGAAGCCAGTCAAACTGTCTGGTATAAAGCCGGACAAACTTACAATTTAGGGATAGCGGCGCCGATCAAGCTGCTATTGCAACAATCCACTATCGAGGACAACGATGACTAGAATGGTTAAGTGCGTTAAATTGGGAATAGAAGCCGAAGGTTTAGATGCACCGCCCTTTCCAGGGCCTAAAGGTCAGGAAATATTTGAAAAAATATCGAAACAGGCCTGGCAGCAATGGTTAAGCAAACAGACCATGCTGATCAATGAATACAAGCTGGCCAGCTTCGATCCGAAAGCCAGAACCTTTTTAGAAGAGGAAAGAAGGAAGTTTCTGTTTGAGGGCAACACCGACATGCCTGAAGGCTACGTGCCGCCCAAGTCCTGATTAAGCCTGTCAAATGTGTAACATAAATGATGTTGCACATTTGATCTATCTGCTCTCGCCGAATCAGCGCTTCATCGATTCAAAAAACTCAGCGTTGGTCTTGAAATCCTTCAGCTTGCCGATCAGGAATTCGGAAGCGGCCGTTTCATCCATCGGTTGCAGGATTTTGCGCAGTATCCAGGTTTTCTGCAATGAATCAGGGTCGACCAGATATTCTTCCCGGCGCGTGCCGGAACGGTTGATATTGATGGCCGGATAAATGCGTTTTTCCGCAATCTTGCGATCCAGGTGCAGTTCCATGTTGCCGGTGCCTTTGAACTCCTCATAGATCACCTCGTCCATTCGGGATCCGGTATCGACCAGCGCCGTAGCGATAATCGTCAAGCTGCCGCCTTCCTCGATATTGCGCGCCGCGCCGAAAAAGCGTTTTGGCTTTTCCAATGCGTTCGCATCGACACCGCCGGTCAATATCTTGCCTGAAGACGGAACCACCGTGTTATAGGCTCTGGCCAAGCGCGTAATCGAGTCTAACAAGATGACTACATCGTATTTATGCTCAACCAGACGACGCGCCTTCTCGATCACCATCTCCGCGACCTGTACGTGACGGGTTGCCGGTTCATCGAAGGTGCTCGAAATGACTTCACCGCGCACGCAGCGCTCCATTTCCGTAACCTCTTCAGGGCGTTCGTCGATCAACAATACGATTAAATAACACTCGGGATTCTTTTCTGCGATGGATTGCGCCAAGCTTTGCAGGATCATGGTCTTACCGGCTTTTGGCGGCGATACGATCAAACCGCGTTGGCCTTTGCCGATAGGTGCTATGAGATCAATGATGCGCCCGGTTAAATCTTCACTGGTGCCGTTGCCTTTTTCCAGAACAAAACGCTGATTGGCAAATAGAGGAGTCAGGTTGGAGAAGTGAATTTTGTTTTTGGTGTTTTCGGGGGATTCAAAATTGATCTGTTCGACTTTGAGCATCGCAAAATAACGCTCGTTATCTTTAGGTGGCCTGATCTTGCCGCTGATGGTATCGCCGGTCTTTAAAGCAAATCGTCTGATTTGACTGGGCGAGACATAAATATCGTCGGGGCCCGCTAAATAAGAACATCCCGGAGTGCGTAGAAAACCAAAACCATCCTGCAGAATTTCCAGAACACCATCGCCGTAGATATCTTCGCCGCCTTTTGCCTGTTTTTTCAGAATAGCAAAGATCAAGTCCTGTTTACGGGTTCTGGCAACGTTTTCGATGCCCAATGACTCGGCTATTTCAATAACTTCACTGATTTGTTTTAGTTTTAACTCGGTTAGATTCATAAAAGATGACTCAAGGGTATACGGTATGGACCGTAACTAAGCAAGATAGGATTAGATGTTAGGGATGTAGTTTATCGGGCGATATTTGAGAGCGCCTGACGCGGCACCCGATAAGTATAACTAAAATACCCGGACCCGTTCAAGGTTTTTTGTGACGGGTCCGGGTCAAGGTTCATTTATATATTGCTATCAATGAAGGCAGCAAGTTGTGATTTTGTCAATGCACCGACTTTAGTAGCTTCCACTTCGCCGTTCTTAAACAGCATCAATGTCGGAATGCCACGTACGCCATAGTCTGCCGGCGTTTTCTGGTTCTCGTCGATGTTCAGTTTAACAACTTTTAATTTACCTTGGTAATCTTTGGCAATTTCATCCAGAACCGGTGCAATCATTTTGCAGGGTCCGCACCATTCAGCCCAATAATCAACTAGCACGGGACCGTCCGCTTTAATAACAGTTTCGTTAAAATCACCATCATTTACATGAAGGACTAAGTCGCTCACACTATTTCTCCAAAATTTAAAAGCTAAGACTATAGGAGGGATGGCGTTAATTTGTCAATCAATTTCAGCTGACAGGCTTTTTACGTTATGCTATAGGTCTATGAATAAGACACATTTAACAAATACCCGCTTCAGCAACCTGGAATTGTCCGACTCTATCCTGCAAGGTCTGAAAGAGGCCGGCTTTGATCACTGCACGCCGATACAGGATAAAGCTCTGCCTCTACTCTTGCGAGATAAAGATGTGGCAGGTCAGGCGCAAACCGGAACCGGCAAAACCGCCACATTTCTGCTAGCTACTTTTCAGCGCCTGATCAATGATCCCAGTGAAAAGATAAAAAATCCCAGAGCCATCATTCTGGCGCCGACACGCGAACTGGCCATTCAGATTCATAAAGATGCGCGGCTGCTGAGCAAGCACCTCAACCTGAAAATCGGGCTCATCTATGGCGGCACCGATTATCAGAAACAGCTCGACAGCCTGAAGTCGAATGTCGATATCATTATCGGCACGCCCGGCCGCATCATCGATTTTTACAGACAGAATGCCTTTACGCTGGACAATGTGCAGGTTTCCGTCATGGACGAGGCCGACCGCATGTTCGATCTGGGCTTTATCAAGGACATACGCTATCTGCTGCGGCGCATGCCGCCGCCCGAGAAGCGTCTGAACATGCTGTTCTCGGCGACTTTATCGTATAAAGTGACCGAACTGGCTTACGAACACATGAACAATCCGGTCCTGATACGCATAGAGACCGAAGAAGTCACGTCCAAGGCCATACAGCAAAGCGCATTTTGTCCGTCCAATGAGCAAAAAATCCCGCTGTTGCTGGGGATTTTGAACAAATACCAGCCGCAGCGCAGCATTATTTTCGTCAATACCAAACGTTGCGCCGAGCAACTGGATGATTACCTCAATGCCAACGGCTACAAGACCGCGGCCCTGAGCGGCGATGTGCCGCAGGAAAAACGCCAGCGCCTGCTCAATGACTTTCAGGAAAACCGGATCACGCTGCTGATTGCGACCGATGTCGCCGCCCGCGGCCTGCATATTCCCGACGTCTCGCATGTTTTCAATTACGACCTGCCGCAGGATGTCGAGGATTATGTGCACCGGATCGGCCGGACCGCGCGCTTTGGCGCCAGCGGCGAAGCGGTCAGCTTTATCTGCGAGGAATACGCCTATTCCATGCCCGATATCGAAGCTTATATCGGCCAGAAAGTGCCGATCAAGCCGATTACTGCCGATCTGCTAGCCGCCGAAGTCGTTAAACCCGAGCGGAAAAGCAAGCCGCCGGCACAGGAAAAGCGCCCCGCCCCAAAACGGCCGCGTCCGCGCCGTCCTAAAGCCCGGCCATCAGCTCCCGAAAATCCTCTATAGCGGGAAAATCGGTTATCTCCTTTTTGGGCCGCTGCGTATCGGGCCTGCTGACCGAAATCAGGTGTTCTATCCCGAACTGCCTGGCGGCGTTCAAAACCGCCAGGCTGTCATCGATCAGCAGCGTGTTGTGTTTTTCAAACGGCTGCTGCCGCTGCAGCCGGTGCCAGAATTCGGCATGTTCCTTAGGAAAACCCAGCGTATGGGAACTGATAATGTCATCGAAAAACCGGTGCAGGCAGGTTTTCTCCATTTTAAGGCCCAGGCTGTCCTTGTGCGCGTTCGTGACCAGCAACACCTTGTGCCGAGACTGATGGACTTTTTCCAGAAATTCGACGACATGCGGCAGTACCGCGATCAGTCCCGCTATTTCGGCTTTCAATCCGGCGATATTGAGTTCCAGTGCCTCGCTCCAGTAATCGAGGCAGTACCACTCCAGTTTGCCTTCCATGCTTTTGAAGCGCGGCGCCAGCAGTTGCTTGGCTTCCGCAATCGCTATACCCTGCTTCTCGGCAAATTTCAGCGGCACGAATTCCTGCCAGAAATGATTATCGAAATTCAAATCCAGCAGCGTACCGTCCATGTCCAGCAATACCGTGTCAATTTTGTTCCAATCGATCATGAGAGTGCGTTATATTTACAAAAAATATTTCAGTTAAATTGCAAAATGGCTAAAAAACCCACCATCCTCAATAAGACTACAATCGCGAAAAGCCGTTTATTCCGCATTGAATCCCTTGATCTTCAATTCAGCAACGGCGTTCAGCGCAATTACGAACGCCTGGCCCGGGGCAAATCCGGCGGCGCCGTGCTTATCGTGCCCATGCTTGATGCCGACACTGTCTTATTAATCCGGGAATACCTGGCCGGGGTCGACCGCTATGAACTGGGCTTGCCGAAAGGCAAAACCGATGCCGGCGAATCGTTTCTTGAGGCCGCCAACCGGGAACTTAAAGAGGAAGTCGGCTTCGGCGCCAGAAGCCTGCACCATTTAAGCTCTTTTTCCGTCGCCCCGTCTTACCTGGAACATATGACCGAAATCATCATCGCCCAGGACCTGTACGCCGAAAAACTGCCCGGCGACGAACCCGAAGAACTGGAAGTCATTCCCTGGAAATTGAGCGATATCAATGCCCTGTTAGCCACGGGCGAATGCACGGAGGCCCGCTCGATTGCCGCCTTGTTCATGGCGCTGGAATATTTCAAAGCCCAATAATCACAGGCGATACAGCGGTTCCAGGCCGGAATCCGCCGCTTGCGAAATTCTCTCCCGGGCTTTATTCTCGCTGAACGCCTGAAACAGTCTTTTCCCCTGCCACTGGCCCGCATCTTTGCCATACAGCGTCTGATTCAACAGCAGGATTTCATCCCTTAACCGCGCATCGCAACAGGATGCGACGGCACCGAGATTCGTGGCGTCGAATTTTTGCCGCCCCCAATCCAACAGAGCATCCTTGGCAGCCACGGCATCGTTATCGCTGCAGGCCTGCTTTAATTTTTTAATGCTGTCATTCAAGTTCACTTCAGTAGCGGTCGCTTGCGGCACGGGCTTTTCTGCAGGCCGCCGGGCAAGAAAATAAACCAGCGTCGCCAGCCAACCCACAGCCAGAAATCCTGAAACCCCCAGCCATATATTGCTTTGCTGGGCCTGGCCGACCGGCGCCGGCACAATCGATTCAGGCTTTGGTGCCGCTTCAACCGGCGCCTTGGCCGGGACCGGAGCGGCTGCCGCTGCAACCGCATGAATCGTCGTTTCCGGAATTCTGGCGACTTCCATCTGCTGAGTCTTGGTATTGAACCAGGGCACTTCGATGGCCGGCAGTGTATAACTGCCCTCTTTTGACGGAATCAGGGCTATTTTTTCTTCCCGGAAGGCAAGCACGCCGTCGCTTTTTTTCTGTTCCTTAAGCACCGGCTGATCTGGATAGCTTTTTAACTGATCCTGCGTTTTGGTGCTGCTCAGCTCGGGCAATTGGCTGACCATGGCGCCTTTTGCCAGGAGCTTCAAGGTGCGCGTCAGCGGCTCTCCGACTTTCATGCGCTCGAAATCGCCCGACCACTCCTGGTTCAGCTGCAGCTGTTCGGCCGGCAGCCAGTGCTGTGCTGTAAAAGACGATGCAGCCGGTTTGACATCCAGCGTTACCGATTGGGAGGCCACGCGCTGGGTTTTGGTCATTCGCGAGTTAAAGAAACCGCCGAAGCTGGGGCGGGTCGCTGTCACGACCTGCGCCGTCAACTCCAAAGGTTTGATGGTCATGCGGCCGCTTTTCTGCGGAAAAATCGCATATTTGCGTTCGGTCACCCAATAATCCTCGCCATTGACCTGCGTGCTGTAATTGCTGTCGTCGCCGAGTTTTTCAATAACGGCATCGGCCAGTTCCGGCTCATTGAGGCTGGCCTGCGAAATTTCGACCCTGCGATACAAACGCATGGTATAAAGGACCTGGGATTGCACATAAGGGGATTCAGGAGACGCCTCAACTTCCAGAAACAAATCGCTGTTGGCAGGCACATCTTTAGTGGATGCGCCTTCGGTTACCTGCACGGTTGTTGGCTGACTCACATCATCGCCGAACTGCACGGCCGGCACGGTCAGGTTGCCGGCGTGTTTGGCCATGACCTGCAACACCCACTGTACGTTTTTGCTGGATTTGCCGTTAACCCATGACGAGTGAGTGCTCTGGCTCTGGCCCAATATCTCGAAATCCTGTTCGAGCGGCGTGAAATCGGGGTCATCGTCCGGCGAATCGGTGGCCGTAAACGTGATCTGAAAGGACTCGTTGAGATTGACCGAACTGCGGTCTACCGAGGCATTGATTTCCGCCGCCGACAACCACGGCGCATTCAGTAGCAATAACAGATAAATCAGAGCTGTTCGGTAAGGACTAGCTGTTAATAATTTCAGTAATCTCATGTTCATCACGAATTTGAATGGTGTAACGGTACAAGAATTGCCTCAGTCACGCTGTTTACCAGACAGCGCCTGAACCCGACCGGGGTCTGCTGCCTGGTTGCCGCTCCCGCTCGCTGTATTGGTACAAAAATTTGCGCTTCAAAAGGCCTGCCGGATCATCAGGAATTCGATTGAGCCATTGTTCATTGGCCTGAGCCCTTTCATCCTTGGCTTCAGCCGGCAATTGCTCTGACTGTTGAGCGGCTTGCTGCTGCGCATCGTCCTTCTGCTGCTGGCCGGGCTGCTGGCTTTTTTCGGCGTCCTGCTGTTTTTGCTCGGGCTTGTTCTGTTGTTGCTGATCTTTCGACTGCTGCTGTTTGTCCGACGGCTGCTGATCGGATTCATTGCCCTGTTTCTGCTGGTCGCCGGCTTGATCCGATTGGTCGCTGTCCTTTTTCTGCTGCGAGTCATCCTTGGACTGCTGCTGTTTATCGTCTTGTTGCTGTTGTTGATCCTGCTTCTGTTCTTTCAGGGCTTTCTCGACGATTTCCTTGTTATATTGAGCGTCTTTATCGTTGGGATTTATGTTCAATGCCTGTTCGTAAGCTTTTACAGCCTCAGCCAACTGGCCTGTCTTCGCTAGGGCATTGCCTTGATTGTAAAAACTGTCGGCCGTGCCGGTATTGCTCAGGCTTGCCAGCGCTTCATTATATTTTCCGGATTTGTAGTGCACAGCCGCCTTCCAGTCCGGGCTTTCAAACAGTTGCGCTGCCTTTTCATAATCGCCTTGTTGAAACGCCTGCTGCGCCTGCTGGTCTTTTGTGCGCCATAGATCCTGCCAATCCAGGGCATAACTGTTTTTCGGCAGCGGCACTAGCAGCAACAAGGCCCAGCACAGCAGGCCTTTTCTGAACGTCAGCGCCGCCAGCGGCAGAACCAGCAATAATAGCCAGGGGCCCCTATCCTGCCATTGATCCAGCGAACCCTCCTTTTTCTCGGCGCCCTGTTGCCGCACGGGCTTGTCCAGCGCCGCCAGCAAGGTATCAACGTCGCTGTCATCGGCAGTTATCGATTGGAAGATGCCGTGTCCTGCCTGCGCCAGTTTTGCCAATTCATCGGCATTCAGTTTAGTAACCACGATATCGCCCTGCTCGTCTTTTAAAAAGCCGCCGTCCGGCAGCGCGATCGGCGCTCCCTCGGCCGTACCGACACCCAATATCGACAGCTGATAACTGCTCAGCGATTTCACCGCCGGCAGGGTTTCATCGACAGCGACGCCGTCGGTCACGAGCAATAACTGGCCTTTCTGCAAACCCGCCTGTTTGAACAGTTCCAGCGCTTTTTCCAGAACCATGGCCGTATTGCTTCCTTGGCTGGGCATGATGTTGGTGTTTAACGCCTCGAGCTGGCTGGCTATGGTGTCGGTATCATCGGTCAGCGGCGTGACTGTAAACGCATCGCCGGCATAAACCAGCAGCGCGGTCTGGCCGTCTTTTCTCTGCTTTAGGATATCGGCAATCTTATAGCGCGCGCGCGTCAGGCGGCTCGGCTTGATATCGGCCGCGTCCATGGACAGGGAAAGATCCAAGGCGATGACCAATGCGGAATCATTGCGAAAAACCGGCGCCGGCTGACGCTCCCAGGTCGGGCCTGCCAGCGCGATGATCGCCAGCAAAGCGCCGACGGCGCCTGCCGCCAAAGGCCAGCGGCTTTGCCCGACCGCCTTTTCCTGCAGCAGATAGGGCAATAAAGCGGTATCGCACACTGCTGACCAGTTGCCTTGCCTGAGTTTGCTCCTGAGCATCAAAACCAGCAGTACGCTAAAAGGTATCAAAGCCAGCAGCCAGTAAGGCCTAATGAAGTGAAATTCGGCTAGATTCATGACAACCTCACGCGGGACAGTGCAATCGCGGCCGCCAGCAGCAGCGCGCCGGCCAGCGGCCAATAATACAGTTCGCTCCTGGGCCTGAAGTATTGTTTGTCTTTTTCCACCGGCTCCAGCTGATCCAATAATTGATAGATCTTGTTGAGCTCGTCGGTGTTTCTGGCCCGGAAATAAACGCCGCCGGTTTTCTCGGCGATGGCCGTCAGGGTTTTTTCATCGAGATCCTGGGACGGGTTGACTTTCTGAGCGCCAAAGAAGCTGCGCACGAGCATTTCATCGGCGCCGATACCGATCGTGTAGATTTTTAACTGGTTTTCGGCAGCCAGCTCGGCCGCTTTCAACGGCGATACTTCGCCGGCGGTGTTCGCGCCGTCCGTCATCAGGATCAGTACCCGGCTGTTGACCTCCTGGTTCTTGAGGCGCTTGACGGCCAGCCCGATCGCATCGCCGATCGCGGTGTTATCGCCGGCCAGCCCGATCGCCGACTCATCCAGCAAGGTCATGACCGTTTTCCTGTCGAAAGTCAAAGGCGTCTGCAGATAAGCCTGCGTACCGAACAGGATCAAGCCAATACGGTCGCCGACGCGCCGGTTGATGAAATCGCCGGCCACCCATTTGGTCGCCGTCAGCCGGTCCACGGCTTGCCTGTTGATAACGAAATCCTGCACTTCCATACTGCCCGATAAATCCACGGCCAGCATCAGATCCCGGCCGCTGACGGCCTGCTCGATCGGCTCACCCAGCCATTGCGGCCGTGTGCAGGCCGCGATCAGTAAAATCCAGGCGACAACTGCCGCGAGGAACGGCCAACGCCCGGTCTGAGAAATCATGCGCGTTTCGCCTTCGGAAAAATCGTCCAGAAAAGGAACTTTCAGTGCGGCCTGCTCGACCGGTTTATGGGCCGGCAACAGCCAGCGTATCAGTAAAGGCAATGGTAAAAGACTGAGCAGCCAGGGCCATTCGAAATGAATCATTTTTTTGCTTGAGCTTTAAGCCAGTCTTCGCAAAGACTGATTAATTGTGGAATGTCCGCATCGGCCAGCTGTAGCTTGCGATAAGGCGCATCACTCAGATGCCGGCCTACTCCTTCGCTGAAAGGCGAACCTTTGACCGAGCTGTCCAGATAAGCCAGCCAGGCCTGCCCCGTTAAACCGGCCGCTTGTTCTCTGGGCGCTACGCTGATCGCCACGCGCCGGACCAGCACGGAAAGCGCGACCAGTTTTCCATGATTATCAAGCGTCTTGTCCTGCTTGATTTGCGCCAGTATTTTTTTCGCGGTTTTGACGGCAGTCTTGCAGGTCAGGCGCTTGTATAGCCAGATCAGCAGAACAATCAGCAAAGGCGCCAGTATGGCAATGAGCCACCAGCCCATAGCCGGCGGCCACCAGCCAATGGCTTCCGGCATGTGTATATCTCTTAGCGGAAGTTGCGTGGGTTCCATTTATCGATGTCCCAACAAATATCTTAAACGTTGCACGGGATCATCACCGGTACTGCATTGCATGAAAGCCAAGCCTCTGCTTTGGGCCAACTGGTTCAGGCGCTGCTGACGCAAAGCGAAGCGCTGCTGATACTGCACTGCCGCACCGGAATCGGCGTCTACGATCACATCGCGGCTGTCATCGGTGAACCGGTAGCGTCCCTTTGCAGGCAGTGCGCTTTCCAAAGGATCGAAGACCATGACCAGGACTACGTCGCAATGCTGTGATAGCTTCAATAGATGCGTTTCAGATTTGTCATTCATGCCGCGAAAGTCGCTGATGATATAGACGCGGCTGCCTGGGCGGGCATGCTGCGTCAAGCGGGCCAGTACGTGCTCCAGCGTTATGGCATCAGCCGACTGGTCTGCCGGCTGCACCAAGGCGTTCAGAAACCGCAATACCGCATGCTTGCCGTTTTGCGGCTTCAATTCGCGGCAGGCCGTATCGGAAAATGTCTGGCCGCCGATCCGGTCGCCGTGATGCTGCGCCGTCCAGGCCAGCAAGCCGGCCAGCTTGGCCGCCATTACCGATTTGAAGACGCCGCGTGTCGCGAAATGCATGGCGGCCCGGTTATCGACGGAAATGAATATCGGCCGCTCACGCTCCTCGCGAAACAGCTTGGTATGGGGCTTGCCGGTACGGGCCGTTACGCGCCAGTCGATGCTGCGGATATCGTCGCCGGGCTGGTAAAGCCTCGCTTCGTCAAATTCCATGCCTCGGCCTTTAAAGCGCGAGACATAGCCGCCGCTCTGCTCCGAGCGTATCGAGGCATGTTGCAGGCTCAAGCCGGCCGCAGGCTTGGCAAGATCGATCAGGGTTTTGAGCGATACGGAAACCAGCTCGTCGGATGACTGTCGGGCATCGCCTGCCCGTTTACTGAACAACATCAAGGTACGGCAACTCTGGCAATAAGCTCTTTGATGAAATGATCGGTTGTGATGCCTTCAGCCTCGGCTTCGTAAGACAGTATCAGGCGGTGGCGCAGGACATCGAACGCCATATCCTGAATGTCTTCGGGGCTGACAAAATCGCGTTGCGCCAGCCAGGCCTTGGCCCTGGCGCAACGGTCCAGCGCGATGCTGGCTCGGGGGCTCGCGCCGTATTGCAGCCAGCCGGCCAGATCTCTGCCATAGGCGCCGGGATTGCGCGTCGCCAGCACGATTTGCAGCAGATAGTCTTCAAGGCTGCCGGCCATGTAGATATCCAGCACTTCATTGCGGGCATCGAACAAGGTCTTTTGATCAATAGGCTCAAATTTGGCGCTGTCTTTTGCCGCCCCCTGCCGGGCTTCGTTTCGGGCCAGTTGCAGGATGCTTTTTTCATGTTCCGGTTTCGGATAATCGATTTTCACATGCAGTAAAAAACGGTCCAGTTGCGCTTCGGGCAACGGATAAGTGCCTTCCTGCTCGATAGGGTTCTGCGTCGCCATGACCATAAACAGCTGCGGCAACGGATAGGTTGCCTGACCAACCGTTATCTGGCGCTCGGCCATGGCTTCCAGCAGAGCGGCCTGCACTTTGGCCGGCGAGCGGTTGATTTCATCGGCCAGAATCAGGTTATGGAATAAAGGCCCTTTTTGAAATTCGAAGCTGCCTAGTTGAGGGCGGTAAATCTCAGTACCGGTCAAGTCGGCCGGCAACAGGTCCGGCGTGAACTGCACGCGATGAAAGTCGCCTTGAATGCCCTTGCTCAATATATTGATCGCTCTCGTTTTAGCCAGGCCCGGCGCACCCTCAACCAGAATATGACCATCGGCCAGCAAGCCGATCAGCATTCTTTCAACAAGCACATCCTGACCGATAATTTCTTGATTAATATAGGTTTTCAGCCTTATTAACGACGATTGCGTGGTATTTCTATTGCTGTTTTGTTCTGACATAGTCCAATTGTATGTTTTAGATCCATAGCTTGGAGGGCATTAAGCCTCACCCAAAAATCAATAACCGAAACCGAAGGTTATCTTCTTATAAACAATCTGCTTGTGAAAAAGTTCCTTATTTTATACGGATATTTTGCCTGACAACATAGAGTAACTTCTGGGTATAACTATGAGTTACCTGTGGATTACTGTGCAAACAATTTCAGTAAGCAAGTTATCCACAATCTGCGCACAACTTGTGGATAACGTTAGGCGCAAAATATTACTTGTTATAAGAAATTGATATTAAATAAAAATTAAGACTTATCAACAGGATTTTTCCACTTAACAGTAACAATAGGTTTTAAATTTTTTATTTTGTTATGATTATCGGCGGAAAACGCAAAGGAGCATGATCATGGAAATCTATAAAACCAAACCAAACCCATCTGATTCGCTGCCTACCGGCATTCCTTATATCGTCGGCAATGAAGCGGCTGAACGCTTCAGTTATTATGGAATGCGGGCCATCCTGGTGATTTTTATGACACAGTATCTGGTAGACGCTTCGGGCCGGCCTGATGTCATGTCTGAAAATGAAGCCCAGGGTTATTTTCATTTGTTTACCTCGGCTGTGTATTTAATGCCGTTGTTCGGCGCTTTATTGGCCGACGGCCTGCTGGGCAAATACCGTACGATCATTTATCTATCTCTGATTTATTGTCTGGGCCATTTTTCTTTGGCGATTGACGATACGCGTCTCGGTTTATTGATCGGGCAGGGGTTGATTGCGATCGGCTCAGGCGGCATAAAACCTTGTGTTTCCGCAAATGTCGGCGACCAGTTTGGCGTAAATAACCGGCATTTGGTCGGCAAGGTCTTCAGTTGGTTTTATTTCTCCATCAATTTGGGCGCTTTCACTTCGATGTTGATTATTCCGTGGCTGCTGCATCATTACGGCTCTTCGGTGGCCTTTGCCGTTCCCGGTCTTTTAATGCTGCTGGCTACGCTTACGTTCTGGGCGGGCCGCTACCGCTATGTGCATGTGCCGCCGGCCGGCATGGCATTTGTCAGAGACATGTTCAGCGCTGCCGGTCTGACGGCTTTGAAAAAACTGGCGTCCGTTTATGCTTTTATTGCCATATTCTGGGCCTTATTCGATCAAACCGGCTCATCGTGGATACTGCAGGCGCAAAAAATGGATCGAATGATTTTCGGAGTTAAATTGTTGCCATCACAAATCCAGGCCGCCAATCCTTTATTGATCATGTTGTTGACACCGCTGTTTTCGTATGGCGTCTACCCGTTTTTAAGCCGGTTCGTTGAATTGACGGCATTAAGAAAAATGGCGATCGGCTTGTTCCTGACTGCGTTGGCTTTCGCCCTTGCCGGCTTCATACAAATCGACATCGATAACGGCTTGTCTCCGTCTATCACCTGGCAGTTGCTGGCTTATTTATTGCTGACATCGGCCGAAGTCATGGTTTCCGTGACCTGCCTGGAATTTTCTTATACACAGGCGCCCCAAACCATGAAGTCATTTGTCATGGCGCTTTATTTTCTGTCGGTAGCTGCCGGCAATCTGCTGACCAGCGCCGTCAATTTTCTGATCCAGAATGCCGACGGCTCCAGCAAACTAGCCGGCGCGGATTATTTCTGGTTTTTTACCGGCTTAATGTTGGTTAACGCTGTGCTGTTTGTGTTTTCGAGCCGTTACTACACTGAGCAATCCTATTGGCAGGATGAGCAAAGTTCCTGATATCACCTATAATCTTTTCAATCTTACTTTTATACATAATATACTGGGGAGTGCGATGCGATTTGCAGTGATTTTTATGGGAATTCTTTTTTCCGCCCATGCGTCCGCCGGCGTTTACAAATGCACGGGAACTGATGGCAAAACAGCTTATCAATCAACGCCATGTGTAGCAGGGCAACGGAATATCGAACTGAATGTTAAAACCGGCGGCTCCACCGATCTGGATGAGCAACAAAAACAACAGCTGGAACAGCAGAAAAAAATTGATCAAGACAAGCTTGAACAAGAGAGACTAAAACAAAGGCAGGCACAGTTAAAGCAGGCGGCTGCCGATGAAAGCGCCAAAAATCAGTTTCTCATCAAGAATAATCCAGGGAAGTTTTCAGCTTATGCAATTCCACCGTATCAGTTTGACCAATTACCTGTTGTGGTTAAGAATCACCAGAACCGTTTGCCGGATATAGAGCGCTTCAGAAGGCAGGCGGCAGAACGGGCTCTGGCGACCGGGGCGTGCAGCCGCGTCGAAGCGTCTGAACTCAATGCAAGAAGCGCCCAGGATGCATTGGTCTTCTTGATCAACTGCAGCAGCGGCAAAAGCTTTTATTATAACGAGCAGGAATTAACCCAATAATCGTTCTATGAATCCATCGAAAACCATATTGATCACGGGCTGCTCCAGCGGCATCGGTTATGTCACGGCCGTCGAATTAAGAAAGCGCGGCCACAACGTCATCGCTTCGGCAAGAAAGCCCGAAGATGTCGCCAGATTAAGCCAGGAAGGATTTACCGCCGTGCAGCTGGATCTGGCTGACAGTGACAGTATCCGTCAGGCGGTCCGGCAAATTGTGGCATTGACGGACGGAAGGATCGACGCCCTATTCAATAATGGCGCTTTCGGCCAACCCGGCGCTGTTGAGGATCTAAGCCGCGATGTGCTGCGTTTCCAGTTTGAAACCAATTTCTTCGGCACCCATGAGCTGACTAATCTGCTGATTCCAATCATGCGACAGCAAGGCCATGGCCGCATTATTTATAACAGCTCGGTGTTGGGATTCGTCGCGATGACCTACCGCGGCGCTTACAATGCCAGCAAATTCGCGCTGGAAGGCCTAGCCGACACATTGCGGCTCGAGCTTCACGGCAGCAATATTCATGTTTCACTGATAGAGCCCGGCCCGATTGTAAGCAATTTCAGAAAAAACGCGCTCGAGCTGTATAAGAAAAATATCGATTCAGCGCATAGTGTCCATAAAGAAATCTATAAAAACATGGAAGAGCGCCTGCAGAAAGAGGGCCCTGCCGCGCCATTTACTTTGCCCGCCGAAGCTGTCGCCGAAAAAGTCATTCATGCGCTGGAAGCCAAGCGGCCTAAACTGCGCTATTACGTGACTTTCCCGACTTATTTATTCGGTTTTCTCAAACGTATACTGCCTATGTCCTGGATGGACGGACTGCTGCGAAAGGCGTGAACATGAACGGCTTGAAAGAAGTCGATGTGATCTGCCCTTATTGCGGCGAAACCATTGATATGCTTGTGGATGCGTCTTCCGGCGCACAGGAATATTATGAAGATTGTCCGGTTTGTTGCGCGCCTATTTTATTTTTAATGTCTGTCGACGAAAACGGAGAAATCTGCCTCGGTATTAAAAGGGATGATGAGTAGCAAATTTATACCATCAGGACTTATGCAAGCTTATGGGGGTGACTTCGCCTAGAGCGCCTACTGTTGGTAGTCTCCTCTTGGGTCTGAAATGGGCGCGTTAGAGCTGGTAAAAATCATATACAAGCCTCAAAACAGTTGTTGAAAGAAGCTTTGTCGGTTTTCAAGAAATGATAGCTAAACCCCGCTAATATCCTATCAGATCAGGTTTAATTATCCCTATGATTGAGCAACTCCCTAAATTTCCCTACATAATCTAATCTTTTTCAATCGCCTTAACGATTGAAAATCTTCAAAATGTGTTAGAATTACCGCCGGTAGATAACTCTTAACCATGAAAATCGATAGTTATACTGCCAATATAACTTGAAATAACTACAACTTGTGGAATTAGTGCAATATGAAAATCTTAAGAAAAGTCTTACTGTCTTTATTGATCGCTGCATCAATGGGAGCTGTTTCAACTTCAGCAATGGCTGAAGCAGAAAAAGGCAGAATCGCGTACGCGCCTGCTGAAGCGATTAATATGACTGTGGATAAAATTAAAGCAGCACAAGATGCTATCAAAAACGGAGAAAAAGGCGCTGCTGTTGCTGACTTGATTAAAGCAGCATTAGATATAAGCAAAGAAATCAATGCTAATGATAAAGTAGACAGAGCACGTTCAAAAGCGAACAACATACTGAAAAATGCTCGCAACCATGCTAAAAGCAACTCTTTACAAGAAGCAGAGCAAGAATTGCAAAGTGCTGAAAAAGCTTTCAACGATCTGAAAGGATTGATTTAATAACACCAAGCTATACCAGAAAAGCTCTTGGCGTTCTGGTATAGCTGCTCCTTTTCCCCGAAGCTCTTCCTTTTAATTTCTCAATAATTTCTGGTTATTTTCCGATACAGAAACTGGAAAATATCTTTCCTAATAAATCATCCGACGTAAATTTGCCGGTAATTTCCGCCAGACTGTTCTGGGCCTGTCTTAAATCTTCCGCGACCAGTTCGCCGGCCTGGCTGTCCTGGAGTTGGTGCAAAGCACTCAGAACAAATTCATGGCCTTTTCTCAAAGCTTCGATATGGCGTCTTCGGGCAATAAATACATTGTCGGTTTGTTCATGGTAGCCCATGCATTGCTTCAGGTGTTGCCTGAGCAATTCCATGCCGGCGCCGGTTTTAACGGATAGGTGAATTTCACAGCTTGCCGCTGTCTGCCATATTTCAGGCTCCCGGCCGATTAAATCTATTTTGTTGTAAATTTTGGTGATGCTGACATTGTCCGGCAAATAAGACAGCAATTGCTGTTCATCCTCGCTTTCGCGACTGTCCAGCAATAACAAGATTCTGTCGGCCTGCTTGATTTCCTCCTGGGCCCGGCGGATGCCTTCCTTTTCTACAACGTTTTCGCTTTCTCTCAGACCGGCCGTATCGATTACATGCAAGGGCATGCCATCGAGTTGTATGCGCTCTCTCAAGACATCGCGCGTAGTGCCGGCAATATCGGTGACAATGGCCGCATCGTGCCCGGCCAGGGCATTGAGCAGGCTGGATTTGCCGGCATTGGGTTTGCCAGCCAGCACGACTGTCATGCCGTCGCGTAACAGGCGGCCTTGCTGCGCGGTGGCCTGAATCTGTTCGATGCGCTCCAATAAATGAACGATGCGGTTTTCCACGACGCCATCGCTTAGAAAATCGATTTCTTCATCGACAAAGTCGATAGCGGCCTCGACATAGGTTCGCAGTTCTGTCAGCTCGTCAACCAACGCATTGATCTGTTCCGAAAAAACACCCTGCATGGATTTCTGCGCGGAGCGCACGGATTGTTCGGTGCTGCTCTCAATCAAATCGGCGACAGCTTCAGCCTGCGCCAGATCGAGTTTGTTATTCAGGAAGGCGCGCTCGGTAAATTCGCCGGGGTTGGCTAATCGAACGCCCAGCGATAAGACGCGCCGCAAGAGCATATCCAGCACCACAGAGCCGCCGTGCCCCTGAAGTTCAAGCACGTCTTCACCGGTATAGGAGTGGGGAGCAGGAAAATAGAGTGCGATGCCGGAATCGATCGCCGAACCGTCTTCACCGAGAAAAGAAGAAAAGAGCGCAAACCTGGGCTGCAGCGGTTTGGTGAGAAGTTGTTTGGCTATGGCCGGAACGTCAGAGCCTGAGATGCGGATAATACCGACACCGCCATTCCCTGGCGGTGTTGCAATCGCTGCAATGGTATCAAAATTTTCGATGTCCACTAATACACGTTACTTTGCTTCATTGATCTGCTTAGTAATATACCATTGTTGAAGGATAGACAAGGTATTATTGACTACCCAGTACAGAACCAGACCTGCCGGGAAGAACAGGAAGAAAATGGTGAACACGATAGGGAACATTTTCATGATCTTGGCCTGAATAGGGTCGATCGGCGGCGGATTCAAACCTTGCTGGATTTTCATGGTAATGCCCATAAGCACAGGCAGCACATAGAAAGGGTCCATGGCCGATAAATCCTGTATCCACAACATGAAAGGCGCCTGACGGATTTCAACCGTTTCAACCAGTACCCAGTACAAGGAAATGAAAACCGGGATCTGGATCAGAATCGGCAGACAGCCGCCTAAAGGGTTGACCTTCTCGCGTTTGTACATATCCATCATTTCTTTATTGAAACGTGGCCTGTCATCGGCGAAACGCTCCTGCATTTCTTTAAGACGCGGCTGGATTTTGCGCATTTTCGCCATTGACCGGTAGCTGGCCTGCGACAGTGGGAAGAATAGCAGCTTAATACACAAGGTCACGCCGATAATCGCCCATCCCCAGTTGCCGGCCACGTTGTATATTTGATTCAGCAACCAATAAATAGGTTTGCCGATAATGGTCAACCAGCCATAATCAACAGTCAGTTCCAGGCCGCTGGCGATGTTTTCCATCATCGGCTGAATTTTAGGACCGGCAAATAATTGCGTAGCAAACTGGGCATTGGCATTGCTGGCCACCGTGACAGGGGCTGAATAGGCGCCAATGACATAGTGCTGATCTTTTAAGTCTTTAGTATAGAAATGGTTTTCCTGGTCGACAGGAGGAATCCAAGCGGCAGCGAAATAGTGTTGAATCATGGCCGTCCAGCCGCCTTTAGCCTTGACGTTCAGATTTTCCTCGGCCATATCATCAAAATCCACTTTCTGATATTTTTCTTCCTCGGTATAAAGTACGCCGCCTGAATAGGTTCTGATAAAGGTGTTACTCTTTTCATCCTGATAAGGCTTGCGCATCAACTGGCTATACTGTCTGCCAGTCCAGGGTTGTGCAGAGTTATTCTGTACTTTCTGTTCCAGACCGATCTGGTAACTGCCGCGTTTAAACGTGAATAATTTGCTCACAACCAGACCATTGTTGTCGGTCCAGGTCAATGGTACTGTCAGTGTGTCCTGCCCAGGCTCCAGCACGTAGCTGTCTTTCTCACTATTGAAAATGGTATGGTGCGTAGCCGCGGTTGCTGAACCGCTATCGGCGATCAAACCGCTTTGCGCCACAAATAATTTGTCCGGATTGCTGTCAAATAAGCGTGTCGGCGCAAGGTTTTTTTCGGAAGCCGACAAGCCAAGCATGTCGCGCAGGCGGATGACCACTGTATTTTCTTTTTCTACCGGATAAGCCAGCAGATCCAGATTGCGCAATGTGCCGCCTTGAGTGTCAATTTCCAAGGCCAGCAAGTCGGTTTTTACTTTGATGATTTTGCCTGAAGGCAGAGTTGCGGCCGGTACGGCCGAGACTTCCTGCTGCGTAGTTTCTGCCGGGGCAGGGGTGCCGGCTGCGGAAGGCAGATCTTCCTTAGTGTTTGTCGTATCTGTTACTGCGACGGGGGGTTTTGGACCATAATCCACTTGCCAGGCTTGCCAAAGCATAAAGATGAGCATTGCAAAAACAACGATCAATATAAATCTAATATTATCCATTTTTATTATTACCAATTTTTTCTGGAACGGGATCAATGCCACCTTCATGAAAAGGGTGGCATTTTGATAATCTTCTGAGCGTGAGATAGGTGCCGGTTATGGCGCCATGGAGCTGAAGCGCTTCCAGGGCATAGGCGGAACAGCTGGGATAGAAGCGACAATTATTGCCAAGCAAGGGGCTAATAAAGTACTTGTAAAACTTTATGAGTGTTATGAGTATGAATCGCATCGGGTTACCAACTTAAGCCAATGCCTTTCCAAGGACTTTCTTAACAAGTCCGGCGGAGCATCTGCAGCTTCTCTGCGAGCCAAAACAACAATATCTATATTCCCTAGGTTTTGTTGCTTTAACCGATAGCTTTCCCGGACAATACGTTTAATCAAATTCCGTTGTACTGCCTTTTTTATATTTTTTTTGGCAATTGCCAAGCCTAGCCTCGGATGATCGAGATCATTCCTGATGGCCAACAGCGTGAAATATTGGTCGCTTGATTTAACAGGCTTAGCAAAAACCTTTTTAAATTCAGCCGGTTTCTTTAACCGTAACTGTGGGGGAAAACTGAAAACTTTCTCAGTCACGCACCGGTCAATTACACCGTTAATCTGGCGCGACCTTTTGCTCTGCGTGCGTTCAAAACCTTACGGCCATTGCGTGTAGCCATTCTTGCGCGGAAACCGTGCGTTCTGGCGCGTTTGATTTTACTGGGTTGGTATGTTCTTTTCATTGGCTTAAGACCTGATCAGATAAATGTTAACAAAAACGGATAAAAAAGACGGTGGATGATAAAATAAAGGTTCTAGCCTGTCAATTCTGTAGTGCATTGTTTTATTGCTGTATAGTGGCGACCAAGCAAAAATTCCTTACATTTAAAAATCAATACTTTATATACTTCAATGAGCTCAATTTGGAATAACTGCCTTTCTAAACTTGAAAATGAAATCTCCAGCTCCGATTTCAGTACATGGATACGACCGCTTCAGGCCATAGAAAGCGACGGACACATCAAACTGCTGGCGCCTAACCGGTTCGTGCTGGATTGGGTCAAGCAGCATCATTTTGCCAAAATTGAAGAAACCATCCATGAGTTTTCCAACGGGGCCTTAAACCTGATTCTTGAAATCGGTTCCAAAAAATCGGCCGCACCTGCCGCCGCCACGATTGCCAAACCGGCCGAGACTAAAAAAGCCAGCCCCAACTTTCTTAATAAAGCGTTTACGTTTGATAATTTTGTCGAAGGCAAATCCAATCAGTTGGCCAAGGCCGCATCGATCCAGGTCTCCGAAAACATCGGCAAGGCTTATAACCCGTTGCTGATTTACGGCAGTTCGGGGTTGGGCAAGACCCATATGATGCATGCGATCGGCAATGCCGTTTTGCAAAAAAATCCGTCGGCCACGATTGTTTATCTGCATTCGGAAAAATTCGTGCAGGACATGGTCAAGGCGCTGCAGCAGAATTCCATCAATACCTTTAAAGAATATTACCGCGGCGTTGACGTGCTGCTGATCGACGATATTCAATTCTTCGCCGGCAAGGAACGCTCGCAGGAAGAGTTTTTCCACACCTTCAATACCTTGCTGGAAAAGAAACATCAGGTCGTGCTGACCTGCGATAAATATCCGAAAGAGATTATCGGACTCGAAGACCGCTTGAAATCGCGGTTCGGCTGGGGACTGCCTGTTTCGATCGAACCGCCGGACATGGAAACGCGCGCCGCTATCCTCATGAAGAAAGCCCATCTGGCGAATGTGGATCTGCCCCAGGAAGTCGCATTTTTTATCGCGAAAAGAATTCCGTCCAATGTACGTGACCTGGAAGGCGCGTTAAGGCGTGTGATCGCCAATGCTCAATTCACGGGCCGCGAGATTACGACCGAATTCACCAAAGAGGCGCTGCATGACCTGATCTCTCTGCAGGACAAGCTGGTCAACATAGACAATATCCAAAAGACCGTCGCCGAATACTTCAAAATCCGCGTAGCCGATCTGTCGTCCAAAAACAGGCGGCAATCCATTACCCGGCCGCGGCAAATGGCCATGTGCCTGGCTCGGGAATTGACCTCGCACAGTTTTCCCGAGATCGGCGAGGCGTTCGGCGGCCGCGACCATACAACCGTCATGAATGCCTGCAAGCGCATCAGCGAACTCAAGGAAGCCGACAGCAAGGTTGCTGAAGACTATTCGAACCTGTTGAGAACTTTATCGCATTAAGCGTGAAAAAGTTGTGGATAAAAAAAGCCGTTATTAACAGGCCCGATTTAGCTACAGCCAGAACACATGCAGTTACAACTTTAACCACATTGTTTTTAACAATCTAGCTCATTGATTTTTAAGGTAAAATACGAGTTTTCAACAGTGTTATACCGGCTAGTAACAACAAGAAAATTCTTTATATGAACTTTATTATAAATAGAGAAGCACTTTTAACGCCCCTGCAGCAGATAGTCAGCGTCATCGAGAAAAGGCAAACCATGCCGATTCTTTCGAACGTCTTGCTGGTCATTGAAGATAATCGGCTGATCTTGACCGGTACCGATCTTGAAATTCAGATTGTGGCCAAAATCGAGATCGGCACGGCAACATCCGGCGCCATCACGGTTCCGGCCAGAAAGTTCCTGGATATCTGCCGGTTATTGCCGAGCGGTGCTGAGATCAAGTTTGAGCAGGAAGACGATAAAGTCAAAATTCTGTCTAACCGCAGCCGCTTTTCCTTGAGCTGTCTGCCGGCCGACAACTATCCAGAATTTGCTGAATCAGAGTTTGAGCACCAGTTTTTTATTAATGCCGGCAAATTTAAAAGAGCGCTGGAGAAAACGACCTTCTGCATGGCTAATCAGGATGTCCGTTATTACCTGAACGGCCTGCTGCTGCATATTTCTAACAGCAAATTGAAGCTGGTCGCTTCCGACGGCCATCGTTTGTCCATTTATGAAGATCAACTGGATCAGGCAACCGGCTATGAAGCGCGGATTATTCTGCCCAGAAAAGGCGTTCTGGAACTAGTCCGGTTGCTCGATGATCCTGATGCCGAGTTGAGAGTCGAATTTTCCGGCAACAATATCCGCATCTTTATCAAGAATCTGGTATTTTCAGCCAAATTGGTCGATTCAAAGTACCCCGATTTCAGCAAGGTTTTCCAGCAGTCGTTTTTTAACCAGATCCATATCCAGAAGCAGTCATTAAAAGAAGCCTTGACCCGCGTTGCGATTCTGTCGAATGAAAAATTCAAAGGCGTCACGCTTGACATTGTGCCGGACAGTTTAAGAATCAGCACACACAATCCCGAGCATGATGAAGCCGAGGAAGAGCTTTTTATTGAATACACGGGCGAACCTTTGTCGATCGCTTTCAATGCCCAATATTTACTGGACGCCGTTTCAAATCTGGACTCCGAATTGGCGGTACTGACCATCGCCAGCAATGCCAGCACCTGCTTCATCGATGAGCCCAACGATACGTCGTACAAATTCATCGTCATGCCGATGAGACTGTAATATTACGAATGAGCTTGCTGAAACTGGATATTTACCATGTCAGAAATATCCGACGGGAATCTATCAGGCCTTCTCCAGCAATCAACTTTATTGTTGGAGAAAACGCCAGCGGCAAAAGCTCACTGATAGAAGCTATCTTCATTCTGGGCCGGGCCAGGTCTTTTCGTTCCGTATCGATCAAACCCGTCATCAGTTTGAATCAGCAGGATTTAATCGTTTCCGCCCAAGCCTTACAGCCGGATGGCAGTCATCGACACCTGGGCATTCGGCTGGACGGAAAAGATTTTGAAATTCGGGTCAATCATCAATCTTTGCCAAAGAAATCAGATTTAGCCTACGCGCTGCCTCTGCAATTGATCCACCCGAAGAGTTATGAACTGCTCGATGCCGGCCCGCAAGTCAGACGCGAATTTATCGACTGGGGCGTTTTCAATGATCAGAATAATTTTTTACCAGCCTGGCGCAAATTCAAAAAAGCGTTGTCTCAACGTAATCACTTGCTAAAAACGAAGCATCTCGAACAAATCAATGTTTGGGATAAAGAAGTGGTTTATTACGGTACAATAGTCAATGACTGCCGCCAGCAGTACCTACAGAAGTTCAAGCCTGTCTTTATTGAAATTCTCAACCGATTTCTCGACATTGGTCATATAGACATCACGCTTTTATCGGGCTGGGATTGCGCCAAGCCGTTTCAGCAGGTTTTAACCGAGGATAGGGATAAAGATCTGCGTTATGGCTTCACCCACAGCGGGCCCCATCGCGCCGATTTTCAGCTGATGGTTAATGACAGGCTGGCGAGAGATTTTGTTTCACGTGGGCAGTTGAAATTATTGGTACTGAGCTTAAAGCTTGCACAGGTTCAGTTGCTGGCCAATGAGCGCGGCAATATCGGCTGCATTTTAATCGATGATTTTGCGGCCGAGCTGGATGGGGCTAACCGGGCTAAACTGCTGGCTTATCTGGCTGAATTGCAATGCCAGGTTTTTATCACAGCCACCGAACAGGCTGACCTTGGCGAATTGAGCCGGTTGAAAGAATATAAAATGTTCCACGTGGAACATGGATATATAAAACCCTTGTAATGTTTCACGTGGAACATTACGGCAACACTAGAAAGCGGACAACTACATGAGTAACCCTAACAATCAATACGACAGTTCCAACATTCAAGTTTTAAAAGGGCTGGATGCAGTCAGAAAACGGCCGGGCATGTATATTGGCGATACCGATGACGGCTCCGGCCTGCATCATATGGTTTTCGAGGTCGTCGACAACTCCATCGACGAAGCGTTAGCCGGTTACTGCAAGGAAGTCCGTGTAATTATTCATAATAACGGTTCGGTTTCGGTAGCTGATGACGGCCGCGGCATTCCGGTCGATATCCACGAGGAAGAGGGCAGGTCGGCGGCAGAAGTGATCATGACCGTGCTGCATGCCGGCGGCAAGTTCGATGACAATGCCTATAAAGTGTCGGGCGGTCTGCACGGCGTCGGCGTCTCGGTCGTGAACGCCTTGTCGGAAGAGCTGAATCTGGAAATCCGCAAGAACGGCCTGCTGCATAAACAAAAATACATCATGGGCGAGCCGGTGGCGCCTCTGGAAGCCGTAGGGCCTGCCGAAGGCACGGGCACTTTGATCAATTTCAAACCCAGCGGCCAGACGTTCAGCGACGTGGAGTTTCACTACGATATTCTGGCGAAAAGACTCCGGGAGCTATCATTCCTGAATTCAGGCGTGCGCATCAGCCTGGAAGACGAACGTACCGATAAAAGCGATGTTTTCGAGTTTGAAGGCGGCATCAGCGCCTTTGTCGAGCATCTGAACAAGAACAAAACGCCGCTGTTTCCCGAAGTGTTTCATTTCGTCGCGGAAAAAGACGGCGTCACCGTCGAAGTGGCGATGCAGTGGAATGATTCCTATCAGGAAAACGTGTTCTGCTATACCAACAATATCCCGCAACGCGATGGCGGCACGCATTTGGCCGGCTTCAGAAGCGCCCTGACTCGCACGATCAATCAATACATCGAATCCAGCGGTCTGGCGAAAAAAGAGAAAGTTGCCACGACCGGCGACGACGCGCGGGAAGGCTTGACGGCCGTGCTGTCCGTCAAGGTGCCGGACCCGAAGTTTTCATCGCAAACCAAGGACAAGCTGGTTTCGTCGGAAGTCAAACCGCTGGTTGAATCGACCATGAACGAGAAATTGCAGGAATTCCTGCTGGAGCGGCCGCAAATCGCCAAAGCCATCGCCGGCAAAATCGTCGATGCGGCCCGGGCCAGGGAAGCCGCCCGCAAGGCGCGCGAAATGACGCGGCGCAAAACCACGCTGGACATCGCCGGCTTGCCGGGCAAACTGGCCGACTGCCAGGAAAAAGACCCAGCCTTATCCGAACTGTTCATTGTGGAAGGGGACTCGGCCGGCGGCTCGGCCAAGCAGGGCAGGGACCGCAGGACTCAGGCCATTCTGCCGCTGAAAGGCAAGATCTTGAATGTCGAGAAAGCGCGTTTCGACAAAATGATTTCGTCCGAGGAAGTCGGCACGCTGATCACGGCGCTAGGCTGCGGCATTGGCAAGGACGAATACAATCTGGACAAGCTGCGCTACCACCGCATCATCATCATGACCGATGCCGACGTCGACGGTTCGCACATTCGCACCCTGCTGCTGACGTTCTTCTATCGGCAACTGCCTGAAATCGTCGAGAAAGGCTATATCTATATCGCCCAGCCGCCGCTGTACAAAGTCAAAAAAGGCAAGCAGGAGCATTATGTCAAGGACGATGCGCAATTGAACGAATACCTGATTCAACTGGCGCTCGACAAGGCGCAACTGTTTACCGATGCCTCGGCGCCGCCGATTCAAGGACAGGGCCTGGAAAAACTGGCTCGCGAGTTTACCGGCGTGGTCAGCACGATCAATCGCCTGTTCAGGCGCTACGACGACAGTTTCCTGGAACAACTGTCCGTTATGGGCGTGCTGGATGATGAGATCAAACAAGACCAGCAAAAGCTGGCGACCTGGTTTGCGGACATGGAACGCCGGCTGAATCAAAATGCCGGCGAAGCGCTGTTCTCGATCGAGCTCGACTACAAGAACGGCAATGATTTCTCAGTCATCGTCAACAAGCGCCAGCACGGCATCACGAAAACCTTTATCGTGCAGGCGGCGTTTTTTGTCGGCAAAGACTACAAGCAGATCGCGCAATATGCGCAGGACACGGCCGGCATGTTCGGCGAGAATTCCTTTATTCAGATGGGCGAACGGCAGCAGCATGTCGGCAGCTTCAAGGAAGCGTTCGAATGGATGATGCGGGAAGTCAAAAAAGGCCAGCATATTCAACGCTACAAAGGCTTGGGCGAAATGAACCCGGAACAGCTCTGGGAAACCACGCTCGATGCCAATAACCGCAGGCTGCTGCAGGTCAGGATCGAGGATGTGATTGCCGCCGATGAGATTTTCACGACGTTGATGGGCGATGTGGTCGAGCCGCGCAGAGATTTCATTGTGAAGAATGCTTTGGATGTGACTAATCTGGATGTTTAGTTATATTATTTTTCTAAAATAACTGCTCAGTAGTTATAGGCATAGAACATGGATGGGATAGATAAGACGGATGTAGACGGATTTTTATCCGTGTTCTATTGTTTGAACTTAACATATGTTGAGTAATTACTAAGTAAATTGAATTAGAATTAAATCTAGCATTTAAGACCGCTAACTATAGGTGATGAAATGAATACACAAGAGCTAATCGACGAAGCGGTTTCACTTCCGGTAGAAGAACGCGTATTAGTCGTGGATTCACTACTTTGTAGTCTTAACCAACCGGAATCGAAAATCGATAAAAAATGGGTGGTTACGGCAACGCAACGGTTAACGGAATTGCGGTCCGGCTCGGTAGATGCCGTACCCGGAGAAAAGGTATTCGAGAAAATATGGCAGCGATTTGAGCAATGAACTTCATGTTTCATCCTGATGCGGAGGATGAATTCAACAGGGCAATCGATTATTACGAAAATATAGAATTTGGTTAGGTTATGACGACTGGTATTCGTGCCTCATTTTTTGGCGTCTACTGTAACCGATGTTCCGGCCACAGGACTTCATGTTTTCTCGTCGAGTGGGATATTTATCTCGCTCCACGTGGGTAATAATTTTTTAATTTGGCCGGAAATTAATGAATAGTTAAATATGAACGATATTGAAAAAGGTTTGATCGCTAGACATGCTCGATTGCATCTTCACAACGCAAATGAGGCAGAAACTAGAAAAAAATTGATAGATCGAATATTGGAAGATGTGCTTGGATGGACTGATGATGATATTTCCTATGAAGAGCGCGTTTCAGAAGATGGTGCAACAACATACGCTGACTATATTATTAGAACAGCCAACACATCTTTTCTAATTGAAGCAAAAAGAGTTGGGGCAAGCTTTAGCTCTATTCCGCAAAGCAAGAAGTTAAAACTATCTGGGCAAATAATGAAAGATGATATAGGGCAAGCAATCCTTCAAGCGAGGGATTACTGTCGTAAGATGTCTATTCCGTTTGCGGTAGTCACCAACGGGGCCATTTGGCTTATATTTCCAGCAGTAAGGACTGATCAAGTATCGTTTGCCGAATCAAATGTTATTGTCTTTGATTCTCTAGAGAGAGCATTAGGTGAGGAAATTGGGCATTTTAAGTCTTTACTATCCAGAGATGGAGTGATCGATGGCAATCTGGCTATTGAATTACTCGGAAGAAACATAGATCAAATTGAGGAACGTAGATTAAATTGTTTTTTTAAGGGAAATTCTACAAAACTTCCTAATCCGATTTATCCACTGATTGAGAATGCGGTTCTTACTGCATTCTCTGATTCTATTGTGGAAGCAGATACTGAATTGTTGGAAAAATGTTATGTAAAAAATCCAGATAGGACTAAGTTTGACAATAGAATTCAAATGCATCTGAAAAAAAGTGAATCTCTATTTGCTACTCAGCCAAAAAGACCAATGAGAAAGAAAGATTCTGCTGCATTGAGTGACTCTCTTAATTCAGCATTGTCTTCTTCTCGTCCTTTAGCAATTTTAATCTTAGGCACAGTAGGTACAGGAAAAACTACTTTTTTACAATACACAAGGAAGGTAACAGCTGGGAAGTTTTTTGAGAAATCAAATGATAAAGCATATCCTCACTGGATAGATATTGATTTTCGAGACTTCTCTAAAAATGAAAGTCCGATAAGCTTTTTGTATAAATGTTTATTTGAGTATCTAAAAAAAGATGATTTTTTCAAAGAATACAATAGGTCGATACGGTCAGCATATAGAGATGAGATAGAGTCCCTAAAGACTGGGCCTATGTTTCTTGTCGCCAAAAATCAAGACGAATTTGATAAGAAAATATCCGAACTTATAATGGCTGATTACACAAATATAGAGCCATATGTTGATAAGTTACTTGCATACGGAACAAGAAAAAGCCCCATATTTTTAGTAATAGATAATGTTGACCAGTTTGAAGATGAAAGCGTTCAGTCGAATATATTCTCTGACGCAATTGCGTTAGCTAGCCGACTGAATCTTAATCTAATAATGGCAATGCGTGAATCTACGTATGTAAATCATCGCAATTCGCCTACTTTTAATGCGTTTGACTTCGATCCACTTCATATTGAACCGCCTGAAATACCAGCAGTTTTATCAAGAAGATTTTTTATGGCGGGAAAACTTTTATCAAACATATCAGGTGAATTCAAGGCATTAAACGGAGCCAATTTTAAGGTTAGCGATTTATCGGTATTTATTGAGATTGTTCGAAGTTCGGTTTTAGGAACTGAAGTTGGTTCAAGAATTGATGTTCTTTCTAATCATGATGTTCGATTAGCATTGAGAATGACAAGAGAGTTCCTTGCAAGGGGGTATACTGATCCAGCTAAAGCATTAAATACGTATCAAAGAGATGGACGTTACACTTTGCCAAGACAAGAGGCATTTCGTTCAATTTTGCTTGGGAATCAATCCGTCTATAGCGAAAAATATTCGGTTATCGGAAATCCATTAGATTCCAGACTTGGAAGGTCAAATGGCGAGCTATTGAGACTTTTTGTTTTATCGGCTCTAGTTAAATTGAACAGTGAAAACGGTTCCAACTTTCTTGACGCACCAACTATTAGAGATCGTTTAAATTCTATTGGTTATTCGGAGACTGATACATTAGATGTATTGTCAGATTTGTGTGAGTTAAGATTTATTCATACCTCATCACATGGAAAAGCCTCTCTTGCGAGTAGTTATTATCCAAGTAGACTTGGCGGGCATATTGTTCGTAACTTGCTTGGGGATTTTACGTTTGTTGAAAATATAATGATGGATACGTTTATATCGGATAAGACAGTTTGGGATAAGCTAAAAGATATTTCTCAAGCTATAACTGAAGAGCGAAATGTTGTAGAAAAAATAAAATTGAGGGTCAATAGAACTAGAGCCTTTTATGAGTTCATGGAGTCTCAATACGAGCCGATTTTGAGTGAAGCTAGCAAGAGGGGATTAGAATCAATTTGGCTAGGTAATCCCCTCAAAGAAATGCGCCATGCACTTGAAGAGAATTTAAATGCAGCAATCTCTTCCGCTGAGAAAAACTACGGAAAATGACTTTAAGAATCAATAGGGCATAGGACCAGTGTCGTTGATTTAATAAGCTGTGTTTTACCAACGATCAATTTATTCAGCCCTTATTGATGTACTTCGACACGGAGCCAACACAATGAAACCTCTATTGCCCGTTATCGAATCTCAGGCGCTGTTGCAAGATATTCGCCAACTCATAGATGAAAGCCGTTCCAGGCTCGCTGTTACCGTCAACTCGGCATTAAGCTTGCTGTATTGGCACATAGGTCAACGCATCCGTTCCGATATCCTAAAAGGTGGACGCGCAGAATACGGCCAACAGATTTTGCCGGGGTTATCGTCCAAATTAAGCCTTGAATACGGGCGAGGATGGAGCGAACGCAATCTGGCTTACATGATCCGCTTTGCCGAAGTGTTTCCTGATGCCGATATTTTGCAGACACTGTGTGCAAAATTGAGCTGGAGCCACTTTCGGCAACTTATCGCGATTGACGATCCGCTCAAACGCGATTTCTATGTGCAAATGTGCCGCACCGCAGGTTGGAGTACACGTCTGCTGCAACAGCGTATCGATTCCATGCTGTTCGAGCGCACCGCCTTATCAAAGAACCCCGAACAGACCATTGCTGCCGAACTGGAACAACTGGCGAAATCGGACGCCTTAGAGCCTTGTCTGTTATTTAAAGATCCCTATGTGCTGGATTTTTTGCAACTCAATGACCGTTACCTGGAAAAAGACTTGGAAGACGCCATCCTGCGCGAATTGGAAAACTTCCTGCTGGAGTTGGGCGCGGGTTTTACCTTTGTAGCTCGCCAGAAGCGCTTGCAGATCGACAATGACGATTTTTACATCGACCTGTTGTTTTACAACCGCCGCTTGAAACGGTTGGTGGCTATTGACCTGAAATTGGGCGAATTCAAAGCTGCTGACAAAGGCCAGATGGAGCTCTACCTGCGCTGGTTGGCAAAATACGAGCAGGAACCCGGCGAGGCCTCGCCGTTAGGTATTATCCTGTGTAGCGGTAAAAAACAGGAACAAATCGAATTGCTGGAATTGGATCAGGCCGGCATCCATGTCGCCGAATACCTGACCGAACTGCCGCCCAAAGCGGTGCTGCAACAAAAGCTGCATGATGTTATCCGTAGCTCTCGGCAACGATTGGGCGGCGACCAATTGGATAGTAACCAATGATTTCTGGCGAATTTCTGTTGTACGAAATTGAAGACGGTAAAACCCGAGTTGAATGTCGGTTCGTGGAAGACACGCTATGGCTAACACAGGCGCTGATGGCTGAACTGTTTTAGAAGGATGTGCGAACCATTAATGAGCACTTGCAAAATATTTACGAGGAAGGTGAACTGGAGCCGGGACGAACTATCCGGAAATTCCGGATAGTTCGTCAGGAAGGTCCGCGACAGGTCAATCGCAACATCGACCATTATTTTTTTGTCACGATTTCTGAAATTTGTCATTATTTGCGTCATTTTTCAAATTATCTATGGCAAATAAAATAGAAAAATGCTTAAAAATCAATATCCTTTAATCACTGACTACGACATTTAATAAATCATGCTAACTTATCCGAATATCGATCCGATCGCCATCAGCATCGGCCCTTTGAAAGTTCACTGGTACGGCCTGATGTATCTGCTAGGCTTTGCCGCGGTCTGGGTGCTGGGCAAAAAAAGAGCCGAAAAGCCGTGGTCGCCGATCAGGCCCGAGGCGATAGAAGACCTGGTGACCTACGGCGCCCTGGGCGTGATTCTGGGCGGCAGAATCGGCTATATTCTGTTCTACAACTTCGGCGAATTTCTCAATAACCCACTGATTCTGTTAAAGATTTGGCAGGGCGGCATGTCGTTCCACGGCGGCATGCTGGGCGTATTTATCGCGATGTGGCTGTTCGGCAGGAAACAACACTGCACAATGTTGCAACTGACCGACATCATCGCGCCGCTTGCCCCTATCGGCCTGGGCGCCGGCCGTATCGGCAACTTTATCAACTCGGAACTGTGGGGCCGGACCACTGATGTGCCCTGGGGCATGGTGTTCCCGAACGGCGGGCCGCTGCCGCGTCACCCTTCGCAATTGTACGAAGCCTTTCTGGAAGGCGTCGTGTTATTCGCGATTCTGTGGATTTACACCAGCAAGCCCCGGCCGACCATGGCCGCGACGGGACTGGCCGTCATGCTGTACGGCTGCTTCCGGTTTTTTGTCGAGTTTTTCAGAATGCCTGATGCGCATATCGGCTATCTGGCCCTGGACTGGGTCACGATGGGGCAGATCCTGTCTACGCCCATGATCATCATCGGCGTCTTGATGTTTTATTTTGCCCATAGAAAAGTCCATGCAACAGTATCTTGATCTGCTCAATAAAATTCTGAAGGAAGGGAGCCTGAAAGGCGACAGAACGGGCAGCGGCACATTGTCGATTTTCGGCCATCAGATGCGTTTTGCTCTGGATCACGGCTTTCCGTTGGTCACGACTAAAAAAGTCCATCTGAAATCGATTATCCATGAATTGCTGTGGTTTCTGAGAGGCGATACGAATCTGGCTTATCTGCATCAGCATAAAGTCAGCATCTGGGATGAATGGGCCGACGAGCAGGGCGAATTGGGGCCTGTGTACGGGCGGCAATGGCGCTCGTGGCCGACTCCTGATGGCGGGCATATAGACCAGATCCAGCAGGTTGTAGATCAACTGAAAGAGACGCCGAACAGCCGGCGCATCATCGTTTCGGCCTGGAATGTGGCCGAACTGCCCGATGAGCGCATCAGCCCGCAGCAGAATGTTGCGCAGGGCAAGATGGCTCTGGCGCCCTGCCATGCGTTTTTTCAGTTCTATGTGGCCGACGGCAAGCTGTCTTGTCAGCTCTACCAGCGCAGCTGCGACACGTTCCTGGGAGTGCCGTTCAATATTGCCAGTTATGCGTTATTGACGCATATGCTGGCTCAGCAGAGCGATTTGGCAGCCGGTGATTTTATCTGGACCGGTGGTGATGTGCACCTTTACCTGAATCATCAGGAGCAGGCTAAGCTGCAATTGACGCGTCAGCCTTATGCGCTGCCGACGTTGAAAATAAAGCGCAGGCCGGCATCGATATTTGATTATCAGTATGAAGATTTCGAGATTGCCGATTATCAGGCGCACGAAGCCATTAGAGCGCCGATTTCCGTGTGAGCTGGGTTGATAGCCCAGCATTTCCAGTGGCTTATGCCGGGTTTAAAGCAAAGCTTCGACCCGGCCTACACATGCTCGCAGGCCACATCCCGATCGATAAAGTCCATGATCTGCCGCTCGTCGCTGAAATTGCCGTAGGCCAGCAGCAGTTTCACATAGGCCGTCTCCAGCGACATGTTCCAGATCATTTCCGCGCCTTCCTGCAGTAATTCGCGCGTGCTTTCGTAAGCGTTGTCGGATTTGACCGCCGGGGCCAGATAGACTTTGATGCCGCGCTCTCGGCATTGTCTGATGAAGGCCAGCAGCGAAAACTGATCACCCCATTGCGTCGAGGAACAGGCCGTGCCGGAATGGTATAAGTCGTGCAGCACCACATCGACCGCATCGAGATTGATATAGCGGTAATCCAGCCCCGGATACGGCCTGATCAGCAGCACGCGCTTGGAGAAATCGGCTTTCAGCGCCACAGGCTGGCGCAGTTTTTCCGTATCCATGAAGCCGTTTCGGGTAAAAGCGCCAGTGACGAACCGGCAATGGCTCTTGCCCTGCACGCTCATGAAATCGCCGCCCAGTTGCAGCGACGACGCCAGGCGCGTGCCCCGGTGCAGTTGCGTGGTCTGGTTGCGGTTGGTGTAAGGGACAAAAACGCCGGCTCCGCGTCCTTGCAGAATATACTCAACGGCGCAGATGAAATTGGGCAGGCCGTTGGCGTGGGGATCATCCAGCGGGCTGTCGCTGGAAACGAGCAGAATCGGAATGTCCAGCGCATTGAAATACAAGCCGAGCGCCGAGGCGGTGAAAGCCAGCGTATCGGTGCCGTGCGTGATGATGACGCCGTCGTAGCGGTCAATATCTTCAGCCTCAATGACGGCGATCAGCTTTTCCCAGACCACCGGCGCGAGGTTCTCGCTCAGGATCTGCATGGGCTGGACGCTGTGGAAACTGATCTGTTCCCGGCTGGCGTGGTGCTTCTGAAACAACTGGATCAATTTGTACGGCGCCGCATCGGAGGTGTTGATGGTGCCTCCGACCGCCGTGGAGCCGATGGTTCCACCTGTGAATACAACCAGAATATTTTTCATAGTATGATGCAGTGTTTTATTAATAATACCTTAAAGAATATCAAAGCGATTTGCGCATTCAAATGAAAATATCACTTATCGTCGCGATGGCGAGCAACCGCGTCATCGGCATCAATAATCAACTGCCGTGGCACTTATCGGCCGATCTTAAACGCTTCAGGCAAATCACTATGGGTTCGCCTATTTTGATGGGCAGGAAAACTTATGAATCGATAGGCAGACCTTTGCCCGGCCGCACGAACGTGATCATCAGCAGGGACCCGGCCTATAAGCAGGAAGGCTGCCTGATTTTCAACGATATTGAAACAGCGATAGAAAGTTGCGGTCAAAAGTTCCAGGAGATTTTTGTAATCGGCGGTTCGGAGCTTTATAAAGCGATGCTATCGAGGGCCGATGCGCTTTATGTGACTTTGATCAATAAAGAATTTTCAGGCGATGCTTTTTTCCCGGAAATCGATACCCGGCATTGGACTGAGGTGTCGCGCGAGGATATTGACAACGATCCCGATGCCGGATTCAGCTACAGTTTTATAAAATACGAAAAATCAATAACTTGAATTAATGCTGATAGCGAGGCGGGATTAAAGGGCATAGGCTGGTCTGTTAACCAAATACTATCAGGCATAAGGAAGGGTAAAAATGACTCACTCAATCAATTACGGCAGACGTCAGTTTTTACAGTATTCCGCTTTCGGTGCAGCGGCCGCGATGTTTCCCGAACTGCTGCTGGCCAATCCCAAGTCGGCAAGAAGCAGCCCGACGCCGGGCTTTAAGCCCGATGTGGAAATCGAATTCTCGGCGCGCGAAGTGTTCGTGCCTATTCTGAACAACGGCTCTAAAACCAAGGTACAGAAATACTTCGCAAAATTATTGAAAGGCCCTGAAAACACGGTGCAGTCGTTCGAAGACAACTATTTGGGACCGACTCTCAGTTTTGCCAAAGGCCAGAAAGTCAGAATTTACTTCGACAATAATCTGTTCGAGCATTCGATCATGCACTGGCATGGCCTGCATGTGCCGCAGAAAAGCGACGGCCATCCGATGTATTCGATCGAGCCTGGCGAACGCTTTGTCTATGAATATGAAGTCCTGAACAACGCCGGCACCAGTTTTTATCATTCGCATGCGCATAATTTGACAGGCTCGCAGGTTTATTTCGGACTCGCCGGTTTGCTGAAAGTGACCGATGAGGAAGAAAAAAAGCTGAGCCTGCCGACCGGCGAATATGACCTGCCGCTGGTCATCCAGGACAAGCAATTCAATAGGAACAGCCAGCTGCAGTACGTGCGCGGCATGCACGACCGCATGATGGGTTTTCTGGGCGATACGATTCTGGTCAACGGCAAACCCAATGCCGAGTTTGCCGTCAAGTCGCGCGCTTACAGGTTCCGGGCGCTGAATGGTTCGGCATCGCGCATCTATAAGCTGGGCTGGGATGACGGTACGCCGCTGACGGCGATCGGGACCGATGTCAGTCTGCTGGAAAAGCCGGAAACCAAACCCTATGTCATGCTCGCCCCGGGCGACCGGATCGATTTATGGCTGGATTTCAGCGGCCGTCCGGTCGGCTCGAAACTCGCCATGTACAGCCTGCCTTTCAGCGGGACTATGCCGCCCATGTTTGAGCGCATGCAACGTATGCGCGGAGGCGGTCAAGGCGGCAGGGGCATGATGGGCGGCATGGGCATGATGTCGGGCGGCTTAGGGCAAGGTGAGAAATTTCCGATTGCGATATTCCATGTCACCGAAAAAGTCGGCGATTCCCCCAAACTGCCGGTGCAATTAGTGCGCCGTCAGCGGCTGACCGAAAAAGATGTCGATAACGCCGATAACCCGCTGCCGATTGCGATTACCGAGAGGCATATGAGGCCGCTGGTGAACGGCAGGCCTTTTTCACTGGATGAAGTCATGGAGATTGAGAAGGTCAAAGTGGGTTCGATCAAGAAGATCAAGATCTTTCATCCTCATGAAGAGCATGAGATGGCTTCGCAGACTAGCGGTCATGACATGGAAGGTATGGACCATGGCGGCATGGGCGGCAGAGGTGGAGGCATGGGCATGAGGGATGAGATGGGCGGCGGCATGATAGGAGGTATGATGATGGCGATGGCGCATCCGATCCATCTGCACGGCCAGCAATTCCAGGTTCTGTCGCGCAAAGAGGGGCATGTCGACAGGGAAGACTACGAGACCGTCAGACACGGGTTTGTCGACTCCGGCTTGAAAGATACGGTGCTGGTCATGCCCGGGGAAGAAGTCGAAATCATCAAGCCGTTTCAGGATTTCAAAGGCTTGTATCTTTATCACTGCCACAATCTGGAACATGAGGATCTGGGCATGATGCGGAACTTTTACGTGCACTGAAAGCCGAGGCGGGAGCGATCCTACGTCGCGCTGGCGGGGTGGTTTTAAATCGCGATGTAGGGGCGCATTCACTTGTGCCCCTTGCGGGTATTCGCCCCCACACCTTGTCGCTCGTCAAAATTCGGGAAGTGATTTCTCGCCCTATCCTAAACCTTGCCAGGCTTCCTGGCGCCGGGGCAGTCAATGCTGAAACGCTGCACCTGCCCGTCCAGCTTCAAGGCGGTCAGCTGGCCGCCCCAAAGACAGCCGGTATCGATGGCATAGCAGTTATTGCCTTCATAGTAGCCCAACGTGGACCAGTGGCCGAAGATGATGCGCAGGTTGGCGTTTTTGCGTTTGGGCACCTGGAACCAGGGCATCAGTTTTTCAGGCTGGGAGCCCAAAGGCCCGCTATTGATGAGATCGAGCCGCCCGTAAGCATCGCAATAACGCATGCGCGTGAAGCAATTGAGGATAAACCGCAGTTTGGCCATGCCGGTCAGCGTGGGCGACCAGATGTCGGGCTTGTTGCCGTACATGTGCGTCAGCAGCCGCTGATAATCGGGGCCTCTCAGCGCTCTCTCGGCAAATAAGGCCATTTTCCGGGTCTTGTTGAAGTCCCATTGCGGCGGCAGGCCGGCATGCAGCAGGCAGAAATCGTCGTTGTAATGAAACAGCGGGCGGTGCCTGAGCCAATCGAGCAATTCATCGCGGTCCGGCGCCTTCAAAACCGGCGCCAGCGTGTCGTGCTTGCCGGCCTGTTCCGGCAAGCAGGCCGCGGCCAGCAAATGCAGATCATGATTGCCAAGCACGGTCACGGCGGCATCACCCAGGGCTTTGACAAACCGCAGCGTTTCCAGCGACTTAGGTCCGCGGTTGACCAGATCGCCGGCGAACCAGAGCTGGTCCGTGTTCTCGTTGAAATTGATTGTATCCAGCAGCCGCAATAGCTCATCATGGCAGCCCTGGATATCGCCGATGGCATAGATAGACATTTTATTAATGCAGGGTCCTGGGGATTGATAGTGTGAATCGAGGAATATAGGCATTGAAATCATTGCCGTCATCGGAATGCATCGTGTAATTGCCCTGCATCGTGCCGACCGGCGTCGCTATCATGGCGCCGCTGGTGTAGCTGTAGGTTTCGCCGGGCCTGATGTAAGGCTGTTCGCCGACCACGCCGTCGCCCCTGACTTCCTGGACCTTGCCGTTGGCATCGGTAATCAGCCAGTGGCGCGTCAGCAGCCTGGCAGGGACTTCGCCGGCATTGGTAATGGTGATCGTGTAGGCGAAAACATAGCGGTTCTCATCAGGAGAAGATTGCGCTTCCACGAAACGCGGCTTGGCTTCAACTAATATTTTGTTTTTTTCGCTCATTATTAGATGATATAAATTGATAATGGGGTTATTTGATCGTAACTTACCGCCAAACGCAAGCACCTGTTCCGCATGAAACGCAAAGCCGGCTTTTTTATTCTATCGTTCGCATTGTCCGGCATGGCTTACGCGCAAGATAGCAAAGAACTGTCCGCGGCGGCGATGTCTGCGGCCGATAAGCAAAACGTCATGGCCGGCCAGAAAACTACCCACGAAATCATTTTCAAGCTTCTGCAAGAGGATAGCCTGTCCATCGGGATGCCGGTAAACCGGAGCAGAAGCAATAATTACTAGCTATAGGATAAGACATTGCATATTCACATCTTAGGCATTTGCGGCACATTCATGGGCGGCCTCGCGTTGATCGCAAGGCAGCTGGGCTATCAGGTCAGCGGTTCGGACCAGAACGTGTATCCGCCCATGAGCACCCAGCTCGAACAGCAGGGCATACAACTGATGGAAGGCTATCGCGCCGAAAACCTCGATGGCAAGCCCGATCTGGTTATCATCGGCAATGCCCTGTCGCGCGGCAATCCGGAAGTCGAAGCGGCACTGAACCGGGGGCTTAAATACGTATCGGGCCCGCAGTGGCTGTCGGAGCATGTATTGCAGGACAGATGGGTGCTGGGCGTAGCCGGCACGCACGGCAAGACCACGACCACCAGCATGCTGAGCTGGATACTCGAGCACCAGGGCTTCAAGCCCGGTTTCCTGATCGGCGGCATTCCGCTGAATTTCGGTGTTTCGGCCAGGCTCGGCGAATCTTCGTTTTTTGTCATTGAGGCCGATGAATATGACAGCGCCTTTTTCGACAAGCGCTCCAAGTTCGTCCACTACCGCCCGCGCACGGCCATACTGAACAATCTGGAATACGACCACGCCGATATCTTCCCCGATCTCGACGCCATCAAGCGCCAGTTTCACCATCTGGTGCGCACGGTGCCGGGCGAGGGCCTGATCATCAGCCCCGAGAGCGAAGCCAACATCAACGATGTCCTGGCCATGGGCTGCTGGACGCCGGTCACCCATACCTCGATCGACGCCGATGCGCCGTGGAATGCCCGGTTGATCCAGGCCGACGGCAGCCAGTTCAAGGTATTGCTGAACGGCCAGGAGCAGGGCACGGTCGATTGGACCCTGACCGGCCGGCACAATGTCTACAACGCCCTGTCCGCGATCGCGGCGGCCCAGCATGTCGGCATCCTGCCCGCCGATGCCATAACGGCGCTGGCGAAATTCCAGAACGTCAAGCGGCGCATGGAAGTCATCGCCCGCATCAACGATGTCACGATCTATGATGACTTTGCCCATCACCCTACCGCGATAGCGACGACGCTGGATGGCCTGCGCAAACAGGTCGGGGGCGAGCGCATCATTGCCATCGTGGAGCCCAGGTCCAATACCATGCGCATGGGCGTGCACACGCAAACGCTGGCGCAATCTTTGGGGGGCGCCGATCAGGCTTTGATCTACCAGCCGCCGGGCCTAGGCTGGGATTTGAGCGCGCTGAAAAAATACGCCGGCAATATCGAAATCTGCCAGTCGCTGGATGAAATTATCGCTAAACTTAAATTGGAAGCGCGCCATGGCGGCCATTTCGTGCTGATGAGCAATGGTAGCTTCGGCGGCATCTATCAGCGCCTGCAGCATGAATTGAGTTAGGATTCGGCAATCAATAACGGCGCCTGTGGGAGCGATGCCCACATCGCGACTTGCGGCGGTCTTTAGTCGCGATGTGGGCATCGCTCCCACGGGACCATAAAAACGGGATGTTATTTTTAGCCGAATCCTTAACTATAAATGCCGCGAAGCTTTTGGAGGCTTCGCAGTAAATAAAAACAACATGGATTGACCCGGGAGCGCATCATGAGTCGTATCATCTGGCTGTTACTAATTACGCTATTTCTTTCCCCGGCCGTACCGGCCAAACCCTTGACGCTGGAGCAGGTGCCGGAGCCGCTCAAGCCCTGGGTCAACTGGGTGCTGCAGCATGATCAGGAGCGCATCTGTCCTTTCCTATACAACAGCTATGAGCAAAAACGCTGCAGCTGGCCGACTCAGCTAAGCCTCGATATCACACCTGAAAAAGGCGCGTTCACGATCAGCTGGAAAGTCTATCAGGAAAGCTGGCTCAGCCTGCCGGGCGACCATAACTATTGGCCGCTTAACGTAACGGCTAACGACAAACCGGCGCTGGTCATGGACAAAGACGGCAGGCCGAAGGTTCTGCTCGAAGCCGGCGTTTACGAGATCAAAGGTCAGTTTCTCTGGGACAAGCTGCCGGACAATCTGACCATTCCTGAGGATACCGGACTGATCAGCCTGCATATCAACGGCAACGCCATACAGACGCCCATCATTAAAGACGGACAGCTGTGGCTGAAAGACAGCGACAGCGGCCGGAAAAAGCTCGAAGACCAGCGGGACAGCCTTGATCTGCAGGTGTTCCGTAAAATCATCGATGATGTGCCGCTACAGGTTTTAACGCGCATGGATCTGGAAGTCTCTGGCGCGCAACGCGAAATCAAACTGGCGTTGCCTCTGCCGGAAGGCTTTATTCCGCTGCAACTGCAAAGTCCGCTGCCGGCCCGGCTGGAGCCGGACGGGCAACTGCTGGTCCAGGTGCGTCCCGGCCGCTGGCAGATCGAGCTGCTGGCCAGAAGCGCGGGCGAACTGGACGCGATACCGTTTGCAGTACGCAAAGACTGGCCGGCTGAGGAAGTCTGGGTGTTCAATGCGGTTCCGCAACTGCGCGTGGTTGAAATTGAAGACTTAAGCGCGCTCGACCCAAGCCAGACCAATCTGCCCGAGGACTGGAAAAGTCTGCCTGCCTACCGCATCAGCCAGGGGCAGGCCATGCATTTCAAGCTGATACGCCGGGGCGATCCGGAACCCGAGCCGAACCAGCTCAACCTGACGCGGAAATTGTGGCTGGATTTTGACGGAACCGGTTATACGGTCAATGACCTGATCACGGGTCGCATGACCCGGGGCTGGCGGCTTAATGCCTTGCCCAGGACGCAGCTGGGCAAGGTCATGCTGGACGGCCAAAGCCAGCTCATCACCCGCGATGCCGATAAGCAAGGCGTGGAAGTCAGGCAGGGCCGCATAACGCTGGATGCCGACAGCCGGCTAGCGGACGGCATCGGCACTCTCAGCGCGGTCGGCTGGGAGCAGAATTTTCATAACGTCAATGCCGAGCTGAACCTGCCGCCGGGCTGGCGTCTTTTGGCGGCCTCCGGCGTCGACAACGTGCCGGACAGTTGGATTGCGCGCTGGACGCTGCTGGACTTGTTTCTGGTGCTGATCGCGGCGCTGGCGATCAGGCATCTGTGGAATCCGGCCTGGGGATTGTTCGCTCTGCTGACCTTGGTGATTATCTGGCATGAGCCCGACGCGCCCCATTTTGTCTGGCTCAATATCCTGGCTGCGACGGCGCTGATTAAAGTGTTGCCGCCGGGCAGGTTTTTGAGCTTCATGAACTGGTATCGCGCTGTTACCTGCCTGTTTTTGGTCCTGGCCGCAATCCCGTTCATGGTCGACCAGATACGCATGGGGCTTTACCCGCAGCTGGAGCAGCCCTGGCAAACCATCCTGCCGACGGAGTATCCGGCTACGGCCGCGATGGCGCCGGAAACCATGAACATGGAGGAACAGGCCATGAGGAAATCGATGCCGGAACAGGCTGCATCCGGCGCCGCGGTTGAAAAGGACGAAGCCGTCAACTTCGAGCGCATCGATCCCAACGCCAAAATCCAGACCGGCCCGGGGCTGCCGCAATGGCAATGGACCAAGATCCAGCTGTCCTGGAACGGCGCCGTGGACAGCGGGCAGGAACTGCATTTGTGGTATCAGCCGCCGGTCATGACCATGCTGCTCAATTTTCTGCGCGTAGGGCTGATCGCTGTGCTGGCCTTGCTGATGTTCGGCGTCGCCGAAAAATTCAAATTCAACCTGAAAGCCGCAATGCCGGTACTGCTGGGGTTCCTAGTGCTGCCGATGCTGTCGCCACAGCCGGCCCATGCCGATTTCCCCGATCAGGCCATGCTCGATGAATTGCGCAACAGACTACTGGAAGCGCCCGACTGTCTGCCGGATTGCGCGCAGATTCCGCAGATGCACCTGGCGATCACGGACAAGGCGTTGACGCTGACGTTAAAAATTCATGCCCGGCAAGCCGTGGCTGTGCCGTTGCCTGCCGAATACGAACAATGGTTTCCAAGTCAGGTCTCGGTCGACGGCAAAGCCGCCCAGGGACTTTACCGCAGCGGCAACAGTTTATGGATCAACCTGAGCGAAGGCGAGCACCAGGTGGAGCTGAGCGCTGCGCCACTGCTGAACCGGTTCACGCTGCCGCTGCCGCTGAAGCCGCATCACGTCGCCATTGAAGCGGCTGGCTGGCAGGTCAGCGGCACGCAGGAAGACGGCCGCGTCGACGGCCAGCTGCAATTCAGCCGCGTCAGCCAGGCGCAGGAAGCCGGCAAGCCGGCCCTGGAGCCTGGCGTCCTGCCGCCGTTTGTCAGCATCAAGCGCACCTTGCAGCTGGGCCTGGACTGGCGCGTCATCACGCAGATCAGCAGGATTTCACCGGCCGATTCGGCCGTGGTCATCGCTGTGCCGCTGCTGCCGGACGAATCGGTCACGACGGCGGGCGTGCGCGTAAAGGACAGCAAAGTCGAAGTCAATATGCCGCCGCAGCAGACTTTTATGGAATGGCAATCGGTCCTGAAAAAAACCGGGCAGATCGAATTGACAGCGGCGCCGACAGACCGCTGGCGGGAAATCTGGGCAGCCGATGTCAGCCCCATCTGGCATATCGAAGCGTCGGGCATTGCCATGATCCATCAGAATCATGAAGGGCGCTGGCTGCCTGAATGGCGGCCCTGGCCTGGCGAGAAAGTAACGCTGAAAATCACGCGGCCGCAGCCGGTGGAAGGCCAAACGCTGACTATCGATGACAGCCGGCTCATGATTAAGCCCAGCAAGCGCCTGCAGGAAGCCGAACTGAAAATCAGCCTGCGCAGTTCGCAAGGCGCGCAGCATACGCTGACCCTGCCCGAAAACGCCGTGCTGCAGTCGGTGATGGTAGACGGCGTGATTCAGCCGTTGCGGCAAAAGGGGCGTACGCTGACCGTGCCGATTCATCCCGGCAGGCAGGATATCCTGCTGAACTGGCAGCAGGCGCTTGAAATGGCACCCGTCATAACTACGCCTGAGGTGGATCTGGGGCAGGGCAGCGTCAACACCAGCCTGAGTATGGGCTTGGGCCAGGACCGCTGGGTACTGTTTACGATGGGCCCCGAATTCGGGCCTGCCGTTTTATTTTGGGGCGTTCTGGCCGTCATCGTGATCGTATCGCTGGGCCTGGGAAAAATCCGTTTGACGCCGTTAAAGAGCTGGCACTGGTTTTTGTTGTTGATCGGGCTCAGCCAGATACCGATCGAGTCGGCCGTGATTGTGGTCGCTTGGTTAATGATCCTGGGCTGGCGCTCAGACAGGCCGATTGCGCAGGCCAACTATTTCAATATAATGCAGGTGACCATCGGCCTGTTGACGTTGATATCGCTGAGCCTGTTGTTCGATGCCGTCCAACAGGGCCTGCTCGGATCGCCCGAGATGCAGATTACCGGCAATCAGTCTTCGGCGTTCAACCTGAACTGGTATCAGGACAGAAGCCCATCGACCCTGCCGACCGCAACGCTGATTTCGGTGCCGTTATTCGTGTACCGGCTGCTCATGCTGGCCTGGTCGTTATGGCTGGCCTTTGCGCTGCTGAATTGGCTTAAATGGGGCTGGAAATGCTACTCAAGCGGCGGTTTCTGGAGAAAAAAGCCGGTCAAGCAGGAAGAAGCAGCGGCTGAGCAGAAGAAGTAGCTTTGTAGGGTACGCACTGCGTACCATTTTGTGAGCTGGTTCATCAGAAAAATTTGAAAATGGTACGCGATGCGTACCCTACAATTTTTCCGGCGACATTCTTAATATGAGTTATTCAAGACGATGAGTAATTAATCATGTCGGTTTTCAATTTCCAGCAGTTTTCGGTGCAACAGAAACAGTCGGCCATGAAAGTCTGCACCGATAGTATCCTGTTTGGCGCCATGACGCCCGTTAACGGCGGCGAGCGGGCGCTCGATATCGGCGCGGGCACGGGATTGCTGGCACTGATGGCGGCACAGCTGGGCGCCGGGCACGTGACGGCTGTGGAACTGACTGAAGAGGCTTATCGGGAATGCCGCTTCAATTTCGGAGCGAGCCCATGGGCGGATCGCCTGGAGGCGGTGCATCAGGACATCCAGAGCTTTGCCTTCAAGGCCGGGCGGCCTTACGATCTGGTCATCAGCAATCCGCCGTTTTTCGAAAACCACCTCGGGGCCGAAGATTCGCTCAGGCATACCGCCAGGCATACTGATCAGCTTGGCTATGCCGACTTGATCGAAGTCGCCGATCGCTTGGTGTCGCCGCAGGGGCTGCTGTATCTGTTGCTGCCCGCTCATGCCGTGCCGAAGTTTGCCGCTGCCGCATCGGCGGCAGGTTTCCATCTGATCAGGCAGAACGATTACTCTGGCTTTGCACACAGCAAGGCCAGGGTTGCGGCGCTGATTTTCAGCCGTACGGCTGCTGCGCTGGTAAAGGAGAGGTTGATCGTTTATGAATCTGCGGGCGTTTACACGCAGGCCAGCGAACGCTACTTGTCGACTTTTTTGCTGCGGTTTTTAAAAGAGGGAAAAGCAATCGACACACATCCCTGTGCATCCGATTGATCAGAGGTGTAATCGGATCAGTTGATTACGCGGTGGCCGCGTTGTCTCAGACAGCTGGAGTAAGCTCTTTTGTAGGAATCTCTTGCCTGATAGCCTTGGTAGGCGCCGCCTCCGAGGGCCATTGCCGCCGCGCCTATGGCCGCGCCTTTGCCGGCATCGCCTGTGAGCGCACCTAAAGCCGCGCCGCTGGCGCCGCCGAGCAGACCGCCTACCGCGGCGCCTTTAGCGCCCTCTTTCAGCATGCCGCCGGAGCTTTGGTCCGCGATTTGTCCGCATTCAGCCATGTCCTGATTGAGACGGTAAGCGTTAGGATCATTGTATGCATCGACAGTCGGTGTCCATCCACCGCCAAAGCTGTTCATTACGCCCCCCTGATTGGCGCAAGCTGTGATGAGCGTACTGGCCATGAAAACGATGCCGACGGTTGTTAATTTCTTCATTGTAGTACCTTAGTATTGAGTGATTGTTCGCTTGAAGTTTAGATAATATTTTCTGAATAGCGCATGAATGGCGGCGGCGTAATTTAAACAATAATTATTAGAGTTCTCTTAAAACCAGCAGCGGCGATTTATTAACCACATCCCGCACCCCCCAGTACCCGGCCAAGCCCACGAACAGTGCGCCTATCAGCGGCAGGACAGCCCACAAGTAGATATTGGGCGTATATTCCATATGCATGACCTGCGTATATAAAGTATAGAGGATAATTTCCGAAATCAACACAGCCAGCAAGCCAGATATCAATCCCAGCAAGGTAAACTCGATCAGATGGGTTTTCCTGAGAAACGTACGGTTTGCGCCCAGCGTGCGCATTAAGGCGCCGTCGTAAATCCGATCGTCCAGCGTCGAATAAACCGCTGCGAACAATACAGTGAAACCGGCCAGCAAGGCAAAATACAGCAGGTAATTGATCGCCGCCGTCAATTGGGTCAGGATGGTTTTGAACTGCTGCAGGATCAGATCGACTTCCAGCAGGGTGGTGCTGGGAAATTTTTTTATCAGATCGTTTAAAAAGTTTTTCCGGCTTTCGGGCAGATAAAAACTGGTGATGAAGGTGCTCGGATAATTCTCCAGCGTGCCGGGCGAGAAAATCATGTAAAAGTTGGGCTTCATCGTGTCCCACTGCAGATCGCGCAGGCTGGATACGGTCGCTTCAAACTGCTCGCTGCCGACGGTAAAGGTCAACTTGTCGCCCACTTTGATTTTCAGGCTCTTGGCCAGTTTTTGCTCGACGGAGACCAGTCCGGCCCGGTCCGACTGCCACCAGCGGCCGGCCGTGATTTTATTGTCCTCGGGCAAGTCTTTTGACCAGGTCAGGCTTAATTCCCTGTGCGTGGCGCCTTCGCCCTGCGTGTCCTTGCTGACGATTTGCTGTACCGGCGTCTGGTTGATTTCGACCAGACGCCCCCTGACGACAGGATAAAACCGGCTGCCGGCGATTTGCTGCTGCTCGAGCGTTTGCTGAAATGCCTGCTGCTGATCCGGAAAAATGTTCAGCGCGAAGTGATTGGGGGCATGCTCGGGCAGCTGCTTGTGCCAGTTGTCGAGCAAATCGGTGCGCACGGTGAAGCTGAGCACCATGGCTACCAGCGTCATGCTGAAAGCCAGTATCTGGCTGACGCTGCCCCGGCTGTTCCTGAACAAGCCCTGCAGGCCGAAGCGCCAGATCAGACTCATGTGCGGCAGCAATCGGCGCGACAATATCAGCAAGCCATAAACCAGCAGGCCCAGAAGCAGCAGCGCCAGCAAGCCGACACCGATAATCGTCGCCGTCATTTTGATATCGTCGGTATAACGCCAGATCAGCACCGACATCAGGCCGACGGCCAGACCGTAGATCAGCCACGCGCTGCTCGGCAAAGGCTCAAGATCGCGGCGCAAAACGCGGAGCGCTGAGACTTGTTTCAGGCGCAGGATGGGCGGCAGTGCGAAGCCCAGCAAGATCACCATGCCGGTGATGAAGCCGAAGAAAATTGCCAGCAGTCCGGGACTGGCGACCTGCGCGGGCAGCAGGTTTCTTAACAGATGGAACAGCGCTTCCTGGGCAAACCAGCCCAACAGGCAACCTGTGGCGCTGGCCAGCATGCCCAGCACGATGAACTGGCAACTGTACAGCCAGAGAATTTCGCGCTGCCTGCAGCCCAGGCAGCGCAGTATGGCCGTGGTATTGAAGTGCCGTTCCGTATAGCGGCGCGTCGCCATGGCGATGGCGACGCCCGCGATCAGAATCACGACGATGCTCGACAGGCCCAGATAACGCTCGGCGCGCTCCAGTGCCGAGCCCAGCTCCGGCCGGTCTTCATGAATGTCCATCAGCCGTTGCGATGGATTCAGCTGCGGTTTGACCCAGCGGTTGAAGGCGGCCAGGGACTTGCTGTCGCCGCTGAACTGAAAGAAATAATGCACATGACTGCCGGGCTGTATAACGCCGGAGGCTTCGAGGTCCTGCTGGTTGATCATGACGCGCGGAGAGAAGCTGTAAAAATCGCCGCGCTTATCGGGTTCATAGGTAATGATGCGGCTGACGGTCAGTTTTTTTTCGCCGACGGTCAAGGGATCGCCCAGCTTGAGCTTCAGCGCAGACAGAACGCGTTTGTCGACCCAGGCCGTGCCGGGGGCCGGGCCTTTATCGACGCTCGTTTCGGCCGAGTAATCCGAAGTCGTGGTTTTCAGATGGCCTCGCAATGGATATAAGGCGCTGACGGACTTGACGCCGGCCAACAGCAATTCGTCGTTTTCTATCAGTACGCTGGAAAATTCGACTGTCTGAGCCTGGGTCAGCTTGAGCTGGTTGGCTTTGGCGAGCCAGGGCTCGGGAATCGGGGCCGTGCTTGAGATGATCAGATCGGCCGCCAGAAAATCGGCCGCCTGGACGGTCATCGTGCGCTGCAGGCGGTCGGCGAACAGCGAGATGGCTGTCGAACTCGTGACCGCAATGATCAAGGCCAATACCAGTATGGTCAGCTCGCCGGATCGGCTGTCCCGCCACAATAATCGCAACGCCAAAGTAAAACGGTTCATAGGATACGTCCTGCTTCCAGCCTGATGGTGCGCTGGCAGCGTGCTGCCAGCGCCGTGTCATGCGTGACCAGGATCAGCGTGGTCCGGTTTTCCTGATTCAGCTCGAACAGCAAATCAATGATGTGCTCGCCGGTTTTGCTGTCCAGATTGCCGGTCGGTTCGTCGGCGAACAGAATGGCCGGCTCCGTGACGAACGCCCGGGCCAGGGCCACGCGCTGCTGTTCGCCGCCTGACAATTGCTTGGGGGTGTGCGACAGCCGGTGCGACAGGCCGACCCTGTCGAGCAGGGCCGTGGCCGAGGTTTTGGCGTGCTTGTCGCCGCTGAGCTCCAGCGGCAGCATGACGTTTTCGAGCGCCGTCAGGCCGGGCAGCAATTGAAAGGACTGGAAGACGAAGCCGATCAGTTCGTTGCGCAGGGCCGCCCTGCCGTCTTCGTTCATGACCGTGATGATTTTGCCGTTCAGCGTAATAGAGCCTTCGCTGGGCGTGTCCAGGCCGGCCAGCAGGCTGATCAAGGTGGATTTGCCCGAGCCGGATTCGCCGATAATGGCGATGCTTTCGCCGGCGCTGATGGCTAAATCGATCGAGGACAGGATCTGTAACGGGCCGTCGGAAGTCTGGACCGATTTACCGAGCTGTTTCGTTACTATAAGATGCGTGGATGTTTTATCAGCTTGAGGATGCATAATGATTAGGTTTTTATTTGCCTTGATAGTTTCGCTAATGCCCATGACGGCCTTGGCCGAATCGATTGTCGTACTCGGAGATAGTATCAGCGCCGGCTACGGAATTGAAGTCAAACAAGGCTGGGTGGCTTTGCTGCAGGACAGGCTGGCTCAGGCGAACAGCCCTTACAAGGTCGTCAATGCCAGCATCAGCGGCGATACGACGGCCGGCGGTCTGGCGCGTATAGACAAGATTCTGGCTGCGCATAAACCCGATGTTGTGCTCGTGGAGCTGGGCGCCAATGACGGCTTGCGGGGCCTGCCGCCCAAGCTGATGAAAGACAATCTGGCTGAAATCACGCAGCGCGCCCGGAAAGCCGGCGCAAAAGTCCTGTTATTGAGCATGCGAATCCCGCCGAATTACGGCAAGCGCTATACCGAAATGTTTTATGATGTTTATCCGCAATTGTCGAAGGAACTGGGCGTGCCGTATATGCCTTTTATTCTCGAGGATGTCGCGCTGGTGAAGGAATTGATGCAGCCGGACGGCCTGCATCCCAATGCCAAGGCGCAACCGATGATTGCGGATAAAGTCTGGGAGCATTTGCAGCCGTTGTTAAAGTAGCCCAGGATAACGCGCAAATTGAAGTCTTTGATAATATTGATAATGACCAACCTTGCCTTGGTACTGACTCCAATCATTGGCCGAGACGGAATAATCGCGTTATATTACAGCTAATCCGGTTTACCGATAGCGTAGCCGGCATCAAGGTGTTTTTCTATAACAACAACAGGTATTCAATGAGAGATTTGCCTATGAAACTGACACTGGAAAAAGCCAACCAAATCATACAAGGAGCCACCCGTAAAGCCCGGCAATTAAAGCTGGCGCCGCTGACCGTAGTCGTTCTGGATGAGGCCGGTCATTTAAAAGCCATGCAGAGAGAAGACGGCGCCACCGTGATCAGGCAGCAGATTGCCACAGCCAAAGCCTGGGGCGCGGTCAACATGGGTATTTCATCACGCAGCCTGGAAGCCGTGGCGGAACAGCGGCCGGATTTTATGAGTGCCTTGGTCGGCATGACCGACGGCAGAATCATGCCGGTTCCGGGCGGCGTTCTGATCCGCGATGAGAGCAATAACTTGATAGGCGCGGTCGGCATCAGCGGCGATGTGTCCGATCAGGACGAGCGTTGCGCAATTGCCGGGATAGAGGCGGCGGGATTTATCGCCGGCATTTAGGCTGTTCAGGCACTGCGGCGCCATATAAAGAATGTGTCTGTCTAAGAAGAACACAGAGCCAGACCCTGTGTTCTTCTTAAAGATTGGCCAATTTATTTTAGTTTTATTCGGCCGGTTTGGCTGGCGCCGATTCAGGCACCGGAACTGGTGCGGCGTCTTGAGACAGGGAATGTTTGGGGGCTTGTTCCAGTTTTGCCCGCCGGTTGCCTTCCCCGTAAAGCGTCATGGTTATCATGAACAAAACGGTCGAGATTGCGAGAATCCAGAAACGATCCGGTTTCTTCAGAAAAAATAAAGGCCATTGCGGCTTAATCATGCCGATAACGAAAAAGAGTATCGTCAGGATTCCGATATTAAAAGCGGCGTATATCATCATTGCTGTTTACCCGTTAACTTACATTTGGATGAAGTTGCATTATTATTAATCAAGCGGTTATTTCACCACAGCCGGTTATTTTAAAGGTTTCATCGATTTGATTCCGAAAATTTACTGTGGCTTCATTCAGAACGGCCGCATTTCAAAACCCGGTATCCGGCTTTGCCGGCAAGTGTTCATGAAATGGCACAGAGATGTCAAACAGAGCGCCGGGCAAGTTTTTTCGCAAATAAAAAATAAGGGGGGTGTATGAGTGGGTTTTTCTTAGCGTTACTGGTTTTTGCCGTGGTGCTGGTGTTCATGAGCGTTAAATCCGTGCCTCAGGGCATGGAATATACGGTCGAGCGCTTCGGCAGATACACCAATACACTGACGCCGGGGTTGAATATTATCATGCCGGTCATAGACCGCATCGGTAACAAAATGATTATGATGGAACAGGTCATGGACGTGCCTTCGCAGGAAGTCATCACCAAGGATAACGCCATGGTCACGGTCGACGGCGTGGTTTTTTATCAGGTCATGGATGCTGCGAAAGCCGCTTATGAAGTTAGTAAGCTGGACTGGGCCATCTTGAATCTGGTTATGACCAATATCCGTACGGTGATGGGATCAATGGACCTGGATGAATTGTTGTCGCGCCGCGATGATATCAATGCGCGATTATTGACCGTGGTCGACGATGCCACGACGCCTTGGGGCATCAAGGTCACGCGCATTGAAATCAAGGATATCGCGCCACCCAAGGATCTGGTTGAGGCGATGGGCCGGCAGATGAAAGCCGAGCGCTTGAAACGCGCATCCATTCTCGAGGCGGAAGGCGCGCGGCAGTCTGAAATTCTGCGCGCCGAAGGCGAGAAGCAGGCCGCTATTCTGGAAGCCGAGGGCCGCAAGGAAGCTGCATTCCGCGAAGCCGAGGCCCGGGAGCGTCTGGCTCAAGCAGAAGCCAAAGCGACCTTGATGGTGTCGGAAGCGATCAGCCAGGGCGATATCCAGGCCGTTAATTATTTCGTCGCGCAAAAATACATCGAATCTTTGCAACATATCGCCGCGGCTGGCAACAGCAAGCTGATTTTTATGCCGCTGGAGTCATCGAATGTGATCGGCGCTATCGGCGGCATTTCGGAACTGGCGAAAGAAGCGATGGCGAAAGCCAATCCTCCGGCTTAGAGGTTGCAGCATGGCGGAACTGGAAATTGTTTTTTGGTATTGGTGGGTGGCGGCGCTGATACTGCTAATCATCGAAGTGCTGGCGCCCGGCTTTTTCTTTCTGTGGATGGCGGCTGCCGGGTTCATAACGGGCTGTCTGCTGTTGTTGATGCCGTCCATCAGCCTGGACATTCAGCTGGGTGTATTCTCGGTATTGTCGGTATTGGCCATCGTTGCCGGTCAGTATTATGCAAAAAAGCATCCTATCGTATCGGATCAGCCCTTGTTGAACAGGCGAGGCGCCCAGTATATCGGCAGGGTATTCAGCCTGTATGAGCCGATCGTGAATGGGCAGGGCAAGATAAAAGTCGATGATTCGATCTGGAAGGTACATGGCGAAGACTGCGATATCAATACCAAGGTAAGAATCACGGCTATTCGCGGTATTGTCTTCGATGTTGAAAAAGTCGAATAGCCGTTGAGTTATAAGGGCAACTTTGCTTACGTCTATTTTGGGTAGTCGCCTTTAATTTAAAGCCCAACGTCGCTAAGTTAAGCCGTTCGTGGTGAGCTTGTCGAACCATGAATGGCTTAACGACTTGTTCCGCTCACCCTTCGACAAAGC
>NZ_JADMKV010000079.1 GCF_015476545.1 Methylobacter sp. BlB1 | reverse complement strand
ATGGGAATACTCTGCCACTTCCAGTAGCCAATTGTTAGATGCGGTTTATTGAGCGCTTACAGTTCTTCTTGTTATGCAAAGCTTTACTTAACAAGAATTATGCTCAGTTCGTTATTGCGGAGTAATTATCGGAAACCGACAGCGTGTCTGGTTTCCCACGCTGCCGGCTTGGCATAATTTACAGACTCTCCAGGAGCTTCAGAAGATCATCTGATGGGCGATAGCGCACCTGCTTACTATCTGGCGGTAGTGCTATGGTGGCCAGAGCCCGCTTCTTCATGGATAGATTCGGCCTCAATGTAACCATGGGTTGTGAACGGACTTTCATGCCCGAGCCATAAGGCGATGACCGTAATGTCTATGCCTGCTTGTAGTAAGTGCCTGGCCGTCGTATGACGCAATGTATGCGGTGACACTTCGCGACTTTGCAACGAAGCGCATTGCTTCGCCGCTGTGCCCTCAGCCAGCTCAATCCGTTCGGCCACATTCGAGTGCGTCATCGTTTTTTATCAGGACTCCAGAGATAACATTGCTCATCATGGCCGCCTACACTGTTTAACACAATCCTCTCATTGTTAAAACTCTTATCTATAAAAAATCTTAATTTAAAAAAACTCTTATCTATAAAAAATCTTAATTTAAAAATACAGTTATACATTTACATTGTTGAATTTTTCAAAACCCATTATAGTGATGCCCATTCTCAATGATGAAAACAGGTTTTTATGACCCCTCAATCTGAAGCTCAGCACCTTACGTCTTGGGCATTTTTTAGAGTCCAATTCCGAATCATTGGCCGATCCGAACGCCGCCGTCACCGTATGTCAACGTTATCTCCATTCTCTAGCCTCACCTCGGTTGCCTTTGCGGCCTATCGAAGCGGTCAAAGGCTGAAGGACAAGGAAATGGGGCTGACATTCGACTTCAGAAATCGATTAGGCATCTATCACAGCGAGATCATCGCCCCGCCCGATGCCCCTCAATGGGTTCATAACCGCTCAGAACTTTGGAACGCCGTTCAGGAAAAGGAGAAACGCAAAGACGCTCAACTTGCCCGCGAATGTCTGATTTCCTTACCCAAGGAATTAAGTCTCGATGACTGCAAGAAGCTGATTATTGACTATGTGAATACAGTCTTCGTATCCGCAGGCATGGTGGCCGATATTGCGATTCACGAGCCAAGCCATAATCCAGAGCATGGAAACATTCATGCTCACATCCTGCTAACGATGCGCTCGATCGAAAATGATAAATTTGGCCTGAAAGTGCGGGATTGGAGCTCAAGATCAAACGCAGAATATTGGCGAGCAGTAATATGCGAACAGACAAACCAGTACCTCGAAAGGGCAGGCTTGGAGCTACGCGTTAACCACAAAAGTCGAGCTAGGCTTGAAATGGAACAAGGTCGACATTTTGATTACTCCATTCCCTATGAAACACTCGATGTCGAGCCAGAGTTAATTTTGGATCAGTCGCTTCAGCTCAAAGCGCCCCCATTGGAGGACAGCTTCGACAGAATTCCTCCTGACAAAAGTAAACGTGAGTTAGAGGATAGCGATGAGAGCTTCTCTGTAGACCGGAACAGCTCCGCTACTTTAGGTAAAGAAGCGTTTGCGCACGATGACAACGTCTTCGCCTTTCATCAATTCCGACAGGAGGTGCAATCGCTTACAGCGCCGAAAACTCGCATTGAACTGAGAAACGATCAGAGGCTGTTACAACTCCACCATCTAGAATTGCAATTGGAGGATCGACTAAAAAAGCTTGAAGCGATGATCGCAAACCATCCCGATCCCCATGATCAGGAGAGACTTCAACTCCAGGCAGAACTTGAAAAATCCTTGTTCCTAGAGCGAGCAAACCAATATAAACTTTTCATTCACACCCAAGAAGGGAACCGTTTCGATGCCGTTCAACTGTTAACCTATCGACGAGAAGCCAGGTTGTCAGGAAAAGCCTATCAAACCTATCTTTACGAATGGTGCCGAAGGGCCATACGTGACCCGCGCTACTTCGCCATTGAGCCCAAACTTACCCTAACCATTGAGAGAATCCGAGCCCGCGAAGATAAGCGATGGGCCGATTTTAAAGAACAGGCTCTCAAATCCCATTGGGATGAGCCAAGAAGAACTCAGGAAGCAAGGATCGTGCAACAAAGGCTGGATAAAGAACTCAAGATGGATCTTGAAAGGACGCTCGGATTAAATCTTGATCTTAGTCTAGGCCGATAAAGAGTCTGGCTTCGAGCAAAAGCCTCGGAGAGAATCCCTTAGCGCGAACGGCATCAAATCAATTGTTATCACGAATGTTATCACGAAACAATGATTCTCAATATTTCAGAATTCTTTAGTTTCTTAACTCATTGATTCAATTGGTCGGGGCGAGAGGATTTGAACCTCCGACCCCTTGCACCCCATGCAAGTGCGCTACCAAGCTGCGCTACGCCCCGACGTATTGAATATAGAGAATGTTTGAGAAAGGATTGCGAACGCAACCCCTAGCTGTGCGGCAAACTATACCACATTTGCCGCATTAAATCTATTTAAGTAATTCCAAAATATCTTCGAGTTCGCCAATCAACTGATGAATCAACTGCTTGGTGCGGGTTGAGTCTTCTTTGGCGTCATCGCTGGATAGATGAGCTCTGGCGCCACCGATTGTGTAGCCTTGCTCGTATAAAAGAGATCTGATTTGCCGGATCATCAGCACATCGTGGCGCTGGTAATAGCGACGATTGCCGCGCCTTTTGACCGGGCTGAGTTCGGCGAATTCCTGCTCCCAGTAGCGGAGCACATGCGGCTTTACGCCGCATAATTCGCTGACTTCACCTATAGTGAAATACCGTTTTGCCGGTATGGGCGGCAGTTCGTTGTTATTACTCGGCTCCAGCATATGCTTCCACTCGGGCTTTTAGTTTTTGACCTGACCTGAATGTTACCACACGCCGAGCGGTTATGGGAATTTCTTCACCTGTTTTTGGATTTCTGCCGGGACGGCTGTTTTTATCGCGGAGTTCGAATTTTCCAAAACCGGAAATTTTTACTTGCTCACCGTTTTCCAAAGAGCCTTTGATTTCTTCAAAAAACAATTCGACCATTTCTTTTGCTTCACGCTTGTTTAAGCCAAGCTCGTCAAACAGCCTTTCGGCAAAATCTGCTTTAGTTAATGCCATTAAATCAATCTCTCAGCTTTGCACTTATTTTATTCATTACTGTGTCTAACACCCTGTTAAATATAGCATCTATCTCAGAGTCTGTTAGCGTTTGTGAATAATCTTGTATGGTTAAACTTAAAGCCACACTTTTGTATCCTTCTTCCACGCCTTTGCCGCGGTATACATCGAAAATCACTATGTCCTGCAAGGTCTGTTCTGCACAGCCTTTAACAGCATTGATGATGTCGTCGGCCGAGATTTCTTCCTTGACTATCAAGGCTAAGTCGCGGCGCACCGATGGATATTTCGACAACGGCTTGAAGACAGGAATATGCTTATTTAACAATAAGTTCTGATCCAATTCAAACAAAAAAACTTGGCTATCAAAACCCAACTGTTTTTCCAAGGTCGGATGCAGCATGCCTAACCAGCCTATTCTTTCGCCTGCCGGGTTCAGGATTTCAGCCGTCTGCCCGGGATGCAACGCCGCATGCTTTGCCGGTGCAAATTGCACTTCATAGCCGGTTAATGCAAACATGGCCTGGACATCAGCTTTCACATCAAAGAAATCGACTTTGCGGCTTTTCTCGCCCCATTGCTCGGCATAGACGCTTCCCAAAGCCAGGCCCGCCAGCATTTTCTGCTGCCGGATTTCTCCGCCTTCATTAATAAAGCGCAGGCCGGTTTCAAACAAACGCACCCGATTCTGCTGGCGATTGGTATTGTGCAATGCCGCATTCAACAGACCGCACCATAATGTGGTGCGCATGACCGCTAATTCCGAGGAAATTGGATTTTTTAAACTGATGACTATGTCATCCGGCGCCACCGCCTTTTGCATGTCTTCATCGACAAAACTATAGGTAATGGCTTCCTGATAGCCTCTGTCAACCATCAGATCTTTGACACGATCAATGTCCAAAACGGCTTCTGTCGCCTTGCTTAATTCTGAGCGCATTAACAAACTGCTTCTCGGCAGGTTGTTATAGCCATAGATACGCGCTAATTCTTCGATTAAGTCCGCTTCGATGGCGATGTCAAAACGAAAGCCCGGCGGCGTAATTTGCCAGCCATCAGCCTGAGCTTCCACTGACATGCCCAGGCGCTGAAAAATCGCCGCGATTTCTTCATCAGCCAGTGCAATACCCAGTATTTTTTCGATACGTTGCCGTCTGAGCAAAACCGCTGGCCGCGTCAGCAATGCTGACTCTGCTTTTGCTTCGGTGACAGGCCCGACGCTACCGCCTGCGATCTCAACGATCAATTGTGTGGCACGCTCAATAGCTCTTTCCTGCAGGGTAGGATCGACGCCGCGTTCGAAGCGGTGCGATGAATCGGTATGAAGGCCGAATCGACGCGCTTTGCCGGCAATGCTTCGCGGCGCAAAAAATGCGCACTCCAGAAATACGTTCTGCGTGTCATCGCTGACGGCTGACTCGCTGCCGCCCATGACGCCGGCAAGCGCCATCGCCTGCTGGTCATCGGCGATGACCAAGGCTTCAGGATCAAGCGTGATCACCTGACCGTTCAATAAAGAAAGTTGCTCGTCCGCTTTACCCCAGCGCACGTTGATAGCACCGTTCAGCTTGTCGGCATCGAAAGCATGCAGGGGCTGGCCCAGCTCGATCAGTACATAATTAGTGACATCAACCAAAGGTGCCAGACTTCTCAAGCCGGAACGGCGCAGGCGTTCCTGCATCCACAGCGGGGTTTCCGCTTTGGCGTTTACGCCTTTGATCAATCGCCCCAGATAACGCGGGCAGGCATCTTCCGCCTCGACCTTTACTGTTAATGACTCCTGATGATCGACCGCAACTTTCTCTATCTGCGTCGGCGACCAGTTCATGCGGTTTAAAACCGCCACTTCACGTGCAATGCCCTCCACACTCAGACAGTCCGCTCTGTTAGGCGTCAGATCGACTTCAATAATGCTGTCATTCAGTGACAGGTATTTGCGAATATCGGTGCCTACCGGGGCATCAGCTGCCAATTCCATTAGACCGCTGGCGTCAGCGGCTAAGCCCAGCTCTTTTTCCGAGCAGAGCATGCCGAACGATTCCACTCCGCGCAGTTTGGACTTTTTGATTTTGAAATCGCCCGGTAGTACGGCGCCGATCAATGCGGCCGGTATTTTAAGCCCTACGCGCACATTGCTGGCGCCGCAAACAATCTGCAAAGGCTCGGCTTCGCCGACAGCGACTTTACACACTCTGAGCCGGTCGGCATCAGGGTGCTGTTCCATTTCCAGCACTTCACCGATGACGACGCCGCTGAATACGGCTGCCGCAGGCGTTACGGAATCGACTTCAAGGCCTGCCATAGTCAATTGCTCGACCAGTTCTTCTGTGGTTATGGCCGGATTGACGTAGTCTCTTAACCAGGCTTCACTTATTTGCATGATTCAAGCTTTCCCGTAACTGCAACTTATCTGAATTGTTCTAAAAATTTAAGATCATTTTCAAAAAACAATCTCAAATCATTGATGCCGTATCGCATCATAGCCAGACGTTCCACGCCCATGCCGAATGCGAAACCGGAGAATTGTTCATGATCGATATTCACCGATTTGAAGACTTCGGGATGGATCATACCGCAGCCGCCTACTTCCAGCCAGCCGGTGTTCTTGCAGACACGACAGCCTTGACCGTCGCACATCACGCATGAAACGTCGAATTCTGCCGAAGGTTCGGTGAACGGAAAATAAGACGGACGAAAACGAGCCTGGACGTCTTTTTCGAAAAACGCCTGTAAAAACTCGAAAATCACACCTTTTAAATCGCCGAAGCTGACGTCGGTATCGACAAGAAAGCCCTCTACCTGATGAAACATGGGCGAATGGGTAAGATCCGAATCGCAGCGGTATACCCGTCCTGGCGCGATAACCTTGAGCGGCGGCTGCTCGGATTCCATAACCCGGATCTGCACCGGCGAAGTATGCGTCCGCAAAACCGTATGCGCATCAAAATAAAACGTATCGTGCATGGCCCTCGCCGGGTGATGCTCGGGAATGTTCAGGGCGCTGAAATTATGGTAATCGTCTTCAATTTCCGGCCCTTCGACCACTTTAAAGCCGACACCGGCAAAAATTTTGGAAATTCTTCTCAGCGTGGTCGTCACCGGATGCAGTCCGGCAGCAAATTGCCCGCGCCCCGGCAGGGTGACATCGACGCGCTCGCTGGACAGCCTTTCTTCCAGTGCAGCATGCTCCAGGGTATTTTTTCTGGCTTCCAGCTGTTCCTGAAATTGATCCCTGGCTTCATTGATGATCTGTCCGACGGAACGGCGCTGGTCAGGATCAAGTCTACCGAGTTCTTTCATCTGCAGGGTAAATAAACCCTTTTTGCCGAGATACTGGACACGGACTTGATCGAGTTGATTAAGATCTTGTGCTTCCGCAAGCTGTTGTAATGCCTGCGCGAGAATTTCTTCTAGAGTGGCCGACACTGCTCAACTCGCTTATTTAAGTAGATGGGGAGGATAATCCAAAAGGATTTTTTAATCTGGGAAGGATAAAACCTTCACTCCACCCCTCCCCGACCGGAGAGGGGGGAATAATCAGATTACTCAGTAAGAGTAATCGTCTTTTTATTTCAAAGCGGGCTTTGATTTGCTTTAGCGATTTTCGCTATTTCAGCAAAAGCTTCCATATCACGTACAGCAATGTCTGCCAAAACCTTGCGGTCTATCGCTACATTCGCTTTAGTCAAACCATTGATCAAGCGACTGTAAGACGTGCCGCACATTCTGGCTGCGGCATTGATACGAACAATCCACAACGCACGGAATTGGCGTTTTTTCTGTTTGCGGTCGCGGTAAGCATATTGACCTGCTTTGATTACCGCCTGCTTGGCAACGCGATAAACGCGACTACGCGCACCGTAGTAACCTTTCGCTTGCTTTAAAACTTTTTTATGTCTTGCTCTGGCTGTTACGCCGCGTTTTACTCTAGGCATTATTCCGCTCCTTTATTAGCTGTAAGGCATCATGCGTTTTGCCATGCGCACATCTGATGGATGAATACTTGCCGGCCTGCGTAACTGTCTTTTTCTTTTAGTGGATTTTTTAGTCAGGATATGACGTTTAAATGATTGTCCACATTTAAAACCGCCGTTGCCTGTGCGTTTAAAACGCTTGGCTGCGCCACGGTTGGTTTTTATTTTTGGCATTTGTTTGCTCCGATAATTATAAATACAAGATCCCTGAGAAAATAACCCAGCAAGGCAAAATGCATGGCCCTGAAGAATTATGCGCGCCATTTTTTATGACGCCTTCGGCAGCACATCCTGTGCTGCCTGATAACTTTAAAAATAGTGGAAAAGGCGGCGGTTTATTTTTTCTTCTTCGGCGCCATAACCATGACCATTTGACGGCCTTCCATCTTGGGAAACTGCTCGACAGTGGCTATCTCTTCCAAATCTTTTTCTATACGCTTCAACAAATCCATGCCGATTTCACGATGGGCCATTTCGCGTCCGCGGTAGCGTACGGTAATTTTTGTTTTGTCGCCATCGTTCAGGAATTTGGTTAGGCTTCTGAGCTTAACCTGATAATCCCCTTCATCAGTTCCGGGTCTGAATTTAATTTCTTTAACCTGGATCTGTTTTTGCTTTTTCTTGGCAATTGCCAGTTTTTTATTTTGCTCAAACTGGTATTTACCATAGTTCATTATCTTACAAACGGGAGGATCCGCGTTTGGCGATATTTCCACTAAATCCAAGTCCGCAGCATAAGCAATCTGTTTGGCTTCGTCTAACGAGATAATGCCTAATGCTTCACCATCTGCTCCTGTTACCCTCACTCGTCTGGCAGTGATGGCATCGTTCAGGCGCGTTTCATCTTTTTTAGCAGCGATATCTTAATCCTCCAAAGTATGGTTACTTTTTGTCTTCAATCTCTTTTGTTAACCGTTCGGTAAATGCACCGATTGACAGACTACCTAAATCTTCACCCTTTTGTGTGCGCACTGAAACGGTTTGATCTTCCATTTCCTTATCTCCGATCACCAGAAGATACGGCACACGCTGCATAGAGTGCTCTCGAATTTTAAACCCGATCTTCTCATTTCTCAAGTCTAATTTCACCCTGAAGCCTTGCTTTTCGAGGTTTTGAGCAAGCTCTGACGCATATTCGGCATGTCGGTCAGTGATCGTCATCAACACCGCCTGCACTGGCGCCAGCCAAACCGGGAATGTACCTGCATGCTGCTCGATCAGAATACCGATAAAGCGTTCTAACGAACCCAGTATGGCCCTGTGCAACATGACCGGTACTTGTCTGGAGCCGTCTTCGGCGATATAAGTAGCGCCTAACCGGCCAGGCATGGAGAAATCGACCTGAATCGTGCCGCACTGCCAGACACGGCCGATACAATCTTTTAACGAGAATTCAATTTTAGGACCGTAAAAAGCGCCTTCGCCCGGCTGCAGATCCCATTTCAGGCCTTTATTGTTAAGCGCCAGCTCCAACGCATTTTCAGCCTTATCCCAGACCGCATCATCGCCTACGCGATTTTCCGGACGGGTCGATAATTTGATAATGACTTCTTCAAAACCGAAGTCCTTATAAACATCAAACAGCAAATCGATAAAAGTTGAAACTTCGTCCTGAATCTGCCCTTCTGTACAGAAAATATGTGCATCATCCTGCACAAAGTTTCTGACCCGCATCAGGCCATGCAATGTGCCTGAAGGCTCATTGCGATGACAGGAGCCGAATTCCGCCAGACGGATCGGCAAATCCCGATAGCTTTTAATACCTTGATTGTAAATCTGCACATGACAAGGGCAGTTCATGGGCTTAATGGCATAATCGCGATTTTCCGAATGCGTCGTGAAAATCATGTCGCCAAACTTATCCCAGTGACCGGACTTTTCCCATAAAGAGCGGTCCACAACCTGCGGTGTTCTTACTTCACCATAACCGTTAGCGCGCAGTTTATTGCGGATATACTGCTCAACCTGCTGGTAAATGGTCCAGCCTTTATCGTGCCAGAATACCATGCCAGGCGCTTCATCCTGAGCATGAAACAAATCCAGGGTTTTGGCCAGTTTGCGATGATCGCGCTTTTCTGCCTCTTCCAGACGATGCAGATAGGCCTGCAGTTCTTTTTTATCAGCCCATGCCGTACCGTAAATGCGCTGCAGCATCTCGTTATCGGAATTGCCGCGCCAGTAGGCACCGGCAATTTTCATGAGTTTGAAGGCTTTCAATCTGCCCGTGCTCGGCACATGGGGACCGCGGCACAGATCGGTAAACCCACCCTGCTCATACAAAGATAAATCTTCATTGGCCGGAATGGACTCGATGATTTCGGCCTTGTATTCTTCACCTTGGTTTCTAAAGAATGTTACCGCCTCATCTCTGGGCAATACATAGCGCTTGACCGAATAATCCTTGTCAGCCAGTTCCTGCATTTTCTTTTCGATGGCAGCCAGATCATCGGGCGTAAAAGGACGCTCGTAGGCGAAATCGTAATAAAAGCCGTTTTCGATGACCGGTCCGATAGTGACTTGCGCTTTAGGGAATAATTCTTTGACGGCCTGAGCCAAAAGGTGTGCCGTGGAATGACGAATGACATCGACGCCGTCTTCGTCTTTTGCCGTGACGATTTGAAGTGTAGCGTCGTGATCGATTACTGTACTGGCATCGACGAGCTTGCCGTCCACCTTGCCTGCCAAAGTCGCCTTGGCCAGACCGGCACCGATGGATTGGGCAACATCCATCACTGTAACAGCTTGTTCATACTCGCGATGAGAGCCATCAGGAAGGGTAATTACCGGCATTTTTCGTCAACTATGGTTAGTTAGTACAATAAAAAAAGCACCGCGATAGCAGTGCTTTATAAAGTCTGGTAGGCGCGATTGGACTCGAACCAACGACCCCCACCATGTCAAGGTGGTGCTCTAACCAACTGAGCTACGCGCCTGAAGCCTGTGTAACTTCAGAGCCGGCTATTATACCGGCAGAATTTTATTATGCAACTTTTTAAACCAATATTTCTTCCTGAAGCGCTTTAATTTCATCACGGATTTTTGCCGCCTGTTCAAATTCAAGGTTTTTGGCATGCTGATACATGGCCTCTTCCAGCTGCTTCAGCTTCTTGCCCAGTTGCTTGGGCGACATGACTTTGTAGTCCGCAGCCAGCTCTGCGACCTTTTTCTTATCGCCGCCGAACGAAATACCGGCACCGGGGATCGACGTCTGCATGATGTCGGTCACAGACTTGTAGACGGTGGCCGGCTCTATATGATGCTCAATATTAAATCGGCGCTGTTTTTCGCGGCGGCGTTCGGTTTCATCAATCGCCTGCTGCATGGATTTGGTTATGCGATCAGCATACAGAATCGCCTTGCCGTGGACGTTTCTGGCGGCCCGGCCGATGGTTTGCACTAACGATACGACCGAACGCAAAAAACCTTCCTTGTCGGCGTCCAGAATGGCAACCAGAGACACTTCCGGAATATCCAGCCCTTCTCGCAACAAATTGATGCCGACCAGCACATCGAACTGCCCTAGCCTCAAATCGCGAATAATCTCGACACGCTCCACCGTATCGATGTCGGAATGCAGATAGCGCACGCGCACGCCGTGCTCCAGGTAATATTCGGTCAGGTCCTCGGCCATCCTTTTAGTCAGCGTCGTCACCAGCACGCGCTCCTTTAGCTCAATGCGCCGATTGATTTCAGACAGTAAATCGTCGACCTGCGTAGTGGCCGGGCGCACCTCGACCTCTGGATCGAGCAATCCGGTCGGCCTGACCACCTGCTCGGCAAATACGCCGGAGTGCGCTTTTTCGTACGGACCCGGCGTTGCCGAAATGTAGATCCGTTGCGGCGATTTCACCTCGAACTCCTCAAACATCAACGGCCGGTTATCAAGTGCCGAAGGCAATCTGAAGCCGTATTCGACCAGCGTTTCCTTGCGCGAGCGGTCGCCTCTGTACATGGCGCCGATCTGCGGCACCGTGACATGGCTTTCATCGATAATGACCAGCGCATCAGCCGGCAAATAATCAAACATGGTCGGCGGCGCCTCGCCGGGACCTCTACCTGACAGATGACGCGAATAGTTCTCAATGCCGGAGCAATAGCCGACCTCCAGTATCATCTCGATATCGAATAGCGTCCTTTGCTCCAGCCGTTGCGCTTCGACCAGCTTGTTTAACGAGCGCAGCTGCTCCAGGCGTTCTTTGAGTTCGATCTTGATCTTGTCGACAGCAGACAGCAACTGCTCGCGCGGCGTCACATAATGATTCTTCGGATAAACCGTATAACGCGCCACGCGGCGCAGGACCTCGCCGGTCAAGGGATCGAACAACGACAGGCGCTCGACTTCGTCATCGAACAATTCAACGCGCAAGGCTTCCTGATCGGATTCGGCCGGAAAAATATCGATGACCTCGCCGCGCACGCGGTACGTGGCCCGGCGCAGTTCCACATCATTGCGCGTATACTGCATTTCGGCCAGACGGCGCAAAATGGCGCGCTGATCGATCATATCGCCTTTGACCAGGTGCAGGACCATTTTGAAATACGATTCTGGCTCGCCCAGACCGTAAATCGCCGACACGGTCGCGACCACAATCGTATCCTGACGCTCTATCAGCGCCTTGGTGGCCGACAGGCGCATCTGCTCGATATGCTCGTTCAGCGAGGCATCCTTATCGATAAACGTATCTGAAGCCGGCACATACGCCTCCGGCTGATAATAGTCATAATACGAAACAAAATATTCGACGCTGTTTTCAGGAAAGAATTCTTTCATCTCGCCATACAACTGTGCCGCCAGCGTTTTATTCGGCGCCAGAATCATCGCAGGACGCTGGACCTCGTTGATGACATTCGCGATTGTAAACGTCTTGCCGGACCCCGTGACACCCAGCAGCGTCTGGTGGACCTCGCCGTCATTCAAACCTTCAACCAGTTGTTTAATGGCTGTCGGCTGGTCGCCGGCCGGCTTGAAACGACTTTGAATTTTAAATTGTTTTTTCACTCAATACATCTCAAGAAATTAATCATTTTTAACAGCAGACTATTAGCAGGCCATTATACAGAGTATAATCCTCGTTATTTTTGACATTGATTCTACACGGCGGAATATGAGCATCAAACTATCTGATAGAGTGCAAGCGGTTAAACCCTCTCCTACCCTGGCCATTACCGCCAGAGCTGCTGAGATGCGGGCTGCAGGCAAAGATATTGTCAGCCTAGGCGCGGGTGAACCGGATTTCGATACACCGGATCATATCAAAGCAGCCGCTGTTAAGGCACTAGACAATGGTTTTACCAAATATACTGCAGTTGACGGCATTCCAAGCTTAAAAAAAGCCATTATCAATAAATTTAAAACCGACAACGGACTGGATTACCAGCCCAAGCAGATCCTGGTTTCCTGCGGCGGCAAACAAAGCTCGTACAATCTGATTCAAGCCTTGATCAACCCGGGCGATGAAGTCATTATTCCCGCGCCGTTCTGGGTCTCTTATCCGGATATGGTGCTGCTGGCAGACGGCGTGCCGGTCATTATTGAGACCACACAGACTCAGCAATTTAAAATCTCTCCGGAACAGTTGCGTGCCGCCATTACCGACAAGACCCGGTTAATGTTCATCAACAGTCCGTCCAACCCGTCCGGCATTGCCTACTCCTTGGATGAGCTGAAAGCCATCGGCGATGTGCTCAAAGATTTCCCAAACATCATTATCGCCACCGACGATATGTATGAACATATCCTCTGGAAAAAAGGCACCTTCGTTAATATCCTGAATGCGTATCCTGAACTGTACGACCGCACCGTCGTCATGAACGGCGTATCGAAAGCCTATTCGATGACCGGCTGGCGCATCGGCTATGCGGCAGGCCCCGTCGATCTGATTGCGGCCATGACCACGATCCAGTCACAGAGCACCTCCAACCCGACTTCGATTTCGCAAGTCGCCGCCGAAGCGGCTCTGACCGGCGACCAGTCGTTTATCGACGATATGCGCGTCGAATTCAAAAAGCGCCATGATTTCGTCGTCGCGGAATTCAACAAAATGGACGGCGTCGACTGCATAGGTACAGACGGCACGTTTTATGTTTTCCCGAATATAGAAAAGCTGATCGCAAGACTCGACAACATCAATGACGACCTTGAATTCGCCGAGTACCTGATCGAAAAGGCCGGCGTCGCGCTGGTCCCCGGTTCTGCGTTCGGTTGCCCAGGCCATATCCGCATTTCCATTGCCACCAGCATGGCCAATCTGGAAAAAGCGATGGAGCGCATCAGAAACGCCATCTGAAAAATTAATTCACGTTAATACCTGTTTAGGGCGACTGCATGAATGCAATCGCCCTTTTTTTGTTGCAATAATCCCTATGGATAAGCCGGTCTAGCGTCAACCGATTTCAGTTAAATCAAAAAAAACAGATATTTATACTGGAACATCAGTCATCGACCACGCTCCATTTTGAACCTATCGAATTTCCCCGCACCTTAAAACCCAAGACGCCAAGCCATCGCGCGACCATCAGATTGGAATTATGCCAAAGCGTATAGGGCTCAGGGTGCGGCACGAAGTACAGATCCATTTTCGCATTGTAGATGCGCGATGCCTGTGCCGAATTGAACAAATTATCCAAATCGCCACGTAATCGGCTCACTTCCAATGACTCTGCCTGCAGTTCAAATAGCTGCTCGATACCGATGCGTATCAGGCTGCGTACATTCGCCGCAGTCTGCGGACCCGGCAACTCGCGGCGCCCCAGCGCTGCAGGCGTGTCTATGAACAATGCATTAAAGCCGCTGACCAGGCCGGTGTGCCCCAGGGCATAATACTGCCAATCACCATAAGAGTATCGAACCAGCCCGCCAGTTTTGCCGGGCAGCACGAGACTGGAATGCTGTCCATGATCCAGCAGGAACACGGAAACCGGCTCACTCAGTTGCCGCGGCGGCACCACACGTACTGCACAACCATTTGTCGACCCTATCGAAAGCATGAAGAGCAACAAGATTGCAAAACGGCATTTCAGATGAGAAGCATTTTGTGTCTTCATCACGCTAAACGATTATTTCGGCAGAATGTACCTTCTGAAGAGGCTTTCTCCATCGTTTAGCGTTTAACTCAGTAAACAGTATTTCTCAATAGGAAAACTACTGATAACCGCTTGCAAGCCAAGCTTAAAGAGCCTTGCCGCTCGCTTGCGTATAAAGATTGTCAAACAGGCGAATTACGACAGCGATCATGGTTTGAGTGGGCTTGATCGCCGAAACCCGGCTAGGACTTTCCGAGGCGTAATCGTCAATCGCTTCATTCATGAGCTTCACCAAGCCCATCTGAGGACTATCCTCGAATGCCCGTTTTGTGAATCTATCCTGCAGTTTAGCCCTGAGCTTGTCATCCATAGGATTTTCCTGGATTAACGATTGCAGTTCCGCATCCATAAGCACTGCTTGCTTTGCAGCCCAGTCAAAATCCATTTCATTTTGGGGAGGCAGCGGACCGAAAGCCTTTTGAAAGATACAAAGCACATCGAAACACAGATCCATGAACAAATAAGACATGTCCTGATTTTCTTTGGCGACAAGGGCTGGAAATACACCGAAAATAGTCTGGGCGAGCGCGGTCTGATCAAGCTGGAATTGCTCAAGCATTTTTCTGCCGGTATCCTCATCGATGCTCTTGGCATATGCCAGGGCTTGGTATAATTCTTGGTTAGTAAGTTCTTGCATGTGCGCCTCAATAATTCATAGTCTTGGCCAGAATTGTTCTTCATGGATTCTGGCAAAAAGGAATGAATCATATCAGCCAAAGGCAGAGAATGCTTTTAAATTCGCGAAAGCACAGGATAGAGGCTGAAGATATTTGGACAGGCTTTAAAATTGCTTCAGCTCCTAACGGGGCGGGTAGGATGCGGCAAGGTACGAACCGCATCATTCACGTTATTCTCTTGCCGTAATGCTGGATAAATCGATTTCATTATCCCATTCTCTGAGTGCACCCCTCGCGCGACCTAGACATGAGGCTGGAATGCGGCCAATTCTTTACCTGCTGTACCTAACCATGTGTCACCGAGTTCCAATGGAAAACCTGATCGATGCGGCTCGTGCCTTGCCGCATCCTACCGCGCTACAAATGAAGGGTTGATGCTACTCTAGCGCGCCTTATCGCGTTTTGGAAAATACAACATCCCACAGCAGTTCTTTCGCAAATGATTTGGCATCTTCTTCCGTATCAAAATATGCAACTTCGCACTCATCCATTAACTTCACCCACGAAATTGATGGATCAGAAAATGCTTGCTTTAACTCTTTCTCAATTCCTTTTCTAAACTCCGGTTGCTGCAAATCCGTTTTGAATGCGGCAATTGCCTCGTCATCATCTAACCCGACTTGAGCACCATATATACCGCCCAAGACACTTTGAATTAACTTATAAGATTCCATAATTACCTGACTGGTATTGGATAAATCGTGTTTGTTTGCCAAATAGTTTTAACTGGATCATAAACATACCAAGCCTCAACATTAGTTAAGTTATCTACTCGCTGTAAAGGCCCTAGCAACCCAGTTTGTTTACCGACTGGAATATAACCTCTACCCAGCTCAATTCCGGTATCACCCGAAACCTTAATTCGCAATGTTCCAGGCTCAGCATTTCTTATTGCATCATCCAGATAATTTGCTCTTAAGAATTGGTCTGCATGAATCAATAGCTCGTCACTATCAAACGCAGTTGAAATTGGCGTGTAGCCTCTTCTTGTTCTTGAACCATCTGCTGCCACACCTGTTTGTGCTCTTACATAGAGCTGTTCATCTGTGATAGATCCTCCATGACGCTCAAGAGCATGTCCTTCTGCGCGTAATCTATCCAGTTGAGCACTGAGATTTTTGCCTGGAGCTATGTTATCACGAGCAGTTCGTTCATCGAAAGCCGCTTTCTCATGACTGGTTTTTTCGGCGACGGGTCGACTGTTATTACCGGAATTTTTCCCGATACTACTACTCCCTTGTCTTTCTCTCATGGCTTTCAATTCCGACGGCGTCACTGCCGACGATGATCGAGATGAACTATTCGGGGCAGTTTTGTCGACAGCCAGTTTGGGATTCCGTTTCAGATCGTCCCAGTTCCTTTCAAGCCAGACGACAAACCCATCCGGCAGTTTGCTTTTCCGCAGCAGCGCGGAGACTTCGGCCAGCGTGGCGTCGGCGGCGGCGCGGGTGCCGCCGCTGATGATGGCTCGGCCTGTCGATGCCGCGGCCTGACTGGCGCTGACCGCGCCGTTCTTGAGCACATACGCCAGAAGCCCCTGGAGTACCAGGCGGAATAAAATGCCCACCGCCCGAGCCAGGTCTTCCGCCGCCCTGTCGATTTCGAATGGCGAGTAACGATGTTCCGGCGCATGCCAAGCATTGCTGACGGCTCGCCTGAGAACGCCTGCCAACTCGCCCATGCCCTGGCCGATAGCGGCCGCGAGAAAGCCCAATCCCAGCCAAGTAAGCAGCGCGGTGCCGGCTTCCAGGCCTAATTGGCCGCCGACTATCGCGCCGGGCGCCGCGCCTACGCCGCCGAGAAAGATGCCGACGGCCGCGCCGGCGCTGGCGCCTGCCATGGCGCTGATGCCGAGCGCTGCCAACATCTGCAGGAGGCCGGGCAGTAAACCATCAATAATCTGATCCAATTGGCAGCCGGTCCCGGTAAACCGCCGTAGGCGCCAGGCGCAGAGCCCGAAAATAGGCTTGAACGACGGCCTGCGCCCGTTCAGTGAGGGTCGGAGCGCGGATCTCCTGCGGCGTCAGGTAGCGTCCGGCCGGCGAGTCGGGATGGGGCAGGCCTTGTCAGCCAGAACTGCTGGATCGAAGAAAAGGATCGGCGCTGGTGAAGCAACCGGGACCGCCTCCGCCGGCAGGCGCATTGGGATGGCAGCGTTGCTGCTGCCAGGAATCGT
>NZ_JADMKV010000078.1 GCF_015476545.1 Methylobacter sp. BlB1 | reverse complement strand
CATGCCGAAACGGAAACCATGCCGACCGATGCCTGCCAGTTTTTCTATGAATGCAAATCCTGCGGCACATTGCTCAAACCGAAGCCGGGGGACTGCTGCGTATTTTGCTCTTACGGTTCGGTTAAATGCCCGCCGATCCAGCAACAGGCTTCCTGTTGCACCAGATAGGATAGCAGCGTCAGGCTAAACGATACGATGGGCTTGTGTTGTTTTGATTGACTGTCGCAATACATCAATGATGGACGGGCCTGAAGTCCGGATTCCGTTTGCAATTAGCATGAGCCCATGAAATGAAATGCGAGCCATTATACCTAAACGCCTAAAACGGCAATGATGGGTTAAAAGTCATTGTAAAGCCGTAGGGGATGCGCTTTTTTCCTTATGCATCCAATCATCTGAATGCCTTGATTTAAAAAAACCGCGTTAACCGGATTTGCACATAATCATCTTGGCTCATGCCGGTGAGAATGTCTGTGCTGGGAATGTTTTTGAACAGCCTGGATTCCAGTTCAATTCTCCAGACATCATCGAGTCTGCGGCTGCCTTCAAGACTCACGACCGTGGCTTGGGTGTTTAAGTCGACGGTAACGCCTAGAAGTAATTGAGTATTCTGTTCGTCATTCAGCGACAGGCGCGTACCCAAAAACATATCATTGTCGCCAGGCGTTGGAGGCGCGTCAGAGGCTTGCCTGGGTGTGGATGTATCGCGCCCGTCATATTGATATTCCATTAACAAACCTAACTCGGCGCTGCTTTCAAAAATGCCGTACTGAGTGTATTCAGCGCCTGCAACCACAGCGGCAAAGCGGTTGCCTTGGCCGCTGCGCGTCATTGCTTCAAGTTTGAGCAGCCAGTTTCCCAGTGCGCCTTGCACGTCCAAACTGGTTTGATTGATTAAATCATAGGTTGGAATCAGCGCGGTGGGGAATGGTGAGCCATCAGGGAAGTAGGGCGCCAGCCGAGGTTCGCGGCCAACACCGCTAAAATGCGCAATTCCCACATCCCAATCACCGAAAGTCCGGCTCCAACGCATCGCCCAATCAGGATGAAAGTGACTGATGCCATTAAGATTGGGGTTATCTGTGTCTACGGGGAGTTCGAATCTAATCCGACCATTTGCAGCCGGAAAGGTACGCTCGCGAAAATAAGGCAGATAGAGCAAATTGAAGTTGCCATAGCTGGTCGGGATATTCAAATTCAGCATGGGCTGCCCCAACTTTTCTTCACTGTTGATGTTTTCTACGAAGTCGGCCTGGTTAACGATGTCAATCAGATGCCGTGACTCCGTCACCCCCCAAAACAATCTGCCCACGCCGGCTTGCAGGTTCCAGCCGTCGCCTTTATGCAGCCAGTTGAATTCGCGTAGATCCCAATGCGAGCGGTTGCTGTCCAGGCTGTCATAGCGGCCAAACGGTATCGCGGTAAAGCGGTCTGCGCCATTGTTCCATCCCTGCCGAAACTCGGGCTGTACCATTACAGACGGATCGGCAAAGCTGGTGTTTTGCTCGGGAAAAGCGGCGGGTTCTGCAAACAAACGCAGGTCAAGCGCAGCAAAACCCGACCATTCTGCTGCTTGAACATTGCTGACTGTTAAGAATGACGCTGCAATAATCGTCGCTTTTATGTTCATGTTGTTGGCTAATGTCTTAGTATTTCGGACTATCATTGATGGGCAAACGGTGTCTGCACATCAATTCACGATTATAAAAAGGCGAGCGGCGCGCGATGTTTGCTTCGTCATTCTTTACAGTGTTTACTATTGCACGTTTTTAAGAGCGCTTTCGGAAAAGTCGCTGTCTTGAAAGCCGTTACGGAACCGATAATTACTCCGCTTTAAAGTGGTGCTTTTGCCATTCTGGTGATTGACCATATCCAATTTGCTGGCCCGCCAGTAACGATCAAGGTATTGCTGATAATCACTGAACGTTAAGGTTTTTAACAGCGTATTTTTGCGGTCGTAAAATTCGATTTTGCGCGGTTGATAGATCGTTTTATCGACCCATTCGATTTGCCGGGCGTAACCGGAGTATTCATAAGCCGGCGTATTTTCGACCACAAAACAGTCATTGCCGTCGAGCACTTCATCACGCAGATACTTGTATTTATATTTGTCTACCTCCCAGGAAGCGATGTCTTCAAAGGCAAATTCAGTACCGACAAATGGTCCCGATTTGTTTACTGAAGAAATCCGTTTAACCCGTTTTAATTCAGGCAAATACAGCCACTGATCGTCGGGCTTAAGTCCGTGCGAGAACGTTAGCACAGCCGTACCGTTCACGTCGGCGGGTTTAAGAAAAATCCCTAAATCCTTGTCGCCGTCCTCTGGGACTTCCAGGGTTTTGGTCGAAAATTCACGGATGCTTTCTTCTCCCTGGGCATTGCGCAAGATAAATAAAGAGTCGTTTGAACTGTCGCCAAAGCCGGAATCCCGTCTTTCGGTTTCTTTGGCGATAGCGTAACCTTTTTCTTCCGGGGTTTCGGCATGGAGCGCTGGCGCGGCCAAGGCCAGTAATAAGGCAAAGTAAACTGACTTGTTCATTCGGTTTTCCTTAAAGTTGGGTGTTTTGTACAGGTTTATTAAAAAAATTATGGAGACTGCATTTGATGTCTTCATAGATCAGTAAAATCGGCGGCAACAACAGAAATTCAGCAAATAAGCCCAGGGCAAAAATGATTACCGTCAACAGCCCCATCTCGTAATTGATTTTAAAGCTGGAAAAGGTGAATAACGAAAAGCCCATGATCAAAACGGCCGACGTTACCCACAAGGCATTGCCCACGGTTGCGAAGGCATAATAAAGCGCGGCTTCAGGAGTAAGATTTTTATCTTTTTTCGCATGTTGATATTTGCTGAGAAAATGCACCGTGTCATCCACCAAGATGCCCAAGGTCATCGCCGCTACCACCGATGAGGCCATGCCCACTTGCCCGACGGTCAAGCCCCAAATGCCAAACGCCATGCCGGCCGGGATCAAATTAGGGATAAGGCTGAGCAGTCCCAAGCTGATTGAGCGCAACACCAATATCAAAATCAGCGAGATACAGCTTATGGACATCAATTCACCGCTGATCATGCTGACGATATTGCGCTGGCCGATATGCGAAAAAAGCAAAGATGAGCCGGTGCCATCGCTCTGTTTGATTAACGGGGCGTTGTTTTTTAGCCAAGCTTGCGCCCGAGCCTCCAAATCGATCATTTGCTGGCTGGACAAACTCCGCAAAGTGGCAGTGACACGGGTTGCGGATTTGCTGACATTAACCCGGTCATTCAGATCCAGGCCGTAAGGCAACGACATTTCGAACAGCAGCAGATATTCAGCAGCCATTTTCCGGCTATCCGGTAACCGATACCAGGCCGGATCGTCTCCGTGCATGTTTTGATTCAAACGTTTAAAGATATCGTTGATGGTATAGACATGGAGGGTTTCCGGCTGTTGGCGATACCATTGCACAAACCCCTCGACTTGCTTGAGAAATTCAGGATCGTTAATGCCTTCATCTTCGCCATGCTCTAACGAATAGTCAATGGTGTAAATACCCGTTAAATGCTCAGTGGTGTAATCGGTATCGCGGCGAAATGCGACAGACTCATCGAAATACTTGACGTATTCATCATCGAGCTCATTCAGTGGAATAAAGGAGATCAATGCGACAGTGAACAACAGTAAAAACAGCGATAACGAATAACGGTATTTGATAACGAATCCTGCCAGTCCGGCGAACGTTTTGGTGCCTGCCGCTTCGCTTCGACCCTGTCTTGCAGGCAGCACGGCCATTAATGCCGGTAAAAAGCCAATCGTCAGCAAATAGGCTGCGCCCACCCCCAGGGCGGTAATATTGCCCAAGTCCCGAAAAGGAGGCGCGTCACTGAAATTCATGGATAAAAAACCGATGGCGGTCGTGAGGTTGGTGAAAAAAATCGCCTTGAAATTAATTCTAAGACTTTCCGCAATTGCCGCTCGCTTATCCAGTCCCTGGGCCAGTCCGTTGTAATAAGAGGTTAAAATATGCACCGAATCCGCCACCGCCAAGGTGAGCAGGATAGTCGGCGCGGGAATGCTGGACGGCGAGAAGGCAATATCCAGCCAACCTGCCAAACCGACTGCCGAGCCTATCGAAAGCGTCATCATCAGCAAGGCGGCGAACATGCCCAGCGATGATTTCAAAAACCACCACAAAGCGACAGCGATAATCACCAGCATGGCCGGTGTCAGTGTTTTGAGATCCAGTTCCGAGGACTCCGCAAATGCAGTATCCATAAGAATGGAACCGGTCAGGCGAACATCCAGGTCAGGATGTAACGCTTGCAAATCGCTCACTAGCTTGCGAACGAAAGATGTAGCTTGTAAAGTCTCGGCATCCTGGTCTTTGCCGGGGCGCTGCACTACGACATTAAAGCCCATTACTTTGGCATCGGGCGACACCAGGCGATTAACCAGTAAAGGCTCATTCAGAGTAATCTGCTTGAGATGTGCAATTTCTTGTTCGTTCAATTGAGCGGCATTGCCAATCAAATCACCCACAGTCAGGTCATCGCCTTCCGCGGTGCTGTGCTGAAAGTTGGTAATGGAATCCACCCGTGATGAGTAAGGCGTCTGCCACAAATTTTTAGTTAACTGCTCGGCAATAGCCAGGTTCTGCGCCGTAAAGACATCACCATTTTTAGGCGTTACAACCAATAGAATATTATCGTCTCGCGTGTAGGTTTTTTGTAATTTTTCAAAGGCCATTAACTGGGGATTTTCATCGCTGAAAAACATTCGGTAATCGCTTTTAAAATGTAGGTACCTTACGCCGTATGTTGCCGCCGCAGTTAACGCCAGGCTTAATAGAATAACAAGCCAGGGAAAGCGTAACAGCCAGTCGGAATATTTTCTTAACATTGCATTAATCCCTTATGAAATGGACAAAGTACGTTAATGGTGTCGCTGGATTCTGCTTTTCTCTTGCGTGCTTGCTGATCATATTTTGAAAAAAATTGATCAACTTCCAGCGCTTGCTCTGCCCTAGGTTTTAGATTCTTATCCACCGCTTCAGCCGGGAAAGTCATTGCCGTCTCCCGCAGCTGAAGAGCGCTTTTTTATCATGTTTCATATTTTTCCCTAATGAATCAGATTGTATTAGTGTAGTTAAAATCATGTGAAACGGCTGGCTTTCACTTTAATGCAGATAGCGCCTTGGCGAGCGTATTCACGGTATAAACGATTTCCTCGTCAGCCAGGTTATGGGTAATAAAAAATCGCAGTCGTGAGGCGGCTTCCGGCACCGCCGGATACATAATAGGATGCACGCTGATGCCAGCTTGCGCCAATTTCTGGCCTAATCTTAAACAATGCATGGAATTGCCAAGAATAATGGGCACCACGGCTGTACCGGATGAAGGCCCGGTATCCAGGCCATGCACTTTGGCGCATTCCAAAAACAGCGCCGCCTTTGCCTGCAAACGTTGCGCCCGTTCCGGTTCACGCATCATGATCTTTGCCGAAGCCAGGGCCGCGCCAGTATTCGCGGGGGAAATACCCACGCTGAACAGGACCGTGCCAGGGGCATTGTACTTAAGATTGTCAATTAATGCCTTCGAACCACAGATATAACCGCCGCAGCTCGCAAACGATTTGCTTAAGGTCCCCATCCAGATATCGACTTCCCCGGCGTCGATGCCGAAATGATCGTGCGATCCAAATCCGCGGGGGCCTATAACGCCCGTCGCATGGGCTTCATCGACCATCAACAAGCACTTGTGGCGTTTTTTCACTTCAATAAAGCGCGGCAGATCCGGGATGTCGCCATCCATGCTGTACACGCCTTCAATAATGATCAATACGCGTTGATGCTGTTTACGGTTTTCAACTAACAGCTTTTCTAAGGCGTCATAATCATTGTGCGGAAAAGCGAGCCTGCGGGCGCCGGACAGTTGGCAGCCGGTAACCACACTGTTATGGATCAAACTGTCATGCAATAGCAGGTCATTGGGCCCAAACAAATGCCCGATCACTGAAACATTGGTCGCATAACCGCTGACCAGGGCCACGCAATCTTCCGTACCGTGGATATGCGCCAGCGCGGCTTCGAGTTCCCGGTGTAATGGGATTTCGCCGGATACAATACGGCTTGCCGAAACCGATGTGCCATATCGATCGACAGCGGCCTTGGCGCCAGCCGATACCTCGGGATGACCGGATAAGCCCAGATAGTTGTAGCCGGAGTAATTGATGTAATCTTTTCCGTTGATATGGGTAAGGTGATCGCTAACGCCTTCATGCGCACTGAAATAAGGGTTATCCATGGCCAGCGCTTTAAAGGTTTCCATTTGTTCCATCAACATACGATAACCTGGAAATTTATCGACCCGATAATAGTCTTCGGGAATTTCGCCGGCTTCTTGCTCGGCGGCCTGTCCTTGGCCCTTGCGCGCCAGCAACTGTTTAAGCAGCAAGCGTTTCTTTTCCTCGGTCATGTCGGCCATGTTGACTGCCTGGTTGGACATCTTATTTCTCCTCTTCCTTTAAAATGTGATTAAGCAAAATATCTATTTCTTCTGTCGGCATACGGTCAATCAAACGGCTGGCTTACCGGAACATTGTTGCCACGGGCTGCGGACATGGATTGAATGGCGCGATCCAATAGCAAGTTAGCTGGACGGATCAAATTATGGCAGCGCGTCTTCTCTTCGGAGACAAGGGCCAAGTCGGCCTCTTGAGTGGGCATGTTATTTTTCCTCTTCCAACAATATTTCTTTAAGCAGAATGTCGATTTCCTCGGCAGACATACGGTCAACAAAAGAGGCTTCATGGCTTTCTGTATTGGAACCCGCTCTTTCCGAAGCTAAAAGTGTGCGGTCCATCAGCAGCGTTGCCAAATGAATCAAATCCTGGCTACGCATCAGTTCAAGGGTGGAAATCCGAACCCCAAAAACCTGGTAAATGGCTGCCTGCAATTCCGCCGACATCAATGAATCCACGCCCATCTGGGATAACGACGCTAGCGGGTCGATCTTGGCCGCCGGGATACGCAGTATTTTTGCGACTTGCTCAACAAGGGCCTGGCTCATCGCCGGCTTTTGTTCTTCCGCGGACAATTGGCTGATTGCCTGGCATAGTTCAGTGAGCGAATTGCTTGCGGCGCCGCCAGCCGCCATCAGCTTTGAGAACCGAGGAGAATTTCCTCCTGTGGGCTCGAATTCTTGCCAGCGTGACCAGACATAGTTCATCAAGCCATATTGCGGCAATTCGATGTCGCGTAAATGCGACCAGGCGTCCAGGGCCTGCTCCGCGGTGATGGCATATATTCCCATCACCTCCAGATGTTTAGCCACTTCGGCGCTTTCCACCGCCATGCCGGTAGCAATCGCCCCCCAGTTAATGGACGTGGCCGGCAGCCCTAAGGCTTTACGATGACTTGCCAAGGCATCCAGGAAGGCGTTGGCTGCGACATAATTGGCCTGGCGGGCATTGCCGATCAGCGCGGAAACCGAAGAGAACAACATGAAAAAGTCCAGGGCCTGATTTTGCGTGTGCTTGTGCAAGTGCCACGCCCCTAATGCCTTTGCTTTCATTACCGGCGCCAGGCGTTCAGGATTCAGCTCGGATATCGGCGCATCGTCCAGCACTGCAGCCGCATGCAGCACACCTTTAAGGGGCGGCATTTCAGCGGCCACTTGTGCCAGCAGAGCTGCTACCTGCGCTTCGTCTGTTATATCGGCGGCTGCCGCCAGCACTCGCACACCTTGCTGTTCCAAGGATTGCACTGCGGCTTTTGCACTCTCATCCGCTGCGCCACGACGGCCGACTAATACCAAATGTCTGGCGCCCCGTCTGGCCAGCCAGTGCGCCGTTTCCAATCCAAAACCGCCAAAGCCGCCGGTAATCAGATAGGTGGCTTGCGCATCAAACAGCATGGCGGGGCTATCGTCCCTTACCGCAATCTCTGCTTTATCGGTCAAAGATAAAACCGGTACTTTGCCAACGGTCTCTGCATTGATGGCGGTTAACCAGGCTAAACCTTCATGCGCTGTCAACACTTGCGCTAATGAAAAGTCTTTCTGGCTCAAAACCCATAATTGCCCCACTTCCGCCAGCAACTGCCCAAACAGCCGAGGGGCGGTAAATGCCAGTTTTAATGCGCTGATAGCGAAGTTGCTGTTCAAGCTTCCGGATGCGGATGTAGTGCCGGTCTTATCCGTCAAAATCAGCTCATGGACGCCAGGATCGAGCAAATTGTCGACAGCCATTTGCTTAATCCCGTTATCGCCATGCACCCAAGCCCGAATAGACTGATCCTTAGCGGCATCCTGCAATAGGACAGGGAAATCAGGCAGGTGGTCAGCGCTGACAGACCCGTCATTCAATAACTGCGGATTTGCCTCATGACTATAAAATCGGGAGCTCGCCTCCAACCAGCGGGCAATCGCCTGAACCGCTACCGCGCTCGCCCCCAAGGCCGCATCGATTAACACCGTCTCGCCGGGCGCAATGCGGGCAATCGTGTGTAAGGCGTAATAGGCAGGAATTAATGTGGTCGTTAACGCAGCAACTTCGGCGTGGGCCAAGGCAGGAAAATGGCTGGCCGGAAACACCCGCTCAACAGGGCAGACGACATGCGATGCCGGCCTGCCTTCGATAGCCGCAATCACCTTGTCGCCGACAGACCTCTGATTACTATTGTCAGCCGCTGCCGTTATCACGCCGGTGGCGAAATAACCTTGCAGGTTATCGTCATCGTCTTCGGCGTTCAAATTAACGCCGGTTAAATTAATATAATCCAACGCAACCGTCACCTCGCCTGCTTTCGGCAGGGGACACGGCATGGCATGGAATTCGGCGTGGCCTTGTACTTGAAACGCCTGGACTTCATTGCCGCTTAAGGTTTTGTGCTCGACAAAATGAGGTTCAAGCACCAGTCGATCCAAACGATGCACATAACGCTCATTACCGCGTAAAGCCACATCATCCTCGTCATCATCGGCAAGCAATTCCTGGGCTAATAAGCTAATGTTTGGCTGAGTGCCAATGGCGGCCAAATCAATCAAGGTACAACGCAACGCGGGGTATTCATTGAAAGCCACGCGCGCCAGACCGATCAATGGCGTTTGAGCCAGATTATCGATAACATCCATTTTCGATAACACCTGCGCGCCTTCAGTGACCATATATAAGCGGGGGGCTTGTTCATCGAATTCGCTGGATAGCAGTTGGATGACTTGCAACGCCGCACTCGCTTGATCGATGCCCACCGGATCATCCTGGCTTGCGCGACGGTCCAGACCCCATAAGTAAACGACGCCTGCACAATGGTTGGCTTTGGCTTTTTGCAAAACCAGCCGCAAATGATTCAACTCATTTTCGCTCAGCTGCCGTACGACTCCCGGTTCACTTTGATAAGCATCAGAGCTTGGCACCCTTATAACCTGATTGGCAGGATTGGTTTCCAGCTCTCGACATAGCGAATCTCCAATTCCCTGCATATCACTAAATACCAGCCAGCAACCGGTTTTTTTGGCCATGTTGCCCGGTAATGCCTGTGCTGACCACTGCCATGCATAAGTCCATTGTTTGAGTTGTTCGCCGGGATCTTCCTTTTGCGTCGAAAGCGCGCGGCATCGTAAGCCTGCAACTTCAACTAATAAGTTGCCCGTATCATCAAATAAACTTAAATTGCCGACGATGCCTTGATCGCTGATGCGAGTGAGCTTGCCATGACACCAGAATGCCGTGCCTGGTTTGCAGTGATAAGCGATGCGCTTGATGGTTACCGGCATGTAAAACTTGTCATTCTTTGCAAGCGCGGCGATCAATGACTGAAAACAACCGTCCAGCAGGCTGGGATGTAAACAGTAATCGGCATTATCTGTTAATAAACCGGAGTGTAATTCGATCCGCGCCAGCACTTCATTCTGCCGGCGTTGCAGATGGCGAATGGTACGAAAGTATTGGCCATAGCGTAAGCCGCGCTTTGCCAAATCGGTATACAACTTATCGATGTCGACAATCTCGCTGCAGCGGCTGGCTATATCTTCACGGCTTACGGTCTGAATGATGACTTCCTCACTTTCAACAACCTTGCCGGAAGCGTGTAGCCTCCAGCCCAACTGATCGTCGGAATCACGGCTGAAAAAGGTATATTCGCCACTGTTCTGATCCAGGGCCACGTGGATAACTTGCTCACTGCCGTTATCATTCAATACTAAGGCTTGATTGAAATTCAGTTGTTCCAGGGCACATTGACTGTGGCCGGCAAGTTGCCGGAAGGCCGCTAAACCGGCTTCCACATAAGCGGCACCCGGTATGACCACCAGGCCGTCAACTTGATGATCGTTCAGATACGGCAACATTTGATGATTAGCCGTGCTTTGCCAAGTTGGTCTGGGATCGGGTAACCGGCGATCCAATAAAGGATGGATCGGCCCGCCGACGCGATCCGATTTGGATTCTTGGCTTTCACTCCAATAGGTTTCCCGTTGCCATGGATAGGTCGGCAACTTGATATAGCGGGCATCGGCTGCAAACAACTTGTGCCAGTCGATTTTGCAACCCGCGACATACATTTCTGCCAAAGCCAGATTCAAGGTAAGGCGTTCAGGTTTATCCCTGCGCAATGAAGCAAAACTTTGGGGTTGAATGCCCTGTTGACGACAGCATTCTTTAATGGATGTAGACAGCACCGGATGCGGCCCCACTTCCAGGAAAGCCCGGTGGCCATCGCGCAATAAACTGGCCATTGCCTTGGCAAAATAAACCGGCTCGCGGATATTGTTGCACCAGTATTCGGCATCGAAAAGCACTTCGCTGACCAAGTCACCGGTAACGGTGGAATATAACGGGATTTTTGGCAATCCGGGTTTTAACCCCGCCAATACCGCTCTGATTTCAGGCTTGAGCGGTTCCATAAAAGGGCTGTGGTAAGCCACTTCAACCTGCAAAAAGCGGTTAAACTCGCCTATTTCGGTCAAATACGCCGCAATGGCCTCCAGACTATTCGCATCACCCGCTAAAGTAAGTGATGACGGACCATTGATGGCCGCAATCGAAACCTCGCCCTGCGTCAGTTCCAATAACTCACTGCATTGCTCCTGACTTAACCCCACCGCCAACATTTTGCCCAGGCCCGCGGCTTTTTTCTGAATACGGCTACGTTGATAGCTGACTAATACCGCCTCTTCGAGACTTAACACGCCTGCGGCATAAGCGGCACTGACTTCCCCAACGCTGTGACCGACAATCGCCGCAGGCTCTATGCCGAGTGAGCGCCAAAGTGCCGTTAAACCCACCTGAATCACAAAATTAGCCGGTTGTGCGATAGTGGTGTCGGAAATATTGGAAGCCTCCTGATCCAGGAGCATTTCATCTAATATCGACCAGCCCGCTACCTGTCTGAAAATTGCATCGCATTCTTCAACGGCTGTCCGATAGACGGCTTCGTTTTGGTATAACTCCCGCCCCATGGCCCACCATTGCGGGCCCATCCCGGTGTAAACAAAGACAGGTTTTTGATTTAATTCGCCGGCTACTTTGCCTGAAGCCAGCCACTCGCCTGTGCCTTGTTCGGCAAAAGACTGCAGTTGATTGCGCATTTCCGGCCAGGTTGCGCCCACGACCGCCATCCGATGGTTGTGATGCCCTCGACGGCAAGCCGCTGAATAGCCAAGATCAGATAATTTGACAGGCAGATGTTCATCAAAGCGGGCTAACCAGGCTTTCGCCAAATCGGTTAAAGCCCCTTCGCTACGCGCTGATAAAGGTAAACAATAAATTTTGCCGGGCAGGTCGGGAGTCCGTTCTGCTGATTCGGCTTGCGGGGCGTTTTGTAAAATGGCGTGCGCATTGGTGCCGCCGTAGCCGAATGAATTCACGCCGGCACAGACTTTATCCTCGGTCGGCGCCAAGGCTTCCAATTGCCGAGGGAGTTTCAGACCCAATTCAGCAAATGGAATATCAGGATTGGGCGTGGTCAAATTCGCTTGGGGCGGCACTTGACGATGTGATAAGCACAATGCCGTTTTAATAACGCCAGCGACACCCGCCGCCGCTTCAAGATGTCCAATGCTGGCCTTAACCGAGCCGAGCAGACAAGCGTGTCGCTCATCATGTTGTCCTAATGCGGTACCCAACGCCCTGGCTTCCAGGGGATCACCGACGGGTGTACCGGTGCCGTGGGCTTCAAAGTAATAAATATCATTGGTATCGATGGCGTATTTCTCGAAAACCTGCTGGATTAGTGCAGTTTGCGATTCAGGATTGGGTACGGTAATCCCGTTAGTTCTTCCATCCTGATTGACGCCCGTACCGCGCACCAATGCATAAATTGAGTCACCATCACGCAACGCCTCCGACAACCGTTTCAGCACCACCACACCGGCGCCTTCACCGCGGCCATAACCATTAGCGCTGGCATCAAAACTTTTACTGCGTGCGTCTGGGGCAAGAAAACCGCCTTTGCACATGGCAATCGGGTATTCGGGACGCATCATCACGTTAACGCCGCCCGCCAGCGCCAGATCACATTCGCCATTCCATATCGCTTGACAAGCCTGATGCAATGCGACTAAAGAAGAAGAGCAGGCGGTATCCATACTGACGCTCGGGCCGCGCAGGTCTAACACATAAGATATGCGGTTAGACAAAATCGTCATGGTTGAACCAATCGCAGTATGCGTGCCAATCAACTGCCGATTCATCTTCCCCATTTGGGTCAGTTTATGATCTAGCGTGAAAGCCCCGATAAAAACGCCAGTATTAGATCCTGCCAGGGATTCGTAAGGAATGCCCGCATCTTCCAAGGCTTCCCAGCTGGTTTCCAATAACAAGCGTTGCTGAGGATCCATACATTCGGCTTCGCGCGGTGCAATGCCAAAGAACAGCGCATCAAACTCATCAACGCGCTGTTGCAAAAAACCGCCTTGTTTAACATACATTTTGCCTGGTTTACGGGTATCTGCATCGTAAAACCGGCGTAGATTCCAGCGCTCAGGAGGAATGTCAACGATGGCATCGCTGCCGGATCTGAGCATCTCCCAAAAGCTTTCAGGATTATTAGCATTGCCAGGAAAACGGCAGCCGATACCTATTAATGCAATAGGATCAGCTATTCTTTGATTATAATTAACTTTGTTTTCTTTCATCGTAATATCCTTTTAATGCTCTTTTATATATACATCAAATATATTTATTTAATCGACTATAACTGGGAATAACCATATTAATTTGTCTTTATTACAATTTATGCATCATATTTATTACAATTCATGCATTCATTTCCCATTAATATATTATTTGGTTACCAGTTTAATCTGGTGGCTTATAAAAAAAAGGTAATATTCAATTAACAAAAACGGTAATATTTAACTGACGAGACCGCCTCATCTTTCTTCAACGTGGCATATGACGATTAGTCTTCAAAAAGAAACCACTTTCACAGGTCAAATTCTCTCTTCTGCGAAAGCCATGCCGGATTTCCCGTGACTACCGCAACCTAAACACAGTGGCTGAACCGAAAACGGATTTGGGGCTGAAGTGTTTCTCGCCCTTTGTGACGACCTTGGCTAACTGGCGTGATGAGATCACTAACTATTTCAGCCGGCGAGAAACTAGCGGGTTTGTCGAAGGGTTGAACAACAAGATCAAAGTGATCAAGCGCCGCTGTTACGGCATTTATAACCTGGGTCGATTATGCCAGCATATTTGGCTTGATGTTCAGGGTCGCCAGGTCTTGTTTGCGGGACACTAGCTATTGGGGTTACCGCGGGAAATCCGGAAGAGTCTTAAAATAGAGCGGACGGATTTACATGACGCGGCCGTGGGCCGCTTCGGATAAGCCGGATTTCATGTCGAGGCTTGCGCGCTGATAGGCGCCGGGCTGCTGGCCGATGATTTTCTTGAAGGCTTTCGAAAAAGCCGACTCGGACTGGTAGCCGACCTTTTCGGCAGTCTGGGTAATGCTCCTTCCCTGGCGCAACAGTTGGGCGGCTATTTTCATGCGCACCATCGCGAGAAAAAGATTGGGCGACTGTCCGGAAATCCTGCTGAAACGCTTGAAAAACGTGGCTCTGGACATGTGGCTGAAATCCGCCATCGCCTCGACCGGCCAGGATTTTTCAGGCTCCCTGATCATGGCTTCCAGCAGTCTGGCAAACTCGGGGCTTTGCACCACGGCCCATAAACCCGCCGATATCTTTTGAGTCGATGCCAGTTGCCGGATAGCGTAGAAGAACAACAGGTCCGTCAGACGCACGATCAGCGGTGAAGGCGCATCACCCGCGCTTTTCGCTTCCACCAGAATGAGATCGAATATGGCGCGGGCGCCGGCCAGTTCCTCATTGTCGGAGCGAATGACCAGGTAATCGGGAAAAGAGCTCAGCAGCATTTCGCTCAAACCGGACCTAAAGTTGAAAAAGCCGCACACTAACGCGACCGCATCGGGTATGGACTCGTCGATCGGCGTCATCTGCCCTTCCCTGATGCGGCAGAGCGAGGGATCATCGGGCGATTCGCTCGGATTCAGATAATGCAAAGTCTCTCTCAGAAAGAAAACGGCATCGCCCTGCTCCAGCGGAATGCTCTCCCGGCTTTCGGGCAAATGCAGCCAGCAGTTGCCTTTCAGGACCAGGTGGAAGCCTGCGCGCATAAACCCCGACGGAGCGGCCCGCCAGGTCCCGCAGTACTGGCCGGCATGGAACAGGGTCGTTTCGAGCTCAAGGCTGGACAGCAGCCAATGAACCAAATGATCTGTTGATGGTTGCATTTTATTCTCTCCAAACACGGGTTCAGCCTGCAAAAGCTGTCGATTGACGGCACGTCAGCCGTTAAATACAGGCGCAAAGTATATGAATTGCCTTGGGCTTTAAAAAATGATCTTTTTAGAACCCAATATCTGATATGGTGATATAGTTAAAGGAAAATATCAGTTTAAAGAAATGCTAATTAAGATCCATGCCCGTTGCTGGTGTTATGCAATGCGTACGTGTAGGCTGGGTTGGAGCCTTAGCGGAAACCCGGCATGGGCGGCTTTGAAAAACAGCCTAGCCGTCTATTTATTCATGGCTTTCAGTTTTACGAAAGAAACCGGCAGGGATTCTACCGGCACCCGCTCTTGCTGAGGCAATCCGAATTGGCCAGCATCAAACCAGCGCGTGTTGCTCAGCCACAAGCCCTGAAATTCGACGCCGTGTTCCCGGTTGACAATGACGGTTTTCTGCCGGCGGGCGTCCATGAAGACGAGCCGGTTGTCCGGCCCGATCCAGGTTTTCAGCAGCGCCTGAAAATCCTGGCTGTGCAGCAGATCCGGGTTGTGCCGCAGGATGGGGCGCAGGTAATCATGGGCGGCATGCCAGCTGTCGGAACGCCCCTGCACCCGGCATTCGATATCCAGCGTGCCGTTGTGCACCATGTAAACATCAGGCGTCACCCTGAAAGGATGCGTATTGGCGGCCGTGATGCCGCCCCGCGTGCGCAGCCGCAAATGAATGACGCATTCCTGATCCTCCACGCTTCTGTAAGCCCGGTGCAATGCGTTAAAGCAGGTTGTGCGCCGCCGCGTGACGTTAACCCAGCTCGCCCCGCCGAAAGCCATCAGGCCGAATCCGTCGGGGTTATGCTCGGCAGCTGACCGCAGCAGATCTACAGGCACCTCTGCATGCCTCGGTTTATGTATGATCAGACACATAGGCTAATTCTCATGGATCGTCTATACATTAATGATTCAGACTCAAATTCATGAATAGGCTCAGCAAAGCGCGGCCGCTAGGAAGCCGCCGGAAAATGAAATATGCGCCTGTTGAACGGGTCTTCCTGATGAGTCAGCCCCAGATTTTCTCTCAGCGTTGCCCCTTCGTACTCGGTACGGAACAGACCCCGGCGCTGCAATTCGGGAATGACCAGATTGACGAAATCGTCCAGGCTGCCGGGCAGGCAGGGCGGCATGATGTTGAACCCGTCGACAGCGCCGCTGACGAACCAGTCTTCCAGTTGATCCGCGATGGATGCCGGCGTGCCTATCATCGCCTGCTGAAACCCTGCGCCGGCAGCGCCCGTGTAATAAGGCCTGTCAGCCTGCGACCGAAGCATTTCATATTTGTCGCGGGCCTCGCGCTCGGTCCTGCCGATCACCGGAAGCACGGCCGATAGGATTTTAGTCTGTTCCGGCGAACGCCCGTATTTGATTAATTTGCCTTTCAGCTTCGAATAGAAGGCTTTGGCGGCTTCGAGCGCGTGCTGTGCCGTGAACACCAAATCGGCTGTCTGTGCGGCCAATTCCACGGCGGCGTCCGATACCCCTGACTGAACCATAACGGGGCAGCCATGATAAGACGCCGCAATATCACCCGCCCTGTGAGCTGAGCAGTTTTGCAGATCGTAAACGTAAGCTTCATGTTTCCAGCTATCCCAAATGCTCGCGAGAACATCAAGATATTGGCCGGCGCTCTCGAAATGCGCTCTGTATTCGATCTGATTGTATAGGCTGGGGTACTTGGATTTGGCATTGTCGGGAATCGAGACCAGATTGCATCCGGCGCGGCCGCCACTGATGTGATCAAGCGACGCGAATTTACTGGCCAGGTTGTAAGGGTCGGCATGGGCAATGGAAGCGGTTGCGATAAGGCCGATGCGTTCAGTGGCGTGAGAGAGTGCTGTCAACAGCGTGACAGTCTCGAAATGATCCACCGGGCTGGTTAGATCTAAGGCTTCATTATTGCTTGCGGACAGATCCGCGGTATCGGCAAGGAATATGGCATCGAATTTGCCGCGCTCGGCTGTTTTCGCGATCCGGATATAATGCGCCAAATTCAATTCTGCGTATTCAGATGCCTCATTATGGCGCCAGGCCGCCAGATGGCGGCTGTCGCCAGGCAAGAACACGCTCAATTTCAGCCGTTTTTTTTCGCTTCTCGTTACACTCATGACTGACTCTACCTTCGTTATAGCAATGCTTCTATGGAGCAATGCAATGGCTGTGCCATTGTTCTGGGCAGATCAGGCAGCGCCGGCAAGGCGATTGATAGGGTATTGTTGCTGTTTATGCAGCACCTGCTGGTACAGCGCTGTTGTTGTAAAAGCAGAGCTGGAGAGCCCAGCGGAACCTGTGGGGCGACTTTAGTCGCCTTTTAATCCATAGGCGACTGCCAACAATAGGCATTTTTGGCGAAACCGCCTCTGCAAGTTTTAAAAACTGATGTTACGACGAGCGCCTTGTCCCGTTGGCCGCGCCGAGCAGCGCAGCTTTTAGCGGCGGTAGGCTGGGTTGCTAAACCCGGCATTTGGAGTCTCCC
>NZ_JADMKV010000077.1 GCF_015476545.1 Methylobacter sp. BlB1 | reverse complement strand
TTACGACAAAATCGCTTGGTAGTTAAAGTACGACAAAGTCCCTTGGTGTTAACAAGAGAATTTGCAAAAGTTTGGACTTGATTAGATAACTTGCAAAGTTAGTCCTTGATTAAATTAGAAAATTGAATAGTGAAAAACGACCCAAAACCGACTATCAAGATGACAATTTAATGGTCTGCTCTGTATCATAATGCTGTCATTGAGAACAAGTGCAATATTTGGATTAATATACGCCTAATCATTGTGCTTTTTTGTTTGAACGGTATATTCCATTAGAGTCAATATGCTTCCATTCGCAATCAGTTTGATAATCTATTTAAAAAATGCATCCTATCTTTCAAATCACATCATCTCAAATTCAGGCACTGAATGATGAACAAGCACGTGAACTGGTTGCCCATCTGTGCAAAGAAGAACTTCGCACAAAGGGTTTAGGAACCGATCCGGTTACATGGGGAGGGGATCAACGAGCGAAGGATGGTGGCGTCGATGTCCGCGTCGATATCGCTCCCGCTTTTGGGATTAGCGGGTATATTCCTAAAGATGCGACAGCTTTCCAGGTCAAAGCTGAGAAGTATGGATCTAAAAAAATTCCAGGAGAAATGGCGCCCAAAGGCGTCTTGAGACCGGCCATAGTTGAACTCAGCGAACAATCAGGTGCATATATCATCGTCTCCACAAGAGATGCTCTGTCTGACAGCTCGCTGAGAGCTCGAAAAAAAGCCATGTTTGTTTGTTTGGAAGAGCGAGGATTGGCGGGCAAGGTCCATCTCGATTTTTACGACAGCCGAAAAATTGCCGACTGGACCGGAAATTTTCCAGGAGTCGTGGTCTGGTTAAGGAACCTTTTGGGCATTCCACTAGATGGATGGAGGCCATATAGCCCATGGGCATACCGTGAAAAGTCGGTTGAGGATGAATATTTACTGGACGACAAGGTCAAAATCTTCATTCCCAATGCAGATGAAGGCATTGAGGTCACGGCTGCAATCAACCGACTGCGTGGAGAACTTAGCAAGGCCGATGCATCGGTACGCATAGTTGGCCTGTCCGGGGTTGGCAAGACACGTCTTGTTCAGGCGCTATTTGATAACCGAATTGTCACTTCGAACGCTGCACTTAACCAAGAGAACGTGCTGTACACAGACCTTTCCGATAACCCTACACCTCAACCAATTGCGATGCTTGAAGCTCTCCTTCTTGAGAAATCAGATAGCGTTGTTGTTATTGATAACTGTGGGCAGGATGTCCATCAAAAGCTCACAGAAATCGTAAAGCGTCCTGATAGCAAAATTCGGCTTGTGACTGTCGAATATGACATCAGGGATGACTTACCTCAGGATACAGCTTGTTATCGCCTAGAAGGGTCATCTGACGAAGTTATAGCGAAGCTTCTCAAGCGCCGGTATCAAACCCTTTCAGACCTTGATATCGCCAAAATTGTTGAGTTTTCGGATGGCAATGCACGAGTTGCATTTGCACTAGCTTCGACCTCTCAAATGAAAGGCGAACTTGCACGTCTTACAGACGATGCTCTTTTTCAACGCCTATTTGTTCAAAAGCATTCAACAAGCGTCGAATTACAAAAATGTGCTGAGGTGGCAAGTCTTCTGTATTCATTCGATGTGGAGGACATAGGCGAAAAGTCAGAACTGGCCCTGCTTTCTTCTATAGCTGAAGTTAAAATCGCAACGTTTTATAGAAATGTTTCAGATCTTGAGGAGCGTGGGTTAGTCCAAAAGCGAGGCAAGTGGAGAGCTGTGCTCCCACATGCCATATCAAACCGACTCGCGCTAAAAGCTATTCAAGCCAGCCCTCCAAGTATGCTGGTCCAAAAACTAGTGGCTGAAGCTTCTGAACGAGTTGCTCGCTCTTTCTCAAGAAGACTAGGCTACTTACATGAATCGAAGCATGCTCAACAAATAGTTGGTGATTGGTTAAAACCGGGAGGACTTCTTGGCGATATTTCCCAATTAAATGAGTTTAGGTGCCAAATGCTCGAGAATGTTGCACCAGTCAATCAACGTGCAGCGTTGGATGTATTACTGCGGGCCGTTGAAAAGAAAGAATTCATTTCAGTTTTCAACCCAAGCCGTGCACGTTTTGCTCACTTACTCCGTTCTCTAGCTTACGAGCCAGACTTATTTGACGACGCAGTATCGGCTCTGTTGAAGTTCGCGTTAGAGGAACCCGAAGATTATAAGTCTGACTCTATCCGTGACGTCCTTCAGTCACTGTTTTATTCTCATCTTTCCGGTACTCTTGCTTCGCCAGAACAGCGTACTGCCTTCGTTAAAGCACTAGCCTTTTCAGAAGAAAAATCAAAGCAAAAACTGGCACTGACTTTATTACAAGCGAGTCTAAAAACCTACCATTTTTCCTCCTTCTACGACTTCGATTTTGGAGCACTTAAGCGGGATTATGGATGGTACCCCAAAACGCGAGAAGAGATTCAACAATGGTATGGAGTGTTTATTAGCATCGCGGTTGAATTGGGAAAACTATCAACAGCGTTCAGTTCAGATGCGCGGAGTCTCTTAGGCGCAAATTTTAGAGGCCTATGGACAAATGTCGATATATATGAAGCATTAACTAATGCAGCGCGAGATCTTACAGCAATTGATGGATGGCCTGATGGCTGGATCGGTATTCGCAATACGCTACATTGGGACAAAGACCGGCTTAAAGGGTTATCCTTAGAGCAACTGAAGGTGCTTGAAAAGGAATTAGCGCCCCGTGACCTCTTGACTAAGATTCAAGCAAAAGTCTTATCTCGCGGGATATTCGGAGCGGATTTAGAAGATGAAGATAGCTTAGAGGAGTCGAACTCAGGATCAACAGTTGATTGGTATTACAAGTCACAACAGGAGGCAGAAATGCTGGGGAAAGCAGCTGCGCTTGATGAGAAGACTTTGGCTGACCTAGGCCCATATATTTTTAACAGCAGCCGCACAGATAAGCCATTTTTTTTTGGGATTGGCGTCGGACAAGTATTTGCATCTGTTCAAGTTCTTCTTGATCGAATTAGAGAACTGATCATACAAGCGCCGGAAAGTAGTACTGTCGATCTCCAATTTGCCAATGGACTAATAAAAGGCTGGAATAAGACTAAGCCCGAGGAAGCTTCGGCCTTTCTTGAAAAAGCCGTAGAAGACGAAGTTTGGGGGTCACATTTTCCAGTCCTTCAACTCTCGTTTGAACTTGACGAGATTGGCTTTCGCAGGCTAATCAAATCCCTAAAGTTTGGGCAAGCACCTTGCTGGAAATATAATCGTCTAGGCTATGGACGTAGAACAGATCCTTTATCTGTTGAGCAAATTTCCACTCTTCTGGACATGCTTGCAGCAAAACCTGGCGGCGGTCTAACAGTTGCAATTGACGTCCTTTATATGGTGATCCATTGCACGGACAAGAAGAGTGATGAATATCGAGGTGAGCTAAGAATTTATTGCATAAGATTTGTTAGCGAACTTGACTGGGCATCTATTGATCTCACAAACGGGAATTTCGTTAATCACCTTGAGCAGATCATTGAATTTGCTCTATCAGGAAGTGATCAACACGAAGCAGCTACTAAGGCTCTCACACGTTTGATTCAACAAGAACAGGCCGGTAAAAAAATCTACCCACGGCGTCTAGGCGATATCTTTTTGCCATTTTTCAAGAATTGTCCTTCGGAAGCACTAGAAGCTGTTTACGACAAGGAGACGCACACTGCTCTGATACGCATGCTTACCATTCGGCTAGACAGGAATGGAGAAACAGCATTAGGTGTAATACCAGAGGCAACGTTAATTGATTGGTGCAAGAATTCACCTGACGACCGATGCATATTTGCTGCTCAGACGTGTACATTGTTCAAAAGGGCGAACCAAGATGGGCTTAAGGAAGAAAATGTCCTCGGCATTTCCCACACGGCACAAGGGATTTTGGCGTTGGCGCCCGACAAGAAGAAAGTTCTCGAAATTTTTCTAAGCCGTTTCACTCCCAGTATTTGGTCAGGTTCGCGTGCGGCTATTATGCGTCAGCGGTTACAGCTTCTCGATCAACTTAACCCAACCGACGATTTGGAACTCGCAGCTCAGATTGAAGATACTAAAACCCGTTTTTCAAAAGAAATAGCCACCGAAGAACAATGGGAACAGGAAAAGGAAAGATCTAAAACTGGCAGCTTCGAGTATTAAGAACATTCTTTCTTGGCTTGTAAGTTAAGTAGCGTCTGCTCTTAGCCGAGGATCAGCCATTTAGCCCAAAGACTTATATCGTCTGCTTCTGGCACATTAGAGTCAGCCACAATTACCAAAACTAACCCATTCATACTTTTTACTTCTGCTTCGCTTTCGTATATAGAAAGAACCAAGCTACAACGAATGCGATAATTATCAATACAATTAAAACAGGATCTACGATATAGGTTAGTAGATAAAAGGCAACAATTAACAGAAGAACATATCCTAGAATTTGGCCCATTTGAACCTCAAAAGTTGGATAGAAGTCACTAATCTAACCTTGCTTATGGTTTAAAAATACAACATTTCAACTGAGATACAATTCGACTAAATACCTATTAGGCTCTGTTGCATTAAATTCATTTTTTAACTGGGCTTTTCCATACGTACCATAGCTGGTAACCCAGAGCTTGAGCGGTTATATCAATGGTAAATCCAACGCCAAACTGCGCTGTATTTTTATCAGGCATGCAATTGTAAAAAACTGAGCTTACAGTCCGCTTCTGGCCGAACTGCATCAGTCAGTCGATAGGCAAAAATAGACCCTTTACTGCCATCGCATTGCCCTGATTGAATCTCGGCAATTAAAGCAAGACAGTCACACGTTCCGGCCTGTTTCAGGCCGGAACGTTCAGTTGCCAAAGAATTTATCGATAGGCAAAAAATTAAGCGGGCCCTTGTAGCTGAACGGTGCAACTAATTGGAGCTGTCGATTTTTGCCTTATTTTTGGCAAGCAGGTTGGGCGGCGGCCCGATAGGGTCGAAATTCTTGAGTAAAGGCACATCGTCTTTGTTGACCCACATGACATCCATATCATAAGAGCCCTGAGGCCCCCAGCCGCCGAAAAATTTCTTGCCATCGGGCGTGAAGGACCAGCACATGTCTTCGCCAGCCGTATTGATGGTGTCGCCCAGGTTCAAAGGCTCCTGCCACTCGCCCTTGGGATTCTGATAGGAAATCCATTCATCATGTCCGCCCCGCGAGCCGTGATCCGGGCGCATGCTGGTAATGATGATGCTCTTGCCATCCTTCGACAGTCCTGTCCAGTGCAGATGATCCCGGTAAGGGGAGTTGATTCTGGGCCCTAGGCTTTGAGGTTTCTGCCAAACGCCATTTTTCTTTTCGACTTTCCAGATGTCGCTGTCCTGGGTGACGCCCGGTTGCTGGTAGCTGAAGTAAATCAGGCTGTCCGAAGCGATGATCGGACAATGTTCTTCGCCAGTCGGCGTATTGAGGTGCGGCAGTTCCGGCACGTCGTTCCAGTTTCGGGCCGGCTGCCAGACACCGTCAACTTTCTGCGTCACGTAAAGTTCGCCGGTAGACAGATTGCCCGGTTCGTAGCGCGTGAAATAAATGGCGTTACCATCATCCGATAGGCTCGGCTCAAGCTCCCAGGCAGCTGTATTGATGTTCGGCCCCACCGTTGGGTCAATGCCGGGCCCCAGATGAATGGGGGTTTGCCAGACGCCATTTACATTGTGCGACATCCAGATGTCGAAACTGTAGGGATTCCCTTTTGACTCGATGACGCCTGGTCGGGTTGAAACGAAAATGACCGTTTTGCCGTCGGCGCTATAGGTCAGCTCAAATTCCGAGGCCGATGAGTTTATCGGCTCACCCAGGCTTTTCGCTAGAGACGGCGCTTTCGCGTTTTCATTGGCCGGCATATCCATGCCCGGCATCGCATACGATACGTTCTGGGCCAAAAGGAGTGTCAACGCCCCTAAACAGTAATTAGGGATAAGAGATTTTGTTTTCATACACTGCACGTAGTTATTAGGGTTGGATCAATCGAATCAGAATGTTTTTTCGATCGGCTAACATCGATATATTCAGGCCTTGCGCTTTTCTGTCTCAAACAGTATCGCCTGCATCGGATAACGCATCGGGCTTGAGCCGAACTCTTTTTTAAAGGCGTCAGCCATCTCCTTCACAATCTCCTCAGGGTCGACGCCGCCACGGTCCCTGATTTCAAAGATCACCGGCGTGTATACCAGGGCCCGCGCGAAAGCCGTCACATCGAGAATATCGTATTCGTGGCGTTGAACGGAAATGACTACAGGATCAAAGCCGATGTGGATCAACTGTTCCTTGAGCGGATCGATTTGGTGGCAGGACACCGGGTCGAATAGAAACCGGGGGGTGTCCGACGGAAAGTATTGCTTGAGGACTTCGAAGCTCAAGCTGGCGAAGGGATTGTAGCGTTCGGAGTCCCAGACGCGGAACAGGTAGCGGCCGTTGGGCTTCAAGGTACGGTAAACCTCGCGAAAGCCCTTTTCCCGGTCAAAAAACATAATCCCGAATTGGCAGACTACGGCATCGAAAGCCTCGTCACCGAACGGCAGCGCGGTAGCGTCGGCGTTCTGGAAAATGACTTGTTCGTCGGGAAGAAACTTTGAGCGAGCCATATCCATCATGGAATCGCTGATGTCGATCGCGGTCAGGCGGGCCTCTTTGGAAAGTAGATTACGCAGATGCCGGGTCACGATGCCGGTGCCGGCGGCAATTTCCAGCACATCCATCGGCGATTGTTCGGCGACGCGTCTTGCGGTATCGGCGCCATAATGCTCGAATAGTACCGGTCCAAGATCACGATCATACGGAATAACGACATCATCAACATAGCCCGCCATAGTAATTTTCCTCGATTAAATCTGAACACAAACGCGGCCTTCAGGCGCAACAAGTGGTTGAAAGCAGTGCGGAATGCGGTGGCATTTCCCGGTTTCTTCCAATCCATAAAACATTGTAGCGCATGTGGTTAATGATTAAAATGCATAGCTAATATTGAATTTAGCATAAGGTTCTTGCAAATATGCATGATTTAAATTGGGACGATCTGCGTTACTTCATCGAAGTCGTCCGCTCAGGAAACGTCACGGAAGCTGGCTCGCGGCTCGGCGTTAATCAATCGACAGTGAGCCGTCGAATCGCTCACCTGGAAAGCCAGTTGGGTAGAGCTTTGTTCGACCGCACCGCAAAAGGCTGGGTAATTACGCCTGCTGGGGAAAAGATCGTCATGCTTGCCGAAGAGATGGCGCACAAAGCCAATGCCATCCATCGAAAAATCGAGAGCGACTCCGAGGACGTTTCAGGGTTAATCAAAGTCACGGTTTCCGATGTTTGCTCCAAGCGTTTTGTGATGCCGGTAATCCGCGATTTCAAACGGGACCATCCCGATGTCGATTTTGAGTTGATCGCTGCCGAAGAAGTCTTGAATCTGGCCGGCCGGGAGGCCGACATTGCGATTCAAGCCATTATCGAGCCGCCGCCGAATGTGGTGGGCAAACGTATCTGCAGGCTCGCGTATCATGTCTATGGCCACCCGGAATTATTGAAAAACCTTTCGCCGGAAACGCCGCCCTGCATCACCTGGATAGGCGACAGGGTCACCATGCCTTGCTGGATCAAAAAAAACTTTCCCAAACTCAAGCGGGCATATCGGACGAATTCCAGCGTGGCGATGTTTGAAATGTGCAAGGAAGGCCTGGGATTGGCTTTACTGCCTTGCTCTTTGGCTGATGAGGCGGATGAGCTAGTGCGAGTGCCTGTAGATCATGTCGAATCCGGGCATGACGTCTGGGTTCTCAGCCACGTCGATCTACGCACAACGGCAAGAGTTCGTATCTTTCGAGATCGCATGGTCGAATTTCTGATTAAAGAAATCGACTTGCTGGAAGGCCGAGAGCCGAGGAAAAATGAGTTACGCTGAAATTCAGCTTTAAGTTGATTTCCGATCATTCTCCAATAAGATGATGCGATCCTGTTAATGCACTGTCTCGGGGAAGCGTTTCGGGTCGAATACCTCAAAAGGGCACAAGGGGCTACCGTTGAATTCAAATAACCGTCGCGCTGGCGGTGCTTTTTGAATTGAAATCGATAAATGGATGGAAAATTAATGCGCTAGCGGATTGCCGAGACTATCTCCATGGCGAGTTGGCAGCCTGGACAACCGGCCGGATAGGTTGACAACCGCAATGCCCATCAATGGCAATGCCTCAAGACTCCGCAGAGCCTTTCAAAAGACTTGAGCATTTTGTTTTTCAGCAATTTCCGGCCTATCAAATGCCTGACATCGGTTGCGACTCCTGACAACTGATCGGCGTAACTGCGCACTTGCTGAAAGACCACCGTGCCGTCGCGATACGCCAGGCATCCGGTTACCCACTGGCTAGCATTATATGAATGGGATGCATAGAATTCCCGGGTCAGCACTAATTCCCCGCCGTTCCAATTATGATTGACGTGGTGCCTGAGAATGAAGGCCGGCCGGTTTTGCACATTTTTTTCGACCCATTGGAATACCTCATTCGTTCTGGGCGGCAAGGCTGCCGGGTAGTTTATCCAGGCTTTGTGCAAGGCCGGAACGTAGCGCGCCAGAATGACGCTTGCGTTTGCGGCTTGGTCCAGTTCAACGGAAGGTTTAACGCTCTGATTGTTGTCACGCGCGTAAGGCGCTATGGCGTAAGTCCCATCGCGCCGATAGGCTTCAAACCGATCGAAAAGCATCGCGCGGTAGCGTTGTCCGATTGCGTCCCCGATGGCTTCATCGGGGGTGCCATTGACTATCCGTTTGAGCGTTCTAAAGTTCTCGATTTCATCGCTGGAGAGATTGAATTGGTCGCCCGGTTCGGCATCCAATAACGCTTCGATTTCTTCGCTGGGCAAAACCACAGGTGACAAGGCATCCGCTTTGCCATGCGTCATCAATATCCCGTGCGCAGTGACATCGACGTCGAGCAAATCCGGATCATCCGTCCGCAACTGTCCGGCCACCTTGTCCAAGGGAACCGGCAGATACCAGGCGATGCCGGCAGCGATCTCGTCGGAACGGCCTTCGCTCAAGTCATAAACGATTGGCTGCCTTTGTGCAAGTTCGTTAATTTGAGCCTTATTCATTCCCAGCACGCTCAAGATCTCCTCGATTGCGGGCTGTTCAGCAAAGGCGGGAGTTCCGTTCACAACAAAACTGACGCCTAACAGCCATGCGATGATGGCGGCATGCTTCACTATTCCTGGCATTGTGCGCTTCCTGTCGGTAAACGATGTGATGAGTAACATAAACTATAAGCGTTCACAGGCAAGAAACACAATCGGATTAAATGGCCATTTCAGCTGCCGGTATCCAGCTTGAGCGCCTCAGCCAGAGCGATCCAGTCTTTAGGGCTGAACAAGGTGTTGATTTTTTTATCCAGCAGAATCAGCGTGTCGTCATCAAAGCTGGCTTTTGCCAATTTTTTATTTCCGGTCAATTTGCGCATCGAGTAAAGCAGCGCTTCATTGCCTGGCGTATCAAGGCCTAGGCCGGCTTCAACGAATCTCTGGGCCAAATAATCCACTGAACTGTTCGATCCCGGCCAGATCTCCTCATCCCGTCCTTCCAGAAGATGGATCAAACCATCAGATTGGCGGCTGTTCAGGAGCCCCATCGCCACAGTGTTTAAAAAGCGGACCAATGCCGTGCCCTGGCTGGCCAGCATGGGATCTTTTATCACATGCCGGGCATAGGCCAGAATTTCAAAGGTATGGGCTATCAATTCCTCCCGAACAGATAATCGGGCATCCTGATGCAAGACTTCGTGCCCCAGCAATAGGCCCAACAGACGAATATCTTCATGTTGGCAGTTTTCGTTGATAATGATTTTGAAGTGTCCGGTTCCATCGTCAATGACATGCGCAGCCACGCTGTCGCCCGTTGGCAGATGTCCGAAGGCAACGCTGGAATAGACAGCGCTTTTGATTGCGTCAACAGTTCCTCCTAATGTGCTGTCTATGGTCGTTGCCAGGGCCGCCCGCAACCGAAGATCCTGAGTTTTTGCCTGAATTGCAGGGTCATCCATGACTTTCAGCCCGGCTTGCCCGGATAGCTGGCTGACCTGCATCCGCAACTGTTGCTCCGTAATTGGCGGAATAGGGGGCGCGGCGGGATTTACAGACCGATTCGAAGGGTAGACTTTGGACAGGAACATGGACTCGTCGGTCGGCGGAAAAGCGGGACCTTTCAGAAGTTCTTCTACGCTGGCCGGCTTGTTGTCTTTGAGCCAGGCGTCATAGTCGGCCCTGGATTTACTTGCTCCCCATATGATCGAATCACTGGCGTATAGCGACAGGCTCGCCGCAGCGATCAGCATTGCTATGGCTGTGTGCTTGGTCTTTATGTTGCAAAGTTCGCGGTAGGATTTGTTCATGGCGTGAGATCCATCCTGTTGCCTATTGCCGAAATGGTTAATCCGAAGCAGTGCTTCGGCAAAAGATACAAGAAAAACCCAGCCAAAAAACTTAGGTCGAATACCTACTGTATTACTCAGGAACATGCGGTCCCTGAAAATGATAATTGAACAACTGAGGCGCATTTCCGGCATTTTTTCAAACTGTGGCGCGGCGTTAGCCTTGTCTGGCTTTTCCGCCGAGAAGAAATATACGGATGATTTCCTCTCGGCCGATCACGCGCACCAGTTCACGCAGGGAGCAATAAAGAAAGAACACGACCGCCAGCCACATCTGGATTATCCAGAAATGGGGCCATATGACTTCCGCCATCAGGTGCCGGTGTGCGTCCATGATCACCCCATACTTTCGCAGCAGCGGAAAGATATGTTCGATATAACGTACAACAAATGTGGCGAGAAAATAAACGCTGCTTTTCCAGGCAATGTTATAGAGCAATGGTTTACGGGGAAATTTATTCATAAAGGGCAGGCTGTCAACGATCAGGACAACCTTCCCGACCAGCAGAGCGCCGATTGCCGCTCCGCCAAATCCGCTCAGAGGAATCCCGTATTGGCGTTGAATCAGACGCTGGGTGATGGCAAGCAGCAGGAAGGCGAAGAAAAAAAAGATCACTGGCGGCAAGACGAGCAGGAACTCGTGCTTTATTTTTTCTAATAGTTTCATTTGAGCAACCCTTTTATTTATTGTCATGTCCGCATTAAGACGGTCAACCCTGGAATTTGTTTAAGCGACATGTGAATAAGGCAAACCTTGAGCCGGAGCGAGAAAGGGGCTTGTATGCTGCGGCGCTCCATCCTGACTTTGCACAACTCGTCAAGCTGGAACCCATCGCACCGGAACGACGGGCGCGGTAGGGTGTCAATGTTCAAAAGGAGAAAAATAAGGCATAAAGGCCATGATCGGACGTAAGGCCGTGTAAGAAGACAGTGAGCTAGCGAAATTTCAACATGTCATTGAAGGAGGCAGTTCATGAAGACGACACGATATCCGGGCATAGGCGCCGCACTGTGCGTGACACTCCTGGCAACATTGGCGGGCTGCGCGGAAGAAAAGGCGGCGATACGTCCTGAACGGTCGGCAGTCAAGTCATTGGCGGAAGAACAAGCCGCAGAAGAGCCGGCGGACGCGGACACTATCCTCATGCGTATGGCCGAGTTTCTGGCCAAGGCGCCGCGCTACAGCGTGAACATTCAGGAAAGTTACGACACGGTTCAGCCATCCGGACAGAAGATCGAATTCGGCGAAACGCGGCAGGTCACCGTGAGCCGACCTAACGAACTGCGCGTTGAAGCGGCGCATAGCGATGGCGATAAGCACGTCGTCCTGTACGACGGCAAGGATATCACGGTCTTCAATCCGTCCCGGAACGTCTACGCGCAAGTCTACAAGCCCGGCGGTATCGATGCGGCGGTTACCTATTTTCTCAAGGATCTTAACATGAGGTTGCCGCTGGCCGTGCTCCTGGTCAGCCGGTCTCCGGACGAACTCAAGCGCCGGACCCAGTCGCTCGACTATGTAGAGAGGACTGAAATCTATGGCGTGCCTGCGCATCATTTGGCAGGACGCACCGAGACGGTAGATTATCAGGTCTGGATCAAAGAGGGCGCCCAGCCGCTGCCGCTCCGCATAGTATTGACTTACAAGAACGCCGAGGGGCAGCCCCAGTTCCGGGCACATTTTTCCGATTGGAATCTCTCGCCCGAAGTCCAGGATTCCCTGTTTGCATTCACTCCGCCTGAGGGAGCACAGAAGATCTCCTTTCTTGCACAGCTGCCACAGGTCGCGCTTCAGAGGGGAGCGGCCCCGGAACAAACCGGAGGACAGAAATGAATATCAGACCTTCAATATGCGTTACAGTTGCTATGGCTGCAATCGTTTTACTGATAGGGTCCGTGGATGAGGCTGCCGCTCGTGGTCGCGGAGGCGGCGGAGGCTTCCGGGGCGGTGGAGGAGGCTTTTCCCGTGGCGGCGGGGCTGGAGGGGGCGGTTTTTCACGAAGCGGGGCTGCGGCTAGCGGCAGCTTTGCCTCCCGCGCTTCAAGCTATCAGGGCAGCAGGGCAGGCGCTGCATCCCGTCAGGCTTACGCCGGCTCAGCGCAGCAGAGACGGCAGCAATTACAGCAGAGCCATCCGCAATACGACAGGCAGCAGTTGCAGCAGAGCCGGCAACAATACGGACAACAGACGCAGCAAAGTCGGCAAGAATACGGACAACAAGCGCAACAGAGCCGGCAACAATACGGACAGCAAGCGCAGCAGAGCCGTCAAGCGCAGCAGCAACAGGCGCAGCAGAGCCGTCAACAAGCCGCGCAGTCTTATCCTCGTGGTTACTATCCACCCTCAGGCTATTATCCGCCATCAGGCTATTACTATGACCATGACGACTGGGACGACGGCGAAGTCGCGGCCGTGGCGGTCGGTGCGGCCGCGCTGGGTGCTGTCGGCGGCTATGCGGCGGGCGAGTCATCGGAGAACACTGACGAATCGTCCACGACAGTGGTCCAGGCTGCCCCTCCGCCTTCAGGCTATGCGAGCCTGCCTTGCGCGGCTACTACCAAAATTGTTGCCGGAGTGACTTATTATCAGTGCGGCTCCACTTGGTATACCCAGGCTTACAGCAACAGCGGCATCATTTATGTGCCCGTGCCAGAGCCACGCTAGATAACCAGTGCAGGACGTAATTACCCTCTACAGAAGCAAATTGAAATTTATAACCCTATGATCGGGCCGGGGCAATGTCCCTAGCCCTTTCTCAATTCATTGCATTGAATCTGTCACTGGAGGATTGTCATGAGACGGCTTAACCTTACTGTGCCAAGTTTATTTGCCCTGATTATTCTGGTCGGATGCGCATCCGGCACCCAGATTACTGCACGCCAACCGTTCATGGGCGAAAAGATTGACCGGCCCGACCGCATCATTGTTCATGACTTTGCCGCGACGCCGGGCGATGTTTCATCCGACTTCGCTCTCGCTGGCCGATTTGCCGGATATCCGGCGCTGCAAACGCCGGAGCAGATCGAGACCGGCCGCACATTGGGTGCTGAAGTCGCGCAGAATCTAGTTGCCGAGATTCAGGACATGGGACTGCCGGCCGTATACGCCGCCAGTCAACCAGCGCCGCAGATAGGAGATCTGGTTATCAGAGGTTATTTCGTCTCTATTGATCAGGACTGCCTCGGCGAGCATATGCTGATCGGATTAAGCTCCAAGACTGCCGACCTGAGGACATTGGTCGAGGGACACCTGGAGATGGATCAGGGTTTGTTCAGATTTGGAACGGGGCAGCTTGAGCCCGTGGGCAGCAAATCGCCGGGCATGCCGATGGGCTTTATAAGCCTCGCCGCGACGGGGAGCCCTCTCGATCTTATCGTCAATGGCGCGTCGAGACTGGAAGGAGAAAGGAAAGGTCCGGCAACGCTGGCAGATGCCGCGCAGGCGACTGCCAAGGAGATCGCCTATCAGCTGAGGGGGAGATTCAGAGAACAGGGGTGGATTTAATCAAGTGATATGGGAAGTTATCTCAGCAGGAGTTTGATATGACTAAAAAAGGCGGTTTGTTTCCATTTTTCAAAGCCTTGGCTCTAGTGGCAGGCTTGGCGGCGGCATTCAGTTTGCACGGCGCCGAGGCTAATGAAGAGGGCGCCGTCAAAAATCCCTGGGCTTTCAATCTCACGCTCTACGGCTGGTTGCCCGGCGTGGACGGCGACTTCTCCGCAGGCCGGTTTAGCAAGTCGGTCGATACCAGTTTTATCGATATTGCCGAAGAGCTAAGGAACTTCCCGCTGGCTTTTATGGGCAGGCTTGAAGCACATTACGAGCGGCTGGGGTTGTATGTGGATGGCAATTACATGGGTCTGGATTTCGAGCCCGGATTCGACCAGGGGATCAGCAAGGGCTTGTCAAGCCAGTTGGGCATCATGGAGTACGGGGTCATGTACCGGCTGTTCGGCGCGCCGGCTGCGGAGCAGGTCGGTCACTGGGCAAAAAAGACGAGGTCCAACATGCTCGAAGTCTATCTCGGCGGGCGAACCATCTGGCTGGACAATCAGGTTGAGTTCAGGGGCATAGGCAACGCCTCTTCCAGCGAGAGTCTCTCCAGTCCGCTCATCGGCGGGCGGTTCACGGTGGAATTCAGCCCGGAATGGTTCGTGCTGGTGGACGGCAATGGCGGCGGCTTTGGCATGGACGACGTCGATTTCGCCGGCTCCGTGATGGGGATGGTCGGCTATCGCACCACTCTGTTCGGCGTATCTGCCTCGCTGGAAGCCGGCTATAGAGCCCTGCGCCTGGATTTGAAAAAACGCCTCATTGAAACCAACGTCACGATGAGCGGACCGTTCATCGGGCTGACAGGCTATTGGTAAAGATCAATGTGTCTGGTTTAAGTCACTCGTGTCCTGGTATTGAAGCAAGATTCACATGCTCTTGATGGCGCTGGATTCTAAAGAGGTTTTGCTATGATCAAATTGATTGCTTTGCCGGTGTATTGGGGCTTGATTATGACTGCATTGTCCGGTTGCGCCGCCCTCCGGCCCCATTCTCCGCCGCCGCAGCAGGTCGAGGCGCTGGTGCAGGTGCCGGGAGTGCCGGGTGTGCGGGCCTGGGGCGATGAATTCAGCCCGGTATTCCAGAAGGACTTGATCGAATCCTTCCGGCAGGAAGAGCGGAGCGGCCTGTTTCGGGAGGGCGAATATGTCGATATCCTGGCAATTTCGGGCGGCGGCGGGGATGGCGCTTTCGGCGCGGGAATGTTGTGCGGCTGGTCTGCCGCCGGCAACCGCCCGAGCTTTAAGCTGGTCACCGGCATAAGCACGGGAGCATTGACTGCGCCGTTCGCATTTTTGGGGCCGGCCTATGACGAGAAATTGAAAAAGGTGTACACGACGATTTCCTCCAAGGAAGTTTTTAAGCTGAAATCCCTCTTCGGCATGGTGCAGACGGATGCCATCGCGCTGAATGACCCTCTCGCCAAGCTTACTACGGACTATGTCGATGAGAAGATGCTCAAGGACATCGCCGCTGAGCATCTTAAGGGGAGACGGCTCTATATCGGCACTACCGCCCTGGATGCACAGCGGCCCGTGATCTGGAACATGAGCGCCATCGCGGCGTCGGGTCATCAGGATGCGCTCGAACTGTTCCGTAAGATCATGATTGCCTCCGCAGCCGTGCCGGTGGCTTTTCCCCCGATATATATTTCCGTTGAAGCCGTCGGGGATCGCTATGACGAAATGCATGTCGATGGAGGCGTGACCAATCAGGTGTTCCTTTACGGTCCTATGTTGAACCTGCCGGCAGGCAGGAAGGTGCTCGGATTTGACCGGCCCCGCCGCATACCGCGGGTCTTCGTTATCCGCAATACCCGGCTCAAGCCCACTTGGCTTGATGTGAAGCCGGTCATGCGCTCCATCGCCCCGCGCTCTGTTGCTTCGCTGATCAAGGCCCAGGGCGTCGGTGATATCTACCGCATTTACGTAGTCGCCCAACGGGACGGCCTCGATTTCAATCTGGCCCACATTCCCGATGAACTGGATACGAACCGGAGCGATGAGTTCAACAATCAGGTGATGAAGGTCTTGTTCGATACCGGCTACAACCTGGCCCGCTACGGCTACCGCTGGAAGAAGAGCCCGCCAGGATTCTTTCCCGAGCATGGGGCCGATCATGAATAGCATCCCCAGCCCGGGCCGGATGGGATAGGTTGCAGCGGAACAAGACTGATTATAAAGCCGGAACACAAGGCTTAACGGGTGAGCGTACTGAAGCTCCGCTGAAGCATTGAATCAGGCAAAATTTTATAAATCCAATATTACTGTTTAGGGCTTTTCTATAAATACTATTCGATGGAGTTTGTTTTTGATCTCAAAAAACGATTAAAACGGCAGCCCATATCTATAACCCTGATCAGTGAATTATTCCTTAAATATTTATCTGATGATCAATGGTGGTAGGAATAATATTGTATGGAATATATTTCTTCACAAAATATCCAAAATTCATTGAGCAAGCTCAAATTAAGCATAATCCAGTTATTTGCATGAAACTTTGTGGAATGAAGCCTATCCAATAATTGTCAATAAAAAGCGTTAAAATCATTGGTTTACTGTTTTTAAATAATATTGATGAGATAAATCAGTAAAGATAGACACTGAACGAGGAAAAATTGAAAGTTGTTTAACATATTTAACGATAATCTTCAGTGAGGAAAATCCTATGAAAAAAATAATAAAATTATCAATGATTACTTTGGCTTTCAGTATGGTTACGGCTTGTGCGACGAGTGGCGATGTTGAAAATATACAGTCGCAGATTGATGGCTTGAATGCTAAAGTTTCTCAAGCATCATCCGATGCGGCAAATGCACAATCCGCAGCGGCTGACGCCGCTGCAAGAGCCCAAGCAGCGGAAGATGCAGCTAATCGGGCAGCCCAATTAGCTCAAGATGCCAATAGCAAATTGGATAGCGGTTTCAGAAGATCAATGATGAAATAAACTCTTGCCGTGCAAGAGCAAAAAGTAGCCCGATGGGAAAAATACCCGGATTCTGGGGTGATTTCTGCTTATCAAGACCGTGAAACTGCGGCAACTATTTGCCAGTCAGTTGCATCACAGCTGACTGGCAATAATCTATATCACTGTTCTAATTAATATCTGATGTTACGCAGACAATTGACTCATACGTCTGAGGATTCGGCTAAAAATAACTTCCGATGCCCCTTCAGGTCAAGGCCGTCCCCGTGGGAGCTGTTAACACCAAGGGACTTTGTCGTACTTTAACTACCAAGCGATTTTGTCGTAA